>JALUTY010000073.1 GCA_027021615.1 bacterium | reverse complement strand
CCCCCGCCCAGGTCCTGGGGCAGCCGGATCCAGCCGGCCAGGTCCAGGCCCCCGACCCCGCCGTCCACAAGGTCGAACGTTCCGCCCGAGAACCCGATGCGGAACCCCGAGGGGGACAAGGGCTCCATCTCGCCCCTGGGATCGCCCTTCAGAACGTCCGCCGGCACCTCCGAGGCGCGGACCACTTCCACCCCCTCGGCCGACACGGAGCCTGCAGGTGAGATCCGAAGGAACGGGGCCCGCCCGTAGAGCCAGGCCGGCTCCCTCGTGTCGAAAACCCCCAGGAGGGCCTCGTCAAAGCCGGTGAAGGAAACGTCGTCCAGTGCTCGCACCGGCACGCGCACCAGGGCCGAGATCAGGGCCAGCCCGGTCCACTCCGGGTCGTCGGCCGCGGCGCCGTAGCCCAGGTGGGGCGAAAAGTCCATCAGCAGGCGGCTCCCCCCGGCGAACACGTCCACCGGCAGATAGGTGCTCTCCACCCCGGGGGGCGGGACGTTCCCCGGAAGCACGGTGCCCGGCGGCACCGCGGCCTCGGCCACGAACTCCCCGCCGTTCAGGACCGGCACGTCCCGGGCCCCCACCCACACCGGCATCCGGGGGGACCAGGGTGTGGTGGCCGTGATCACCACGGCCACGTCGGCCCGGGCCCGGTCTGGCTCCAGCCTCAAGGCCTGGATCCGAACCGTGTGGCCGAAGAGCTGCAACGCGACCGGATCGCCCGCCAACTGCGCGAGCCCCCGCGTAACCCTCCACCCCAGCGGTTCGCCCGTGGGATCACCCCTCACCCCCTCGAACGCCACCTCCACCGGCGTGCGGTTCCCGTCGCCCCTCCACCGCACCACGCCGCGGCCGTAAAGGCCCCAGCGGGTGGAGCTGGCCGCATCGTACTCGGCCACCTCGATCCGAAAGCCCGCCATGTCCAGGTACAGCGGAAACCCGCTCGGAAACCGCCCCTCTACCGGCTTGCGCGCCACGGGCACGTACTCGGAAAAATCAAAGGCGCCGGCCCCCTGGGCGGGCACGGCCCGCCAGACGAGCCGCGCCGTGTCCAGGATCACGCCCCCCTCCTTGAGGCGGAAGACCAGCTCACCCTGCTCCCGGGTCAGGGGGACGTCCCAAGCCACGGGCAACTCGGCAAAGCTCCCCCGGCATTCCAGGCGGGCCTGGGCCCGGTCCACGCCCTCCTGGAACGCCTGGGGCGATTCGCCCAGGGTGAGGTATCCGGACTGCTCCACCCAGGGATTCCCAGCCCCTGAGGCCACCGGCGAGCCGCAAGCCGGAAGCGGGGGAAGCCCCGTTACGGACACGAGCCCCGAGGCGACCTCGTGGACCTCGAGCTGGAGGGCCTGCCTTTCCTGGAACGAGCTGTTCTCCACCCGAACCCGCAAGGTCACCCGGCGGCCGGCCTCCACCTCGGCCCGCTCCAGCCGGTTCAGGCTCTGGAGCAGCCGCTCCAGCGGAGGCTGCACCTCGCCTGTGCGCTCGTCCACCGGGGCCGGGGCCACCTCCACGGCCCGAAAGAACGTCCCCCCCGGAGGAGGGGGTTCGGAGAGATCGAACGAGCCCTCCCCGCTGCGGACCGGGGCGCTTCCGTCCGCCGGAAACCCGATCACCTTCCAGCGGTACCTCCCGGCGCCCAGGGCAACCACCCGCCCCAGGTCGGGCCACCACCGGTGCTCCCGAACCTCGGCTGCGAGCACCGGTCCGGTTTCGCCCTCCGCGCGCCCCTTTCCGGACGCCCCCTTGGGCGAGACGGGCGCCTCACGGCTCACCTCCACGCGGAACCGGTCGAAGAATCCCGGGGGCGCGTCCACGGGCCGCCAGGCGAAGGACAGGAGCCGGGGGTCCAACCGCTGGCCCTCGGCCGGCGCGGTCAGCCGGATTCCGGGCCGCTGCGACGGCGGGACCCGTTCGGCCACGAAGTAGGTGATCTCGGGCACCGCCAGGGCCGAGGGCTGCCCCGAGCCGTTGTCAAAGGTGAGGGTCACGGTGTGGGGGCCCGGCTCGAACGTGGGCAGGGCCACCCCGGTCTTGTCGGACCGGGTCACCAGGTCGGTGCCGAAGGTGAGGGTCTCCACGGTCTCCACCAGGATCCGGCCGTCCACGATCCACTGGATCCGCAGCGTGCCGTTCCCCTGGTAGCGGAACAGCGCCTCGGCGTAGAACCCGGGCTCGTCCTTGGCCACGGTCTGGCGGCCCGTGCCGTTGGGGAACCGCAGCTCCACGTGCTCCACCACCACCACGGGGGACGCGGTGGTGGGGCCCACCCCCTCGGCCGTGATCTCCAGTTCCACAGCCGCCGCGGCTGGGCCGGGCCGTGCGGCCAGCAAGCACAGTCCCAAGAAGCCGAGGAACCGCCGCAGCATGTCCTTCCCCCTTCCTTGACACTCACTCCATGACCACGAGATACCGCACCACCGGCGGGTCGAACCCGGGCCTCGGCTCGCGAATCCTCAAGGTCACGGTGTGGGGCCCGGGCTCGAAGGTGGGAAGCGCGCCCGCCGGGGTGGTCAACTCGAAGGTCTTTCCGTAGGTCACGGTGCGCGTGACGGTCTCCACCACCCGGCCGTCCACCACCCAGTCGGCCCGGAACGCCCCGTTTCCGGAGCACCGGATCACCGCCCGGGCCGCGAGACGGGCCCCCTTGGGCACGGTGATCGAGCCGAACCCGTTGGGAAAGGTGATCTCCAGCCGCTCGATCCGGAGGGGGCCGGTGGTGGCCCCGCCCTGGACCGGCGGAAGCGCCGGCGGGCCGGGCGGGGCTTGGGGCGCGCCTGCGCACCCCGCGAGCAACGCGCTCAGGGCCCCGGCCAGGATCGCGCGCACCCGATGTCCCGCACTCATGTCACCACTCCGTCTCCGCCCGGAACCGGTACGGCGCCCCCAGGTTGAACGTCAGGAACACCACGGACTCCGTCCGGTCGCGGGAAGGGTCCTTGCGGTCGTCGTGGCGGTTGTAGTCGGCCGACACCGCCAACTGCACGTTGGCCCACCCCAGGCCCACCCGCTTGAGCAGGGCCTGCACGTTCCACGACAACCGCACGCTCCCGCTCGAGGTGGCCGTGTCGACCGAGCCGTCCGACGTGTCGGCCCTCTGGTAGGAGCCCTGGCCCGAGAGGCCCACGACCTCGGGCCACAGGGGCAGGGTCAGGCTCAGGGTGGCCAAGCGCGTGCGGTATACCGGGCCGCCCGAGTCGGACTCGTTGTACGAAAGGCTGGGCGTGATGGAGAGCCGCTCGCCGTTCCACCCTCCAGAAAGGGTGATGCTCCGGGTGCGCGCGTCCGACCCGCCCGAAAGGCGGTTTTGGAGGAACCCCATGCTGGCGCTGAGGGCGGCGTTCCATGGTTCCCGGCCGTATGAAAGCCCCGCGCTCAGGGTGTGGTTCACGTTGTCCACGGCCTGGCCGCCCGGGGGCTCGGAGCGGCTCTTCTGGCGGGAGATGCCGTAGCCCAGGTTGAGCGCGGGCCAGCCCGGCACCGCCACCCCCACCGAGGTGTTCCCCGTCAGGCTCGACACGATGGGCCGGCCGCCGGCTCGGTCCACGTTGTCCTCGCTGTAGGCGCCCGAAAGAGTGAGAGAGATGGGGCCGAACCCGGAAGACAAGCCCGCCTGCACGGCCTGGCGGTCGCCCGTGAAGTTGGGGTTGGCGATGGTGGCGTAGTCCGATCCGTAGCGCAGCAGCCCCAGGGAGAGCGAGCCCACGACCACGTCCCGGCTGGCGTTGACCTGCCACGCGGTGTCGGCCTCCATGCCTGGGCCCCGGGTGGTGTCCGGATCGAACCGGCTCCACGCGAACTCGCCGCTCAGGTTCGTTCCGAACAGGGTGCCCCGGAACCCCAGGCCCACGGTCTGGCCCCGGGAGGGGCCCAGGCTCGTTCCCGTGTTGAACCCGGCCCGGTTCTCGTTGCGGCCCGTGAGCGCGCTCAGGTGGATGGAGAACCGGTCGTCCGGGAGCAGGGGGGCCTCCACGGCCAGGCCGTACACCTGGCTCCCGGGGTCGTCCAGCGACACCCCCGCCTCGAACCCCTCCACCGTGTCGGCCCGCACGTTGTAGAGGCGCGCCTTGATCCTGCGAACCTCCATGTTCAGCCGGGCCCCCCGGCGGGCGAACCCCGAGGCGGTGAGCGGGGTCTCGTCGATGGACAGGTCCCCGAACTCGAACGACTGGGCGCCGTAGGCCAGGGTCAGCAGGTACCCCGAGGAGATCGTGAACTCGTCGGGGGCGTCCTTGACGTACTGGAGGTTCACGCCGGAGAACCGCGCGGCGAACTTGCCCTTCTGGGCCGAGAACTCCAGGTTCAGGTTGCCCGAGACCCGGTCGGACGCGGCGGTGTCCCGGCTGCTGACGTTGCGGCCGTAATTGAGCGACACGCTTCCGTCCACGGCCAGTACCCCCCTGGGCCCCTCGGCCGGGCCTTCCGCCACGAACGGAACCTCGACTCGGTGGCCCCCCGGCGCCTGAGCCACCAACACGTGCCGGCCGGGCTCCAGCGGGGCCGGGGGCACGTACCGGACCTGGGACCCCTGCCTCTCCACCGCGGACGTCACATCCGCCCCGTCCAGGAAGAAGCGGACCCCGGTTGCCACCCCGTCCAGGCTTATCACCAGGGGGCCCCGGGCCGGAACGCGGCCGTTCGGGGCCCCCACCAGGGCCGCACCCCGCAGTCCGGCAGCCGCCACCTCGATCCGGTACGGGTTGTAGGCCGGGTACAAGGCGGGATCGGTGACCACCCGGCCGTCGGCCGTGGTCACCTCCAGGTAGTACTCCACGCCCGGCGGTACCACGGCGGAAGCGGGAATCTGCACCGAGACCCGGCCGTCCTCCACCGGAAGCTCGATCCGGCGGTAGGCCCGGGTGCCGGCCACGCGGTAGTGGAGGACCGCGGCAACGGCATCCGCCTCGACCGGGCGGGAGAGCACAGCGGGTGTCCCCACGGGGTTGCGTCCGGGGACAGCCGCTTCCCCGGCGCGGGGACCTCCCAGCAGGGCAAAGAGGGCCCCGAGGAGCGCGGCAACCGGCAGCAGGGCCCCCTGCCGCCGGGGGCCTACGGAGAACCCGAGCGGGTATCCCATGGCCGACCTCTCCCCAGGAAATCTCGATGGGAAACCCAACCAAAGGGGTGTGGTCAGCCAAAGTAGCAAGGGGAGGGGTTCAGGCGGGTAACAGTTTTGGTAATACGACTGATCTGGCGCAGAAAAAATCAGCCGGGAGTGCCCTCCCGCGCCCGGACGGCCAGTCTGCGAAGCACCGGGCCGGGGGGCGAGCCGAACGTATCGCGGAAGAACGCCTCTGCCTGTCGGAAGGTTCGGAGGGCTTCCATGGGATAGCCCTGGCGGATCAGTTGCTCCATCTTGATGGCGTACAGCCGCTCCGACGAGGGGTTGGCGGTTACGGCCAGGGAGAGGTGGTCCAGCAGGGAACTCTCGGGGAGATGGTGACCGGCCAGCTCCACCAGCCACTCCACGAGGGATACGTGGAGGTGCCTGAGGGTTTCCCGGCGGTTCTCCACGATCCCGTACGAGTCGTCCCCGGGGAGGAAGTCCCCGCAGTAGAGTTCCAGCGCCCGGGCGACCTCTCGGGGCGAACGGCTTCGGAGGGCCGACCTTCCGGCCCTTTCGAAAACGAGCGAGTCGGCGAACACGGTCGAGCGGGAAAGGGACAGCCGTCCGTGCTTCCAGTGGATCCATCGCACGGGCTCGCTCCCTTTGGTGCCCACCTGCCGAAGCCGGGCCAAGGTGGTCTTGAGATTGGCCCGGGCCTGGTCGCCGAGGGCGTCCGGCCACAGCAGCTCGGTCAGCCAATCCACGGGGACCTTTTCCCCCCCAAAGGCGAGGAGGAGCTTCAACAGCTGCTGGGTGCGGGAGGAGCGCCAGCGCCGGTCGTACACGATGGTCCCGAGCATGGTGAGGGAGAACCCGCCCAAGCTCTGGATCCGCACCGGCCGCTCCTCGGCTGCCTCGAGAAGCCCCTGCACGGAAGCCGGAGTGTCGGTGCGGGCCTCCAGTCGCTCCAGGAGACGGCGGGTGAACTCGGGCGGCCGAAAGGCCGAAAGAAGGGGGCGCCCGGGCGGAAGCAGCTCCCGCGCCTGGTCGAGCAACCGCCTGGCCTCCTCGTTCTCTCCACGGTGCACCAGCAGGGCAGCCCGATCCAGGCTCGCCCCCTCGGAGAACAGAAAGAGCCCCCGCTCCCGACACCTTTGGATCGCTTCGTCGAGCCGGGCTCCTGCCTCCTCGTTCTCATTGAGGTCGGCCAAAGCCAAGGCTTGGAGGATCCGGCTCATTTCCTCGGCCGGTGAGCTCTCGGCCCGGAGCGCCGCCCGCTCTGCTCGCTCCGCATGGGCCAGTGTCCGATAGGGGCGGCCGGCCCCCAGGTAGAACAGGCCCACCGAAAAGTGCATGAGCGACGAGAAGAAGTGGACCTGCTCCCCCACCGCCAGGTGTTTGACGCTGGCCTCCAGCAGGGGGACCTCGTCGGCGTGGCGGGCCAGGGATGCCGCCAGGAGCCGAGTTCCTTGGAGCAGGAGTCTGACCGAGACCCTCCGGTCCTCCGGAAGAAGGTCTTCGCCCGTGCCCCGGAGCACCTCGTAGGCCTCGGCCGGCCTGCCGGCCGTGCACAGCACGATGCCCTGCATGATCCGATGGTACAGGCGCGTGTACGAGGTGGGAGAGGTCCGATCCACGAACGGCTCGGTCTCCTCCAGCACGAGCACCGCCCGCTCCGTGCACCCCTGGTATGCCAGCGCCATGGCTTGGAGGGTGGCGCCGTAGAGGACCATGGAAGAGGAGCGAGCCTCCTCTGCGGCCCGGCGCTGGTGATCCAGCGTGTCCAGCGTTCGGTGGGGGTCCCCCCGGTGGAACAGGAGCATCAAGGCGCGGAACGCCAGTGCAGAGGCACGGGCCAAAGGGGGGAGTTTCGCTTGTTCGACGAGCCGGTCGATCCGGTCGGCCCATGCCCGGGATCGGGACCATTCCACCCCGAAGTCCCACAGGGCGGCCACCGCGAGCCCACATGCGGCCGCGGCTCCCTCTGGATCTCGGTTCACCTGGAACAGCCGGTACAGCAAGGAGATGTCCTGCATCACCTTCCGCGGCTCCCGGTCGGTGGGCAGTGGCGCAACGGTCCCTTCCAGGAGCCGAAGCCGGGGGGACAGGCCGGAATGCCGGTGGGACCGGAGCACCTCGAAATGCCGGCGGATGGCAGGAACGTCCATCTCGAACCACCACGCCAGCCCCTGTTCGGCCAGCCTGGCGGCGAACGCGTCCCATTGGTTCTTTTGAGCCAGCTCTCCGAGCTCGGGGAGGAGATCCCGAGTCTCCACCTCCCGCCTCCTGGTCCCGACGGCTTTGCGTAAAAACAAACCATATTTTACATCGAGATGGGGCGGTGGCAACCTCGAGTGAGACGTCACCGGGCGCAAGGCTTGACCCAGCGACAAAAAAAGCCCCGGGGGGAGGAGGAGCCCGCCCGGGGCGTAGGGGGGAACGTGACCCTGGGGTCAGGGTCGGGACAGGGTCTGGAGGAAGCAGCCGGTGGAGCCACTGCCGTCCCCGCTTTCCGGGGTGGGGGCCGGCTCCTCCGCGGTCACGGGCTCCTCCCCGGGCTCCACCGGGGTGAGGCCGGCCAGCTTGGCGAACGCCCGGGCCGCCTCCTCGGTGTGCTCCAGGATCTCGGCCTGGGTGGCGCCGATCAGGTCGGCCGGGGTCACCGTGCCGGTGGTCTCCACCGTGGAGAAGTCGGGCGCCACGTCGTCGGTGTCGCCGTCGCGGTTCACGTCCACGGGGTGGATGTAGCCCACCTCGGGCTCGACCCAGATCTTGCCCTTGGCCACGAGCCCTTCGAAGTTCTCGATGGTCCAGGGCAGGAAGGTGACCGTGCGGTTCGACAGCCGGGCGTTCAGGACCACGTCCGGGTCGCCGCCGTAGACCGGATCGGTGCCCTGGGCGTGGCAGTCCACGCACTGGCGGGTCTTGCCGGCCTCCACCACCCCCGGCGGGGGGACCATCTTCCCGGTGGTCGGGTCCACCCCGCCCAGTTTGTCGTAGTCCTTGGGCGCCCCCAGGGCCTGGGAGGCGGGCAGCACGTTGTGGCTCACGGTGAAGTAGTGGGCCACGATCGCGAGCCGCAGGTTCGCGCCGTAGTCGGGCGAGGTCACGCCCGCGTAGGCGTCCTCCTTCTCCAGCACCGTCTTCAAGGCCGCCTTCACCAGGTCCAGCTCGGTCTCGTTGGAGATCTCGGGCCGCAGGTCGAAGTTGTCGTCCCATACGATCGTGGCCGGGTCGTACGCGGTGATCGCGCCGGACTCGTCCCGGGTGACGGTGCTCGAGATCAGCACCATGCCGATCTGGTGGCGGCCGGGCATCACCTCCCGGGACACCGCGCCGGCCAGGATGGAGTTGAGCTCCCGGGGGGCCAGCACCCGCATGCTGGCCGGGTCGTCGGGGTCGTAGACCACCCAGGTCACGGCCGCCACGGGGTTGCCCGGGTAGATCTTGATCTTGCCGTCCCGGTCGGGCTTCTTGTAGAGCACCGGGGTGAACTCGAAGTAGCTCTTTCCGTTGGCGGTGCGGAAGAACTCCGTCATGTCCGCCGGGTCGAAGTTCCCCTCGTCGTCGGGCACGGGGATCGTGGCCGAGCCGTCCGGGTCGGTCATCATGGTGTAGAACATGGCGTAGGGGTCGAGGGCCCGGTCCGAGCCGAACCCGGGCTCCTTGCCGTCCAGCGCGAGCTTCTGGGCCACCAGCGGGTCGGGCCCGTTGGGGTCGAAGTAGGCGATGGAGGTCACCACGTCCATCCCGAAGATCGGGTTCGACTGGCCGACCCACTGGAGCCCCCCGATCCCGTAGAATGGGGCGGCCGCGTAGTAGCCCGGCTGGGGGTCCTGGATGCCGAACGCGGCGAAGAACGAGAACGGCACCATCTGGGAGATGTCTCCCGGGTCGGCCGGGTTCGGCATGAACCGGGAGTCGAAGTTGTAGGAGAACCCCATGGAGTAGTCGAAGGCCCGGAACGGCCAGTACCTCTTGTAGGGGATGTGGCAGGTCTCGCAGGCCACGTTCTCGAAGTGGTCCGCCACGATCTCCTCGGACCCGAAGCTGTCCCGGTGGGCCAGGGTCATCTGGTCCGGGTTGTGACAGTCGGTGCACACCTTCACCTTCTGGAAGTCCAGGTCGTTTCGCACGGTGCCGCCGGTGTCGATGCCCTTGCCGAAGTCGTGGTCGGGCGCGGTCGGCCCCTCGGCCTTGGTGGCGTGACAGTCCACGCACTCCACGCCCCGGGCGGCGTGCACGTCGTAGCCGGCCAGGTCTCCCTCGCTCTTCCTTCCGGCCTCGACCTCCTCCAGGGCCTTGTCGTAGTTCTCCTCGCCGTCGTACTCCATCTTCCAGAAGGTGCCCCGCTTGGGGATGTCGGCCTTCATGCCCATCACGTCGGGCCGGATGTACAGCCCCTGGTTCACGGGGTCGCGGAAGCCCACGTGGCACCGGCCGCAGATCAGGTCCCACTTGTGGCCGCCGGTGTCGTCGCTGGCGAGCAGGGGGGCTTTGGTGCCGGACTGGGCGGCGAAGAGCTCGAGATCGTCCGGGTCGTAGTAGGTCTGCACCGTAAAGTAATTCTGCACCTCGTCCGGGACCTGGGAGAGGCTCACCCCGTCTTTTTTCACCAGCTTCACGTAGGCCAGGGGCACGCCGTCGCCGTCCAGGTCGAGCCCCATGAGCCCGCCCGTGGCCGCGTACTTGAAGTAGTAGCCCAGGAACTTGCGGCTGCCCCACACCTTGTCGCCGTTCGCGGCGGTCACGGCGTTCACGGCCGGGCTGTAGGCGTTGTGCATCTTGAACCCGCTCGTGCCGCCGGCCTCGTCGGGCTTGCCGCCCTCGACCATGGGGATCTTGACCGAGTCGCGGGTGCTCGCCACGGGCGAGTTGGGCGCCGCGTAGAACCGGCCGGCCTCGAAGGTGCCGGAGAGGGGGCTCGAGTACCGGTCGATCGAGAACACCTCGTATCCCTCGGGGATCTCGCCCGGGGTGGGGTACCTCCCCACCGAGATGGTCCAGATGTCGGCGTAGTCGTCCCGGGCTTCGTTCATCCTGGCGGTCAGGAAGATCTTGAGCCGGGGCGCGTAGTTCTGGGCGTCCACCCCGTCGGCGGTGTGGAGGCGGTTCTCGTAGGGATCGAGGTGGCAGGTCAGGCACTCGGCCTCCAGCACCCCGCTCTCGCCCCAGTCGTGCAGGTGGGGGGCCGACAGGGCCGGGGAGGGCCCGCCGCCCATGAGGTCCCGGGCCATGTAGAACGGCGCCGCTCCGATGTCCTCCACGTCGTACCGGTAGTAGTCCCCGTTCAGGACGCCGAACTCACCGGCCTCGATCCGGTCGCGGTTGGCCTGGAAGAACTCGTCGTACCGGTTGCCGAACCGGTCCGCTTCGTAGGGGCCGCCGCCCATGTGGCACGAGGTGCAGGTGGCGATCTCGTCGGCCGTACCGATGTCGAACCGGGTGTGATCCGTGTTGTTCTGTGCCGCCAACTGGCGGTACGAGGGCGGTCACCAGGCCCCGAACTGGCCGGGCGCCGTGATGTTGTACAGCGTGGGCAGGGTGGCCAGGAGCCCGTCCGGCCCGGCCAGCACCTTGCCCAGGTCGTCGGCGAAGCCGTCGCCGTCCGAGTCCACCCGCTCGTCCAGCCCGAGCTGAAAGTGGTAGGCCGAGGTGATCTTCTCGTACGAGTGGCACAGCCCGCAGGTCTGCTTGGGGCTCATCGGCGGTCCGGCCACCAGGGCGCCGTCCTGGCCGTTGGCGGCCAGGGTGTCGCTTGCGTCCAGGCCGGTCCGCACCGGATCGCCCACGCCGTCGTGGTCGGCGTCCGCAAAGGTGCGGATCTCGATGGCCGGATGGGCCAGCGCCGGCGCGGCCGCGGCCAGCAGGCCGGGCAGCGCCAACGAGGTGAGGAGGGTCGGGATCTTTCTCATGGTTCCTCTCCGTGGGATTGGGTTTTGCCGGGCCCGGTTTCAATACCCTTGCGGATGGCACGCCAGGCACGAGGGGTCGGTCCGGCCGTGGCAGACCCGGCACGACTCCGTGTCCGCAGCCCCCTGGATCCGATGCCCCGAGGCGAGCCAACCGTTCCGGGGGGCGTGGCTGCGGGGGGCCTCCCGGTGGCAGTCGGAGCAGAAGGTGGCCGTGTGGCACGCGCGGCAGGTGTCGCGGTCGTGGCGGGCCTCCAGGCCGTGGCTGCGGTCCTTCCAGCCCAGGGTGTGGCTCCGGGGCTTCTCCGTTCGGTGGCAGGTACGGCAGGCGTCCGGCCCGGGGTGACAGGTCCGGCACACGGCCTCGCGCAGGTCCGTGCGCCGGCCGTGGCGCTGTTCCCACAGTCCGTCGTGGGAGGGGGGGCGTTCGCCCCGACGGATGCGGGCGTGGCAGGTGGAGCAGTCGGCCGGCGCCTCGTCCCCGTCGTGGCACCCCAGACACGTCTCCATCGTGGGAAACTCCACCGAGGCCAGGTTCTCGGCCCGCGGGGTGGATCCGTGGCACCGGACGCAGCCCACGTCGGCGTGGGGCTCGTGGTCGAACGTCACGTCGGCGTACGTTCGGCCCCGTGGGGCCTTCGACACGGCGTAGTCCTCGTCGCCGGCGCGGGTGTGGCACGTGAGGCACGCCTCGGAGGGGTTCGCCTCGTCGATGTCGTGGCACTCCTTGCAGGGCTCCATGCCGGTTCGAAGCCCCTCGTCACCCCCGTGGCAGTCGGTGCAGGCTGCCTCCTCCGCATGGAGGGCGTGGGAGAATCGAAGGCCGGTCTCCTCCCGGCACCCGGCCAGCAGCGCTAGCGCCGCGCCAGTCGCCAACACCGCGATGCAAGCCCGTCTTATTCCCCCAGCACCGAACCCGGCGAGCCAGGGGGCCGCGCCCGGCTCTCCGCTAGGTCCCTTGCCCCCCCGCTCGGGGAGGTGAGTGCGCCCATTCGATTGCCGGCTGAGTAGCTTCATGGTCATCCCCTAGAAACGCACCGTGACGCGGGTCTCTACCGAGTGGGTCTCCTCGACCCCGTAGAGCTCCTCGATCAGGTCGTCGGTGTCCCGGCGGTAGGTCAGATCCGCCGACCATCGCGAGCCGGGTCGGTAGGCGAGCCCCAGCTCCAGGCTCTGGGCCACCAGGTTCTCCAGGTCGTTGTTGATGTCCTCGTCCTTGCGGTAGTACGCGGCCGAGGCCACGAACCCGCGCGGCAGCCGCTGCTCGGCGTCCAGCGAGTACGAGAGGCTCCGGGCCTCGGGGCCGTCCAGCCGGTCCTCGAGCCACCACGACAGGCCGGCCCGCAGCGAGAGGCCCGGAATCCCCGGATCGAACACCCCGAGGCCGGCTTGGACCACGTCGAAGCTGGTGTTCGAGGGGCTCTCGTAGTGGTCCTCGTCGATCAGGTCCCGCTTGGTGTAGGCGCCGCTCAGGGTCAGGTGGTCCCCCAGCCGCTGCTCCAGGGCCAGCCGGTACTGGTTATAGGGGGCCTGTCGCTCCAGACTGAGGCGCTCCAGCCGGTACCGTCCGGGGTCGGCGTCCGCGGTGAAGTCCAGGAGGAAGTCGTCGTCCTCCTCGTTGCCCACCTTCTTGTAGACGCTGGCCGCGACCTCGGTGCCGGTGGGGTCCCACCAGAGGGTGGCCGATACCAGGGCCTCGCGCAGGTTGCCGTTCACCCACTCGGCGCTGGCCTTGGCCCAAGCGAGGTCGCGGAGCGTCTGCCGCACGGTCAGCCGCAGCAGATCGTCGAAGTAGTCCAGGTAGTCGGCCCGAAGCCGGCCGCCCCAGGGAAGGCGGGCCTCGGCCGCCCCGCCCCAGGCGGCGTCCCGCTCCAGATCCTCGTAGTACTGCACCAAGCGGCCGCCGAAGGCCTCCACCGACGTCTCCACCGGCAGCAGGGGCAGGCGCACGCGGGCCCCGGCCCCGTCCAGGTGCACGGGCTCGGCGCTCTCCCACGAGAACCGGCCGGCGGTGAGCTCCACGGCGTGCAGGGGCCGGGACACGAGCCCCAGGTCGTACACGAACAGGTGACTGCCGCCGGGAAACCGGTCCACCGAGCTGTAGAACACCGAGTCCGGCTCCTCCTGGCCCAAGTCCCACCGGAACGCGCCCGAGAAGAAGGCCCGGCTGTTCAGGGGCAGGCCTTGCGCCTCCAGGACCAGGAGCTGGGAGCCGTACGCCCCTTGGTCGTCCTGGTCGGGGGCGGCGTCGGCCCACGAGGCCCGCAGGGTGGTGCGGGACGCGCCGGAAAGGGTCCACGCTCCGGCTCCGCCGGCGCCCAGACAGGCGGTCAGCCCGACGCCCAACGCGATCACGACTGGTTTCATGGCGTCCTCAGGACCAGAAAATGTGAGAAAAGGAACATGCCGCTCCGGGAAGTTTGCACGGCCCATGCCAAGGGCCCCGGCAGTGGGAGAATATTGAAAACCACTATGGATATTCACGTGTTAGAACAAAGGCTCGTGGACGGGTGGGCCTGGGAGGGCCGGGAGTTTGTTCCAAGGGTTGCAGGGGTTTGCAACACAATGAAACGTCGCTGTGAAAAATGGACGGGCCAGGCGTTGAATAGGGGGGCTAGCGGTGTCCGTAGCCGATCCGATCGATGGGTCAAGGCCGGTGGCCTCTGGCTAAAGCCGCGGGGGGCCGGCGCCGATCCGTAGGCCGAGTGTTCGGAGCACCCCACGCGAGGATAATCATGCCGTTGGAAGGCACGCTGAGTTATCGGGACCTGGCCCATCTCCTCCAGGTGGTCGGCGCTTCAAAAAAGTCGGGCGTGCTGGAGATCCGGCATGAGGACCGGCTAGCTCGTCTGGTGTTCCGGGACGGCCGGCTAATCCGTGCCGAGTCGAGCCAGCGGCACCCGGAGCTGGGGGAGCTCCTCGTGCAGGCCGGGGCCCTCACCAGCCGGGAGCTCCAGCGGGCGCTGGGGCAACAGAGCGCGGAGGGGGAGGAGCGCCGGATCGGGACCCTCCTGTGCGAGGAGTTCGGGGTGTCACCGGAGGCGGTCCAAGAGGTGCTGTCCCGCCAGTTCCGCGACATCGTGTTCGAGGTGCTTCGGTGGCCGGGCGGGACGTTCCGGTTCGAGTTCGGCAAGCCCGACGAGGTGATGGACCGCTTCTCTCTGAACCCTTCGGCCTTCATTCTAGACGTGGGGATCCAGGCGGGGTTTCTGGCGGCGGAGGGTCTGGCCAAGGAGGGCTCCGCCCCCGAGCCGGCCCGGATCGTGGTGGAGCTGGCCGACCCCAGGCTGCGGGACGCGTGCGCCCAGATGTGGAGGCGCAAGCGCAAGGGGGTGGTGGTCGTGCCGGACCCTGGCCGGCTCGCCGCCCTGCTGGGGGACTGGCCTGCTGAGGCCCCGTCTCCCTGGGTGGTCGTCGGCATCGGACCGGACCCCGGGGAGGAGACCTGGAGCCGGATTGCCTCGATCCGCGCGCTGCAGCCCGCCGGGGTGGTGGTGGTCGTGGGGGCTTGCCGGGATGCCGGGGTGCGGGTGCGGGCCGCCGAAGCAGGGGCCGACGCCTATGTCCCGGCCCCGTGTCCGGCCGATCTGGACGGTCCCCACGCAGAGGCACATCTGGACGTGTTCCTCCTACGGCTCCAACGGGCGGTGGAGCAGGCAGCCGGGGGCGAGGAGCCTCGGGCCGGAGAGGCCGGGGCATGAGCTGCGTGGCGGACGAGAGCGTCCAGGAGTTCCTGGCCGAGGCCGAGGACATCCTGGACCGGCTTGCCGACGACCTGGCCGAGCTGGAGCAGACCCCAGAGGGGGACGAGCCTGACCCCGAGGTGGTCAACAGCATCTTCCGGGCAGCCCACAGCCTGAAAGGGATCTCGGCCATGTGCGGGTTCGGCCAGATCACCGAGGTGGCCCACAAGGCCGAGACCCTGCTGGATGGCGTGCGCTTGGGCCGGATCGGGTGTACCCGGCCCGTGATGGATCTGCTCTACGAAGGCCTCGATCTGCTCCGGAACCTGTGCTCTCGTCTGGCCCAAGGCCAAGCCCCGGAGGACCCCGGAGTTCCCGGGTTCGTGGAGCGGCTGGTCCGGGCGGCCGAGGGCGGGAGGGATGATCGAGAGGAGGGCCTGGCCGCCTTGGGCCTGGGTGATGACGTCCTGGCCGTGCTCACCGAGTACGAGCGTCACCGCCTCGAGGCCACCCTGAAGAACCCCAACCGCACCTTGGTTCGGGTGAAGGTTGGGTTCCCTTTCGAGACCTTTGATACCGACCTGGAGGCCCTGAACGCCACCCTCAAGGGTCTGGGGGAGATCATCTCCACCCTGCCAGGCACCGGCGAAGGGGCCCCGGAGCGCATGGAGTTCGAGCTCCTAGTGGGTCTCAAGGCCGACCTGGAGGAGGCCCGAGCCGCGGTGGCGGCCCACGGGGCCCAGGTGGAGGAGCTGGCGCCGGCAGCCCAGCCGCTTGCTCCTCCGGCCCCATCCCCCCGCCCGGCTGAGCCCTCCTCCCCGGGGGCCTCGTCCGCGTCCGAGACGTGTGGGCCACCGGCAGAAGGGGTGCGGAGCTTCAGCCAATCGATCCGGGTGGACCTGTCCAAGCTCGACGCGTTGATGAATCTGGTGGGCGAGCTGGTGGTTGCCCGTAGCCACATCCACCTGGTGATCGACCGGCTGCGGAGGGAGCAAGGGCTCACCGGAGCGGTGATCGAGCTGGCCAAGGCCCAGAAGGACCTGGACCGGCGGCTTACCGACCTCAGAGAGGCGGTGATGGACGTGCGCATGGTGCCCTTGGGCCAGCTGTTTTCCAAGCTCCAGCGCACCCTCCACAAGATCCTGCGCACCACCGGCAAGGAGGTGGACCTGGAGGTCCGAGGGGCGGATACCGAGATCGACAAGCTGATCGCTGAGGAGCTGGGCGATCCCCTGATCCACGTGATCCGCAACGCGGTGGACCACGGCATCGAGCCCCCGGACGAGCGGGAGGCGAAGGGCAAACCCCGACGGGGCCGGATCGAGCTGGTGGCCCACCAGCGGGGGAACCACGTGGTGATCGAGGTGGCGGACGACGGAGCCGGCATCCCCCGGGAGCGAGTGCTCAGGAAGGCTGTGGAACGGGGAATGGTGGAGCCGGACGCCCAGCTCAGCGACAGGGAGGCGCTCGATCTGGTGTTCGAGCCCGGTTTCTCCACCAAGGACCAGGCCACGGAGATCTCCGGCCGGGGTGTGGGCATGGATGTGCTGCGGAAGAACATCGCCCGCCTCTCGGGCATGATCGAGCTCACCAGCGAGGAGGGTCGGGGAACCCGGGTGACCGTCGTGCTTCCCATCACCATGGCCATCATCCAGGCCCTGCTCGTTCGAGCGGGCACCATGAGGCTGGCCGTGCCGCTAAACAGCGTGCTCGAGACCCTGTCTTTGTCGGAGCAGGGGGTGGACCGGATCGAGGGGCGGCCGGTGCTGCGGCTCCGGTCCGACACGATCCCCATGGTGCGGTTGGACCGGGCTCTGGGGGTGGAGGCGAGCCCGGGAAACGGGGCGGGCTACGCCGTGGTCGTGGGGGTGGCGGAGAAACGGCTCGCCCTGACCGTGGATGAGCTGCTGATCCAGCAGGACGTGGTCATCAAGAGCCTAGGATCCCGTCTCAAGGGGGTCCCTGGAATCGCCGGGGCCACGGACCTGGGGGACCAGCGCCCGATCCTGGTGGTGGACGTGGCGTCCCTGGTCAAGGAGGCCGAGGCCCATGCCTGAACCGACCGAGGCCCTGGCCGCGTGGCGGGCCCGGCTCCAGGCGGTTTTGGATGCCGAGGCCCTGGTGGAGCCCGAGGAAGGGGCAGCCGAAGGCCCGGGGGTTCGTAGAGAGCTGCTGGAGGTCGAGGTGTCGGACGAGCGCTACGGACTGCCGGTGGAGTGCGTGGCCGAGATCCTACGGCCTCGTCCGATCACCCCCGTGCCTCGAACTCCCCCCTGGGTGCTCGGTATCGCGGGGCTTCGGGGGGTGGTCCTGCCGGTTGTGGACCTGGCCCTGCGCCTGGGTCTGGAGCCGGGGCTCGAGTCCCGACACCAGCGGGTCGTGGTGGTGCGGGACGGCGAGGATCTGCTCGGGTTCCGGGTGGACCGGGTGATGGGGGTGGTTCGGCTCGGTCGGTCCGAGGCGGCCGAGGAGGGGACGAACCGATTCCTTCGGGGCGTGGGCAGGGACCGGGAGGGCCGCACGTTGGGGCTGCTGGATCCAGAGGCTCTGTGTGAGTTCGGTGTGGGGCCGGAATGGGACGCGACATGAGCGAGGGCACGCTGGAGTTTCTGTGCTTCCATGTGGGGCGGAGACGGTTTGCCCTCGACATCCGGGTGGTTCGCGAGATCCTCCGGCCCCGGACGTTGACCCAGGTACCGGGGGCCCCCCCTGCGCTCCGGGGCGTGTTCAACCTGCGGGGAGAGCTGATTCCGGTGGCTGACGCCCACCGGATCCTGGGAGAGCCTCAGCCGGCGAAGGGGGGGGATGAGGCGAAGCTCCTGGTGGTCCATCCCGGCGGACGGCCGTTTGGGATCGAGGTGGATCGGCTGGCGGAGGTGGAGTCGGTTCCCTTGGACGCGCTGGCCCCGGTACCCGGCGCGGAGGAGCCGGGCGCCAGCCTGGTGGTGGCCATGTTCCGACGCACCGACGCGACCGAGGAGGTGGTGCTGGTTCTTCGGGCCGGCGCCCTCCTTCCGGAGCCGGTGGTCAAGGAGGTGACCCAATGAAGGGGCCTGACGTGCGGTGGTGGGCCGCGGGGGGCGTGCTGGGGGCGGTGTGCGCCGGGGCCGGAGCCGTGGTCGGGCCGTGGGCCGCCGTGGGGGCGCTGGTGGTGGGGGCCGGGATGGCCGCGCGGTGGAACCGCATCACCCGCGACGCCGTGGAGGAGCGGGAGCGGGAGCTGGCCCGGGGCGTGGCCGATGCGGGGGCGGAGCGGCCGGCGTGGCTGGAGGACCTGGTGACCGAGCTGAACCGGACCCGGGAGGAGAAGGTCCGGGTCGAGACCGTGGCCGCGGCAGCCCAGGCCGAGGCGGCCGCGGCCCGCGAGGCGGGTGCGGCCGAGGCGGCCCGGCTCCGCAAGGCCGTGGCCGAGGTGCTCGGGCAGTTGGAGGAGTCCCTGGGCAACGGCAAAGGGGAGAACCCCTGCCACGCCCTCGACCCCGTCCTGTCAGATCTGACGGCCCACGCGGAGGAGCAGCGGACCAACGTGGAGCGGTCCGTCGGGACCCTGCGGGAGGTGCTGGCTGGATTGGGGGACGCAGCCCAACAGTGGGCCGACACGGCGCAGGCCCTGGAGGCCTTCGCTTCATGGTACCGGGACGCGGGGCACACCCTGCCCTCCCTCGTTGCGGTGGCCGACGTCCCCAGCGAGGCGCCCGCCCTAGAGGACTTGGTCGAGTCCGCGGGCCCCGCCGTAGCAGCGTTGGAGGCCTGCGTGCAGCGGTTCGAGCGGTTGCGGCAGCGGTGGGACGAGGCTCTGGCGGCGATCGACGCGCTGGGGAAGCAGGTGCAGTCCGTCGGGTCGATCCTGAACGTGATCGAGGACGTGACCGAGCAGACCAACCTCTTGGCCCTCAACGCGGCGATCCTGGCGGCCCAGGCCGGGGATCACGGCCGCGGGTTCGCGGTGGTGGCCGACGAGATTCGGGACCTGGCCGAGCGCACGGCCGAGTCCACCAAGGAGATCGGAAGCCTGATCGAGACCATCCAGACGGGATCGGCCCGGGCCGTGGCCCTGCTCGACGACGAGCGGGGTGCCCTGCACGAGGGGGTCGGGGCCTTGGAGCGGGCGGTCGCCAGGACCCAAGGGTGGGTCGGGGCCGCGGCCGAGGTCCGGGCCGAGATCCGGGGGCTGTTGGAAAAGGCCCGGGCGCCCCTGGAACGAGCAAAGGAGGCGGTACGCGCCTGGAGTGAGGCACCCCCCCTGCCCAGGCCCCCGGCGGTGCCCGAGATGCCCCGGGACGAGGACGAAATGGGGCTTAGCCGCGTTCGGGAGCTGTGTGAGGAGGGGGCGTTCCTGGTGGGGCAGCTGCGGGACGCGGTGGCGGAGTCGGCCGACGAGATGGGCCGCCGGCTGGGCGGGGTGGCCCGGGCTGCGGCCGCCTTGCGGGTGATGGTGGACGAAAGGGAGGCGCGCGGATGAGGAGCCTCCGGGTACGGATCACCGCGGCCGTGGCCGCTGTACTCTTGCTGGGAAGCGGCACGGCCTTCGTGTGGTACGCCGTCCACCGATATGATGGGGTGAGGGCCGAGTCGGTCCACTACGGTCGGTCTCTGGCCGACGGGCTTGCCGGGGCGATGGAGTCGAGCCTGCTCCGGATGGATACGAACCAGCTGGAGGCGACGCTGTCCGCCATGGCTCAGACCGGCTTGTACGAGACCGCGGCCGTGGTGGGCCGGACCGGGCGGATCCTGGCGGCCTTTCCCCCTCTTCCGGATCGGGTGGACCCCCTGGCTCAGCCCCGCTGCGCGGGGTGCCATGCCAGACGGCCCCCCTTGCCCTACGAGGAGCTGGATCGGTCGAACGCAGACCGCCCCGTGGTGCGGGTGTTCCGTACCATTGCCAACGGTCCCGCGTGCCAGGGCTGCCACCCGGCCACGGACCGGGTCCTGGGGTACCTGCTTCTCGACGCATCGGTGGCGAGCCCGTACTCCCGCCTGCTCCGGGAGGCCTGGACCGTTCTGGGGGCCGGTGCCGGGACCATCGCGGTGGTGGTACTGGGGGTGTACGGGGTGTTGCGCTTCCTCCTGACCAATAAGATGGAAGGGCTCGAGGAGATGGTGGA
Source organism: bacterium (assembly GCA_027021615.1). Lineage (GTDB taxonomy): Bacteria > Desulfobacterota > Deferrisomatia > Deferrisomatales > Deferrisomataceae > Deferrisoma. Next base: position 13,249 of record JALUTY010000073.1, on the reverse strand, counting down.
CCGGTTCGAGGCCGGCCTGCCGCTGGAGGAGCCGGCCGAAGAGCCCACCGATGAGCTCGGCCGCATCGGTGCGGCCCTGTGCCGGGCCGCCCAGCGCAGGCGGGCGGTGCTGGCCGAGGTCTCGGCCTTGGCCGCCACCCTGCGGGAGCGGGGGGTGGAGGTGCAGCTGGCCCTGAGCCGTCTGCGCGAGGGGGTGGAGCGGGGCAAGGGAGCGGCCGGGGCGGTGCTCGCCGCGGTCCAGGGGCTGGACGAGGCTTTGGAGGAGACCCGGTCCCACCTGGACGCGATCGCCTCTTCCACCAGCGACAACTCCACGAGCCTGGTGGAGATGTCCGCCAGCATCGACGAGGTGGCCGGCAGCGCCGATGAGCTGGCCCAGCAGGTGTCGGCCACAGCCGCGAGCGTGCTCCAGATGGTCCAGTCCATCGGCGAGGTGGCCGAGAACGTGGAGGGGCTGGCCCGGGAGACCGAGGCCACGGTCTCGTCGATGAGCCAGATCGAGGCCTCCACCCGCCAGATCGAGCGCAGCGCCCGGGACGCGGCGGGGTTGGGGGTGCGGGTTTCCGAGGCGGCCGAGGAGGGGGTGCGGGCCGTGGAGGCCACTTTGGATGGAATCCACGACTCCTACCAGGTCATCCAGGACACGGCCCGGATCACCGGCGACCTGGCCGAGGCCAGCCGGAGCATCCAAAGGGTGGTAAAGATCATCAACGAGATCAACGACAAGACCAAGCTCCTGGCCCTGAACGCGGCCATCATCGCGGCCCAGGCCGGGGAGCACGGCCGCAGCTTTGCCGTGGTGGCCCACGAGATCCAGGGGCTGTCGGACCGAACGGCAGCCAGCACCGGCGAGATCTTCCGGATCGTGCGGGGCATCCAGGAGCAGGCCGAGGCGGCCAACGAGGCCGTGGCTCGCGGTCAGTCCGCCACCGCCCGTAGCGTGGAGCTGGCCGAGAGGGCCGGCCAGGCCCTCCGGCATATCCTGGATACCGCCCGCACCGCGAGCCGGATGAACCAGCAGATCCTCGAAGCCACCCAGGAGCAGGCCCGGGGCAGCCAGAACGTGGTGGGCTCGATGCAGCAGGTGGCAGCCATGGTGGAGCACATCCGCCAGGCGGCGCGGGAGCACCGGGAGAGCGGCGACCTGGTGGGTCAGTCCACCGAGATCATGCGCAACCTCACCGAGCAGGTGAAGCTGGCCACGGCCGAGCAGGCCGAGGTGAGCCGGTACATCTCGGACGCCATCTCCGCGATCGATCGGAACCTGCAGGACCTGCTCGGGGCCGTGGCCAGGGAACGGGAGGAGACCGAGCGGATCCTCGGCCACATGCATGAGCTGCGGGCCCGCAGCGGGGAGCAGGAGTCCGGGGTGGAGGAGGTGGAGACGGTCATCCGGGAGCTCCAGACCCAGATCGATGGTTTGGAACGCAGGGCCCAAGCCCTCCTGGGCGGGCGGGGAGCGAGGGCGTGAGGAAGGCCCGGATCCTCGTGGTGGATGACAGCCCCTACGTACGACGGTTCCTCCGGCAGGCGCTGGAGACGGAGCCTTGGGTCGCGGCGGTCGAAGGGGCTACCAACGGCCAGACCGCCTTGGCCAAGGCCCTGCACGCTCCTCCCGACCTGGTGACCCTCGACCTTCACATGCCGGTCATGGACGGGTTCACTTTCCTACGCCTGTTTAAGGCCCGGTCCCGGGCGCCCGTGCTCGTGGTTAGCTCCCACGCGGACCTGGAGAACGTGGAGCGGGCCATGGAGCTGGGGGCCAACGGCTTCATCTCGAAGCCTGAGGATCCCTACCGAAACCTGGACGCGATCGTGGAGGAGGTGAGGGCCAAGGCCCAGAGCGCCCTGGACCTGTGGATCCCTCAAGCCGGGGCCGGTGGGGCAGGCTGCGGCCAGCCCTCCTCCTGCCGGGAGTTCCCTGTGATCGCGATCGGCGCCTCGTCAGGGGGGCCCCCTGGGCTCCAGTACCTGCTCTCGGCGCTGCCCCCGGCTCCCCAGGCCGGTGTGCTGATCGCCCAGCACATGCCCGCAGGGTTCACCGAGGCATTTGCCAGGAGGCTGAACCGGGTGCTCCCGTTCCCGGTGCGGGAGGGCAAGGAGGGGGCGGCGGTGGGGCCCGGAGAGGTGTGGATTGCACCGGGGGGGAAACACCTGAGCGTGGATGCCGGAGGGCGCTTGCGGCTGGAGGACGGGGCCCAGAGCCTGTACAGCCCCAGCGTGGACCGGCTGTTCGAGACCGCGGCTGCCGCGTTCGGAACCCGGCTCACCGCGGTGGTGCTCACCGGCATGGGCCGGGACGGGGCGGCCGGGGTGGAGGCGGTAAAGGCGGCAGGGGGCACTGTGATCGCTGAGTCGGAGAACACCGCGGTGATCCACGGCATGCCCCGTCAGGCCGCCGCCACGGGGTGCGTGGACGAGGTGCTGTCGCTCCCCGAGATCTCGCTGCGGCTTCTGGGGCTCGCCCGGGGGGAGCCGGTTACCGGATCCACAGCCCTCGGGTGAACCGGGGGTCGGGAACCTCGTCCGGGGCCAGGTGGCCAAACTCCTCCTCCAGCAGCCCGAAGCACTCCTGCACGAACTCCCGCAGGAACATCCGGTCGGTCCCGGACAGGGGGAGCAGTAGCTCCACCCACTCCACCGAGGCGTCGGCCAGGCCAGGCTTCACCCGGCGGGGCGGCCGGTCCTCCTCCCACACCTTTGCCAGACCCTCGCGGGCCCGTCGGCGGGGAACCGGGGCGAACCGGAACCCCCGGTCGAGGGCCGCGTTCACGAGCGAGGTGAGGAACACCGTCGAGGTCTTCAGGTGCTCGGGCTCCAGGTCCCGAAGGGCCCCCTTGCAGTCGTCGAGCCGAAGATCCACTACGGACACCAGAAACCGGCCCAGGAACTCGGCCTTGTCCACGGCTCGGATCGCTTGGTCCACCTCGGACAGGGAGCGAAACTCCCGGTAGATCGGGGCGGCATCCTCCCCGGCGAACCACAGGGGATGGTGCCGGAGCAGGCCATCCAGGATCTCCCCCAGGGGCGGGTCGAGGAACAGCAGCCGCTCCTTGTGACCCTCGGGCCAGCCCCGCCGGAACACGTGGCGGGCGCGGTTCCGGGCGGCCACGATCCGCGTCCAACCCACCCGGAACAGGTGCTGGAGCCAGTGCCGTTCCAAGAGCCGGGCCGCGGCCTCGTCGTCGGGGCCGGCCAGGGCCTCGAGCCCGATCGCGAGGTACCCCGCCACCTTGGCCAGGGCCCGGCCATAGCTCTCCATCCGGTCCAGGTCCAGGCGGTCCGCCACCATCACCCGGTTCGTCAGGGTGGCCAGCTCCAGCTGGATCGACTCGGCCGCTGCCGGGTTGGCCACGCGACCCAGGGCCCGGACCACCAGATCGGGCGCCACCGAAGGGGCTGCGATGGGGTAGCGGGGGACAGCCTCGGGCTCGCCGTCGGGGTCCGGCGATGGCAGGCCCCCCCGAGCCGGCAGCTCTCGGGCGGAGGCCACCTCCATGGGCACGTACACCTCCATGGCCTCGTCCCACTCCGGGAACCCCCGCATGGCCAGCCGCCGTACCCGCTCCTGGTACACGTGCTCCTCCAGCTCGGAGTCCACCTCGCCCAGCAAGGCCTCCATCAGCCGAACATACCGGTCCGGGTCAGCCTGCCGGAGCACCCCGAGGACGGTCCTGATCAGGTTCTCGTGCTCGGCCGCGCAACGCGCGTAGTAGAACCCGTCCACGGTGATCGGGGCCCGGTCGGGCAGATCCTGGAACGGGTCCTCGTCCGGCTCGTGGGGCCGCACCACCCGCACCACACGGCCCAGGTAGAGGGTGAGGTCCGCGAGGTCCAGCCCTCGAAGCCAGCGGGCCAGGGGGGCCTGGCCGCATGAGGCCAGTAGACGGAGCCAGGGCACGACCCGACCCGGCCGCACTCGGTCGCCCTTCCACAGCTCCAGGTCAATGAAGAACTCCACCTGGTCGGGGCGGGCATGGGCCAGCACCAGGGGCACGTTATCCGGGTCCATCTCCTTAAGCGTGAAGTACAGCTCCTCCGGCGGCAGCAGGGCCACCACGGCCGCCAGACTGGGCGTAGCCAGCAGGCGCTTCTCGCGAGCCTCGCCCCGGAGGGCCAGGATCTCGTCGATCTCCCGGCGAAGGGGGGTGGCGATCACCTGCCCCCGCCGGGCAGGGGTTTGGGCGTCCGACATGCGATCCTCATGAAGGGTTGGGCGTGGGTGCTTCCGATCCCGGCGTGAAGAGCGGCTCCCGCGGGCAGCTCCCCCGCTGGCGCGGGGCGGGGACAGCGGCTCGTTCCCGCGGGCGAAGCGTAACATGGCGCCACAGCGGCCGACCAGAGCCGGTTGCCGGCCCGCGGCGAACCCGGTACGATCGCGGCCCCAAACCTTCACCGGCCCGGGACGAGACCGGGCCCAGGAGGGCGTGCGACGTGATGGGAACGGTGAGGAGATTGCGAACTCTTTCGTTGCCCCGGCGGGCCGCGTGGACCCTGGCGATGTGCCTGACGGCCGCGGCAACGGCCGTGGCCAACCCCGGGGGTTCCCTCGAAGGCCGGGTGCAGGAGCACCGTCTGGCGAACGGGCTCACCGTGTTGGCCCTGCGGCGGGGGGTGGCGCCGGTGGTGAGCTTGCAGATGACCTTCCGGGTGGGCGGGGTGGACGAGCCGTCGGGTTACACCGGCATGGCCCATCTGCTGGAGCATCTGCTGTTCAAAGGAACCCGGACCCTGGGAACCCGGGACTGGCAGAGAGAGGAGCCCCTGCTGCGGGAGATCGAGCGGGTGGGGCGGGCCCTGGACCGGGAGCGGCGCAAGGGGGACCGGGCCGACCCCCAGGAGATCGAGCGCCTGGGAGCGGAGCTCCGGCGGCTGCAGGAAGAGCACCGATCCCTGGTGGTCAAGGACGAGATCGATTCCATCTACACCCGCAACGGGGCCGTGGGGTTCAACGCGTTCACCAGCTCGGACCTCACCAGCTACATCGTGAGCCTGCCCTCGAACCGGCTAGAGCTGTGGGCCCGGATCGAGTCGGAGAGGATGCGCGACCCGGTGCTGAGGGAGTACTACGTGGAGCGGGATGTGGTGGTGGAGGAGCGGCGCCAGCGCTACGGATCGGACCCGGACGGCCGGATCTACGAGACCCTGCTGTCCACCGCGTTCCGGGCCCACCCCTACCGGGACCCGGTGATCGGCTGGCCGGCCGACCTGGAGACCCTGGATCTGGACGCCACCCGGCGGTTCTTCCGGGACTACTACGGGCCCGACAACGCCGTGATCGTGGCCGTGGGCGACGTGGACCCACCCGCGTTTTTCCGGTTGGTGGAGCGGTACTTCGGCGACCTGCCGGCCCGGGGGGGGATGTCTCGCCGGCCGATCACCCGCGAGCCCCCCCAGGAGGGGCCTCGGCGGGCCGAGGTGTGGTTCGACGCCGAGCCTCGGCTGGTGGTGGCGTTCCACAAGCCCACCCTGCCCCACCGGGACGATTACGTGTTCGATGTGATCGAGGCCGTTCTCACCGACGGCCGAAGCTCCCGGCTGGTGCGCGAGCTGGTGGACCGGCAGCGGGTGGCCGCCTCGGTGAACGCGGCCAACGGGCTGCCCGGCGCCAGGTACCCCAACCTGTTTGCGGTGTTCCTGACCCCGCTGCAGGGGGTGGGCGTGGACGAGGCCGAGCAGGCGCTGCTGGGCGAGCTGGACCGGCTGGGCCGGGAGCCGCCCACCCCCGAGGAGCTGGAACGGGTGCTTCGCCGGCTCGAGGCCTCGCGGGTGCGCAGTCTGCTGTCCAACTCGGGGCTGGCGCGGCGGCTCGCCTACTTCCAGGCCCTGACCGGCGACTGGCGCTACATCGAGGAGCACCCCCGGGTGCTCCGGACCATCACCCCCGACGAGGTGGCTGCCGTGGCCCGCCGGTACCTGACTCCCCAGAACCGCACCGTGGTGGTGCTGAGGCCCCGCCCGGAGGAGGACCGATGAGCACGAAGGGGTGTTTCCGGAAAGCCGTCCTCGTCCTCGCCGCGCTCGGGCTCACGGCCTGCGCTGGTCGGCGGCCCCTGGACCCCCGGACCGCCGAGTTCCCCCCGCCCCGGCTGCCCGAGATCCGGGTAGGCCAGGGCTCATTGGAACAGGGCCCCACCTGGTTCTGGGTGGAGGATCACGACGTGCCCCTGGTACGGCTGTACCTGGCCGTGCGGGCCGGCGAGGTGTACGATCCCCCCGAAAAGGCCGGCCTGGCAAGGGTGGCAAGCCTGGCCTGGCGCACAGGCGGGGCCGGTGACCTTTCCCCCGAGGACTTCGACCAGGCCCTGGAGAGCCGGGGCATGGATCTGGAGCTCCGGTTGGGCCGGGACAAGGGCTGGATCTCCCTGACCGTGCTGCCCGACGACCTGGACCGGGGCCTGGATCTCCTGGCCCGGCTCCTGTGGAACCCGGCGTTCCGACCCGACCGGGTGGACTGGGCCAAGGCCCAGGTGGCCGAGGGGCTCCGGCGGGAGGAGGACGATCCCCAGAGCCTGGCGTTCCGGGAGATGCGGCGGGCCCTGTTCCGGGACCATCCCCGCGGCCAGACCCCCACAGAGGGGTCGGTGGCACGGATCTCCCGGGAGGACGTGGTGGCCCTGCGCCGGCGCCTCGTGGGCGTCGGCGCCTGGACCGTGGGCGCGGTCGGTGACTTCGACCCCGCCCGGTTGGGCCGACGGCTTGCCGGGCTGTTCGGGAGTCTGCCCCGGGATGGGGGAGCATACCCCCGGCTTCCCCCGCCCCAGGAACCGGCCCCCACCGCGGTGGTGGTCCCCCGGCCCCTGCCCCAGGCCACGGTGGTGTGGGCCCGGATCGGCCCGGAGCGCACCGCTCCGGACTTCGGACCCATGGAGGTGTGCGATCATCTGCTCGGAGCGGGGGGGTTCGGGTCTCGGCTGGTGCGGGAGATCCGGTCCAACCGGGGCCTGGCCTACAGCGTGGGCAGCTTCTACCAAGCCCTGCCCGCCTTCGGCGTGCTGGGCGCCTACGGTCTGACCAAGACCGAGAGCGTGGGTCAGGTGGTGGAGCTCATGACGGCCGAGGTGCGGCGCCTGGCCGACACCCTGAGCCCGGCCGAGGTGGCCCGGGCGCGCCGGAGCCTGGTGACCCGGTACGTGTTCCGGTACGACGACCCGGCCAACCTGGTACGCGACCGCATGGGGAACCTGCTAGACGGCCTGCCCCTGGACCTGGGGGACCGTTACCCGGACACAGTGGCCGCCGTATCCGTGGCCGCGGCGCGCAGGGCAGCCCGGACCCACCTGGACCCGAGCCGGGGCGTGTGGGTGCTGGTGGGCGATCTGGACCCGGCCGACCCCCGATGGACCCGCCTGGGCACGGTGGAGGTGGTGAGAGTGGAGAAGTAGGACGCCCTGCGAAGGACCCAGGATGGGAAGGCGGCCTCACGCGCGCAGGTCGATCCGGGTTCCCACACGACGACGATCGGGCTGCTGGAGCAGCTCGGCCCGGGCCCGGGCCGCCTCCTGGCCGGCGCGGGCGGCGACGGCCAGGTCCTGGGAGGAGGGGCGGGCCGGGGCGAGGGCGGCCCGTCGGACCTGTTCCATCTTGGCGACGGTGGCGGCTGGGTCGCCCGGCTCGGGGGAAGAGTCGAGCTGGACCTCCCCGGCCACCACGTACCGCCGCCCGTCCGGTCCTTGCGCGTACCGGAACGAGGGGCCGCCCCGCACCAGCCCCCCGCCGGCCGCTGCGTGGGCGGTCTCGTGGGCCCGTACCTCCCGGTCGCGCCGCCGCAGCTCCGCGATCACCACGGCCATCTTAGGATCGACGGCGGCCGGATCGGGTCGGGCCCGATGCCCAGACGATACCGTAGCCGTAAGATCGATACGCACGGAACCACCGCCTCCCGCAAGGATACCCATCGGCCGGCAGATCCACGGACTTGACCGGACCTCCCGGCCCTACCCCTACCCCCCCTCCATGGGCCGACCAAGAGCCCGGGGGGCTGCGCCTCGGAACGCCCGCACCAGGCGCCGGGCCCAGGTCCGGTCCGCGGCCCACCGCTCCACCGACTCCCGTTGGCTGAGCCCCATGAACAGGAGCGTAAAGATCATGAGCGGAAACGGGGCCACCTGGAACACCTGGGCCGGTACCGAGGGAAACGCCTCCTGCAGGGGGATGCCCGCCACCTGGAGCAAGGCGAACAGCACGGCCCCCAGGGCCACCTTCACCGGGTGCCACCCCCCGAAGATCACGAGTGCCAGGGCGATCCACCCGATGCCCTCGGCCCCCTGGGGCCGGCCCCACCCCGGTTTCAAGGCCAGGGAGTAGGCCGCGCCCGCGAGCCCCACCAGAGCCCCGCCGACCACAGCGCATACCATCTGTACCCGCCGCGGCGCGATGCCCCGGGCGTAGGCCGCCTCGGGGTGCTCCCCCACGGCCCGGACCTCCAGGCCCCACTTGGTGCGGTACAGGACCCACCACAGGGCCGGGGCCAGGACCAGGCTCAGGTACACCACGGCGTTGTGGCGGAACAGGAGCGGCCCCAGCACCGGCAGGTCGGCCAGGCCCGGCACCGGCAGGGGCGGCACCTGGGGCCCCTGGATGCGGGAGTAGGGGTTGCCCAGGAAGTAGGCGAGGTCCCGGCACATCAAGGTAAGCACGAACCCCACGGCAACCTGGGACACGCCCAGAATCACGCCGGCGAACCCCACCACGGCGGCCACGGCTCCGCCCACGGCCGAGGCCGCGGCGAACCCGAGGGCCACGCTCCCCGTGTCGTGGGCCACCGCAAAGGCGGCCATGGCGGCCAGCAGGATCGTGCCGTCCAAGGAGAGGTTGATCAGACCGGCCCGCTCGGTGAGGGTCTCCCCCAGGGATGCGAGCAGGATCGGGGCGGCTGTTGCCACCACGTTGGCGGCCAGGAGCACGGGGGAGGGCTCGGTCATGCCTGCCTCCTTGCCCGGCGGACGTCCCACCCGTGGGCGAGCAGCACGGCCAGCACCGAGGCCCCCTGGATCACGCCGCTCAAAGAGGAGTCCAGCTGCAGGGCCATGGGCAGCTGCACGCTGCCCACGTTCAGGCCCGCGAAAAACAGGGCGATCGGCGCCACCGGCCCCAGCCGGAACCCGGCCAGCATGGTCACCAGGAGGGCCAGGTACCCGTAGTTGCTGGAGATGGCCGGAATCAGCCGGTGGTAGACCGCTGTCACCTGGATTCCACCGGCCAGCCCCGCCATGCCTCCGGCCAGGGCCATGGCCAGCAACAGGTACCGCTCGGGGGGGAGCCCCAGCAGATGGGCGGCCCGTGGGTTGCCGCCCACGGCCCGGAGGAACAGTCCCACCCGGGTGCGGCCCAGGAGCCATGCCGTGAGGGCGAGGGCGGCGACCGCGCAGCCCAGGGCCACGGGGGACAGCCGACCCCAGGAGAAGTTGGGGAGCCAGAGCCCGGGCGGAAACGGCACGGTGCCGCTCATGGAGGCCACCCCGGGCCGCTTCCACGGGCCGAAGATGAGCCACAGCACGATGCCCTGGGCCACGAAGTTGAGCCCGAGCCCGGCGAAGATCTCGTTGACCCCGCCGCGGGTGCGGAGCACCCCGGCGGCCAGGGACCACCCGGCTCCCAGGAGCACCCCGGCCGCCATGGCCAGGGCCAGGAGCACCCCCGGCGGGAGGTGGCCCGCTCCGGCACGCAGGGCCCAGGTGGCGCCCACCGCCCCCAGGATCACCTGGCCCTCCACCCCGATGTTCCACAGGCCGATCCGGAACGTGTAGATGAGCCCGCAGGCGCACAGGGTCAGGGGCACCCACACGGTGAGGACCCGGGCGAGCTTCGACACCGACCCGAAAGATCCCCGGACGAGGAGGGCGAACGCCTCGAGGGGAGGGGCGCCGGTGAGCAGCAGCACCGCCGTAGTGAAGAGCAGCACGAGCCCGGCGGCCACCAGGATCTCGAAGGCCCGGATCCTCATGGGGTCTCGACCGCAGTGACGGAGACGTCCGGGCTCGGGGGAGGGGGCGCCGCCCTTCCGGCGATGGCGCTTCCCAGCTCGGCCACCGAGGTCTCGGCGGCCGCCACGTCCGCCACGAGCGCGCCGTCGTGGAACACCAGCACGCGCTCCGCCACCATCAGGATCTCGTCGAGCTCCGGCGAGCTGAACACGATCGTGGCCCCCCGGGCCTTGTGGGCGAGGAGCTGCTCCCACACCCAGTGGGCCGACTCCAGGTCCAGGCCCCGGGTGGGGCTCTCCAGCAGAAGCAGCCGGGGCCGTTCGGGCAGCAGGGCCAGCAGGACCCGCTGCTGGTTCCCGCCGGACAGGGCCTCCACAGGGGTCTCCGGCCGCCCTCGGATTCGGTACTGCCGGATCCCTTCCTCAGCCCGGTCCCGGGCCCCCCGCCAGGGGTCGAGGAAGGGAATCCGGGATCGGCCGAGGGCGAAGTGGTCCAATACCGTGAGCCCCCGCACGAGCCCCTCCTCGAGCCGGCCCGCGGGCAGGAACGCCACCCCCTGTTGCCGGAGCCAACGGTATGCCCGTACCGGAGCTCCGCACACCTCCACGGCGCCCCGGTACGGCCGGTTCAGGCCGGCGGCCAGGCGCAGGAACACGTTCTGCCCGGCGCCCTCCACCCCGGCGAGGCCCACCACCTCTCCCTCGCGGATCGTGACCGAGCAGCGGCGAAGGCCCGAACGGCCGCCTGTGGCCCACGCGTTCCGGAACGACACGATCGGCGCCCCCGGGGTGCTCCCCACCTTTCGGGGCACGGCCGGCGGCTCGCCGAACATCATCTCCAGCAGCTCGCGGGTACGGAACGGGCGCTCGGCCCGGCCGGACACGGCGCCCTGGCGGAGCACCGTGATCTCGTCACACAGGGCCTCCACGTCCTCGAGCTTGTGGGACACCAGGAGCACGCTTCTGCCCTCGTCCGCCAGGCACCGGAGCGCCGCGAACAGGGTCTCGCGCTGAACCCCCGAGATGCCGGTGGTAGGCTCGTCCAGGATCAGCACCCGCACGCCCAGGCTGAGGAGCCGGAGCAGCTCCAGCTGCTGCCGCTCGCCCACGGTCAGACGCTCCAGGGGCATCTCGGGGTGCACGGTGAAGCCGAGCTCGGCGGCCCGGGCCTCCAGATCCCGCCGCAGTTCCCGGGGGGGCACCCACCGGCGGCCCAGGGCGTAGTTCTCCAGGGCGGTCATGGCCAGGAAGTCCATGGGGTCCTGGTACAGCATGCCCACCCCCCGAGCCACGGCTTCGGCCGGGGCGCGCCACCGGACCTCGTCGCCGTCCAGGAGGATCCGGCCCGAGGTGGGACGGGTGTACCCCGCCAGGATCCGCATCAGGGTGCTCTTGCCCGCGCCGTTCTCCCCCAGCACCCCGTGGATGGTGCCGGCGCGCACCTCGAGGCTCACGCCCCGGTTGGCGTGCACCCGGCCGTACCGCTTGTGGATGTCGTCCAGAACGATGTGCATGCTTTGTGGCTACTAAAACCTTCAAACGTATTGCCAGGGTGCGGGGTGGGGGCCTGGGATTCAGGAGCCAGAGGTCAGAAGACAGAAGTTCGGGCAGATTCTCTCCTGTCCACTGCCCTCTGAATTCCGTGTCCTGATATGGCCGCACCCGGCGCTCCACCAGACCCCCACCCCGCACTCCCCAAGGGGAAGGGGGCACGAGCCTAGCAATACTTTCGTTGGAATCAGAAAAAGGCTAGAAAGCTAGAAGGCTGGGAAGCCGGGAGGCGAAAACCGTCGGCCACCGGGCCGAGCCTCCCGAGATCCAGCCTCTAGTTTCCAGTTTCCAGTCTCTAGTCTCTCGCTATTTGGCGCTGCTTTGGCCCTCCATGCCCTGGAGGAGCTGCTTCATGTACCAGATCTGCTTGTCCGTGGCGGCCTGGCCAGCGGCCAGGAACGGAGAGCCGTCCTGGTAGTTGAGCGGTCCCTGGAACAGGTTGACCTTGCCGGCCCCCAGGTCCCGGACGAAGGCGTCGAGCTGGGCGCGTACGTCGGCCGACAGGGCCGGGCCCGGCAGGAACCCCACCGAGCTGGTCTCCCGGTCGTTGATGTCCTTCCAGTCGGGCCCCAACCACAGCCACTGGGGCTTCCAGGTGCCGGCCATGGCCTGCTGGATCAGCGTCTTGTACCCGGGGAACCAGTTGAAGTAGGGCACCCCCAGGCACACGTCGTCCGCGCCCTCGCACGCGCCCTCATAATCGTAGGGAACGGCCCAGACCTCCTTGCCCTCCTTGCGCTTCTGTCGGGCCACCACCAGGGCCTCGGTGGTGTCGATGCCCGACACCACCACGTCGTAGCCCGAGTTGAAGAAGTTCTGGGCCACCTGGGTGGGGTCGGCGGTCACCCCGGGGATGTTGAACCAGAACCCGATCCAGTTCACCCGGAACTTGAGCTCCGAGGCGGGGCGCTTGCGCACCTGCTCCCAGGCGTAGCGGGCCCCCAGGTAGCACGAGGCGGCCAGCCGCCGGGTCTCGTCGTTGATCAGGGGGCCCAGGTAGGCGATCTTGCCCGTGCGGGTGGTCAGCGCGGCCGCGAACCCCGCCATCATCTTGGCGTACTCCATCTGGCCCATGAGGTTGCTCAGGTTCTTGGGCGCGCTTCCTGCCAGCACGTGGTCGCCCGACACGTGCACGAAGTACACGTCCGGGTGCTCCAGGGCCGCCTCCACGATGCCGTCCTTCATGTCGTCGGAGTTGGCGATGATCAGCCGGGCCCCCTTCTCCACCATGTCGTCCACGAGCTGGGGGACGGTCACACCGGGGCGGTCGGCCGGGTTCACCTTGTCGATGTAGATCATCTCAGTGCCGGGGATCTCCTTTTCGATCCGGCGGCCGGCCTCGTAGTGGGCCTGGCTCCAGCCCCGATCGTTGTACGGCCCGACCAGGAGCAGCCCGAACCGGAAGGTGCCCGCGCCGGCCCCGGCCGGCAGGAGCACCGCTGCCGCCGCGATGAGCGCGATGATCTTGGTCAGCGTGCGCATGGTCCTTTCCTCCTGTGTAAAGGGAGCACCGTGGGAAAGCTAGAAGGCTGGAAGGCCAAAGGGCCTTCGGCCCGCTAGGCAGCCAGTGTTCCGTTCCATAAAAAAGTATATCCGTTCCGGGGGTGGGGCTGGGGGCACCGACGAAGCGCGACGGCCGAGCAGTTCGGGCCGCCCGGCGCCAGGGGAGCGGCCGCGGCGCGTGCTCTCACGCGCCGCAGCGGACCGCGCCGAGGCGGCCCCTGCGAGGCCGTTCAGCGAAGGAGGGGCCCCCAGCCCCACCCCCTCGGGAAT
>JALUTY010000072.1 GCA_027021615.1 bacterium | reverse complement strand
GGCGTTGAGCAGGGCGAACGCGGCCACCACCCCCGCCAGCACCGGCCTCCAGGGGTAGCGCGCGGCCAGGGTCAGGGTGGCGAGCTGGGTTTTGTCCCCGAGCTCGGCCACGAACACGAGGCCCAGGGTCGATGCGAACGCCGAGAGGTCCATCGGTTCGGTCACCTCGGTAACTTCGGTCGTCAGTCGACGGTCATCGGTCTGGGGCCTTCGGCCCGCTAGGCGGCTCTCGAACCGCGCCAAAGCCCGGGGGCATGGGGTCTGCTGGAGAGCCGCGTGCGGCTCCTTAGCTCGCCGCGCAGCGCCTCCAACGCTCGTACCGTGAGTTCGTTCGTGTCCGACCGAACTGTCATGAAACCACCGCCGGTGCCCCGTGCCTGCGCGGCGGATCTCAATGCCCGGCTTCGCACGCGGCCGGAAGCAGGCCCCATGCCCTGCCGCCGAAACTCTGGGGTCGGGTCGGTGCTGTACTTACGGGTTCGCAAACAGGCCGCCTCTCGGCCTATCGGGGCTCCCAAGGGAACGGGCGCGCTTCGTCCAGCCCGGGAAAGCTCCGACCCCCCAGCCCGCGGCAGCACAGGCTGGCGACCCGCACGGCCCAGCCGATCGCCTCGGGCGCGGCCACGCCCCGGGCCAAGGCCAGGGCCAGGGCGCCGTGGAAGGCGTCGCCGGCTCCGGTGGTGTCGCGGACCTCCACCCGGGGCGCGGGGAACCGCCGGGGTTTCCCGTCGATCCAGGCCAGGGCCCCCTCCGGCCCCAGGGTGGCGAGGCAGGCGGCCGGGGTGCGGGAGGCGAGCCGCTCCAGGGCCGCGACGGGCGAAAGACCGGGAAACACCTCGGCCAGGAACGAGCTGCCCGCCGCGAGCACGTCCACGAGACCCCAGGTGCGCTCCCAGCCCGGGCGGGCATGCTCGGCGTCGGCCACCACCAGGGTTCCGGCCTGCCGGCACAGGGGTACGAGGTAGGGCAGGAGGTGCTCGGCCTGGGGGTCCACCAGGATCACCGAGGCCTCGGGGATCAGGGAAGGGGGCACGTCCCGTTCGGTCAGCGGCTCGGCCGACGGCTCGTACACGATCGTGCGGCTGCCCGTGGCCCGGGAGGCCAGGCAGAACGCCACGGGGGTTCGACCCCGGGGTCGAGGGCAGGGGCCCAGGTCCACCCCGAAGCGGGCCATGCGCTGTCGAGCGAACCGCCCCGGGGCGTCCTCGCCCAGCACCCCCAGGAACGCCACCCTCCCCCCCAGGTGGGCCGCCAGGCATGCGGCGGTGGACGCCTGGCCGCCCCCTTCCGTCAGGCGCTCCCGCAGGGGCGCCTTGGTGTCCTCCGCGGGAAACGAGTCCACCACCAGGATCTCGTCCACGCAGGCCCGGCCGATGCACACCACGTCGTACCGACGCACCGTCCCACCTCCGATGGTCGCCTTCGAGGGAAGGAGGGCCGTAGGGTAACGGAAAGCGGGGAACGGGGGTAGGGTGCTGCCTTTCGGCCGGCCGTCAGCGGGGGATCTTGTCCCAGACCGGGCCGCGCACCTTCACGGAGTGGGGCCCGGTCCAGGTGAGCCGCCACTCCATCGAGCAGCCGGGGCAGCGGGCCTGGGCCTGGCCCGGCTCCGGGAAGAACCGCTCGAAGCAGTTCAGGCACCGGACCTGGGCCTTTCGTTTCTCCGCATCAGCGTTCGGCATGGTCGAACTCCCCAGGAGTCAGCTCGAGTGGGCCGCGGGGCGGCCTGTTTCTAGAGACTAGAAACTAGAGACTAGAGAAATTCCTGCTATCTCGGCTCGTTAGACGGGCGGGCGCACCACGAGGCCCCATGTCCCCGAGTTGTGACGCCGGCGTAGCGATCAGAGATGAAAGATGTTTTTGGCCCTTAGGCCTCCTAGCTTTCCAGCCTTCTAGCCTTTTAGCCTTTGAGCCTTCCGGCGGCCCGAAGGGCGCGCAGGCGCACCGCCCAGGCCGGGGGGTTGCGAACCAAGGGCTCGGCCTGGACGTGGCGGAGCACCGCCCCGAGCAGGCCGCCGAGACGGGCGGTGTTCCCCAGGGCCTGGGCGCCCACCACCCGGCCGTTGCGGATCACCAGGGTAATCTCGCCGTCGGGGGTGACCTGGTGGTCCAGGTCGGCCGATCCGTCTCGGTGCTCGGCCGCGGGCAGGCCCACGGACGCGGCCGCCCGGTCCCCGGCGTGCACCGTGGACACCCCCAGGCTGCCCGGGAACCGGGCCGGCGCGCCGGCGGCCGCCCGGCCGGCCACCCGGCCCTGGAGCCGGGCATTGTTCCACAGCATGAAAACCCCCCGCCGGCCGGTGAGCCGGTCCACGGTCTCGGCGCAGTCGCCGCAGGCGTACGCACCTTCGAGCCCCGTGGCCATGGTCGGGTCCGTGGCGATCCCCCCGGAGGGCCCCAGGGGGACCCCCCCTGCCGCGGCGAGCTCCGCCTGGGGCCGCTGGCCCGCCCCGAACACCACCAGGTCCGCGGGATAGGTGCTGCGGCTCGTGCGAAGCCTTTCGGACCGCCCGGTTCCCAGAACCTCCACCGGGCTCTCGCCCAGGACCAGCCGGATTCCCATCCGCTCCAGGGCCTCGGCCAGCCGCCCGGCGATGGGCTCGTCGAACAGCCGGGGCAGCACCCGGTGGCGGCGGCCCACCAGGGTCACGTCCCAGCCCCGCTCCCGCAGGGCCCAGGCCGCCTCCACCCCCACCAGGCCCGTGCCCACCACCACGGCCCGGCCGGCCGGTGCCCGGCGCATCCGGTCGGCATCGCCCAGGGTGCGAAGGGACAGCACCCCCGGCAGATCCACCCCCGGAAGGTCGGGGAACGCGGCCCGGCTGCCCGTGGCGAACACCACGCGGTCGAAAGCGAACCGGCCGGAGTCGGTGATCAGCTCCCGGCGGTCCGGGTCCCACTCGCGGACCGGGTCGTTCAGGCGCAGCTCGATGCCGGCCCGGGCATACTCCCCGGGTCGGCGCAGCACCGTGCGCTCCCGCGGAATCTCCCCGGCCACGTAGTCGGCCAGCACGCAGGGGCTGATCAGCGGGTCGGGCTCGGCCGTGAACACCACCACCCGGGCCGTGGGATCGGCCCGTCGGGCGGCGAACGCGGCCTCGTCGCCGGCGATGCCGCAGCCCACCACGGCAATGGTCGGCACGGTCAGCCCCCGGCCATCATGAACAGGAAGGTGATCTCGTCGTCCGGCCCCAGGGGGGTGTCGGGCCGGTCCCGGGGGATCCAGTCGTCCCCGTTGCGGATCACCTGGACCGTGGGCCGCACGTGCCCCTCCTCGGTCACCACGGTCTCGTCCACCGGCACGCCCTGCGAGCGCAGTGCCTCGATCAGGCCGGCCAGGGTGGGGGGATCGGCCTCCACCCAAAACTCGGTGCGCCCGAGGGTTCGCTTGATCTCCGGAAAACCGAGAAATCGGACTAGGATCGCCATGGCGGTTCTCCGATCTGGGCCTTCGGCCCGCGGGGCAGCTGGGAATCTCCGGCAGGCCACGAGGTGGCCTGTTTGCGAAAAAGGAACTTGCACGGATCCCCGAGCAGTTTCAGCGGCAGGGGCATGGGCTCTGCTTCCGGCCGCGCGCAAAGCCGGGCATGAGATTCGCCGCGCAGGCACGAGCACCAACGGTGGTTTCATGACAGTCCGGCCGCAGACGAACGGTCTCACGGTACAAGCGCGGGAGGCGCTGCGCGGCGAGCATAGGAGCCGCACGCGGCTCTCCAGCAGACCCCATGCCCCCCGAGGCGTTGGCAACGGCTCGGCAGCCGCCGGGCCGCCTAGCGGGCCGAAGGCCCATGCCTACTCTGCCGCGGCCTGGCGGAACCGGGCTGCGGCGGCCCTGCGACGGCCGGCCACCACCCGATCGCCCTCCTCGTACCGCAGGGCCCGGGTCTCGCAGAACTTCACGCAGGTCGGGTCGCCGTGGCACAGGTCGCACCGGAAGGTCTTGCCCCGGTCCTCGTGGAACCCCAGCACCCCGAACGGGCAGGCGGACACGCACGCCCGGCACCCGATGCACAGGTCGTGGTCGGTCGTGACCCGGCCCAGCTCGGGGTCTCGGCCGATGGCGTTCACCGGGCACACGGCCGCGCAGGGGGCGTCGTCGCACTGGCGGCAGGCCATGGGCAGGTACACCCCCTCCTCCTCCCACTTCACGATCTGGATCCGGGCCCGGGCCGGGTCCGCGGCCCCCTCGTGGCGCACCGAGCACACCAGCTCACACAGGCGGCACCCCGTGCATCGTTTTTCGTCCACGGCCAGAATCTTCATTGCCATCGCCTCCTTTGGGATCACACCAGCCGGGTGGGCTCGGCGTCGAGGCCCAGACGGGCCAAGGTCTCGGGCGTGGGCCGACCCTCGCGGTCCCAGCCGTGGAGGTCGTAGTACTCGTCGAGCATGGCTTCGAACCGGTCCCGGTCGATGCACTTGCCCCGCACCGCCGGCAGCCCCTCGGGCGTGGGCTCGGTGAAGTAGCGCTCGGGCAGGTCGTCGTCGGCCCGGGTGGCGCCCTCGCGCAGGTTGAACAGCCGCTCCAGGGTGGTGACCCGCTCGCCGATCTCCATCAGCTCCTCGGGCGTGAACTCCAGGCCGGTCACGAGCCTCAGCACCCGGGAGTACTCCTCGGCCTTGGGCATGTTCGGCGACAGGAACACCGACTGGAACTTGCACACGCCCAGGGCGTCGACCAGGGCGTAGAGCCGCTCCTGCCACACCACCATCCAGGGCTTGCCCTCGTACACCCGGTAGTCGTCGCTCAGGCCGGGCTTGCCGTAGATGCGCTCCAGCACCTTGGGGGGCAGGTGGTAGAGGTCGATGGCCGGTCGGCTGCGCAGGTGGTCGGCACCCCGGGTCGAGGTGGCGATGTTCAGGGCCAGCGAGGGCGTGGGCCGTTCGTCCGAGTGGAGGTTGCTCATGCCCTTGACGTGGATGTTGTAGTAGGCGGTCTCGGGGCCCAGGCGCTCGATGGCCCCCTTCGGCCCGTCGGCCAGCACGTCGCCCAGCCCCCTGCGGTGGGCGATGTCGTCGATCAGCCGGATCACGGCGTCCAGGTTGCCCCACCGCAGGTCCAGGTCCCCCACCAGCTCGGCCGGCAGGAGCCCCTTCTCGTGGAGCTCCATGGCCCAGCCGATCATGCTTCCCACCTCCAGGGTGTCGAGCCCGTGGAGGTTCACGAGCTGATTGGCCTCGAGCACCCCGAGCATGCTGGCCGCGCCCACCTCGGTTCCGAACGCCCCCTGGCTGGTGTACTCGGGGCCCTCTCCGTACTGGCCCCGGAACCGGCCCTCGGGCAGCACGTACTTGTGGCGGCAGTGCATGGTGCAGCCGAAGCAGGCGGCCATGCCCATGGTGTAGCGGTCCATGGCCTCGCACTCCAGGTCCTCGGAGTGGGGCATCTGGTTCGACTGGAAGTTGCGGGTGCGGATCAGGCCGGTGGAGTTGGTGACGTCGAAGATGAACAGGGTGCCCCACTTTCCCATGATCTCGGCATACTTGGAGGACTGGATGTAGTCCACCAGCTCCTCCAGGTACCCGAGCGCACCCTCGGGGTCGGCCAGCCGGATCGGAAGGGTGCCCCGCACCGCCACCGCCTTCAGGTTCTTGGACCCCATGACGGCCCCCATGCCGGTGCGGCCGGCCGCGTTCTTGATGCCCGTGCGCACGCAGGCGAACCGGACCCGGTTCTCCCCGGCCACGCCGATGCAGGCCACCTTCACGTCGGGATCGGCGAGCTCCTCGCGCAGCCGGGTCTGGGTCTGGACCGCGTCGCCGCCCCAGAGGTGGTCCGCGTCCCGGATCTCCACCGAGCCGTTGTGCACCCACAGGTACACCGGCTTCTCCGCCCGGCCCTGGATCACGATGTGGTCGAACCCGGCGTACCGGAGCTCGGGGCCGAAGAACCCCCCCATGTTGGCGCTTCCCAGCAGCCCGGTCAGGGGCGACTTGGCGCTGATCTGGCACCGGGCCCCGGCCGGGGCCGGGGTGCCCGAGAGCAGCCCGGCGCTCAGCACCAGGGCGTTGTCCGGGCCCAGGGGGTCGGTGCCCGGCTCGACGTGGTTGTACAGGAGGTAGGCGTCCATGCCCCTGCCGCCCAGGTACTTGCGCCGGAGCTCCAGGGGAACGTCCCGAACCTCCACCGAGCCGGCCGAGAGGTCCACGTAGGCGATCCTTCGGTTCAGGGCCATGGGGTCCCTCCGTTCGTTCAGTGTAGAAAACGACTGCTAGGGACTATGCCTCGGCCCCCGGCATATGTCAAGCGGTGATGAGGATATTTTTTGTTTGCCGGGAAGACGATTCCGGTGTAATATGTTCACTATAATAAACAAAGGAGGCGGTCATGGCACGAGAACCCGCGCGGTACCGCCCCCCGGCCGTGGCCCGGGCCCTGGAGGCGGTGGAACGGTTGGCCGAGGGCGGCCCGATGCGCCTGAGCGGGCTGGCCCGGGAGATGGGGGTGGGAAAGAGCAGCCTCCTGGGGGTGCTCGCGGCCCTGGAGGAGGCGGGGTGGGTGCGGAGGGAGGGGAACCTCTACCGCCTGGGCGAGGGCCTGCTGCGGGTGGCCCGCCGGGCCTACGGACCCTGGGAGGTGGGGGCCGTGGCCCGGCCGTTCCTGGAACGGTTGGCCGAGCGATGGGGTGTGACCTCCGTGTTGGGGGTTCCGCGGCCGGAAGGGGTGCGGATCGAGGTGTGCGTGCCCGGCGGCCGGGGCATGCAGGTGTCGGTCCGGCCCGGGGCGGTTCTGCCCCTGCTGGCGCCGGCCACCGGAAAGGCCCTGCTGGCCGCCCTGCCTCCGGACCGGGCCCGCGCCCTGGTGGGGGATGGGCCCTTGCCCCGGTTCACCGACCGGACGATCACCGAAGCCGCAAGGTTCTGGGCCGAGGTGGAGGGGGCTCGGAAGCAGGGGTACGCGGTGGACGACGGGGAGTACCTGGAAGGGGTGCGGGCCGTGGCCGCGGCCGTGACGACCGGGGCAGAGCCCGCGGCCCTGGTGTGGGTCGTGGGGTTTGCCGCGGACCTGCCCAGAGATGTGTGGGACCGGGTCGGCGGAGACCTCCGGGACGCGGCCGACCTGATCGGCAAGATGCTCCAACCCCGCCCCGCTTGACACGGAAGAGCACGTGCCTGTATGGAAGGAGAATCCGATATAGAGGGAAATCGACCCGGGGGAGGCGATGTCCCGATACCGAACCGCGATCATCCCGCACGGCCGCAACGCCCAGCGAGGCGCTTGCGGCCGTTTTGCGTCAAGGGCACTAGCCAGCAGCGGCCTTACCGCGTATCTTTTTTACGAATCCGCCCCTCGCGCGAGGGCGCCGTTCGTCAGGCCCCAGCGTATTATCCCGGCAAGTGGCCTTGATGCTGGAACAGTGAATGACTCCAACAGTATTTAAAGAACGGGGGTATAGGTTTTTCTTCTTTTCTAGGGAAGAAGAGCGAATGCATGTTCATGTAATTTCGAGCGACGGAGAAGCAAAATTTTGGCTGGATCCAGAAATTGAGCTTGCCAAAAACTATAGATTTACTCGCAAGCAATTAAAGGAAATAGAATCTATTATCGAGGATCGTTACGATGAACTTAGCAATGCGTGGCAAAAACACTTCAGAAATTGAGGTGACGAATATTTCTTCTTTTGGAGTTTGGATGCTGGTCCATGGAAGGGAATATTTTATGTCGTACGATGAATTTCCGTGGTTTAAGGATCAGCCGGTAAAGAAGATTATCAATGTAGAGGAAATTTCTCCTGGCCATTTTTATTGGCCCGATCTAGACGTGGATTTGAGCGAAGAAATTATCAAGAATCCGGAGCGCTTCCCCCTTAAAGCCAAGCATGCATAGCCGAATTAGGGAGCCAGGCGGATAAATATCTTTGTTGGTCCAAAAAAGAATAACATAACTCCGGAGGGGGGCCCGGATGGCCTACTGGCGCGGTTTGGGACGGCCATCCTACGCGAGATACGGCCGACCTGATCGGCAAGATGCTCCAGCCACGCCCCGCTTGACACGGAAGAGCGCGTGCCTGTATGGAAGGAAAATCCGATATAGAGGGAAATCGACCCGGGGGTGGCGATGTCCCGATACCGACCCGCAATCATGACGCACGGCCGCAACGCCCCTTGGGGGCGCTTGCGGCCGTTTTGCGTCAAGGGTGTCAAGACCGGCGGAGTTTGTCACGTTTTCACCGAAATAAAATGTCACCTGTTCACCGACCTGGTTGTTCCGCTTGTGATCTGGTGTCTGGAGGCGGGTCCGGCTTCGGCGCCCGGCCCAGGAG
>JALUTY010000071.1 GCA_027021615.1 bacterium | reverse complement strand
ATCCAAAAATAGAGGCCGCGCGAAAGATCGCGCCCCACCTGGACCCGGCTCACAACCTTTCCCGAAGCTTCCGTGTTTTTTGTTCAGGGATAGAGGCGTGTCTGTCATAAAGCTGCACGTCGATCCGAATCTCGACTGCTAGCGTGCACGCTTGAGGGAGTCGAGTCGGTGTTCGATCCGCTGCGCGGCCACGAGGCATGCCGGATCAAGTCTCCAGGGGTGCTTTGGCGGCTCTCTGCCCCCTTCGGAGCAGGAACTCCCCCCGGTCCTTGTCGTTCCGGAAGATGGTCGCCCCGTCGATCCCGCGGGCCATCACATGCTGTACGAGGTCGAGGACGTCCAGTCGGGCGCAGCGCGACATGGAGGGCACCTTGGCCGAAAAGGCGAAGGGTTCAAACATGCTAGGAACCTTAGCGGTGTCCCCCAGCACTTGGACCGTGCGCATGGCTGACGTGGACAAACCGTAAGTCCGTTTAACGGCGGGGGGGCAATTCCTCACCCTGGACAAGGAACGAGAACAACGTGCCCTTGGCAAGGAGATGACCGTGCCGACCTCCACGCTGACGAGCAAGGGACAGATCACGATTCCCAAGGAAGTGCGGGAATACCTGGGGCTCCACTCCGGGGACCGGCTCGATTTCGTTTTGGTGGATGGGAAGGTGATCCTGCGGCCGGCGACCCGCGACGTGCGCGACCTGAAAGGGTGTCTTCAAAAAGCCGGTAGGGGACCCGTCACCGTAGAGCGGATGTCGGCGGCGGTGAAGGAACGTTTCTCGAAGGCCCAGCCATGATCGGACTCGACACCAACGTGCTCGTTCGGTATCTGGTCCAGGATGACCCGGATCAGTCCCGGGAACGGCATGCGCTTGCAATCCGATCTGCATCGCTCTGGCCCGCCCCGGTGACCCGTGGGGTCCCTGGGCCTGGGTGACGACGCTCCCCCCCACCCCTCCTCGGTCCCCCCGGCTGCTGCCGCCGGGGGAAGATGGGGGGGACATCCTTGACTAATGGCCCTTCTCGGTATCCTGAGGGCTCATGCCCCGGACCGGGGGCGAGAGCGTTGGCACGGGGACGAAGAGTGCAGAGCCGGGTGCGCTGGTCACGGCGTGCCAAGGAAATCGCACGGCACGCCGAAGTGTTCGGCCGAGCGAGCAAGCGCTTCGTCGATTGTGACCAGCACACACTCGGCCCGGTGGCTGTGGGCCAGGTGCAGGGCATTCAGGGAGCGAAGTGGCGTCTCGAACCGCTCCACCCATTCGGACGCCAGGGCGAAGACCCACCGGTCCACCGGTAGGAGCTCGTAAGCCCTCTGCTCCAGGTGGCGCTGGAAGGTCCGAAGCACTCGCTTCGCCGGTTCTGGCTCCAAAGCTTTGGTCCGCGCCTTGAGGGCCAAAGCCGAGCGAAACTCCACCTCGGCCAGCCACGAGAGATAAACAGATGTGGCGTCCTTGAGCCGCTGGACCGCCTGGGAAGAAGCGGCTTCGGGTACGTACAGCGGTACCAGGGCGCTGGTGTCGAAGTAGAGCCTCAAAACCGCTCCTTCTTGCGGAGATCAACGACGGTCTGGCTCAAAGGTTCGCCAGCAAGGGTTTCCGAGAGGGAGTCCCGAAGCGCCGCGAGCTCCTCGATGAGCGCCTCCCGGCTGGGGCTCCCCTGGGCGTCCTCGGGCCCCAAGGGCACCAGTTTGGCCACCGGCCGATTGTGGGAGGTCACGATGATCTCCTCCCCCCGCTGAACGCGGCGCAGAAACTCACTGAAGCGATTTTTCACGGTGCGGACGGAAGCCTGCATGGACCCACTCCGAGCGAGAGGTGTGGCCACAACATATCCCTAAATGGCCACAAGCGAAAGGGAGTGCCGCGTGCCGGGCCTGCGAAGACGCCGGCGCCGCCCCCCCCGGGCGGGAACGACGGCGGTTGATGCGGCCTTCGCAATCCCGGGGGAGGACGCCCGTGAGATGGTGGGCCTGTCCCCCCGGGTCCCCGTCGCCCCGGACCAGGGGCCCGCGGCGCCGGCTCCTGGCCCGGGAGCCCGGGCGCACAGGGGACGGGCGGTGGGAGGGGGTCAGGCGGGCCGGGTCATCAGCGCCCGGATGCGGGCCGTGTACTCCCTGCGCAGTTCACCCAGGTACGCCTCGTCCACCTTCCCCCGCCAGGTCCGGACCTCCGTGAACCGCTTGGGGATCTCGACCGTGTCGGGATCGAACCCCGTCGCGGCCCGCAGGCTCCAGCGCAGGGCCTGGACGTCCCGGGCCAGGTCCGGCAGGCGTGCAGCCAGGGTGCCGTAACCCAGGGAGTCGAGGCAGCGGGCCAGCACGGGCCCGGTGTACACCCCCCGCGCAAACAGGCACGCCACCATCGACGTCAGCAGAACCCGCGTCCGCTCCTCCTCCACCAGGAAGTCCGCAGCCCGCCGGGCGTCCTTTTCCACGTCCTTCTGGTCGTAGGCGTAGCCCGCCGAGTCCAGGTGGGAGTGGCGGAACCCCAGCGCCTGGGAGACGAAGAAGGTCTCTCCCGTGGCGTAGCCTGCCATCTCCTGGCCCAGGACGCACGCGAACCGTTCGCCGCCGTAAGCCTTCGCCGCCTTTGCCGTGCCGTCGGACAGGAGGCGGTAGAACTCGTTGCTGCCCCTCCCGAGGTGCTCCACGGCCTGGCGGTACGCGGCGGCATCACCGAACCGGAGCGGGACGATCGTCTCGCTCTCGGAGATCAGCCCCTTCTCCGTCGCCTCGGTGGCCCACGCCAGCCCCACCCCGGCCGAGATCACGTCCAGCCCGACCCTTTCCACGGCGTCCAGGATGCCCAGCACCTGGAACGCGTCGCCCACGCCCAGCATGGACCCGGTGGCGAAGATGGGCTCGTGGTCGTAGGCGACCTGCCGGTACACCCACTGGTTCTCCTGCTGGAACATCTCGCGCACGAACCCGATGTGGATGCACCCCACCGGGCACCCGGCGCAGGCCCTGTTGCGCAGCAGGGTGTCCCTGGCGAACCGCTCCCCGGCGATCCCCCCGATGTGCTCCTCCCGGGTGCGCTGAAGGTTGCGGCAGGGCAGGGCCGAGAGCTCGTTGAGCACGGTCACGTTCACGGGGGTGCCGATGTTGTGGTACTTGCTCATCATGTCGGTCGCGGTGAGCTGCTCGTGCACCTCCCGGAACAGCGCCGGGTACGCCTTGCCCTCGGGCAGGGAGAAGTCCCCGTCCCCCAGGATCACCACGGCCTTGAGGTTCTTCGCGCCCAGGGCTCCCCCGCACCCCAGCCGGCCGAAGTGGCGGTAGGTCTCCACGTTGATGCAGGCCGTGGCCGCCCCCCGCTCGCCCGCGGGCCCGATGCGCAGGATGCTGCGGTGCCCCGAGCCGGGAAACATCCGCCGCAACAGCTTGCCCGAGGCCAGGACGTCCATCCCCCTCATGAACGCCACGTCCCTCACCCGCAGGGAGCGCGCCCCCACCACGAGGCAGCTCAGGGTGGGGGCCCTTCCCGCGATCACCAGAGCGTCCAGGTCGGCGAAGCGCAGGGCCAGCGCGGACCTGCCGCCCGCGTGGCTCTCGGCGTACTGGCCGTGGTACGGGGACATGAACCCGCACACCGTCTTGCTCATCAGGGGGAAGTACCCCGTCAGGGGGCCGATGGCGAAGATCACCGGCTGGGCGGGGTCGTCCCACGGCCTGTCGGGGAATCCGTAGCGCCGGAACAGCAGCGCCGCCAGGCCGCTGCCGCCCGCCACGTCGTCGCGGCCGGGCACCGAGGCCAGCGATCCGCGGCCGGTTTCGAGGTCGACGACCAGCACCCGGAAGTGGTCCCGGATCATGGGCTCTCCTCCCCGATCTCGACCATCTCGAGGCACTCGTGGGGGCAGAACGGCACGCACCGGCCGCAGTGGATGCACACGAACGGCTCGCCCCTCTCATCCAGGTAGATGGCGTCCACGGGGCACGCCTGCGCGCACGACCCGCACCGGATGCACAGCGCCTTCTTCACGACCACGCCGCCTCCCCTGCGTCGGCGGTACGCCCCCGTGGGGCATGCGTCGGCGCAGGGCGCCGGGTCGCACGCCAGGCACGGCCGGGCCTCGAAGTCGGTGGAAAGCCCGCCCGAGGAGGCGATCCGAAGGCCCGCGGTGTGCCACGACAGGCGGTGGTGGACGAGGCGGGCGCACGCGAGCGAGCAGGAGTGGCACCCGATGCACCGTTCCATCCGGGGCGTGCGCAGCACTTTCATCTCGATCCTCCCGAAACTGCGCCGGGCGGGCCCACGTCCCGATGCGGTCCGCCCGGCGGGGCGGGACCCGGGTGGTGCGTATGCGTCTTCGTACCAAGGCCGGAGCGGAATGTCCACCGGGAAGGCCGGGGAGGCCCGCAGGTTGAGGGCTGCCGTTGCCGGTTTGGCAGACACTCCGAGCAGGGGCTATGATCGGGAGCGAAGAGTTTCGGAGTGGGGGATGACGGCTTTCCCTCGTGAGCTCAGAATCGGTCTGCCCGGGTGCCGCCCGGAGGGGCCGCCGCGCGGCGGCGACCATGCGAGGACCCGACCCGGAACGCAATAGGACCAGCAAAAGGGCGCACCTCGTGCCCGTACCCACCCCTGGGCTCGCCCACCACCACGGGCCTCGTCCCGGCACCCGTCTTTGGTGCCACCGGATCTCCGCCACAGACCTGGGCGGCCCACAGCCCCACCTGCAGCCCCAAAGCACAACACCATAAAACCAGGTTCGAAAAAATAAACACATGGATTGACCGGTGCCGAATCAAATTGTATACAGTATACATATTGTCGTCGGGAGCCAGATCAAACGGGGCCCATGGCGATGGGGCTCGGTGGTGACATTTCCGGCAGGCCGAGCAGCCCTTCGATCCGCGCTCCCGGCGGATCCACCCCGCTCTGAAGAAGACCCGGCAAAGGTCGGGAACCCCTCTGAAGGACCTGCCCATGGCCGTCAGACGAATCCCGGTGCGAGCCCTCCACGAGACGGTGGCCAACCGGATCCGCGAGATGATCCGGAAGGGGGAGCTGACCACGGGCCAGCGGATCGTGGAGAAGCGCCTGTGCCAGGAGCTCGGGGTGAGCCGCACGCCCCTGCGGGAGGCCCTGCGTACCCTCAGCTCGGAGGGGCTGGTGGAGCTGGTTCCCAACCGCGGCGCCTTCGTGTCCAAGCCGACCATGGCCGAGGTCCGGGACATGTTCGAGGCGATGAGCGTGCTGGAGGGCACCTGCGCCAGGCTCGCCGCCGCCCGGATGTCCGCCTCGGACCTGGAGCGCCTCGAGCGGCTCCACGAGAAGCTCGAGCGCTGCTACGCCGACCGGGACCCGGAGTGCTATATCCAGGTCAACCACACCTACCACACCCTGGTCCAGAAGGCGGCCGGCAACCGCACCCTCGACGGGATCCTGAGCGGCCTGAGGCACAAGGTGTTCCTGCACCGGTACCGGCAGCTCTACCAGCCGGACCGGTTCCGGGCCTCCATGGAGGAGCACCGCATGCTCATGGAGGCCTTCCGCCGCCGGGACCCGGGGGCTGCCGAGCGGGTGATGCGGGAGCACCTGATCAACCAGTGCGAGGCCCTGGTCCACGTGTACGAGAGCTCGGCCGACACGCCGGCCGGGGGCCCGTGAGGGCGGACGGGTTTCGGGCACAGCACGCCGAGAGGGGCGGAAAGGAGGACGACATGGCTCGGAGAAAGGGTTCAAGGCGGTGGATGTGGGCGGCGGCCTTCGTCGCGGGGGTGTCGCTCGCCGGAGGCGTGGGCGCGGCCCAGGCAAAGGTACGCCTGAAGGCGTCGCACCAGTTCGCCGAGGGGGACGTGCGGGACCGGATGGTGCGGGTGTTCGCCGAGCGCGTGAACGAGCGCCTCGGGGGGCAGGTGGACATCCGGGTCTACCCGGCCAAGTCCCTGTACAAGCCCAAGGCCCAGTGGGACGCCATGCGCCAGGGGGCCCTGGACACGAGCGTGTTCCCCCTGGACTACGCCTCGGGCAAGGTTCCCCAGCTCTCCATCACCCTGATGCCCTGCTCGGTGTCGAGCATGGAGCAGGCGATGTCGTGGCGGGACAAGCCCATCGGCAAGCGGCTCGCCCAGATCCTGGAGGAGAACGGGGTCAAGATCCTGGTGTGGGCGTGGCTCGACGGCGGCATCGGGAGCACGGTGCGGCAGATCCGGGTGCCGTCGGACGTCAAGGGCCTCAAGATGCGGGCCGCGGGCAAGAAGTTCGAGTACATGCTCCGGGAGGCGGGGGCGTCCATCACGAGCATGCCGTCCTCGGAGCTCTACCAGGCCCTGTCCACCGGGGTCCTGAACGCGTGCCTCACCTCCACGGCGTCGTTCGTGTCGTACCGGCTGTACGAGCAGCTCAAGTACATGAACGCGCCGCAGGACTACGCCATCTGGTACATGGCCGAGCCCCTGGTGATGTCCATGAAGACCTGGAACCGCCTCACCCCGGAGCAGCAGCGGGTGTTCGAGGAGGTGGGCCGGCAGATGGAGAAGGACTGGGTGCTGCCCCAGTTCTCCAAGGCCAAGCAGGTGCTGGTGGAGAAGTTCTCCGAGGCCGGCGTGAAGCTCCACTTCATGACCGAGGCCGAGTTCAAGGAGTGGCTGGCCTTCGCCCGGAAGACGGCGTGGAAGAACTTCGCCGAGACGGTGCCGGAGGGCAAGGAGCTCCTCCGGATGGCCCTGGACGCCATGAAGTAGCACGGCCCGCCCACCCGGGGGCCCCGGCCGGGAGGCGGGGCCCCCGGGCGTGAGCGGCCCCGTCAGAGGGAGCCCGGACCATGCAGATGCAGACCGCCGCGCGGCTGTGGAGCCGGTTCGAGGCCGCGGTGGAGGGCCTGAGCCGGCTCACCGGCTACCTGGGGGCCGTGAGCGTGCTGGCCGCGGCCCTGATCGTGACCGAGGGGGTAGTGGTGCGCAAGGTGCTGGGGTGGTCCACCACCTGGCAGATCGAGCTCTCGGTGTTCCTGCTGATGTACGCGTGCTTCGTGGGGGCGGCCTACGCCCAGACCCGGGAGGGCCACCTGAACGTAGACCTCCTGATCGTGCACTTCAGCCCCCGGGTCCGGGAGATCCTGATCATCGCGGCCTCCGTGCTGACATGGGCCCTGTGCGGGCTGATCGCGTGGTATGCGTGGCCCATGTGGTGGGAGGCGGTGGTCCACAACGACCACAGCGAGTCCCTCTGGGGCCCCCCGCTGTGGATCCCGTACTTCTTCCTGCCCTTCGGCATGACGCTCCTGTTCCTCCAGTACGTGGTGACCATTGTGCGCAAGATCAAGGTGCTCCGGGAGGGCACCTTCGAGACGGAGGTGGTCCGGGCCGAGCTCCGGGAGATCGAGATACCGCCCGCGGCCGGCCCGCGGGAAGGAGGGGACGCCGATGGATGAACGGGTCCTCAGCGTCCTCATGTTCGTGAGCGCCCTGCTCATCCTCCTGTCCGGGATCCCCATCTGGGCGGGGCTGGCCCTGGTCTCGGTGGTCTACGTCCTGATCTTCGCCCCGCACCTGCTGGGCATGCTTCCCCACGTGTTCTACGGGAGCATGGACAGCTTCGCCCTGCTGGCGATCCCCCTGTTCATCCTCCTGAGCGCGCCGATCGCGGCGTCCCGAGCGAGTCGGGACCTGTACGAGGCCCTGCACCGCTGGCTGTACCGGCTGCCGGGCGGGCTCGGGATCAGCACCATGCTGGCCTCCGGCGTGTTCGCGGCCCTGTGCGGGTCCAGCCCGGCCACGGCCGCGGCCATCGGCGGCATCGGCATCCCGGAGATGCGCCGCCGTGGGTACCCGGGCAGCCTGGCCTGCGGGCTCATCGCCCATGCCGGAACCTTCGGGATCCTCATCCCCCCGAGCATCACCATGATCCTGTACGGGGTGGCCACCGAGACGTCCATCGGCAAGTGCTTCATCGCCGGGATCATCCCGGGGCTCCTGGAGATCCTGCTGAGCTGCGTGTGGGTGGCCTTCTACTTCCGGTTCATCCTCGGGCCCAGGGGCCGCCGGCGCCGCCGGCAGGCGCCGCCGGCGCCGGAGCCTGCCGGAGCGGTGGAGGAGCACTACACCCTGCGGCAGAAGATGGAGTACCTGCCCCGGGTGCTCCCGTTCGTCTTCATCATCGTGGGGATCATGGGGTCCCTGTACGGCGGATGGGCCACCCCGAGCGAGGCCGCGGGCGTGGGCGCGGTGCTGTCGTTCGCCGTGGTGATCGTGCTCTACCGGATGTGGGTCACGTCCGTCAAGGTGGTGTAAGAAACCGACCGCGTCATCCTCGGTTGGTAGATCAGGCAGCCACCGGCAGCTCAGGGTTCGTTGGGAGTGGGTTGGTCCGTTTCAGCACTTCGTCCATCGACGCCAGGCTCATGTACCGGCGAGACACCGCCCACTCCTCGTCCTGTTCGACGAGCACCGCGCCCACC
>JALUTY010000070.1 GCA_027021615.1 bacterium | reverse complement strand
CACCTCCCCAATACGAGGAACTGACGGTGCGCATCGGGCCTCGCCCTTCGCCCGAGGAAGACTTCCCCGTGCTCGCCCACGGTGAGGGGGTAGGTGACCTTCACAGCACCTTTGTCCCCCTCTTCGACCCCGCCGACGTAGAAGCGTCCATCAAAGCTATAGGAGGAATATCCCCTGACGTTGAGGCAGCATTGAAGCTGGAGGACCTGGGGCGGAAGCTCTTCAACGGCCTCTTCTCCGGCAGCCTGCTGAGGGCCTTCTACCGGGCTCAAGGGCGGGCTGAATCCTTGGGCCGCCGCCTGCGGCTGCGGTTACGCTTGGATCCCCAGGCCCGCCTGGGCGACCTCCCGCTGCAACAGCTCCCCTGGGAACTGCTGCACGACGGAGAGCGATTCCTGGGTTTGCAACGGGAGATCTCCATCGTGCGCCACCTGGAGACGGAGAGGCCGGCCGGCGTGGTTCCGGTGGAGGGGTGCCTGCGGGTGCTGATCGCGGCGGCCTCGCCCCAAGGCCCGCGTGACATCTCGGAACCGGAGCGCGAGGAGCTCCGCCAGTTGTACTACGGCGTGCAACCCCTGGCCCTCCGGCTGGCCGTCGAAGGGCTGGACGACCCTCCCCGCACCTTCGGGGAGTTGGAAGCGGCGCTCGCCAAGGTGCGCCCTCACGTTCTCTACTTCACCGGCCACGGCAAGCCCGGCGGCCTGGTCTTCGAGGACCCAGGCGGCAACGCCGACGTCCACTCGGCCGACGAAGTGGCCTCTCTGTTGGTGGGACAGGGGGTAAGACTGGTAGTTCTCAACACCTGCCACGGGGCCAACGCGCCGACCCCCGGCCGCCTCAGCGTCGCCGAGGCCTTGGTCGAAGCGGGGGTGCCCGCCGTCGTGGCTATGCAGTCGGCCATCCTGACCGGCACCCGATGGTACCACCCGGCCGTCCGCTTCGCCCACGTCTTCTTCTTCCAGCTGGCCCTGGGGCGGCCGGTGGATGCCTGCGTCACTGAAGCACGAATCGCGATGGCAAAGAACTGGCCCCGGCTGCCCCAGTGGGCGTTGCCCGTCTGCTTCCTGCGGACGGGGGATGGACGCCTCTTCGAGGTTGCAGTGTAAGCCATGCCCTACGTTTTGACCCTTGCCCTCCATCCCGACGAAGCGCGGCCCTTTCCCTCCCGGCCTGGCTGTGGGCTACGCCCTCTAGCCCGCCGATGGCCGGCCTTGGACCGCCTCGCTCTCGCGGACCAGGCCCGCGCCGGGAACGGCCCTCCCCCCTTCGCCCTCTCCCTGCCCTCCTGGCGGAGTGGCCGGCCCACTCTCCGCCTCACCCTTCTGGACGATGCCCTCTGGCCGGCCCTGGCCCGGGACCTCGTCCCCGCTCCCACCCTTAAGGGGCCGGAGCCACTGCTGCCCCCGCCCACCGGCGGACTCCGGGTCACCCATCGGACCTACGCCGACCTGGTCGCCGCAGCCCGTCCGGAGACCCACATTCGGCTTCGCTTCCTCTCCCCCACCAGCCTCCGCTCCCGAGGGATGCACGTCCCTCTGCCCGATCCCCTCCTCGTCTACCGCTCCTGGCTGGACCGGTGGAATGCCTTCGCGCCCGAGGCGCTGCGCATCAACGTGGTCCTGCTGGACGTGGTGGCCGCCCACGTGGGCATCACCCATCACGAACTGCACACGGAGGTCGTGGACCTGGAGGACGGCCGACAGGTGGTGGGGTTCGTGGGAGTGGTGGAGTACCGCGTCTTCCGGGCCGGGAAGATCGGTGGGCGGTGGCTACGGCGGTTGAACCTGCTGGCCGACTACGCGGTCCTCTGTGGGACAGGCTACGG
>JALUTY010000069.1 GCA_027021615.1 bacterium | reverse complement strand
TTCCGAGGTTCCGCAACCTCGCCCCGTCTATCCCCGGGGTGGCGACCGCCCGGACGGGCCCTTGGCGGCCTTGGCGTCTTGGCGGTTCATCCCTGCGAATACCAGGACTCCGTCCAGGTATTCGGACGGGCTTCCCCGCAGACCTGTGGGGGCCGAGTCTGAGAAATGCCAGGGAGGGCATTTCCCGGACAGACTCCTGGCTCTGCCGGGCGGTGTTCCCACCGCCAAGGCGCAAAGACCGCCAAGGCCTGGAATGAGGCCTTCAGGGGGAACCCCGGACGAATTCCGAGGTTCCGCAACCTCACCCCGTCTATCCCCGGGGTGGCGACCGCCCGGACGGGCCCTTGGCGGCCTTGGCGTCTTGGCGGTTCATCCCTGCGAACGCCCAGGGCTCGGTCCGGGTATTCGGACAGGCCCCTACCAGGGTGTTTTCGACACCCCGTCAGCCCCCGGTCACGGGGGGGAAGAAGGCCACCTCGTCCCCGTCCCGCACCTGCGCCTCCAGGGGGCGGTACTCCAGGTTGACCGCCGCCAGGGTGTTGGGGGGCGGGGCCGGCCGGCCGGTGGCCCGCCGCCAGACGTCGGCCACCGTGTCCGCCCCGGCGGCCTCCACCTCGTCCGCCTCCCGCCCCAGGTCCTCCCGGAGGCGCGCAAAATACCTGACTTTGATGGTCACCGATGCGCCGCCGCCGGGCCCGGGCCCCGGCACGGACCGGCCCCCTTGGAGTGAGGATGTATATTCGTTAAATCAATGTGTTGCATGTCTCTCGGGGGCGCCCGCAGCAATAACCTTTATATCAGGATGGATAACCCCGGAATTCAATAAAAGGGGCTTATCAGGCACCTTGTAATACTAATTAGAGTTGCGCCAGCCAACCCTATAGAGTTCCTTTCCCCCACATTATAGAACCCACCCCAGCCAGTCGGGAGAAACGGCTCTATGACCCAGCTCGTCAGACCCCATGGAGGCGGCGATCTCAAGCCGCTGCTGCTCGAGGGCGAGGCCCTCGCCGCCGAGAAGGCCCGCGCCCAGACCCTGCCCAAGGTGAACCTGTCCTCCCGCGAGGCGGGGGACCTCATCATGATGGGGATCGGGGGCTTCACCCCCCTGGAGGGCTTCATGACCCGGGCCGACTGGGAGGGGGTCTGCGACGGGATGAAGATGGCCAACGGCCTGTTCTGGCCGATCCCCATCACCCTGTCCACCGATCAGGCCACCGCCGACGGCCTGGCCGAGGGCCAGGACGTCGCCCTCTACGATCCGGAGCGGGACGAGATCCTGGCCACCATGACGGTGACCGAGAAGTACACCATCGACAAGGCCCATGAGTGCATGCAGGTCTACAAGACCACCGACCTGGAGCACCCGGGCGTCAAGATGGTCATGGCCCAGGGGGAGGTGAACCTGGCGGGTCCGGTCAAGGTCCTGTCCCAGGGCGGCTTCCCCGAGGAATACGGCGACCAGTTCATGACCCCGGCCCAGACCCGGGCCGAGTTCGAGCGCCGCGGCTGGAAGACCATCGCCGCCTTCCAGACCCGCAATCCCATGCACCGCTCCCACGAGTACCTGGCCAAGATCGCCATCGAGATCCTGGACGGGGTGCTGGTGCACTCCCTGCTGGGCAAATTGAAGCCCGGCGACATCCCGGCCAGCGTGCGCAGCCAGGCGATCAAGGTGCTGATCGACAAGTACTTCGCCGACAACACCGTGATCCAGGCCGGCTATCCCCTGGACATGCGCTACGCCGGCCCCCGGGAGGCGCTGCTGCACGCCCTGTTCCGCCAGAACTACGGCTGCTCGCACCTCATCGTCGGCCGTGACCACGCCGGCGTGGGG
>JALUTY010000068.1 GCA_027021615.1 bacterium | reverse complement strand
GGCTGCGTCGGGGTTCTGATCGGCCAGGGCGCACGCCGCGTCCGGGATCGATGCGATCACCTCGAGCACCTGGTTCAGGTCGACCTGGGGCGGAGCACCCGGTCGGGGGTTCCGGAGATCCTCGATTACGTCCAGCATCAGCTCCGCCAGCCGGACCATGAGGGGAAGCAGGGGCTGCTCGCTCTTCACCGGCTCCATCTCGGCAAGACTCCGCGCGAACTCGGCCGCCTCCCTCAGGGTTCTCCACACGTCCTCCGCATCGAGCCCGCCCTGCTCCAAGAACTTCCGGGCCGGCAGCACCGGCAGGTGGACGCCCAGGGTCACGGTCCGGGCCGGATCGCTCTCGTCGTCCAGGCTCAGGAGGATGCCGGTGAGCAGGTTGTCCAGGGTGCGGACCACGGCGAGCGCCAGTTCCTCGGGGGGAATCTTCTCCAGGTTGACCAGGTTGCCTACGTCCCGCACCAGATCCTTGATCATGTCGGGCCCGAATTCCTTCCACTTCTCGGCGTCGTCCGGAAGCTCGATCTCGATGTCCAGGCCTGCCTCTTCGGCCAGTTTGGCAAGGAGGATCTCGATCACCTCCGCGGCGCTCACCAGAAGGTTGGCGCCGTCGGTCACGAGCATCCGGTTGAACTCCTCCATCAGGGGCGCGCACGCGGCCGCGAGCCCAGCGGCGGCGCCTCCTGTGGCGCCGGTCGCTGCCGCACCGGCCTCGGCGCACACGTCGGCCGTCAACGCCAGGGCGAGGGTCGTGCTGAACGCCACGGTGTCCCCCACGAACCGACCGAAGGACTCGGCCTCCTCTGGCATGTCCAGCAGCACCTCGGCGGAGGCGGTTCCCAGCTTGGCCCCGGTGCGGCCGATGTTCATGCCGGCCAGGAGCGCGCGGAAGGTGTGCACCCCCGCGCCCAGGGACACCCGCTCCACCAGGGTGCCGTCGTCGGTGCGCACCACATCCGCAACACCCACCAGTTTGAGCACCCCCAGCACCGAGAACTCCCCCTGGCCAAGGAAGCCCTTGAACTCCTCGGCCTGTACCGACTCGCCTTCTTCGTCCGGGAACCACACGCCCGAAGCCGTGGAGGCGATGCTCTCGGCCACCGCGTCCCTGCCGAAGGCGTTCACGTACCGCAGGTTGACCCGGCCCACCACGTACCCGCGGGAGTCGCCGCAGATGGTGTTGCGCGAGGCATCTTCGGGCCTCTCCCCGATCCGCTTCACCAGATCGTCCGCCGCCTGTTGTAACTCCGGAAAGCCCCAGGGGATCTCGTCGACGCCGTTTTCCTTCAGCAGATCCGCGCAGCTTTGCTCCGGGCCCGAAAGGAACGGAACCCGGGCGCCTGATGCCGTGTGCTGGATCCGCACCCTGCGGCTGCCGAAGAACGGAAAGTGCAGGGTCCCCTCGAACGTGACCAGGGGAACCGCGGCCGCCACGGCCGCGCGAGCCTCGCGGTCGGTCCGCAGGCCCAGGGCCGACGAGGGCGCGGCCTCGGTCTGAGGCTGGCTTCCGCCGGCGCGAGCAGCGGCAGTGGGCGCGTACCGGGCGAACCGGATCTCGCCCGAAGGGGTGAAGGGGATGCCCAGGAACCCCACGGAGCCCACGGGTTCCACCCGGGGGCTGGCACGCGGGTCGCCGTCGTAGCCGATGTTGCCGTCCGGAAAAATGTCCAGGGTGATCTTGAAATCGCCGGTGCCCGACGCTCCCCCCGGGGGGATCTGCCACCGGGACCCCCCGGCGCCGGTGGCCGCGCCGAGCACCTCGGCCCGCGGGCTCGCCACGCCGAACTCCGGGCCGCCCAGTTCGGGGGGCACGTCAAAGGTGATGCCGGCGTCCCGGATCTCGATGCGGTCGGTGTCGAACACCACCCCCCGG
>JALUTY010000067.1 GCA_027021615.1 bacterium | reverse complement strand
AAAGCGATCCAAGCCGGGTGAGGGCGCGGCGACGTAAGGGGCCGCGCCCGGCTCTCCACCAGCCCCCCACCCGCTGGTTCCCTTGTGAACGCCGGGGATCTGACAATAGTTCCGTTGGTATTAGTATGAACCCCACGACAAAATAGGCGCGTCACCTCAGAGGGCGGGGCAAAGGACCTGCCTCCGGCCGGGCTCTCGTCGGTCAGGGTTGGGGGGCGCGGCCTTCAGTACGGGTGCGCTCGTGCCGATGAGTATCCTTGTGGAAATCTGTTACCTCTTCCTGTTTGGAGGGCGAGATGGGACGAGCACGAGCGGTGGCCTTGGCAGGAACGCTCTCGGTGCTGGCGCTGGTCGGCACGGCCTGGGCGGGCACGAAGGCAGGGATGCTGGCGAAGATCAGGATACGGATCGATCCGGGAGTCTTTCTGGGAGGGGTGGGAGGAGGGGCGGCTCCGGGCTTGTGGGTGGCCACGGTGCGGGACGAGGCGGCTTGGGCGAGGACCGCGGTTCGGTGGAACGGCCGGCCGGGAACGGGCGGGTCGTTTTGCCTGCGCCAGGGGGAGGCCGGGCATCTGTTCGGGGAGGTGAACGGAGCCCCGGAGGGCCGGGTGGTCCGCCTGGTCAACGTGGTGTGGAACTCCCCCGAGGAGACGGGGGCGGACGGCCCCCGTCTCAGTGCCGAGGATCGGACGCTGTGGGCAAAGGCGGAGTCCCGGAAAGAGCAGGCCACCCCCACTTCGGAGAGCTTCTCCCCCTGACCGAGCGACCGGGCCCCGACCGGCGGCCGGGCGTGGGGGCGCCTGTGCAGGGGTGATCTATCCCCTGCCGGAGCCCCTCTCCCGTGCCTGCGTCTCCATTCGCGCGTTGACACCCGAAGGGCCGGCGCGTATAAGCGTCGGCCCTGGTGCATTCGAGGAAAAAGGAGTCGTGATGGGGCTGTTGTCAGGCGGGATTCGCATGCGGCGCTATCGGGTGATGGGGGACGTGCCCCCGGACTTCCGGGACCGGTACGAAGAGGCGATTCAGACCCACGCCTTCCAGGACTTCGCGTCCGACGACGAGCGCGAGCAGGTGGCGGGCTGGGTGGGGGCGAACGACTGGTTCGAGCCGGGGCTGCCCCTGGACCGGTGGCTCGTGGGGAGCACGATCTGCCTCACCCTGCGGGTCGACACCAAACGGATCCCCTCGAAGTACTTCAAGCTCCAGTGCCGCCGCCGCGAGGCCGAGTGGCGGCTGAAGGCAGGCCGCGAGGACCTGACCCGGGCCGAGCGGGACGAGATCGCCGCCCTCGTGCGCAGGGAGCTCCTGGAGCGGGTGATCCCATCGGTGCAGGGGACCGACATGGTTTGGGACCTGGACCGCCGGGAGGCGT
Organism: bacterium; assembly: GCA_027021615.1. Classification (GTDB taxonomy): domain Bacteria; phylum Desulfobacterota; class Deferrisomatia; order Deferrisomatales; family Deferrisomataceae; genus Deferrisoma. Next base: position 33,605 of record JALUTY010000067.1, on the reverse strand, counting down.
GGTTCTGGAGCACGGCCGAGAAGGCGAACGAGACGTTCCGCACCCTGTTCGAGCGCACCTTTGGACTGCGGCTGCGGCCCCTGTTCCCCTACTCCCTGGCCCTGGAGGTCCTGGGAGAGGATCGCGCCGAGGTGCTGGACCGGGTGGCCCCTGCCTGGTTCGCGCCGGGTGGAGGATCGTGATGGACGTGCTCAACACCCTGGAGGAGAAGGCCTTTTGGGGCCATGAGTTCCTGACCTGGCTGTGGTACCGGATCGAGGAACACGGGGGCGAGGTGCCGGTGCCGGGGATGGGCACGGCCACGCTGTGGATCGAGGAGCGCCTCACCCTGGGAAGCCTCGAGACCGACAGCAAGGAGAACATCCTCCGCAACGGCGAGGTGGCCCGCTCGGCCGAGGCGGCCGCGGCCCTGGCCGTTGGGAAGAAGGTCCAGGAGGTGCGGCTCGGGCTGGCGGTGAACGACCGGGAGTACGAGTTCACCCTGAAGGGCGACACGCTGGACCTGGCCGCCGGAAAGGTGCCATCCGTGGAGGGCGACCCCGACGAGGGGTGGCACGGAACCGCCCTGGTGCGGGCGGGGTTGATTCGGGAGATCTGGGACGTGCTCGACGCCCTGTACCGCGAGTTCGTCGAGAACCGGGTCTCGTCCGCCTGGCCCGACACGGTGACCTCGATGGGGCGGTGGATCTCGGAGAAGCGGGGCGCTTGAGCCGGACGCGCCGGCGGCCTTAGTCGGTCTCCGCGCAGGCTTCTGAGGCCCGATCTTCGATCCGCTCGGTGTCGCTCCGATCGCGGGTGTGGCACTTGGCGCACACGAGGCCGGGCTCCACCGGGGTACGGCCCTCGGACGCGGCGTGCGCCGAACCGGGGCCGTGGCACGACTCGCACTGGACGCCGGGAAACTGCTCCATGCTCCGGCGGTCGGGTTTGCCGTTGCTGCACTCGAACGCCACCGTGTGGCAGGCCAGGCACTCGGTGTCGAGTTCCTTTCCTTTGGCCCGAAGCGTCTCGTAGGCCCGGGCATGGGGGGTGTGTTTCCAGTGGGCATAACGTCTGCCGTGACACCGACGGCACGTCTCGGCGCCTACGTAGTCCTGGCCGCACCCCTCTTCCCCCCCTTCCGCCACCTCGGGAATGGCCTGGGCCTGCAGGGACCGGATCCGGGCCAGCGTCTCTCGAACCATCTTCCCCACCCGGGGATGATCCGGGTACCTTTTCTGGAGGAGGGGGATGAAGCTGTTCCTCAGCTCGTACCCTCCGCCCTTCTTCGGAATCACGTCCACCCGGCCCAGGGTCTTGCCCCTGCGATCCAGCGCGACGATCAGGGTTCCCTTCAGATGGAACGGCACCGACAGTTGATTGCGGCGGGACGTGCCCACCACCAGATCCACGGGTAGCCCTTTTCGGGCCAGCAGCCGCCGCCGCCGCTCGCTCATGTCGGTCAGCACCACGATCAGATCGGGCCGTTCCTGGGCTACCCGAGGGATCACCCTAGCCACTGTTTCCAGCGGAGGCGCCACGACCACCTTGCGGCCCCCCGGGATGTGGCCGCGCTTGAGGCGGCTGTCCATCACGCCGACCAGGGCTACGCGCAGGCCCCCCGCCTCCACGATGCGGTACGCGGGGAAGTAGGGGGTGCCGTGGGGGTCCGTAAGATTCGCGCAGACGAAAGGGAACCGCGCCCGTCGGGCCAGATCCAGCAGGAAGTCCACCCCCAGCGACAGATCGTAGGCTCCCACTCCCATTGCCGCCAGCCCCATCTCGTTGTAGGCGTCCACCATGAGCCGGGCGATCTCACGGGCCTGAGGGATCTTCCGGGCCGGGATCCGCTCCCGTTTGAACAGGCAGTTTCCGGCGCTCACGAAGAGGACAGGGCTCTGCTTCCTCACCGACTCCACATAGGTTGCTCGCTTGGCCAGACCGCCTCGCGGGTTTTTCTTTCACCCGCAGGGCAGGACCTCTCCCCGCTCGTCGACCGTGTACAGCAGGACGAACGCTGGGCGGGTCGCCCACGCGGACGTCGCCGCAACGGCCAGGAGCAGGAGAAGGATCGCAACGGCTCGTCGCACCGGTTTCCTCCTTTCCTCTGCTGATGGTGCCCGTACCGTACCAGATACGAGGACCCGTTCCCAGCCGGAGTCGATTCTTTGCTGTTTCAATATACAATTCGATTGAATGAACAAGACTATTGAGGTAAGGATTGGGTGTAAAGGGCCACCCTTGCGCGGAGCAGAGCATTCATGGTACAGACAAGCACCGATTGAGGAGACGAGGCTCTGATTGTTTCAGGTGTTTCAGAGTGTTTCAGTCTGTTGCGCATTGAGGAGGGAGGTACGAGGCCATGATTCGGGAACTGCTCTCTCTTATGATCGATTTTATTCGAGACCTCGGGCGGGTGCTCGTCGTCGGGGTGCGTCGGCACTGGAAAGGGATGCTCGTGTTCCTCGGGGTGGTGGCCGTGGTGGCCGTGGTGGGTCTGTTCGCGATGCTCAAGGCCTCGGCTTCCCCCAAGTTCTGCGCCATGTGCCATAACATGCAGCCCTACATCGAGTCCTGGGCCGAGTCGAGCCACCGGGACGTGCCGTGTATCGAGTGCCACTTCGAGCCGGGCCTGTTCAACGAGCTTCGGGGCAAGTGGAAGGCCCAGATGCATCTGTGGATGAAGCTGACGGGCACGGAGCCCAGCCGGCCCCACACCCAGATCAGCGATGCCAGCTGCCTGCGCGAGGGGTGCCACAACCGGGCGGACCTGGGTGAGAAGACCCTCACCTTCAAGGGCGTGCGGTTCAGTCACGGGAGCCATCTGGGGGAGCTGAGGCGGGGGAAGAAGCTGCGGTGCGTGACCTGTCACTCCCAGATCGTTCAGGGCGAGCACCTCACCGTGACCGAGAGCACCTGCTTCGTGTGTCACTTTATGAACCGCGAGGAGAACCCCGAGATGGGGGAATGCCAGCTGTGCCACGCTCAGCTGCGTGCCAAGGTGTTCATCAACGCCAACGAGAACATGCCGTTCGTGCACCAGAAGTACCTGGACCACGGTGTGGCATGCCAGCAGTGCCACTTTGACGTAGTGTTCGGGGACGGTCACCTCAAGGACAACACCTGTGTGCAGTGCCATTCGGAGCCCCGGATCCTGTTCGGGGAGTATGCCAGCGAGGAGATCCACCGGAACCACGTGACCAAGTACAAGGTGGAGTGCCTCCGGTGTCACTCGGCGATCGAGCACCACATCGTGCGGCCTGGCGACGAGACTCCCAAGGCGCTGGAGAAGATGGCCCAGGCCGCCCTGCGGCCCAGGACCAAGGGGTATCACTACGACACCGACTGTCTGAAGTGCCACACCCTCGACCAGCACGAGGCCACCCGGAACCTGTACATGGGCAAGGGGGCCGAGGGCGTGCCGCAGACCCCCAACCCCATGTACCTGGCCCACGCCGACTGCGGAAGCTGTCATGTAGCGGTGAAGAAGACGTCCACCGGCGTGACCTCGACCCTTCGGCTCAACTACGAGGCGGTGATCCAGTCGTGTGTCGATTGCCACGGCGCCGGGTATGACGACATGGCCAAGCACTGGAAGAAGCTCCTGATCGGCGAGATGGACAAGGCGGAGAAGGCCCTGCTGGACGCACGGGGGGAGGTTCGCAAGGCGGGGGCCGACGTAAAGGCCCAGATGACCGGCCTGCTCGAGGGTGCGGAGCGAAACCTGTCGTTCGTGCGTCGGGGACGGGGCCTGCACAACATGGACTACGCCCTCAAGGTGCTTGCCGACGTGCAGGAGCGTGCCGAGAAGGCGAAGGCCGCCGCCGAGCCAGGGTATGTGGTCCAACCGGTCTCTCCCCCCACGGGGTGCACCCAGCTGTGCCACTCGTGCGTGGAGTGCATCGAGACCAAACCGGTGCCGTTCGGCAACGTCTCGTTCCCCCACGACATCCATGTGAAGGACGAGGGGCTCGACTGCTTGGAGTGCCACTCGCCACGGGAGAATCACGGCCAGACCCGGCTCAGCAACTGCAACGACTGTCACCACGGCGAGGGCCAAGGCGCAGTGGAGTGCAGCGACTGTCATGTCGAGAATCACAACCTCTACAACGGCCAGAACGCCTGCGACGAGAAGAGCTGCGATGTGCGCGGCGAGAAGAACCCCATGGCTGACGCCGTGGAGTGCAGCGACTGCCACGTTCAGGTGGTCGAGGGAGAGCCCACCACCCTGGACGGCATCAAGGCCGCGTGCGTGGAGTGCCACGACGGCGACGAGTCCTACGGGGCCATGGTGGACCAGTGGAAGGCGAAGGCCGACGAGCTCCGGAAAGAGGTCAAGTCACTGCGCACCATGCTCCAGGACACCCAGCGCAAGATCCTGGCCGCCATGCGTGAGGGCAAGTACACCTACGACGCCCAGGACCTGGTGAACAACGCGGAGAAGAACCTGAAGCTGTTCGAGCGGGGCAATCCCATCCACAACCTGGCGTTCTCCGAGGAGCTCCTGGGTCGGGTGAAGAACCTGCTGGTGCAGGCCCAGAAGACCTTGCAGGCCTACAGCACCATCCGTACGCTCCCGAGGGAGGCTTACTTCTGATCGAGGCGGACGGCTCGTTCGCGTTCCGCCGTACCCTTTGCGCCCCGCCGGGCCCGTGCCCCGGTGGGGCGTTCCTTTTCCGGGGCCTTCGGTCCGCTGACCGGCCGGGCGCCTCCTAATACCAGGTTGCGTTCAACGCTACAGGACCCCTGAACCGGCTGGGCAAGGGGTCTGCCGAAGCGCCGGGCGCGGTCCCTTAGCTCGCCGCGCAGCGCCTCTGACGCTCGGACCGCGAAATGGCTTGGATTCCACCGAGTTGTCTGGAAGCAGAGCTTCTGCCCCGTGCCTACGTGGCGAATCCCAATGCCCGGCTTCGCGCCCGGCCGGAGGCAGACCCCAGCCCCCCCGTGCCCCCGAGCCCGGGAACACGAGACACAAAAAAAGGGCCCCCTGAAGGGGCCCTTGGTCCGCATCGAACTGCGGAGGCGATCAGCAGTCGAAGTACAGGGCGAACTCCCAGGGGGTGGGCCGCATCCGGATGGGGTCCACCTCGTTCTCGCGCTTGTACTCGAGCCACATCTGGATCGCATCCTCGGTGAACACGTCGCCCTTGAGCAGGAACTCGTGGTCCTCCTCCAGGGCGTTCAAGGCCTCCTCCAGGGAGCTGGGAGCCGTGGGCACGTGGGCCAGCTCCTCGGGCGACAGGCCGTAGATGTCCTTGTCCAGCGGCTCGCCCGGGTCGATCTTGTTCTCGATACCGTCCAGCCCGGCCATCAGCATGGCGGCGAAGGCGAGGTACCCGTTGCAGGACGGGTCGGGGGTGCGAAACTCGATCCGTTTGGCCTTGGGACTGGTGGAGTACATGGGGATCCGCACCGCGGCCGACCGGTTCCGGCTGGAGTAGGCCAGGTTCACCGGGGCCTCGAACCCGGGTACCAGCCGGCGGTACGAGTTGGTGGAGGGGTTGCAGATGGCACACAGGGCCCGAGCGTGCTTGAGGACCCCCCCGATGTACCACAGCCCCACCTGGCTCAGACCCGCGTACTTGTCGCCGGCGAACAGGTTCTGGCCGTCCTTCCAGATGGACTGGTGGGTGTGCATGCCGGTGCCGTTGTCCTCGAACAGGGGCTTGGGCATGAAGGTCAGGGTCTTGCCGTTACGGCGGGCCACGTTCTTCAGCACGTACTTGAACCACTGCAGGTTGTCACCCTGCTGGACCAAGGAAGCGTACTTGATGTCGATCTCGCCCTGGCCGCCGGTGGCCACCTCGTGGTGCTGAAGCTCCACCTCGATGCCAAGGCGCAGCAGCTCGAGCACCATCTCGTTGCGCAGGTCGTTCAATGAGTCGGTGGGGGGAACCGGGAAGTACCCCTCCTTGTACCGGGGCTTGTAGGCCAGGTTGGGCTGCTCGTCCCGGCCGGTGTTCCATCGGCCCTCCACCGAGTCCACGAAGTAGAAGGCGCTGTTGCGGGTCTGGTCGAATCGCACGTCGTCGAAAATGAAGAACTCGGCCTCGGGTCCGAAGTAGGCCGTGTCGCCGATGCCGGTGCTCTTCAGATACGCTTCGGCCTTCTGGGCGATGTACCGGGGGTCGCGGCTGTAAGGCTCCTTCGTCACCGGGTCCACGATATTCCCGATGAGCGAGAGGGTCCGATCCCGGGGGAACGGATCGATTCGGGCCGTGCTCGGATCGGGGACCACCAGCATGTCCGAGGCGTTGATCGGCTGCCAACCCCGGATGCTCGATCCATCGAACCCCAGTCCCTCTTCGAAGGCCGACTCGTCGAAGGCCTGGACGGGCAGCGTGAAGTGCTGCCACAGCCCCACGAAGTCGAGGAACTTGATATCCACGAACACGCACTCGTTCTCCCGGGCAAACTCCATGACGGCTTTCGGATCCATGCTGCAACACCTCCTACGTGGGCTGGGGGCTCGCGCCCCGTTGGGATTGAAAATCGGTCCGCGCAATTTTAGCAGGATTCGTGCCGGAGTGCTCTTCCCGTGTTGCCCCGGGAAAGAGTGTCTACGTCGGTCCAGGAGAGACAATATTGTTTTTTGTGTTTTTGTGAAGTACACTCCCGTAGCACTCGCCGAGGGAGGATCACGGTGACCACGGCAAAGGCCCTAGAACGCAAGCTTCAAGAACTCGAAACGCTGGGGGAGGTGAGCGCCGCCCTGGCCAGCGACGCGCCCCTGCGCGACCGGTTGTACCGCACCCTGTTCGTGCTGGCCCGTCGGCTGGGCATGACCCGCGGAACCGTGGCGGTGGTGTCTCCTTACGCCGAGGAGGTGAGGGTCGAGGTGGCCTACGGCCTCACTCCCGAGGAGGAGAGCCGGGGCCGGTACCGGATCGGGGAAGGGATCACCGGCCGCGTGGTGGCCACCGGCGAGCCCATGGCGGTGCCCAACGCCGGCCAAGAGCCCCTGTTCTTGAACCGCACCATGAGCCGGGACCTGACCCGGGAGGACGTGGCGTTCGTGTGCGTGCCTCTGAAGGTGGGGGACGAGATCCTGGGGGCCCTGAGCGCCGACCGGGTGCGGGGCGACGGGGTGGGGCTCGACGACGACGTGCGGCTGCTCGGCATCCTGGGCACCATGGTGGCGCAGGCCGTGAAGCTACACCGGCTGGCCGAGGACGAGCGGCAGAAGCTGGTGGCCGAGAAGGAGCGGCTCGAGGCCGACCTCGTGCGCAAGTACAACATTACGAACATCATCGGCAACTCCAAAGCCATGCACGAGGTCTACGCCATGATTGCCCGGGTGGCCAAGTCCAACGCCACGGTGCTGATCCGGGGCGAGAGCGGCACCGGCAAGGAGCTGGTGGCCCACGCCATCCACTACAACTCCCCCCGGGCCAAGAAGCCGTTCGTGAAGGTGAACTGCGCGGCCATTCCCGAGAACCTGATCGAGTCAGAGCTGTTCGGTCACGAGAAGGGGGCGTTTACCGGGGCCGTGCAGCAGAAGCCCGGAAAGTTCGAGCTTGCCGAGGGGGGGACGATCTTCCTTGACGAGATCGGGGAGCTGTCGCCCGCCCTCCAGGTCAAGCTTCTGCGGGTGCTTCAGGAGAAGGAGTTCGAGCGGGTGGGGGGCTGGCAGACCATCCGGGTCAACGTGCGGGTGATCGCCGCCACCAACCGGGACCTGGAGGCCCTGATCGGCGAGGGCCGGTTCCGGGAGGATCTGTACTACCGGCTCAACGTGTTTCCGATCTTCCTGCCCCCCCTGCGGGAGCGGCGCACCGACATCCTGCTGCTGGCCGAGCACTTCCTGGCCAAGTTCGCCCGGGAGAACGACAAGGACATCCGGCGGATCACCACCCCGGCCATCGACATGCTCATGCGCTACCACTGGCCGGGCAACGTGCGGGAGCTGGAGAACTGCATGGAACGGGCCGTGCTGCTGTGCGAGGAGCCGGCGATCCACTCCTACCACCTCCCCCCCACCCTCCAGACCGCGGACGAGTCCCGCAGCGCGGTGGACCTGCCGTTCGATGAGGCCGTGCGCCACTTCGAGACCGACCTGATCGTGGACGCCCTGAAGGCCACCCGGGGCAACATCCGCAAGGCGGCCGAGCGCCTCCAGACCACGCCCCGGATCGTGGGGTACAAGGTCCGCAAGTACGGGATCGAGCCCCGCAAGTACCGGTGAGAAGACCCCTGGCCCCGCGTCCAGCCTCCCGGTGACTTCGGTCGACGGTGTACGGTCAACGGTCGTCGGTCTGGGGCCTTCGGCCCGAGGCTCATGGGACGGCCAGCCCCAGGCGGGCGGCCTCGGCCTCGATCAGGCCTCGGGCGAGCCGGGCCAAGCGGCCGTAAAACCCGCCGTAGGGGAGCTTTTTGTCCTCCCGGCCCAGGTCGTTCAGGAACCGGGGCAGCCAGGGGAGCACATGTTCTTCCAGGCATTCCCGGTAGGCCTGGTGGCCCTCGGGCCGGCTTCCAAGGTATGCCAGGCAGTCCAACTGGAAGCCGGCGTGGTCCTCCAGGTCCCGGAACCGGCCCCGCTCCGGGACCAGGTCCCAGCGCCTGAGGAACCCCCGGAACGCTACGAGCGAAGGGCCGAACCTCGCCCCGTCCCGGTAGACGCTCGCATAGGGGACGAGCCGGGGCTCGAAGGGGGTTTCCAAGAGCTGCCACAGGGCCTCACCCGCGTCCCGGGCACCCCGTTCGGGGCCCCGTTCCCGCGCGTACCCCCCCAATCCCTCGCCCCCGTTCTCCCCTTGGCGAGCCAGGGCCTCTAGCTCCCCCGGGGACGGCGGGGTGAGAAGCCAACGGGCGAACTCACCGAACCCCGGCTGGCCCACCATTTCCCTATGTTCTCCGTCCGCACTCACCGGATCGGTTCCACGGCCCGGACCACGCGGCAGTCCGGGCACAGGTCCAGGACGTCGGGGTCGAACGGCACCCGGCCTTCCAAACGGCCGCGGACGGCATCCAGCGCCTGGCGGGTGGCGAACACCCTCCCGCATGCCGGACATGCGTGGGCCTCGGCCCGGGCGAACACGCGGAGCTGCAAGGCCGAGGGCTCCCATACCAGGTGAGGCTCAACCTCCACCACCCCTTCGGGACAGGCCCGCGCACACAGCCCGCACCCCACGCACCGGACCTCCCGGACCCGGACGACCGGAGCATCTGGGTCGGCGATTAGGGCCCCCGCAGGGCACACACCGGCGCAGGCCCCGCACCCGGTGCAGCCGGCCCCGACCGTCGGGCGGCCGAACGGGCCCTCCAAAGGGGAAGCAGTACCTGCAACGGGCAGGACCGCGCCCAGGACCCGGGTTCTGCGGTCCAGCGGCTCCTCCGGCGCGGGCGCCGGGGGGGGCAGGACCGAGGCAGCCGGGGAGGTGCCCAAACAAAGAGGGACATCCGGGGCCAGGACCCGGTGGGCGCGATCCCGCGGGTCCAGCACCCGCCGGGCCAGATCCACCAACTTCCCCACCCCCGGTTCGCAGGTGGGGCACGGCTCCACCGCCACCCAGGGGGCGCCGGCGAGCACAGCACCGGCCAGGGCCCAAGGGTCGACTCCACACAGATGCTCCAGAGGAATCTCCACACCACCGTCCCGTCCCGGGCCGGAGGCCCCGGGGCACCGGAGGGTGGCGGGGACACCCGCCCGGCCCAGGCCCTCCAGTGCCCGGGCAAGGGCCTCCCGGTCGTGGGGCCGCGAGTCCAGCGAGCCCGTGGGGCAGACGGCCACGCACGCCCCGCACCCGGAGCAGACCAAAGGGTCCCGCCGGACTCGAGGGCCCCCCTCCTGCAGGGCCCCGGTCGGACAGGCCGTCAGACACCGGTCGCAGCCCCGGAACCCGGAGGCCCCGTGGGCGCACGGCCGATCCGTGTCCACCACCGGATCCCAGGCCTCGGCCCCCCGGACGAGCCCGAGCACCTCCGCCAGGGCTCCCGCCGCCGACGAGGGAGCCGGGGGCAGGTGTAGTCCCGGCCGAGGGGCGCCGGAGCCGCCCACCCACACCACCTGATCGGCCGGGATCCCGGGCGCAGACCCCAGGTCCAGGGCCCCGACCGACGCGCAGGCCTCCTCGCATCGGCCGCACCCGTCGCACCGGTCTCCGTGGAACCGGAGCCCCGGCTCCAGGGCCTCGGTGGGGCACGCGCGGGCGCACTGGTTACATCCCACGCAGGTCCACGGATCCACGGGCGGTCCCCGGTGTGGGACCACCCGGAAGGCCCCGAGCCGCCCTTCCACCCCCCGGGCCCGTGCCGGGTATCCGCGCAGGGGAGGGCCGGGGGTGGACTCCGGATCGATCCACACCACCGCTGCGTGGGGGGCCAAGGCCCGGGCCAGGGCCCCGCTGCCCGGACCCATGACCGCCACCCGGGGGGTCGGGGGCAGCTCCACCCGGGCCGGGGATCGGCCCGCGGCGGCCAGGGCTGCGCCAGCCCCTGCGGCCGCAGCCACCGATCGGGCAGGAGCAGCCGCGCCGACGAGCCCTTCCAGGTCCCACGCCACCACCGACCCCGGGGGCTTGCCTTGGTCTTCCCACCGGGCGACGAGAGAGCCGGTGCCCCGGGAGCAGCCGAGAAACACCGGCCCTTCGGGGGCCGGTATCGGGGCCTGGAGGCATAGGGTCCGGAACGTGCGCAGGCGAACTCCCCCTCCCAGATTCCGTGGCAGGGGGATCCGCCCGTTGCAGGAGCACACCCAGGCTTCCACGCAGCCTCGGTCGTCGGTCATCGGTCTACGGTCGCCGGTCTGGGGGGGCCTCGGCCCGCAGGGGACGAACGCTGGCATGGTTCAGCCAGGCTCCCCGAGGTGGCTGTTTCGGACGATCTGCTCGTACTCCTCGGGGTGCTCGCGCCTGAGGTCCTCCAACGGGATTCGCCCGGTGAGCCACACCCGGTTGAGCCTGGGCCGCCCGTGGGAGGTGTGCACGTGGTACAGGTGCCAGATGAAGATGGCGATCACCGCCAGCAGGGCCTCGTCGGTGTGGGCGATGTGGCTCATCTGGATCACGGTGTCCGAGAAGGACCGGGGGAACCACAGAACCAGACCCGACCCGGCCATGATCGCCACCCCCCAGAACGCACCCCAGTAGTCGAACTTGTTGATGTACGAGTACCGGGGGTACCGGGCCCGCTCGGGCTCCCGGCCCAGCAGGAACCGAACGTCGTGGAGGAGATCGCGCACGTCCCGGAGGCTTGGCCAGAGCCCCCCGGGGTGGCCCGCTCGCACCTGGCGGGTAGCAGCGTGGAGCACGTGGACCACCCCCTGAGCCAGCATGACGGCTCCCAGGAACCGGTGGACCCATCGGACCACCTCGTACCCGCCCATGACCCGGATCACGCCCCACCAGTGCCACTTGAGGGGCATACCGGTCACCGCGAGCAGGGTGAAAGTGACGATGAGCAGCCCGTGCTGCCACACGAACCCTGGGGGGAACCGTTGGACTTCCCGGCTGTTCATCCCCTCATCTCCTTCCGGGAACGCACCACGTCGAGGAGGATGTAGGCCAGAAGGGCCCCGCTCACCCCGGTCGTGAGCCACAGGAAGAACCGGTGGGTAAGGCGGGGCCACGGGCTCTTCGGGTCGGTGGCGTGCACCAGCACCCCTGGGGCGGCCAAGCGGGCCACCTGGAGCTTGCCCTCTCCGTGGCAGTCGTTGCACACCTGCTCCACCCCGAAGGGGTTTTGGGGCACGTGACACGTCTGGTCGCAGGGGATTGCCTTCTCGTCCCGGGTGAGGAGATGGGTGGGCCAGGAGGCCAAAGGGGCGGCGGCCCGCACCGACACGGTCTTCTTGTCGCCACGGGGCTCCAGCACCTTGGGCCCCTCCAGGTGACAGGCGGTGCACTCGACCCGATCGGGCTGGTCGAAATGGAGCCGACAGGCCGCGGTCCTCTCCCGAATCCGGTCCCAGGTGTGGCAGTCGCCGCACCGGGCGAGCCCCAGCCTCTGCTGTCGGGCGTTTTGGCGGGAGGGCCCCTCGGGAAGGGCCAGGAGCCGCTGGACGTAGGCGTCCCGAAACCCCGGGTGGCACTTTGGCTGATCACACCGGCGACCTGGCTTGTCGGCCGGGAACCGGTAGTGGGCCGCCTTGGCTCTGTCCTTCCAATCGGGCATGGCCTGGGCCAGCCCCGACCACCGGGCCACCAGAGGGGTGGCCCCCCCGCTCGGCGCGAGATAGGGGTAGCGCCCCTCCGCCAGGTCCGGCGGCCCGGCCCCGGCCGCGCCGACCGCGGCCAGGATCAGGCCCAACACGAGGCCGGTCCGCTTGGCCCGCATCGGCGGCCCTACAGGCTCTTGCCGTAGGCCCGTTTCCAGCCCCAGGCGTTCGCCTCGCTTCCCCGCTCCATGGCGCGCCTGCGGTAGATCCGGGCGATCTCGTCCGCCTCCCCGGCCAGCAGGGCCTTGGTGGCGCAGGCCGTGGCGCAGGCCGGCAGCTTACCCTCGGCGATCCGGTTGGCCCCGTACTTGCGCCGCTCCGCCTCGGAGAGGTCCTCCTCCGGGCCGCCGGCGCAGTACGTACACTTGTCCATCGCACCTTTGACGCCGAACGGTGTGCCGGTGGGAAACCCGGGCGCCCCGAAGGGGCAGGCGAACAGGCAGTAACCGCACCCGATGCACTTGTCCTTGGAGTGGAGCACCAGTCCGTCGTCGCGCTGGTAGAACGCCTCCACCGGGCACACGGCCGCGCACGGCGGGTTGGAGCAGTGCATGCAGGCCACCGAGATGCTGGCCTCGCCGTCCTGGCCTTCGTTGATCGTGACCACCCGGCGACGAAACGTGCCCCGGGGCACATCGTTGGTGTTCTTGCACATCACGGTGCACCCATCGCAGGCGATGCACCGGTTGGCATCACACAGGAACTTGAGCCTCGCCATGGGGCACCTCCTAAGCCTTCCGGATCTGGCACAGGCCGGTCTTGGTCTCCTGCATTTGGGTCACGACGTCGTAGCCGTAGTTGGTGACCACGTTGCCCGACTCTCCCACCACGTACGGCGCTGTGCCCTCGGGGAACCGGTCGATCCGGCTCACCCCCTCGAACACCCCGCCGAAATGGTAGGGTAGGAAGATCGTGTAAGGGTCGACCCGCAGGGTGACCTTCACCTTGACCTTGATGCGGCCCTTCTGGGGGCTTTCGACCCAGATCCAGTCGCCATCCATGAGGCCGTAGTCGTTGGCCGTGCGGGGGTTAACCTCGGCATACATCTCGGGGGCGAGCTCCGACAGCCACCGGTTGGCCCGGGTCTCGGCGCCGCCACCCATGTGCTGCACGATGCGCCCGGTGGTGAGGATGAGGGGGTAGCTCTTGCTCGTGTCGGCCTTCTGGGCGCTCGCAAAGGCGGTGTCCACCCGGTACTGGAGCTTCTTGTCCGGGTACGTGGGGTAGTCCGCCAGAAGGTCGGGGCGGGGTGTCTGGATCGGCTCCCGGTGGATCGGAACCGGGTCCGGGAAGGTCCACACGTACATGCGGGCCCGGGCATTGCCGAAGGGGGCCATGCCCTTGGACAGCGCCGCCCGGAAAGTCTTGTCCGAGAGGTCTGTCTTCCAGTTGGTCCCCTTGACCACCCCCTTGAACTCGGGGTAGCCGCCATCTGCCCGGCTTCCGGGCATGGTAACCCCCTTGGCGGCCAACAGGGGCCGGCCCTTATACTCCGTGCCGAACCGGGCTCGGAAAGGAAGCCCTCCCTCCATCACCGGCTTGGACATGTCGTACAGGATCGGGGTGCCCGGGTGATCGGTGGTCCAGCACGGCCACGGCAGCCCGTAATACTCCCCGTCGCAGGGGCCGCCGTTGGCCCGGAGGGTGACCAGGTCAAAGGTGTGGGCGTTGTCCCGCTGACGCTTCAAACGCTCCACGGTTTGGCCGGTGTACCCGATGGTCTGGAGCCCACTACGCCACTCCTCCAGGCAGTCGTCCGGCCACTTCTTGATGTTCTTGGCGAACTCCTGGCCGAACCCCAGGCGCTTGGTGAGCTCGAACATGATCCAGTGGTCCGGTCGGGAGTCGTACTGGGGCTCCAGCACCGGGTAACGCCACTGGAGCTGGCGGGCCGTGGCCGTGACCGACCCCTCGTTCTCGAACTGGGTGGAAGCCGGCAACAGGTACGTGCCGTTCTTCCGGTCGGGCACAACCGCGGCGCTGGGCACAAAAGGATCCACCAGCACCAGGAGCTCGAGCTTCTCCAGGGCCTTCTTGACCCGGTGCATCTGGCTCTGGCTCTCCATGGCGATGCCCCAGTAGAACAAGGCCCGGATGTTGTCGCGCTGGTCGATCTTCTCCTTGGGCTGGAGCACGCCTTCGTACCAGCGGGCCATGGTGAAGCCCTTCTTGTTGTGCTGCTTCTTGTCGTAGGCCAGGTCGAAGCGGCCCTTGAGCCACTCGAAGTCCACCTTCCACACCTGGGCCCAGTGCTTGAAGGCCCCGTCCGACAGGCCGTAGTACCCGGGCAGGCTGTTGGACAGGATGCACATGTCCGTGGCCCCCTGCACGTTGTCGTGGCCCCGGATCACGTTGGCCCCGCCCCCGGCCTTCCCCATGTTTCCCAGCACGAGCTGGAGAATGCAGTAGCTGCGGGTGATGTTGTTGCCGTGGGAGTGCTGGGTGCCGCCCATGCACCAGATCAGGGTGCCGGGGCGGTTGTCGGCCAGAAGGCGGGCCACCCGCTTCAGGAGCGCCGGCTCCACGCCGGTGATGCGCTGCACCTCCTCCGGGGTGTAGTGGTCCGCCACCTTCATGACCTCTTCGAACCCGAAGGTGCGCTTGTCGATGAAGTCCCGGTCGTGCCAGCCGTTCCTCACGATCTCGCGCACCAAGCCCATCACCAGGGCCACGTCGGTGCCGGAGCGCAGCCGCACGTACACGTCCGCCTTGGCCGCGGTGCGGGTGAACCGCGGGTCCACCACGATCAGGGGGGCCGCGTTCTTCTCCTTGGCGGCCAGGATGTGCTGCATGGCCACGGGATGGGCCTCGGCCGCGTTGGACCCGAACATGATGATGGCGCGGGCGTTGCGGATGTCGTTCAGGTGGTTCGTCATGGCCCCGTAGCCCCACGTGTTCGCCAGACCGGCGACGGTGGTGCTGTGTCAAACCCGGGCCTGGTGATCCACGTTATTCGTCCCCCACATGGCGGCCATCTTCCGGAACAGGTAGCACTGCTCGTTGGACATTTTGGCCGAGCCCATCCAGAACACGCTGTCCGGGCCGCTCTCCTTTCGGATCTTGAGGAGCCGGTCCGCGATCTCGTCCAGGGCCTTCTCCCACGAGATCTTCTGCCACCTGCCGTCCACGAGCTTCAGGGGGAACCGGAGGCGTTTCTCGCTCATGGCGAAGTCCCGGAGGCTCGCACCCTTGCAGCACAGCCCTCCCCGGCTGATGGGATGGGTGAGATCCATCTCCTGGCGGACCCACACCCCGTTCTGCACCTCGGCGATCACCCCGCAGCCGACGGAGCAGTGGGTGCACACGGTCTTGACCTGCTTGGCATCCGGGAAGGGGTTCTTCTCACCCGCCCGGGCCCGGCGGACAAACCCGGCCGGGGTGCCGGCCACCGCGCCGGCCCCCAGGGCCGTGGCCGCGGCCTTCAAGAAGCCCCTGCGGTCGGTTCGGGCGCGGTCCGGCCCTCTCGGGCTCGGCCCCTTGCTGCGCGATCGGATTTTCATGGCGCCACCTCCCTCAGTCCTCCAGGGTCCGGTAATAAGCCTCCACGTGACGGGTTCGGCGGAACAGGGTCTCGCCTCCCTCCTGGGGAGCCCGCCCCTGGGCCCGGACCCGCCGGGCCATGCCCGCCGCCCCCAGGCCGGCGAGGACGCCTGCCAGAAACCGCCTGCGGCTGGAAACGGGTTGCTGTCTCATCCTCATGAGGCACCTCCTTTGGGCTCGGATCACAGCGCCACCAGGCCTGCTTCGGTAGGGTCTTGGAAGGAAGAGCCGGTATTGCCATTGTGCCGCCATTGCCCCGGACCCCAAGCACCCGCCAGCCCGCCGCCGGAACGCGTCTCACGGCGTCCCCTCCCCTCAACCGGGAGGACAGGCTCTCGAACGCGGGGCGGGCGGTGGGCTCCGCCGGGACGAGGGAGGAGGGGGGTGGGCCCGGCCGCACAACCGTAGGAAGTCAAGGGCCGGGGCGACGGTGTCGGTGTCCCGAAGGGCGGCCTTCGTCCGCCCCCCGGGGCCAGACCGGCTGCAGCGAGGATCGGGAACGGCCGGAGAAGAGCCCCCATCTACGCGAACCCCAAAAACAAACAATGGATGAATTCCACGAACGAACGCACTATAGCATCCGCGCTCTATCCCGCAAGGGTTGGAATTCGGAAAAAAATTTTGATCTCTTGCGGCAAGCGAACGTTTGGTAGGGGGTCGGGCCTGGGCAGGCTCTTCGGCCCGGCTCAGGTGCGGGGAGCGGAAGGGGGCTCGTCGAGGCGGTCGGACGACGCCGGCGGAAAGGTAACCTCGAACCGGGCGCCCCCAGCCGGGGGGGGGATCAGGCGCACTGTGCCCCCGTGACGCTCGGCTACACCGTAGACGATGGCCAGCCCCAGGCCGGTGCCCTTGCCCGGGTCCTTGGTGGTGAAAAAGGGGTCAAACACCCGTTCGGCCTGATCCTCGGGGATGCCCGGGCCGGTGTCTTCAACGGCCAGTGCCATCTGCCCCGTGTTCGGATCGGGGAACGTCTCGACGGTGAGGGTGCCTCGGCCCTCCATGGCGTCCATGGCGTTCAAGGCCAGGTTGAACACCACCTGCTGGACCTGTGTGGGGTCGGCGCGCACCCGTTCCAGTCCGGGGTGGGGACGCCAGTCCAGCTCCACCTTCCCGAGGCTGGGTTCCACGAGGTGGAGCGCCCGCTCCACCGCCTGGTTCAGGTCGATCACGTGGGGCTGGAACTCCCCGGCCCGGCTGAACATGAGTAGTTGGCGCACCAGGTCGGCGGCTCGGTCGGCACCGTTCATCACGGTCTTCAGGTACCGCAGGGCCTTGGGGTCCTGGGTCCGATGTTTGAGCATCTCGAGGGAGGGGATCATGGCCCCGAGGATGTTGTTGAAGTCGTGGGCCACCCCTGCCGCGAGCCGCCCCACGCTCTCCATGCGCTGGGCGTGCTGGAGCTGGCGCTCCAGGGCCCGACGTTCGGTGACATCCTGGGCCACGAGCACGGCCCGGCCGTCGCCGGCCGGGCTCCGCTGCAGCAGGTAGATCCGGTCACCGATGCGGGCCTCGGTCTCGGTTTCCTCGGGGAGGGGCTGGCTCGTTCCAAGGATCCGTTGGCACCTCATGCCCTCCACCGGACCGAACCGGCGACGGGCCTCCTGGTTGGCGTACACCACCCTCCCGGCGGCATCCACCAGGAACACCGCGTGGGGCATGCCGCTTAGCACGGTGTCGAGGCGCTGCCGCTCGGCCTCGAGCTCTCGGGTCTTTTCCCGAACCCGGTCCTCCAGGCTCTGATTGGCGCGGGAAAGCTCCTCGTTTGCCGCCGCCACCTGGGCCAAGGCGGCCTCCAGACGGTCCAGCAGGTCTCCAAACGAGGCCGCCAGCACGTCCACCTCGTCGCCGCTGGCCACGGCGGGCGGAGGGCTGGGGGCTCCGGGGTCGAAGTCGCGGGCCCAGCCGGTAAGCCTCTCCAGGTCAGAGGTGGCCCGTCGGACCACCGCCCGGTAGAGGAGAAAGAAGCCCATCATCCCCAGCACGAGGATCGCGCCCTGGATCATCGCGTTTCGGACCGCCAGGGCCCGAAGGTCACCGGTTGGAAGGAGGATCATGCCCCACCCCGCTGGCCGGGAGCCCACCCGGAGGGGGAACCGGTAGTACGCGTACGAGGTCCCGTCGGCTCGAACCGTACCCTGCTCCGCCCCCTGGGCCGGCAGGGAGACAGCCGCCGGCAAGCTCGATCCGAGCAGGGTCCCGTCCCGACCGAGCAGCGCCACCTCGGCGCCCAGGAGGGCGGCCCACTCCTGCAGGATCGACGTGCCCAGGGGAAGGGCCACCGCGATCACCTCCTCAACCCCGAGCTCGCTCTCCCGGGGGCTCGCCGCAACCAGGGCCACCCCCCTGTGGGGATCGGACTGTAGGGTCACGGACGGCACCCCGGAGAAGGCCTTCTCCATCAGCGGCCCCCACTTCCCCCGCTCCTTCCAGTACCGGCGGCTCCCCATGCCCAGGATCTCCAGCCCGTCTTGGGTGAGCCAGCGCAGAGTGTAGACCTGGAGCTGGCGTAGGGGCTGAGGGTCCGCCCCCGACGCCTCGACCCGAGCGATCTCGGAGAGGATCCGGGTTCGGAAGAACAGCGAGTCTTCGGCGTGGCGCAGGTGGTTCTCGAACCGGCCCGCCGCCTGGTGGAGCTTCAGCGCCAGGTTGTTTCGGTAGGACACGGCCGCCGAGATCAGGGTGGCCACAAGGCTCAGCCCGCCCAGGCCGGTGAGGAGCGCCCCGAACGACACGAGGAACCGGTGGCGGAGGCTGGTGGGGCGCTTCATCGGTACTGGAAATAGCCGGAGAGTTCGTCGGAGAGGGTCTGCACCATCTCGTACAGGGCCTGGTAGTCGCCGTCGGTCGTGGGCAGGAACCGATCCGCGCCCAGGTCCCCCAAGGCTTTGCGGCCCTGGGGAGACTCGTGCATGGAGAGCAGAAGGTTACGGATCTGCCGCCGCAGGGCGGGAGAGACCGTGGGGCCGGCCACGAACCCGTTGGACGGCACCGGAGCCGACGCGGCCAGCTCCCGCAGGCGCCCCTTGAGCGCCGGGTTCTCCTCCACCATCTCGTCCCAGACCAGGTCCTTGGCTGCGGCTCCCTCGGCCTCCCCCTCGATCAGCTGTCGCAGGGCCGCCTCGTGGGAGCCGGCGTCGATGAACTCGCCGAAGAACTTCTGGGGCGGGCCCAGCCCCCGCATCTTCAGGGCGTACATTGGGAAGATCTGGCCCGCCGTGGTCGTGGGACCGGCGTGCACCACCCGTCGCCCCCGCAGGTCCTCAATGGATCGGAACGGGCTGTCGCTCCGTACGAAGACGACGCCCCGGTAGTGGGACACCCCGCCGTAATCGGGTCGGGCCAGCACCTCGGCGCCGGTCTCCGCGTGGGCCACCAGGTAGGCGAAGCTCCCGGCGAACGCCGCGTTCACCTGGCCGGTGCGGAACGCCTCGGTGAGATCCGTGTAGCTCGACTGGTGAACCAGATCCACCGGGAGCCCCAGCCGGGCCTGGAGGTAGCGGGCGAGCCCCCCGTATTTGGCCTCGAGGGCCACGATGTTTCGCATGGGGGGCACCCCGATCCGCAGGCTGCGTCGAACCGAGACCGTGCCCCTGGACGCGGCCACCCGCCGGGCGGGAGGCGTGTTCAGGAACTCCAGGAACCGTCGAGCCGCGGACAGGGGTTCGGCTCGGACCGCGAAGATCACCGGCCGGTTGAGGCGGTACCGCCCGCTGCGCACCGCATCCGGGTCGGGGTACACGCCGTCCACCCGCAGGATCCGCACGTCCGGCTCTAGGTCCAGGGCGGCCCGGAGCGAGGTGTACCCCAGCGCGCCCGGATACAGGCGCAGCGCGTGGTCCATGTCGCCCGGTCCCTCGAGCACCGTGGCCCCGGGCGCTGGGTCCAGGTCGGCCAGTAGGGTGTCGTTCAGGAGCCGCCGGGGAGAGGTGTAGGAGGGGCGGTCCAGGAGCACCACCGGCACGTCCGCGCCACCCACCTGGGACCACCGGGTGACGGTTCCGTCGTAGAGACGTCGGATCTGTTGGGTGGTCAGGTCGGTGACCCCGGCCGTGCGGTGGGCCGCGAACACCAACGGATCGAGGGCGAAGGGGTACACGAACAGACCGGAGCGTTCGTCGGCGGTGGGCTCTCGGGTCAGGTAGGCCACGTCGATCTCCCGGGCCTTCAGCGCCCGAACCGCCGCACCCGAATGGGTGGGAGGCGCGTGCTCCACCTCGACCTTGGGATGGGACAGCCGGAACGCATCCACCAAGGCCTCGGCCAGGTCCCGCGCCGAGGCGGATCCCCCGATCCGGAACCGATCCACCGGGGAGGGGGCCGGCGCGGAGCACGCGGCCACGAGAGCCAACAGGATCAGGGGAACGAGACGGTCCATGCGCGCATCCGGGAAAGGGTCCCTGCACCGATCGGACCTAGCGTGAAAAAAGTTTATCAAAGTTCTCCTGGTCGCACACGCGAGAACCCCGGAACCCGCCGTTCCAACCCCGACAACCGCGTCCGGACTTGCTCCGGAACGGGGGGATGTGATAGCAGGGGCCCGCCCCGGAGCGGGGGCGTTTCGGATGATTTCCCCGAGGGAGTGAGAGACGATGGCCGAGGTGCTGGGATTTCGAGGGGTTCGGTTCAACCCCGCGGTGGTGGACGATTTCGACCGGGTGATCTGCCCGCCCTACGACGTGATCGGCCCCGAGTTGCAGGAGGATCTGTACCGCCGAAGCCCTTACAACGTGGTACGCCTGGAGTTCGGGAAGGTGCTGACCGGCGACAACAGGGAGGAGAACCGCTACGTCCGGGCGCGACGCACGCTGATCGAATGGCTCCGCAAGAAGGTTCTGATCCAGGACCGGGAGATGAGCGTGTACTACACCGAGGAGGACTACCGAGGTGAGTTCGGTGAGCCCCTCACCCGGCGGGGGTACTACGCCAAGGTGCGGCTCGAGGACCCCGACTCCGGGCTGTACTTCCCCCACGAGCGCACCCTGGCCGGCCCCAAGGCCGACCGACTCCAGCTCATGGAGGCCGTGAGGGCCAACCTGAGCCCGATCTTCAGCCTGTACGACGACCCGCAGATGGTTGTTCTACGCGACCTCGAGGCTATGGCCAAAGGGACTCCCCCCTTGATTCGGGTCCACACCGACGAGGGGGTGGAGATTCGGCTGTGGCGGGTGACCGAGCCCCGGCTCGTGGGGGAGGTAACCCGGCGGATGGCCGATAAGGTGTTCGTGATCGCCGACGGACACCACCGCTACGAGACAGCCCTCCGGTATCGCGATCTCATGCGGGAGCGTCACCCCAGTTACACGGGGAACGAGCCGTGGAACTATGTGATGATGTACTTCTCGAACCTGAGCTCACCCGGCCTGGCCGTGTTCCCCACCCACCGAGCCGTGTTCGGGGTGCCCTTGGACCGGATCGACACCCTGGAACGGCAGCTGGGCGAGTTCTTCGAGGTGGAGCCGGTGGCGGACGCCCAGGCCCTGTCGGCCCGGCTGCGGGACCTGCGGGGCCGAGCCCACGCCTTCGGGCTGGTGGCCAAGGGCGAGTCCCGGTTTCGGATCCTGGTGCTTAGGGACGACGCGGTCATGCACCGGATGCTTCGGGGCCGGCTGCCCAAGGTGGTGCAGACCCTGGACGTCACCATCCTCCACTCCCTTATCTTCGAGCGGATTCTCGGCATTGACCGCAAGGCCCAGGAAGAGCAGAGGAACCTCCGGTACGTAAAGGGCACCGACGAGCTGGTGCGCCAGGTGGCCGAGGACCCCGGGGTCCAGCTGGGCTTCGTGATGAACCCGACCCGGATCGAGGAGGTCAAGGAGGTGGCCCTGGCCGGCGAGCGGATGCCCCAGAAGAGCACCTACTTCTTCCCCAAGCAGGTTACGGGGCTGGTGATGCACCTCCTGTTTGATCCTGCCGAGGTGCTGCCGGGGGGCTGATCCCAGGTTGCCTTCAAATAGAGCTCCACCAGGGCGGGGCAAGGGGCCTGTCGGAGAGCCGGGCGCGGCCCCTTAGCTCGCCGCGCAGCGCCTCTGATGCTCGGACCGCGAAATGGTCGGGTTCCACCGAGCTGTCATGAAACCTGCTCTTCTGCCTCGTGCCTGCGCGGCGAATCTCATGCCTGGCTTCGCGCCCGGCCGAAGGCAGGTCCCTTGCCCCGCCACCCCAGGGGGCCGAGAATTTTGGTATGAGGACGCCATGGTCCACCGGGACAGGGTGCCGATGGGGCCTGACGAGACCTTGGACGGTGCCCTGGGCAACACGATCCGCCTGGTCCAGCCACGGAAGGGGTACCGGTTTAGCGTGGACGCCGTACTGCTGGCCCGGTTCGGCTCGGAGGTCCCTGTAGATAAGGCCCTGGACCTGGCGTGCGGGTGCGGGGTGGTGGGGCTCGCCCTCCTGGCCCTGGGCGGGGCCCGGGGGGTGGTGGGGGTGGACCTCAGCACGGCCATGGTGGACCGGGCGAAGCGGTCGGCTCGGGCGAGCGGGCTGTCGGACCGCGCCCGGTTCACGATGGCCGACCTGCGGGACCCCCGGAGCCTGCCGGCGGGACGGTTTCCCCTTGTGGTGGCGAACCCTCCGTACCGGCCGGTGGGCCAGGGCCGCACGAGCCCCGACCCCGAGGTGGCTGCGGCGTGCCACGAGGTGACCTGCGGGCTCGCGGACGTGGTCCGGGCGGCCGAGGTCAAGCTGAGGGCCCGCGGGGCGTTCTGCTGCGTGTACCCGGCCCGCCGGGCCGCGGCCCTGCTGGGCGAGTGCCGGAGGGTGGGCCTGGAGCCGTCGGTGCTGTGGCCCGTGCAGCCCAGGGCCGGTGAGCCGGCCCACCGGGTGCTCGTCCGGGCCGTCAAAGGGGGACGGGAGGGCCTGGAGATCAGGCCTCCCCTGGTTCTTCACGGGAGGGATCGCCGGTACTCCCCGGAGGCGGAGCGTCTTCTGGGACCTCCGTGACCCCTTTCGTCTCCAGGTGCCGGAGCCAGAGACGCTCCAGGGCCCGGCGGACCTCGCGGTCGCCGACCTCCTGGGTGGCCCGACGCACCCGCTCTCGGGCCCATCCGGGCACCGGCCCGGGGGCGGGTCGCTCCGGCGGCGGGGGGGGGCCTGCCGGCGGGGGCCCGGGTTCCACGACGCGGGTCCGGAGGGCCTTGAGGGGGGTACCGGCCAGGTGGGCGTTCAGCCGGGAGAGGATCTCGGCCCGCAGGAACGACAGCTGTTGGGCCCAGGCGGACGAGGTGACCCCCACGGTGAGCACGCCGCTTCGCACCGAGAGGGGCCGGGCCCGGGCGGCCAGGTCGGGGCCCACGACCTCTTCCCACACCTCCCACACCCGGTGGGTGGGGCCGGACAGAGCCGAGCGCGCCGAGCGGACCAGAGCCTGCACCGCGGGGCCCAGGGGTTCGGGACGGGACCGCGGGCGGCTCACGGCCGGCCCCCGGAGGCGAGGAGACGGCACATGGATCGGGACGGAATCCTCATCTTCCACAGCATCCATCGGGTGATGCGGGCCGAGAAGGTCCTGAAGGGGGCCGGCCTCAACGTGCGGCTCATGCCGGTTCCCCGCCAGCTGTCCTCGGACTGCGGCCTTTCCATCACGTTCCCCATGGCCGAGCGGCAGGCCGTGGAGCAGGCCCTGGCCGATGCGGGGTGCCCCTACGAGGAGCTCCACCGCTGGGACGGCACGGGGTACCGTCGGCTCGACGGCTGAGCCGGGGCCGGTCTCCACGAGGCCCGGGCAAGCGGCTGTTGCTCAAGGCCGGGTCCTCCCGGGTGTTCGGCAGGGCCTGGGCCCCGACAGCCCGAGCCACCGGAGCGGCAGATCGGGGCAGGACGCGAAGTGGAGGTGGATGTACCCGGCCAGGGCAGAGCCCGACCGGTACCCCTCGCGGCCGAGCTCTTCGCCCCGGGCGTTGCGCACCCGATACACCGTCTCCACGCCCTGGGGTGGGGCCTCCAGCTCCGAGTAGTGGAACTCGTGGCCCCGGGCCGTGAGCCCGTCCAGGCCGGCGGCCCCCTCCACCTCCACCTCCCGGTAGCCCAGATGGAACCGGCCCGAGCGCATCCGGGCCCGGGCCGGGAAGATCCCGGCCATGGGCACCCGACCTCCTCCGGGCGCCTGCAGGGACCGGCACAGCACCATGAACCCACCGCACTCGGCGTAGATGGGGCGGCCCTGGGAGTGGTGGCCTCGCAGCCCGTCCAGGAAGGCCTGGTTGGCCGCCAGCCGCTCGGCATGGACCTCGGGGTACCCCCCGCCCAGGTACACTGCATCGGCCTCGGGGGGCACTCCGTCGCCCGCCAGGGGCGAGAAATCGATGATCCGTGCTCCTGCCCGCTCGAGCAGCCGGATGTTCTCCTCATAGTAGAAGCAAAACGCCGCGTCCCGGGCCACGGCGACCGAGCGGGCTCCGTCCCGGCGGCGGGGAGCCGGAAGCCGGGGAGCCGGGGGGGCGGGGGTGCGCTCGAGGAGCCGGTCCAGGTCCAGATGGTCCTCGACCCAGCACGCCAGCCGGTCCTCCCATGTGGATGGCAGGGCCGCGTCCTCCGGGGTGACCAGACCCAGGTGCCGTTCGGGCAGGGCCAACTCGGGCTCCGGGGGAAGGGCTCCCAAGGACGGGGGCAGCCCCGCGGGCGACAGGGCCTCGTCCAAGATCCGTCGATGGCTGGGGCTGGCCACCCGGTTCCAGACCACGCCAGTGATGGGCACCCTGGGTGTGAACGAGGCAAACCCCTGGACCACGGCGGCGGCGCTGCGGGCCATGGACCGAGCGTCCACCACCAGCACTACGGGGAGCCTCAGGATGCGGGCGAGGTGCGCCGTGGAGCCGTCGAACCTGTGCCCGTCCACCCCGTCGAACAGGCCCATCACGCCCTCCACCACGGCGACGTCGGCATCGGCCCCCCAGGAGTGGAAGAGCCGGCGGTTCACGGCCCTGGGGATCATCCAGGTGTCCAGGTTATGGGAGGGGCGCCCGGTGATCCGGGCGTGGTGGGACGGGTCGATGTAGTCGGGCCCCACCTTGAACGGCTGCACCCGCAGGCCCCTGCGCCGCAGGGCGGCCAGGATGCCCAGGGTCACCGTGGTCTTGCCCGACCCCGACCCGGGAGCCGCGATCACGAAAGCGCTGCGCATCGTTCTCCTGTTGTCAACCCGGCGGATAAATCGGAGCGATCGTTCCCTTGCCCCTCCCTACGTAGTGACCCTTCCAATTTTCTCGCCGGGTCAATCTAGAACCGCATCTCGAACGGCCCCTCCCCCCGTGGGTCCTCCCAGATCACGTCACAGTGGTCCACGCGGGCGGCCGGGGGGCCCCGCCGGCACCAGGCGATGGCCTCCTCCACCTGGGGCCTGGGGCCCTCGAACACGGCCTCCACGTCGCCGTTGGGCACGTTGCGGACCCATCCGCGTAACCCGAGGCGGCGGGCCACGTCCCGGGTGCTGGCTCGAAACCACACCCCCTGGACCCGCCCGCTCACCACCACATGGGCCCTGACTTCGTCCATGGCGACCCCTCCCGTCGATGACTTCGGCGAGAACGATGGGAGGCCATCAACCCGGCGGATAAACAGGCGCTACCGCTCCCTGCTCGGAGGGGCAAGGGACCTGTCGGAGAGCCGGGCGCGGCCCTTAGCTCGCCGCGCAGCGCCTCTGACGCTCGGACCACGAAACGGTTTGGACTCCAGCGAGTTGTCATGAAATCAGTTCTTCGGTCCTGTGCCTGCGCGGCGAATCCCAATGCCCGGCTTCGCGTCCGGCCGGAGGCAGGTCCCTTGCCCCGCTCTCCGATGTAACGCGCTTATTCCTCCGCCGGGTCAACAGCCGGCCTCACCGCCCACCACCATCTCGGGGATTCGCAGGGTGGGTTGGGCGTCGGCCACGGGCACCCCCTGGCCGTCCTTGCCGCAGGTGCCCACCGAGAACCCCAGGTCCGAACCGACCCGGTCGATCTCCCGGAGCACCCGGGGCCCGTTCCCCACCAAGGTGGCGCCCCGGACCGGTTCGCCCACCCGACCGTTCTCGATCCGGAACCCCTCCGCCACCTCGAACACGAAGTCCCCGCTCACCGTGTCCACCTGGCCCCCGCCCATGCGGGTCACGTACAGACCCGTGGGGGTTTCGCGCAGGATCTCCTCCGGAGCGTGGGGCCCCGGAACGATCAGGGTGTTCCCCATCCGGGGGATGGGTCGGTGGGCGAACGACTCCCGTCGGCCGTGGCCGGTGGGACGCATCCCCATGCGATGGGCCGTGGTGCGGCTGTGGAGGAACCCCTTGAGGACCCCCTGCTCCACCAGCACGGTCCGTTGGGCCGGGGTCCCCTCGTCGTCGAACCGGTACGAGCCCCTCTGCCCGGGCAGGGTGGGGTCGTCCACCACAGTGACGAGCTCCGAGGCTACGGTCTCCCCGATCCGACCCGCGTACACCGAGTGGCCCTGGAGCACCAGGTCGGCCTCCAGGCCGTGGCCCACGGCCTCGTGCACCATGGTTCCTCCCGCCTGACTGGCGAGCACCACAGGCATCCGGCCGGCCGGGGCACGGGGTGCCAAAAGGAGCCGCACGGCCCTGCGAGCCGCGGTCAGCGCCAGCTCCTCGGGCGGTTGCTCATCGAACGCCTCCCACCCCCTCGAGGCGGCCATCGCCTCGTACCCGGTCTGGACCACCTCACCGTCCCGCGCCACCACCAGCACGCCCAGATAGAACCCGGTGCGCAGGTCCCGCACCGGTGGGCCGTCGGACGGCGCGACCCAGACCTCCTGGGCGTGATCCCGGTAGACCATCCGCACCTGGACCACTCGGGGGTCGGCGGCCCGGGCCACCCGATCGATCCGGCGCGCCAGGTCCGCACGGGCGCCCAGGTCGAGGCCCGCGAAAGGGTCTGCGCTGGGACCCGCCAGCGGCACGCCGGCATCGGCTCCCACCATCACCGCCGGTCCCGAGTCGGGCCGGAGCCGGGCCACCTCCCGGGCCAGGTCCTCCAGGGTCGAGGGGGCGGGCGCGGTCTGGTGGCCGTAGACCTCGTGCTCCCCTTCGAACACCCGAATCCCGGCCCCCTGGGCGAGCCCGGCCCGGGCCCCTTCCACCCTTCCGGCCTCCAGCACCACGGTGGCGCTCCGGGCCGACTCCCAGTACACTTCCGCAAGCTCCCCGCCCCGGGAGAGCGCCAGGCCGAGCACCCGGCCGGGGTCGAACGGGATCGTCATGCCGTGCCTCCCGGATTGAGGGTGCCCCGCCCGACGACCTGAAGCGGCACCTCCTCGGTCAGGGTTTGGAGGACTCGGTCCAGCTCCTCGGCACGGTCCTCGGTGCTGAGGAGCCGGATCCGGCCGGAGGGATCCTCCACCGTGGACGCCAGGCAAAGGCCGTCGTAAGCGTCCAGGGTGTAGCGCACGAAGTAGATGTGGGCGTGGGGGACCCGGCACTCCACCCAGATCTCCCGGGGAACCTGGGCCATGACTCCTCCTTTCGATGCCGGTAGCATAGCCGATCCGCCCGCCCACGGGAACCGACCGGCCGCGGCTCTCCAACAGACCCCATGATCCCGAACCGTGATGCCGTGGCGCCGAAGGCCCGACCAACGACCGCAGCTACTGGGAGTGATCCGATGCGTGCGACCGACCTTCCCCGATGGGACCTGAACCACCTGTACGCCGGCCTGGACGATCCCGCCCTTGGGGCGGACATCGATGCCATCGAGCCCGCCGCCCTGCGTTTCCGAGAGGCCTGGAGGGGCAGGGTGGGGGAGGCCGGCGCCTCGGACCTGGCCCTGGCCGTGAACGATTACGAGGCCGCGCTGGGAGCACCCCTGCGGCCTTACGCGTTCGCACACCTGCGGTTCGCGGCCGACTCCTCCGATCCCCACAGCGTGGCCCTTCTCCAGAAGGTCAAGGAGGCGGCCAGCCGGGCCCAGCGGCACACGGTGTTCTTCGATCTCGAGCTTGATCGGATCGACGACGCCGCGTTCGCCCGGGCCCTGACCCATCCGGGCCTGGCGCGGTACCGCCACCACCTGGCCCACTGCCGGGCTTTTCGGCCCCATCGCCTGTCGGAGGCCGAGGAGGAGATCCTGACCCTCAAGGACCTCGTGGGTCGCTCGGCGTTCGTGCAGCTCTACGACCAGCTCACCTCGTCGTTTCGCTACCGGTTCGAGCTGGACGGGGAGGAGCGGGAGCTGACCGGGCCGGAGCTTCTGGCCCTGCTCAAGCATCCCGACCGGGGGGTGAGACGCAAAGCCTACGAAACCTATATCGACGCCTACGAGGCTCAGCGGGTGACCTTGACCTCGGTGTGGAACGCCCTGGTCCTCGACCACCGCCAGACCCTGGAGCTCCGGCGATACCAGGACCCCATGGAGCCGGTGCACCTTCGCAACGAGCTCACCCCGAAGGCGGTCGGGACCCTGATGGAGGTGACCCGGGCCCACTACGGCCTGGCTCGGCGGTACTACCGGTGGAAGGCCCGGGCCCTCGGGGTGGACCGGCTGTGGAGCACCGACCTGGTGGCGCCGTTGCCCGGGCCCGAGCCCGAGGCGCTTCCGTTCGACCGGGCCCGGGCCTGGGTGCTGGAGGCCTACGCCGGGTTTGCGGACGAGTTCGAGGAGATCGCCCGGGGGTTCTTCGACGAGGGGCGCATCGACGCCGCGCCCCGCCCCGGCAAGGCTGGAGGGGCGTTTTGCATGGGCGTGGCGCCCGATCTGCCGATTTACGTGCTCATGAACTACACCGGCAAGCTTCGGGATGCGGCCACCTTGGCCCACGAGCTGGGCCACGGCATCCACTTCACCCTGGCCCGGGTCCAGCCGCTTCTCGAGTACTCCCCGGTGCTTCCCATGGCCGAAACCGCCAGCGTGTTCGGGGAGCTGTTGCTGGCCCGCCGCCTCGAGGCCGAGGACCTCGACCCCGTGCTGCGCCGTAACCTCCTGGCCGAGCGGGTGGAGGACGTGATCGCCACCACCTTCCGCCAGAACCTCTACGTGGAGTTCGAGTACCGGGCTCACCGGCAGGGCGGGTACCTGTCGGACGATCGACTGTGCGAGCTGTGGTTCGAGGCCCTGGAGGAGGCCTACGGCGACGCCGTGGAGCAGGTGCCGGCCAGCCGTTGGGCGTGGAGCGCCATCCCCCACTTCGTGCACACCCGGTTCTACTGCTATGCCTACGTGTTCGGCGAGCTGCTGGTGCTGGCCCTGTACCGCCGCTACCAGGAGGAGGGGGCGGCCTTCGTGCCGAGGCTTCGGGAGCTGCTGGCCGCGGGCGGGAGCCGGTCGCCGGGCGAGTTGGTGGCCGGCCTGGGCTACAACGTGGAGGACCCGGCGTTCTGGGCGGGAGGCTACGAGGTCCTGGAGGCGATGGTCTCGGCCCTGGAGGCCGGCGGAGGGGCCTGACCCGCCCGGGCTCGGGCGACGCGAGGACCGCGCCGGCTCTCCAGCAGGGCCCATGCCCGGGCCCGGGGACCGAGTGCGGCTGCCCGACCGCCGGGTTTCCTCCCTCACGGCCCCAGGCCCACCGGGCCACCGAAGGCCTCGGCAGCTTCTGCGAGGAGCTCGGACTCCCGGCCCCGGTACTTGGGGGAGAGGTGGAAGATGCGAAGCTCCCCCACCTCGGCCCGGCGAGCGAGCTCTCCGGCCTGGGCGGCGGTGAGGTGGTATCGCTCCCTGGCCCGTCGGGCATCCTCCGCAAGGAACGCGGCCTCGCAGTAGAGGATGTGGGCGTCCCTGGCCAGGGCCACGGCCCGGGAGAGGCCGGGCTCCTGCCACAGGCAGTCGGCCACATAGGCCAGCCTCTGACCCCGGGTGAGCCGGATCACCCCGCCCTTCCGGAGCCCGCCCAGGGGTACGGTCCGGCCGTCCGGCAGCCGGACCGGGTGGTCATCCCCCCGGCCGGCCTGCACCGCCCGCTTGACCGGCCTGAGCCACGGCCCCGGATCGAGCCCGAGCCGGTCCAGGGCATCCCGGGCCACGTTCACGTGCACCGGCTCCTCCAGCCGGAACGCGAGGCAGGGCACCTGATGGTCCAGCTCGGCGGCCACGACCCGAAAGGCGGTCTCGGCGTGCACGATCCGAAGAGCGGGTTCCTGCCCGGCCAGCTCCACCGTTCCCATGTCTTGGCGGGGAAACCCCTCCCGGCAGGGGAACGCCCACAACCGGCCCCGGCCGTTTCCCCACTCCAGCACCTCCAGACGGAACGCCTGATCATAGGTGTGCACCAGGTTCCAGGTGTATCCGCGCAGCTTTCCCTCCACCCTCTCTGCGATGCCCGGGGGACCCACCACCCGAAACACCCGTTCCCTGCCCAAACTGTAGCGAACCACCGTGTCCAACCCGCAGAAGTGGTCCATATGGGCGTGGGTCACGAAGGCGTGGGTGGCCTTGAGCACGGGCCGGGCAGGGAGGCCGTGGAGATCCCCCAGGTCCAGGAGCAGGTTGCGTCCGTGGCCCAGCAGCCGGACCAGGACCACGGGATCGCCGAAGGGGCCGTTTACGAGGCGGGGGTGGAAGGTGGGGCGCACGGGGTCCTTCGCTCCAGCCGCCGGGAGCCCACGGCCGCCGTGAGGGCCCCGGTGGGGCATGCCCGGGTCGCACAGGTGAGGCAACGCAGGCACGAGGCTCGGTCGGGCTCCCGGCGGGGGTCGAGGCCGATCCGGCAGGCCTCGACGCAGCGGCCGCATTCGGTGCAGAGATCCGGGTCGTGATCGACCCGGAGCAGGCTCCACCGGTTCATCATCCCGTAGATGGCGCCCAGCGGGCACAGGGTGCGGCAGTAGGGGCGAAAGGCCACCACGGCCCACCCCAGCACGCCGACCAAAAGGCCGATCTTGATCCAGAACCACAGCCCGATCTGCTCCTGGAGCGCGGGCATCAGGAAGAACAACCCGCCGGCCTCCAGGGTTCCCGCCGGGCAGACCGCCCTGCAGAACCAGGGCTCGCCGTACCCCATCGGGCCGGTGAGGAGCAGGGGAAGACCCACGGCGAACACGGCCAGCACGGCATAGCGCAGCCCCCCGAGGAACCGGGGTACCCGAAACTTGGGGGAGGGAATCCGGTGAAGCCCCTCTTGGAGGAACCCGAACGGGCACAGCCAGCCGCACGCGGCCCGGCCCCCCAGGAGCCCCACGGCGGCCAGAAACCCGAACACGTAGAACCCCAGCCGGTAGGTGCCCCACCGGAGCGCCGGTCGCCACCCGGCCAGGAAGTGCTGCATCGTGCCCAATGGGCAGGCGAGCACGGCTGCCGGGCAGGAGTAGCAGTTGAGGCCGGGGGTGCAGAGCTTCTTGAGGGGGCCCTGATAGAGGGTGCGGGTCCAGGGAAACGCCCAGTAGGCGTTTTGGAGGAGAGCTGCCGCGGTCTGGACCCACTGGCGCATCGCCTCAGCCGATCCCCATGCAGGACAGGCACACGGTAGCCGCGTTCATGAGGACCTGGGTGGCCTCACCCAGGTACCACCCCAGGGCCACTGCGGCGCCCGCTAACCCCAAACCGGTCCACCACGTCCAGCGCATGGCACGCTCCTTGCGGTCCCCCTCCGGGGGCATGCATTCTACCAGAAACCTGCCGATTCTCCCAAATCTACCTGGTTTTGATGGGTTCGCGAAATTTCACACCGAACGCCGGGGTGCCCGGCCGGCAGATTTCACACACCTGGCTCCTCGGGTTCCCCCCACGCGTTCCGCTGGGCACGGATCACGGCCCGGGCTAGGGGCGGGAACTCCTCGAGGATCTCGACCCGGATCTTGGAGAAGCCGGCCTTCCGCAGCCCCTCGGTCCAGCGGTGGGGGGGATCGGCGCCGGCCACGCACCAGGCCCATGCCTCGGGCTGCTCCCGTACCTCCCGGGGGATCTCCCCCACCGCCACCAGATCGGCCACGAGCACGGTCCCCCCGGGGGCCAGGACTCGGCTCACCTCGTGGAGGAGCTCGTCCCTCTGGGGGACCAGGTTCGCGGCGCCGTTCAGCAGCGCCCACCGGAACCCGCCGGAGCGCAGCGGCAGGTGGGGCAGGACCGCCCGCACCGGCCGAACCGGGAGACCCGGCTCCCCCCGCAGGGCTCCGGCGAGCCGGCACATCATGCCCTCCGAAGCGTCGAGCGCCACCACCCGGTGTCCCCGACGGGCCAGCACCCAGGCGTCGAGCCCCGCCCCGCACCCCAGATCGGCCACCGCGCCCGGGCCCGTGACCTCGGGCGCAAGGCAGCCGGCCCCCACGAACGCCCCACACACCGCTTCGGGGATCCCAATCAGGTCCCCTTCCGGGTACCCGAGCTGCCGGGCCAGATCGGCTCCCACGGCGAGCCCCAGACCGCTCGGGGGGCGGGCCCCCTCCCGGGCGGTGTGGTCGTACACGGCGAGAATCTGGGCTCGGAGCCGGTTCGGGTCCACCGGGAAACCTCGTCGGGTTTTTCGGGCGCGCCTTTTTCTCCTACAATCCTCTAGAGAGTACCCTGCCCCCGGAGGAGTCACAATGGCCGATGCACCTCTGAACCCCGAGGAGAACCGACGCTACGCGAAAGCCGAGGACCTGCATCCGGCCCACTGGGAGCGGCTCTCGGCCCGGGACCCGGTCGAGGCGGCGCGGGCCGCCGGCGTGCGATGGGACGGCGGGGCCTTCCTCCTGTCGATCCTCGGCCGGCAGCTGGAGGTGGTGCCGGCGAAGCGGCTCGTCCGGTTTGCCGGGGAGCCCGATCGCCCGGTGGGATATCAGAGGGCCCTGGTGGCCGTGGCCTACCTGGCTGGCGCGCTCGAGGCCCCCATGAGGGGGGAGTGGGTTCGGTTCCGGGACCTGCCGGGAGGGGATGCTTTCTTCCGGGGGCCCCATGCCCTGCCCACGCCCCGGTTGGAGTCGGCGTTCGGTGTGGATCCAGCCCGGCTGCCGGTAGCGGCCCGGGGGGTGGGGGGGCGGCCAGTGGCAGGAGCGGACGCCGCCGCGGAGCTTCCCGCTCTCCCACGGGTGCCGGTGCGGGTGCTGGTGTGGGCCGGCACCGACGAGTTTCCTCCGTCCGCCACCCTGCTCACGGATGCCAGGGCCCACCTGCACCTGGCCCTGGACGTGCTGTGGGCCCTGGCCAACGTGACCGTGGCCGATCTCACCCGTCGGGCCGGCCGGGGATGTGCCCCATGAGCTGGCTGGTGGCGGCGGCCCTGGCTCTGGCGTGGCTCGCCACTCCGGTTTGGAGCCGCGCAGAGTGGCCGTACCTGACCGAGGAGGCCTCCACCCTGAGGGAAGGCGGGTGGAGCGCGTCGATAGGGGTGAGCCACACCTGGCAGGACAGCCAGCTCCTGCGTGGTGGGAAAGGGTTGCTGTGGACCTTCCCCGAGGTGGAGACGAGCCTGGGAGTGGGGCCCCACGCGGAGGTGTCGGCCCAGTACGAGCTTCTGTGGTTCGATCCGGCCGATGGAGGGGAGGCGGCGTACGAGTCGGGCGACGTGCGGCTGTGGACCAAGCTGTCGCTGTTTCCGAACACGCTCAAGGGGTTCAGCTTCCGGTTCGGGGTGAAGCTGCCCAACGCCTCGGACCGGAGGGGGCTGGGCACGGACGAGACGGACGCGTTTCTGACCGGCCTGTGGGACGTCTCTATGGGGCCGGTGCTCGTGTCGTTAAACGCGGGGCTCGGGATCCTGGGCGACCGGTCCAAGGTAGGGTCCCAGGATGACGTGTTCACCTGGGGGGCCTGTGCCCGGCTGCCCCTGGTTGGGGGGCGGTTCCGGGTGGGCGTGGACGCGGCGGGGTACTCGGGGCCCTACGGCATCCGCCGGAAACGGGACTTCGCCACCTATGGTCTGGTGCTCGACTGGGTGCTGGGCCGGTGGCGCCTGAGCCTGGGGGGCCGCCGGGGAACCCAGGACGCGCTGTCGTGGGGCTGGATCGCCGGGCTGACCTACCAGAGGTGAGTTCCGCAAGGTGGCCTGCATGCGGGGCATGGGGTCTACCTTTGGCCGGGCGCGGCACTCCACCAGGCCC
>JALUTY010000066.1 GCA_027021615.1 bacterium | reverse complement strand
GTCCGTGCCGGAGGTGTGCGAGGACCCCGCGGTGAAGCCGAAGCTCCTGCGCACCCGGGACCCCCAGACCGGGTTCGAGGTCTGCCTGGCGCCGCCGCCGGTGCCCACCGAGTTCCTCGAGGAGAGCGGGGGGGAGCTGTCGTTCCCGCCCCGCCTGGGCGAGCACAACGCCAAGGTCTACGGCGAGGCCCTGGGGCTGTCCGAGGACGCGCTCGCCCGGCTCACGGACGAGGGGGTGGTGTAGAGCCGTGCCACGCGAGCTCCCACGGGGGCCCGGGGGTGGATCCGCGGGTTCCGTCTCGGAGGAGGGGCAAGGGGCCTGCCTCCGGCCGGGCGCGAAGCCGGGCGTTGAGATTCGCCGCGCAGGCACAAGACAGGAGAGTTGGTTCCGTTACAGCTCGGTGGAATCCATACCATTTCGTGGCCCGGATACCGGAGGCGCTGGGCGGCGAGCTAAGGGGCCGCGCCCGGCTCTCCGGCAGGCCCCTTGCTCCCGACCAGGGGAATGAGTGCGTCGCTGGTCTCAGGTAGCTTCCCAGCTTTCTAGCTTTCCAGCCGAACGAGGCATGCCCATGGATTTCCGACTCACCGAGGAACAGCAGTTTTTCCGACAGGCCGTGGCCGACACCGTGGATCGGCTGATCCTCCCGCGGGTCGAGGAGATCGACCAAGAGGACCGGATCCCGGAGGACCTGTGGCGGGAGTTCACCTCGCTCGGGTACCTGGGCCTGCGCTATCCCGAGGAGCTGGGGGGCATGAACGCCGACCCGGTGACCTGCATGATCTTCTACGAGGAGATCACCCGGGGGTCGGTGGGGTTCGCCCAGGCCGTGATCATGAACATGCTGATGGGCACCCACTTCCTGTACCGGTTCGGGTCCGGGGCGATCCGCGAGCGGTGCCTGCTGCCCGCGCTCCGGGGCGAGAAGATCGCCACCATCTGCTTCACCGAGGACCAGTCCGGGTCGGACCTGGCCGCCACCCGCACCACCGCGAAAAAGGTGGACGGCGGCTGGGTGCTCAACGGAACCAAGAACTGGATCACCAACGGGCCCACGGCCGACTTCGCCACGGTGCTGGCCACCACCGACCCGGCCAAGGGGATGAAGGGCCTGAACTTCTTCCTGGTGGAGAAGGGAACCCCGGGGTTCCGGTCGGGCCAGGTGCTCCACAAGCTGGGGGCCCGGGGCCCGGTGACCGGGGAGCTGGTGTTCGAGGACGTGTTCGTGCCCGACGAGAACCTCCTGGGCGAGGAGGAGGGCAAGGGCGTGGCGTACCTGGGCGAGATCCTCAACGAGGTGCGGTGCATGACCGGGGCCATGGCCCTGGGGATCGCGCGCACCGCGTTTGCGGACGGCTTGGAGTACGCCCGCAAGCGCGAGGCGTTCGGCCGGCCGATCGGCGACTACCAGTTGATCCGGGCCAAGTTCGCGGAGATGGCCACCGAGATGGAGGCGGCCCGGCTGCTGGTCTACTACGCGGCCTGGATGATCGGCGAGGGCCTGAACCCCCGCAAGGAGGCCGCCATGGCCAAGATGTTCGCCACCGAGACCTGCCTGAAGGTGGTGGACGAGGTGACCCGCATCTACGGTGGCAACGGGTTCGCCACGGAGTACGGGCCCCAGCGCTACTTCCGGGACGCCCGGTTCCTGCTCTACGGCGGCGGCACCCACGAGGTGCTCAAGAACTTCATCGGCCGGGAGATCGTGAAGGGACGGTGATCGGGGCTGGGGCCTTCGGCCTACTAGTGTAGCGTTTCCGAAATCCCGTGGTTTTCCCAGGGGGTGGGGCTGGGGGCCCCTCCTTCGCTGAACGGCCTCGCAGGGGCCGCCTCGGCGCGGTCCGCTGCGGCGCGTGAGGGCACGCGCCGCGGCCGCTCCCCTGGCGCCGGGCGGCCCGGGCTGCT
>JALUTY010000065.1 GCA_027021615.1 bacterium | reverse complement strand
GGTCGTTGGTCGTTGGTCGTCGGTCGGGGGCCTTCGGTCCGCTGGGCGGATAGTGTCATGGAACTCAGGAAAACATATCCCTTGCGACGGTGGGGCTGGGGGCTCCGACGAAGCGCGACGGCCGAGCAGCCCGGGCCACCCGACGTAGGGGAGCGGCTGCGGCGCGTGCTCTCACGCGCCGCAGCGGACCGAGTCGAGGTGGCCCCTGCGAGGCCGTTCAGCGAAGGAGGGGCCCCAGCCCCACCCCCTGGGAAAACAACGAGATCTAGTCTCTAGCCCGCCGGGGCCTGGAGGGGCTTCTCTCTCAGATGGTGGTCAGAACACGGAGAGCTCCACCCCCACCAGCCCGAGGGCGCGCACCACGCTGCCGAACTCGTCCCGGCTTCCGCCCGAACCGAAGGCGGCGAACGAGAACAGCCGCCACCGGTCCGAGACGTTCCACTCGAAGTATCCCGTGGCCAGGCCGCTCCGGTCGTCCAGGTTCTGGGTCCACCGGGCCAGCACCGTGAACCGGTCGGCGATCTCCGACTGGAGGTACTGACCGAACAGGTAGTGGCGTCGCAGGAGCCGCAGGCGGGTGGGCACCCCGTCGGGGTCCGGCGTCAACAGGCCCTGGGCCACCAGCTCGGCCGCGCCGTGGGCCAGACCGTAGAACCGGCGGGCGTCCCCGGCACGGTAGCCCTCGCCGTTGAACACGTACTCCAGGCTCAGGGTAGGGCCGGCTTCCAGGGTGTACGATGCCCCCACGAGCGTGAACGGAAGAAGCGCGGGGTCGTCGCTGCGCACGTCGTCTAAGGTCAGGCCCAGGGGCGGAGGGCCGTCCGTGGGGTACAGGGCCCGGGTCCCCTTCTGCACGCTGGCCTCGGCGTACAGGAGCAGGGCGTCCGAGGCCGTCCATCGACCGAAGGCCCGGATCGAGGTCTTGTCGTCCGGCCCGCCGTGCACCACCAGCCCGCCGTTGGCCTCGTACCCCACGTACTCCACTTTGAGGGCGTGGGAGGGATGCCAGTCCCTGCCCTGCAGGTCGCCCTCGCCGCGGCCCGTGTTGGTGATCCACGATACGGTCCACTCGTAGGTGGGGAGCCACACCACGCGCACGAAGTCCATGCCGGAGATCTCCCGCACCGGATTCTCTCGGCCGTTCTCAGCGAAGAACGGATTCGAGGGGTTCACGAGCTGGCCAGGGCCCCATTGCAGGTTCTCGCGGCCGAACGACACGAACAGGGTGTCGTGAAACCGCCAGCGCACGGCCCCCTCAAGGAGCACGGTCTCCTCGTCCCTCTCAGTGCCCCCGGCCCGGGGCCCGTCCTGCCAGTGGTCTCGGGTGAGCCGGACCCGGGGCTTGGCCGTGAGGAGCAGTCGGCCCACCTGGAGGGAGGCATCGAACCGGACCTCCCCCTCCGAGGTCTGGCGGGGCAGGGACAGGACCCGGTTGTCCGGGTCCAGGCTCCCGAGGGTGGGCACCTGGTAGCGGTGCGAGCCCAGGAGCCGCAGGGACAACGTGGTGCCGTCCCAAAGGGACTGGAGCCATTCGGGCTCCTTCTCGGCCTCCGGTTCCTCTCCAGCGGGCTCGCGGGCGATTGTTAGGACCCACCCGTCCCGCTCCCGCTCCTTGGCCGAGATCCACGCGTCGTCGGGCAGCTCCACCCCCCGGTCCAGGGGTTGGGCGTCGCCAAGGAGCAGGGCGTAGGCGTCCCGCCGGGTTCCCCGGAGCCGGACCTCGAGCCCGTCCGCGGCGACCAGCGCGATGCGGAATCCCACCCGGTCGACCCCGGCCTCCACCCGCACCGCCCAGGGGTTGGCACGGGACAGGTCCAGCCGCAGGGGCCCTTCGGCCGGGGCCGTGGGTGCGGCCAGGGCCTCGATCACCCGCGAGGGCAGCCGCAGCTCCAGCTCCGCGGCTCGCGCCGCAGGGGCTGCGGACAGGGCCAGGACCGCCGCCGCAGCGAGGGCGCGACGCAGCACCGGCCGCCTCACCGCACCAGCAGGTTCAGGTTGAATGTGGCGTCCGGCAGCCGCTTCACGGTGATCTTCGAGTACTCCAGGGTGGTGACCTCCTGGGGCCGGATGGCGTCGCGGATCACCATGCGGCTCACGAACGGGATCTCCTCACCCCGGTACCGGATGCGGTTCTTGTACTCGAACTCTGCGGTCTTGAACAGCTTCCCGCTCACCGTGTAGAACTCGGCTCGCACCCCCACCAGTCGGGATTTGCTCACCCAGTACTTGATCCGGTCATAGGTCACCTTCCTGTTCCGGGCCGTGAGGTCGAGCACGTAGCACTCCTCTCCTCTTACGGTCTCGTCCCCTAGGAACACCCCATCATAGTCGCCCGAGTAGTTGGTGCTGGCGATGTCCCCGTTGGCCGCCTGACCCATGAGCTTCTGGCGGGGGCTGATGGGCACGGGCTTGGAGACCCCCGGCTTGATGAACCACATGTTCCGGCCCACCATCAGGAGCTTCTGGCCCTTGATCCTGGGCGGGGCCGTAAACGTGGCCAACACGTCCTCGTTGCGGGCCTTCACCTCCAGGGTCTGCTCGCGGGTTCGGCCCCTCTCCACCGAGGCCATCTTCACGGTCCAAACCAGACCCGGTAGCTTCCCCCGGGCCCGGTCGGCCCGTTCCAGGATCTGCCGGGGCGCCAGAACGGCGTCTGCCGCGGCAGCCGTGAACACCACGGCCGCCGCAAGAGTCCACATGACGGGTCTTCGATTCATTGCCGGTACCCCTTTACTCGGTTCGGTTCTCCTCTCCCACGACCCGTCCGTCCTCCAGCCGGATCAGGCGCTTGACCTGGTCGAGCAGTCGGGGGTCGTGGGTGGAGAAGATGAAGGTGGTTCCCTGCTCGTCATTGAGCCGGCGCATCAGCTCGATGATCCGATGGCTGGTCTCCGAGTCCAGGTTGGCCGTGGGCTCGTCCGCGATCACGATCTGAGGGTCGGTCACCAGGGCCCGGGCGATCGCCACCCGCTGACGCTGCCCTCCGCTCATCTTGTCGGGCCGGTGGCGCACGAACCCCGCCAGCCCCACCTGATCGAGCCGGTGCAGCGCCCTTTCCTGAACCCGCTTCGCAGGCTCCCCTCGGATTTGTAA
The DNA here is from genome assembly GCA_027021615.1 of bacterium. Classification (GTDB taxonomy): domain Bacteria; phylum Desulfobacterota; class Deferrisomatia; order Deferrisomatales; family Deferrisomataceae; genus Deferrisoma. The sequence goes on along the minus strand of JALUTY010000065.1, from coordinate 5,748 downwards.
GGGGAGCATCACGTTCTCCAGGGCCGAGAGCACTGGGACCAGGTTGAAGTTCTGGAAGATAAACCCGATGCGGCGGTTGCGCAGGTCGGCCTTCTCGTTCTCGGACAGCCCGGCCACGTCTGTGCCGCCCACCCGTACGGTGCCGGCCGTGGGCTCGTCGATGACGCCGATCAGGTTGAGCAGGCTCGTCTTCCCACTGCCCGAAGGACCCCACACGGCCACGAACTCGCCGGTGTCCACCGCCAGGTCCACCCCCCGCAGGGCGTGGACCCGGGTCTCGCCGAGCCGGTACACCTTCTCGACCGCGGTCAGTTCCACCAGTGCCACAAGCGTCTCTCCGTTGTAAGTTCGGTCGTCGGTCGGGGACCTTCGGCCGCCCTTCCGACCGTTTCGGCACGAGCGCCCCCGGGCTCAAGGCCCGGGCGACCACTCCTCGCCGGGGGGCAACGGCTCGAAGAAGGCGGCCACCGCCTCGTCGGAGACGCGCTCGAGGTCCGGCGGGTCCCACCGGGGCCGCCCGTCCCGGTCCTCGAGCACGGCCCGGACGCCCTCGCAGAAGTCGTGGGCCACCAGGAACCGGCACACCAAACGGTACTCCATGGCCAGACACGATGCCAGGTCCAGGTTCCGACCCTGCCGCAGGGCCTCCCACGTCACCTTCAGACCGGTGGGGGACTTGGCGAGGAGGCCGTCGCGGGTGCTGCGGGCCCAGCCCGATCCCTCGGCCCGAAGATGCTCGGAGGTCATGGGGGCTTGGGGCCTTCGGCCCGCTTGCAGGCCGGGAGGCCAGAAGGCTGGAAGGCGGGACGGCGAGAGCCCTTTCTTGCCCCCTGACGTTTGCAAGTAGCGCTCGTCATTGGTCGTCGGTCGTTGGTTTGGGGCCTGCCGGCTCGCTGGGCAGCTAGGCGGCCGGGCGGCTCTCGAACCGCACCAAAGCCGAGTAGCCTGCCGGAGCCTCCCAGCCCAAAGATTAGGCAATATAACGCAGACCGCGGAAACGAACAGGGGCGGAGCCGTTGCGTGGGCCGCCGCCCGGCGGGTATGCTCGGCCCATGAACCGATCCAACGGCGTACGGCTTCTGCTGCTCGACTGCGATGGGGTCCTGATCCGGTCCGAACGGGCGAACCTGGCGTATTACAACCACCTGTTTCGGGCGTTCGGCCTGCCCGAGGTGGCCGAGGATGATCGAGGTGCCCTGGCGCGGCTCCATACCCTGTCCACCCCCCAGGTGATCGAGGCGTTCTTCCCGCCCGGGCTGCGCGACGAGGCCCGAGCCTTTGCCGAGGGGCTCGACTACCTTCGGTTCCTTCCCCTTCTGGAGCCCGAGCCGGGATGGCGCGAGGTGCTGGCGCGCCGCCAGGGGTTCCGACGGGTCGCCGTGGCTACCAACCGGGGCCGCAGCGCCCACGACGTGCTGGCGAACGTGGGGCTGCTCGACCTGGTGGACCGGGTGGTCACGGTGCGCGACGTGGCCCGGCCCAAGCCCCACCCGGATCTGCTCCTGCGGGCCCTGGACCTGCTCGGATGCCCCCCCACGGAGGCCCTGTACGTGGGCGACTCGGAGCTCGACCTGTCCGCCGCACGGGCCGCTGGGGTGGCGTTTCTGGGGTTTCGCACGCCGTTTTCCCCTAGCGTGGGCTCGCCCGGCGAAGTTGCGGCCTTTCTTGCCAACTCCGGAACCCCTGGTACCCTTTCCCGGCGGTGGAGCCCCATCCCTTGTCCGGTGAAGGAGGCGGAGATGAGCCAGAAGGACATGTTCCACACATCCGACAACGTACTCAAGCGGGGGTGCCAAGTGTCCGAAGAGGACATTGAACTCTGTCCTTGTGGATCAAAAAAGTCCTTTAGTAAATGCCACGGTGCCCCCTGTGAGTGTGGATCGGGTAAACCCAAGTTCAAGTGCTGCCACGCCGACGACTTCTGACGACCCGGAGGCGGGGGGCGTGAGCCCCCTGCCCGCCCCCGAGGCCCAGGCAGCAGCCCCCGTGCCCAAACGCGTGCTGGTGGTGGAGGACAGCGAGTTTCTGGGACGCCTGGTGGCGGACCGGCTCGCCGCCCGAGGGTACGGGTGCACCCTGGCTGTCGACGGGCTGGAGGGACTGCGGCGATTCACAGACGAGCTGCCGGACGCCGTCGTCCTCGACCTGAACCTGCCCCGGCTCCACGGCTTGGACGTCCTGCGCCAGATCAAGCGGATCCGGCCCGAGACCGTGGTGATCGTGCTCACCGGCCATGGGTCGGAGCGAACGGCCATGAAGGCCCTGCGGCTGGGGGCCAACGACTACATTACCAAGCCGTTTCGCGAGGACATCCTCCTGCGGTCCCTCCGGATCCACCTGGAGCGGGCCGAGCTTCAGGCCTACATCCACTCCGAAGCGCCCTTGCCTCCCCGGGTCGAGGCCCGGGTTCTGGCCCGGGTGTTCTTCGAGGCCCCCACCGCCATCCTACATGTGGACCCCGATAACCGGGTGGTGGCGGCCAACCGGGCCGCAGCGCGGCTTCTGGCTCGCCGGATCGAGGAGCTCGTGGGGGCGCCGGTGGAGGGGTTCGTGTGCCCCGAGCTCCGTTGTCGGTGGATGGAGCAGGTGCGCGAGGAGGCCTCGGCGCCGGGCGGGTACGAGGGCGAGGTGTACATGGAGGGCCCGGCCGGCCGGTTCCCCGCGGCCGTGGCGGGGGTGGAGCGGCCCGAGCCGGGGCACCTGATTCTGGCCCTGCGGGATCTAACCCACCAGAAGGCCCTGGAGAAACGGTACCTGGAGTCCAAGAAGCTGGCCAGCCTGGGCCGGGTGGTAGAGGGGGTGGCTCACGAGGTTCGAAACCCCCTCATCTCCATCGGGGGGTTTGCCCGCAAGCTGCGCCGCCGGCTGGACGGCCAACCCGAGAGCCGGTACCTGGATGTGATCGTCAGCGAGGTGGAGCGTCTGGAGAGGATGGTCCAAGACATCGAGGACTACGTGGCCTTCAGCCGGGAGCACCGGCCCCGGTTCGAGCTGGTGGATCTGCGGGAGATCGTCCAGCAGTGCGTGGACCGGTGGAGCGACCGGGCCAGGGAGCAGGGGGTGCGGGTTCGGTTTGACAGGCCGGCGGCCCTCCCGTTGGTATACGGCGACTGCAACCTGCTCGCGGAGCTGTTCGGGGGCCTGGTGGAGAACGCCATCGAGGCCATGCCCACGGGCGGAGACCTCACCGTGGACTTTCGCCCGGTGGAGAACTGGGTGCAGGTGCGCGTCCGGGACACCGGCGTGGGCATCGCCCCCGACGACCTGGAGGAGATCTTCGACCCGTTTTTCACCTCCAAGACCTCGGGCACCGGCCTGGGGCTGGCCAAGGCCCATCTGATCGTGGAGGAGCACGCCGGCACCATCGAGTTCGAGAGCCGGCCGGGTCAGGGCACTGTATGCACGGTGGCCTTGCCGGTGGACCGGCGCCGCATCCCGCGGGGAGGGCCGGTGTGAGCGGCCCGGGCTGCTTCGTGCTGCTCGGACCGCCGGACCAGATGAGGGCCCTGGCCCGGGGGCTGCAGGATCTGGGCCTTGGTGTCGAGGTGTACGAGGACCTGGAGTCATTTACCGGGAGCCTGCTCCGCACCCGCCCCGCGGCCGTGGTACTGTGGGACGAGCTGGAGCCCGAGGTCCGGGACCTGGCGGCTCAGTTCGTAGGCCACCACTACGTGTGCGGGGAGTGCCCGACGTTCGTGGTGGTGCGCTCGGCGGAGGATGTGCCTCTCCCCGGGTGGATTCCGGTGGAGGCCCCGCCGGATCCGGTGTGGATCCGGGACGCGGCAGCCCAGATTCGGGAGGAGGGGCGGGCCGGTCCGCGGACCATTCCGCGGATCCTGGTGGTGGACGACGACCAGAGCGTGGTGCTGCTGGGGTCCCACATCGTGACCAGCCTCGGCATGATACCTTTGGTGGCCTTCGATGGACGAGAGGCGGTGGAGAAGGTGGGGCGGTTCCAGCCCGATCTGGTGCTGCTTGATATCAATATGCCGGGTATGGACGGGTTTCAGGTGATCGAGACCCTCAAGGCCGACCCCCGCACCGCCCTGACCCCGATCATTGTGTTCTCGGCCCGCACGGAGGACACCGACAAGGTGCGAGCCCTGCGCCTGGGCGCCGATGACTACGTGCCCAAGCCGTTCAGCATCCCCGAGCTCTCGGCACGGATCGACCGGCTGCTTCGCCGGACCCAGGCAGGGCTCAGCGCCTCGAGCACTACCGGCCTGCCCGGCAGCGTCACGATCGAGCAGGTGATCGGCGAGCGTCTCTCCCGGGGCCAGCCGCTTGCGGTGCTCTACGCTGACGCGGACCATTTCAAGGCATTCAACGACCGCTACGGGTTTGCGCGGGGAGACGGGGTGATCCGCCAGATCGCCGATATCCTGCTCGAGGCCGTGCGAGACCTGGGCAGCCCCGATGACTTCGTCGGGCACGTGGGCGGCGACGACTTCGTGGTGGTCACCCGTCCCGACCGGGCCGAGGCGGTGGCCCAGAGGATCGTGGAGCGGTTCGATCGGGTGATTCCCCTCTACTACGACCCGGAGGACCGGGTTCGGGGTCGGATCGAGACCAAGGACCGCCGGGGCCGCGTGACCCGGTTTCCCCTGATGACCCTGTCGGTGGCCGTGGTCACCAACGAGGCCCGGCCGTTCGCCCACGTGGGCGAGATCGCGGACGTGGCCGCCCAGCTCAAGGGGTATGCCAAGTCGAAACCGGGAAGCCTCTGGATCAAGGACCAGCGCACCAATGGGAAGGGCGGGTAGGGCGGCCGGTCTGGGGGGGCGCACCGGCCGGGCCGTGGCAGTGGTCCTCTTGGCCCTCGCCCCGACGGCGGCCGCCGACGTGTACCGGTCGGACGGGCCGGGGGGAACCCCCCTGTTCACCGATACCCCCACGGACCCGGGCTGCCGCTTGGTGATCCGCACCGAGCCCCCGCGGGTCCCGTGGCGCGAGGCGGTGGAGCGGACCGCCCCCCGCCACGGGCTCGACCCGCTGCTGGTGCGGGCCGTGATCCGGGTGGAGTCGGCCGAGAACCCCCGGGCCGTCTCGCCGAAGGGGGCGGTGGGCCTCATGCAGCTCATGCCTCAAACCGCGCGGGAGCTCGGGGTGCTCGATCCCTACCACCCCCGGGACAACGTGCAGGGGGGCATGGCCTACTTGGCCCGGCTGCTCGACCGCTACGACGGGAATCTCGCCCTGGCCCTGGCCGCCTACAACGCCGGTCCGGCCGCGGTGGACCGGTACGGCGGGGTCCCCCCGTACCCCGAGACCCAACGGTTCGTGGACCGGGTGCTCGGCCTGTACCGACGCGCCAAAGGGGTTGACTTGCAGGGGGCGAATGTGGATACTACGCAGCCTGACAACGGGCGGGAATAACTCAGTGGTAGAGTGCGACCTTGCCAAGGTCGAAGTCGCGGGTTCGAATCCCGTTTCCCGCTCCACCGAAACGCAAACCCCCGGGCGAAGCGTCCGGGGGTTTTTCCGTTCGTGGGGCGCCCCGATTTGTAGGGTGCCCTGACCCATCCCCTTCCCAAGGCCCGTCGCCCCCGACGGACAGGATCTGACCGCCATTCCCCCGTTTCGGTTTCCCCCGAGGTTGCCGAACCCGCGAGGTTTCCCGTACCATAGCGAACCGCCATTCACACGGAGGGGATCCATGGCGGGGCGACAGGGCGGGACGGCACGGATCGAACGAAACGGCCACTGTGGTGCTGCTGCGCACCGGGTGGCCGTTTTTTGCGCCCGCCG
>JALUTY010000064.1 GCA_027021615.1 bacterium | reverse complement strand
TGCTTGGAACACTCTGGAATCAAGTAGGTCTTCATGCGTCCTAGTGTCCTAGCCTCCCAGCTTCCCAGCCTTCTAGCCTTCAATCGGGCCGAAGGCCCAATCGACCGACGACCGAAGTCAGGAGCATTGCGATGACCGTGGGAGCCGCGAGTGGAAAGGTCGCGTCCACCCAGTTTTGGATGCGGAAGCTGCACAGTCTGACCGGGTTCTTGTTCCTGGGGTACTTCCTGTGCCTGCACGTGCGGGGCGAGGGGGCCTATGAGAGCCCGGTGCTGCGGGTTCTGTTCCTGTACCTGCCGCTCCTGTACCACAGCCTGTACGGGCTCTACATCACGTACGAGTCCCAGCCCAACAACCTCCGGTACCCCGAGCTCCGAAACTGGATGTACTTCGGCCAGCGGGTCACCGGGCTGTTCCTGGTGCCGTTCCTGGTGCTCCACGTGGCGGCCATGAACGGGGCGGCGTTCGCGGACGCGGGGTGGTACATGGCGGTGTGGTATGCGGGGCTTCTGTCGGCCGTGTACCACCTGGCCAACGGCATCTTCGGGGCGGCCATCGACTGGGGCTTCACCGTGGGGCCCCACAGCCAGCGGGTGTTCGTGGGGGTGAGCTTTGCCGCGTTCGTGATCCTGGCGGTCTACGGCCTGCGGACCCTAGCCGAGTTCTGATCCGGGCCGAGGCCCGGACACACACCGGCCCCCGCCCCCGCGCGGGGCCGGCCGAGGAGGCGAGAAACCGTGCAAAGGCAAAACGTCATCGTGGTGGGCGGCGGCCTGGCGGGCCTGATGGCCGCCGTGCGCATCGCCGAGCAGAACTTCCACGTGGACCTGTTCAGCCTGGTGCCGGTGCGGCGCTCCCATTCGGTGTGCGCCCAGGGCGGCATCAACGCCGCGGTGAACACCAAGGGTGAGGGCGACAGCCCCTGGGAGCATTTCGACGACACCATTTACGGCGGGGACTTCCTGGCCAACCAGACCCCGGTGAAGCGGATGTGCGAGGCGGCCCCGGGCATCATCTACCTGTTCGACCGGATGGGGGTGATGTTCAACCGCACCGACGAGGGGCTGCTGGACTTCCGGCGGTTCGGGGGCACCAAGTACCACCGCACGGCGTTCGCCGGGGCCACCACGGGCCAGCAGCTCCTGTACGCCCTGGACGAGCAGGTCCGCCGTTACGAGGCGGCCGGCCGGGTGACCAAGTTCGAGGGGTGGGAGTTCCTGTCGGCCATCGCGGACGACGCCGGGGTGTGCCGAGGGGTGGTGGCGGCCGACCTGGTCTCGGGCGAGGTACGGGCGTTCCCCGGCCGGGCCGTGATCCTGGCCACCGGGGGCCTGGGGATGATCTTTGGCAAGTCCACCAACTCGGTCATCAACACCGGAGCGGCCGCGGGCAGCGTGTACACCCAGGGCGCCCGGTTCGCCAACGGCGAGTTCATCCAGGTGCACCCCACCGCGATCCCCGGCCCGGACAAGCTGCGGCTCATGAGCGAGTCGGCCCGGGGCGAGGGGGGCCGGGTGTGGGTGCCGCGCAACGGCGAGCGGTGGTACTTCCTCGAGGAGATGTACCCGGCATACGGAAACCTGGTGCCGCGTGACATCGCCAGCCGGGCCATCTTCGACGTGTGCGTCAACCAGGGCCTGGGCGTGGACGGGAAGAACCAGGTATACCTCGACCTGACCCACATCCCGGCCGACGAGCTCGAGGTGAAGCTCGGGGGCATCCTGGAGATCTACCGAAAGTTCATGGGGGACGACCCGGCCAAGGTGCCCATGAAGGTGTTCCCCGCGGTCCACTACTCCATGGGCGGGCTGTGGGTGGACTACGACCAGATGACCGCGATCCCCGGGCTGTTCGCGGCCGGCGAGTGCGAGTACCAGTACCACGGCGCGAACCGGCTGGGGGCCAACAGCCTCCTGTCGTGCATCTACGGAGGGCAGGTGGCCGGTCAGAAGGCCATGGAGTGGGCCCTGGACAAGGCCCCGGACACCGACCCGACCCGCCACGGGGAGCTCGAGGCCACCCGCCAGCGAGAGTTCCTGGACCGGATCCGATCCATGGACGGCGACGAGAACCCCTACGTGCTCCACCGGGAGCTCGGCGAGGTGATGACTGAGAACGTGACCGTGGTGCGGCACAACGACCGGCTGGACGCCACCCTGGAGCGGATCGCCGAGTTCAAGGAGCGGTGGACAAACCTGCGGCCGCCCGACAACGGGGCCCGGGCCAACCAGTCCCTGCACTTCGCGCGCCAGCTCTACTACATGCTCGAGCTGGCCCACGTGATCACCCTCGGCGCCCGGCTGAGGGACGAGAGCCGGGGCGCCCACTACAAGCCCGAGTTCCCCGACCGGGACGACGAACGGTTCCTGAAGACCACCCTGGCCGCCTACACCGCGGACGGGCCCCGGATCGACTACGAGGACGTGGACATCCAGTACATCCCCCCGAGGCCCCGGAAGTACGACGTGGACAAGAAGGAGACCATGGGATGAGCCGCACGGTACGGCTTCGGATCCGACGCCAGGACGGCCCCGACGCGCCCTCCCGGTGGGAGGAGTTCGCGGTCCCCCACTACCCCCACATGAACGTGATCACCTGCCTGCAGGAGATCCAGCGCAACCCGGTGGACGCCCAAGGGAAGGCCACCACGCCGGTGGTGTGGGACTGCAACTGCCTCGAGGAGGTGTGCGGGGCATGCACCATGGTGATCAACGGCCGGGCCCGCCAGGCCTGCTCGGCCCTGGTGGACGATCTGCCCCAGCCCATCGTGCTGGAGCCCCTGTCCAAGTTCCCCCTGATCCGCGACCTGATGGTGGACCGCACGGTCATGTTCGAGAATCTCAAGCGGATCAAGGGCTGGGTGCCCATCGACGGGACCTACGATCTGGGCCCCGGGCCTCGGCTGGCCGAGAAGCGCCGTCAGTTCGGGTACCGCCTGAGCCGGTGCATGACCTGCGGGTGCTGCATGGAGGCGTGCCCCCAGGTGAACCGCCGCACCAACTTCATCGGCCCGGCCGCCCTGGCCCAAGCGCTGTACTTCAACATCTCGCCGATCGGGCGGTCGCTGGCCGAGGAGCGGCTCGAGGCGATCATGGGCGACGGCGGGATCACCGAGTGCGGCAACGCCCAGAACTGCGTCAAGGTGTGCCCCAAGGAGGTCCCGCTCACCACGGCGATCGCCAAGCTCAACGGCGACACCACCTGGTACTTCCTGCGCAACTGGTTCCAGCGCTGACGCCATGGCCGCGGCACGCCGCCAGGGGTGGTGGACCGCGGCCGCCCTGGCCGCCGGTCTGGGATGGGTGGCGGCCGTTTGGTTCGCCACGGGGATGGCTCGGGTCCGGGCCCCCGGACCGGGGGAGCTTACGATCCCACGAGGGGCCCCGGCCCGGGTCGTGGCTCGGATCCTGACCGCGGCCGGGGTGTTTCCCCATCCGTGGGTGGGGCGGGCGGCCCTGAGCCTGTGGAGCGATCCTCGCTCGTTGAAGGCCGGCACCTACCGGTTCGATGGCCCCACGAGCCCGGCGAAGGTGCTGGAGGCGGTGGGCGCGGGCCGCGTGGCGCTGGTGCGGGTCGTGCTGCCCGAGGGGTTGACCGCCCGGGAGATGGCCCAGATCCTGGGCCGGGCCGGAGTCACGGACCCGGATCGGTTCGAGGCCCTGTGCTACGCCCCCGGCTCGGCCGGGCGGTGGGGGCTGCCGGGACCCACCCTCGAGGGCTATCTCTTCCCCGACACCTACGAGATGGCCCCCGGACTCTCTTCCGAGTCTGTGGTGGACACCCTGGTCCGACGGTTTCGGCAGGTGGTGCAGGAGCTCGAGCCCCTCGCCCGGGCCCGGGATCTGGGGCTCAAAGAGTGGGTGACCCTGGCCTCGATCGTGGAGAAGGAGACGGGGGTGCCGGAGGAGCGCCCTTTGGTGGCGGCCGTGTTCTGGAACCGCCTGGCCCGGGGAATGCGCCTGGAGAGCGACCCCACGGTGATCTACGGCATCCCTGAGTTCGACGGCAACCTGACCCGCGAGCACCTCAAAGCCGATCATCCTTACAACACCTACGTCCGGAGGGGGCTGCCGCCGGGGCCGGTGGCCAACCCCGGCCGGGCGAGCCTGGAGGCCGTGGTGCGGCCGGCCCGCGTCCCGTACCTGTACTTCGTCAGCCGGAACGACGGCACCCACGTCTTTTCGACCACCTACGAGGAGCACCGTCGATGGGTGCGGCAGTATCAAGGGGGCGGACGCGGGCGGCGCTGATCGCGGCCCTGGCCGTGGGGCTGGCGGCCGGGTCGGCCGCCGGCGCGTTGGTGGATGCCCTGGTGGGGCGGGTGGACGGCTACGCCGTGACCTGGAGCGAGGTCCGCCGGGAGGCGGCCATCCGAGAGCTGGAGGGCCGGCCCGAAGGGGAACGGGTGCCCAGGGTCGTGCGCGACGCCCTGGTCCGGCGCCGGCTGTTCGTGGCCGAGGCCCGGCGGCTGCGGCTGGAGGCCTCCAACGAGGAGATCGAAGCCGAGCTGAGGGCCCTGAGCGCCCGCTGCGGTCGGCCCAGCCCGGAGCTGTGCCGGCTTTTGGGGCTCGATCCGGAGCATCTCAGACTTCGTGAACGTCAGGAGGTATTGGCTCGTAAGTACCTGGCGTTCCGGAGGGAACTCACGTTCGTCCCCCTGACCGACGTGATGCGGTTCATCCGGGAGAACGGGGAACGGCTGTCGGGCTCGAGCCCCTTGGACCTCCGGGGGGAGGTCCGGGACTATCTCCTGGAACGGAAGTTCCGAAAGGAGCTGGAGGAATGGATACGAGAGCAGGTGAAGGCCGGGCGCGTGGAGCTGCTGCCGCTTCCGGAGGAGAAGCGCGGCTGAGATCGGACGCCGTGCGCATCTTCCGGGCCGCCGTGGCAGCGGCCGATCCCCACGACGCGGTGCGCCGCCACCTGGCCTGGGAGGACGGGGCGGTGGTGGTGACGCAAGAGGACGGCCGGACCACCCGGGTGCTGATGGGGCCGGGGGACAGGGTGTGGGTGGTGGGGGCCGGCAAGGGGTCCGCACCCATGGCTGCCGCCGTGGAGGAGGTGCTGGGCAACCGGATCGCCGGGGGGCTGGTGTGTGTCAAGGACGGCCACGGGCTGCCCCTGGAGCGGGTCGAGGTGGTGGAGGCGTCCCACCCCGTACCGGACGCCCGGGGGGTGGCCGCGGGCCGCCGGATCCTGGGAATCGTGCGGGCCGCCCAGGCCGGCGACGTGGTGGTCTCGGTGCTGTCCGGAGGGGGGTCGGCTCTCTTGACCGCGCCGGCCGAGGGGATCGGGCTCGACGACGTGCAGGAGGTGACCCGACTGCTCCTTTCGAGCGGCGCCGCGATCGGCGAGCTCAATGCCGTGCGCAAGCACCTCTCCCAGGTGAAGGGCGGGTACCTGGCGGCCGCGGCCCACCCGGCCCGGGTGGTGAACCTGGTGCTCTCGGACGTGATCGGCGACCGGCTCGACGTGATCGCGTCGGGGCCGTTCTCCCCCGATCCCACCACCTTCGAGGACGCGAAAGAGGTCCTAGTCCGCCGGGAGGTCTGGGGCCGGGTGCCCGAGCCGGTGCGCCGTCACCTGGAGGCCGGGGTGCGGGGTGAGGTGCCCGACACGCCCAAGCCCGGCGACCCCCGGCTGGGGGGGGTGGTCCACGCGATCGTGGGGTCGAACCGCAAGAGCCTCGAGGCGGCCGCCGCCGCGGCCCGGGAGCTCGGGTACGCCCCGCTGGTGCTCACCTCGCGCATGGAGGGGGAGGCCCGGGAGGTGGCCCGGGTGCTGGCCGCGGTGGCCTGCGAGGCTCGGGAGGCCGGCAACCCCCTGCCCGCGCCCGCCTGCATCCTGGCCGGGGGGGAGACCACGGTCACGATTCGGGGCAATGGAAAGGGGGGGCGAAACCAGGAGCTGGCGCTGGCCCTGGGCCTGGCCCTGGAGGGGTGGGTCGGGGTGGTGGGGCTCTCCGGGGGAACCGACGGCACCGACGGCCCCACCGATGCGGCAGGGGGAATCGCCACCCCCACCACGGCCCGCCGGGGTCGGGACCAGGGGCTGGACCCGGAGTCGTTCCTGCGGAACAACGACAGCTACCGGTACCTGGAGGCGGTGGGGGACCTGCTTGTCACCGGCCCCACCCGGACCAACGTGATGGACGTGCAGGTGATGCTGGTGGCTCCCTGATCGTGGACCGAAGACCGCAGACGGGTGGACCGAAGGTGCTGGGACTGGACAATCCGTTTTCCCGGGTGTTACCGTACCGCCTTCGTTCTTTTTGGCACTAGGGGGCCGGCCGGCTAGAGACTAGAGACTAGAAACTAGAGTCTTAGACCCGTGTCCCCCGAGCTTTGGCGCGATCCGAGAGCCGTCTGGCCGCCTAGTCGCCCAGCGGGCCGAAGGCCCCAGACCGACGACCGTAGACCGTAGACCGAAGTTCCATGGAAGCCCCCTCCGGCCCTGGGGGGCCTACCACGGGGAGAGTAACGTTCTCTGATCCGGGGGCCATTGCCGGCGGCAGGGCATGGGGTTCAGAAACCGGAATTCAGTGGACAGAAGACAGGAAATCCCGAAAAGCAGTTTGGGTCCCCGGGGGATCCTCTCGGGGCACCGAAGAGCTTTCTCCCTGTCCACCGACTTCTGAATTCTGGCCCCTGAAACTCCTGCCCCCCGGACCATGAGGTGGAGGCGAAGAGGCATGGTGATGCCTAGAACGTGTGGGAATCCGAGAGGTTTTTAATTCTCCTAGCTTTCTAGCCCCCCGCCTTCCAACGGAAGGCGGGGAAGTAGGAGTTGCGATGTACGAGGTGAAGATTGAGGAGCACTTCGCGGCGGCCCACAACCTGCGGGGGTATCAGGGGCAGTGCGAGGCCCTGCACGGCCACAACTGGAAGGTGGAGGTGGTGGTGCGCGCCGACCGGCTGGACGACACGGACCTGGCTCTGGACTTCCAGGATCTGAAGCAGGCCACCCGGGAGGTGTTGGCCCGTCTGGACCACACTTACCTGAACGAGCTCGATGCGTTTCGGGAGCGCAACCCCTCGTCGGAGCGGATTGCCGAGTACGTCTGCGCCGAGGTGGCCCGCCGGATCGACCGGGAAGGCGTGCGGGTGCACCGGGTGACGGCGTGGGAGAGCAACCGGGCCGCGGCCACGTTCATCCGGGGCTGACCCCGTGCTCGAAGACATTCAGAGCCGCAAGGACCACCGCCGGATCGCCATCGACAAGGTGGGGGTCAAGGACATCGTCTACCCCATCACCGTGCTCGATAAGACCCACGGCGAGCAGCACACGGTGGCCACGGTGAACATGTACGTAGGGCTGCCCCATCACTTCAAGGGCACCCACATGAGCCGGTTCGTCGAGGTCCTGAACGAGCACCGGCACGGGATCGCTGTGGGCAACGTGCGGCCCATTCTCGAGACGATCCGGGAGAGGTTGGACGCGGTGTCTGCTCACCTGGAGCTGCGGTTCCCCTACTTCATGGAGAAGCGGGCACCCGTGAGCCGCGCCCCGTCCTTGATGGCCTATCCGTGTGCCCTCAAGGGCTCACTGAAGGAGGACGAGTTCGACCTCGTGGCCGAGGTGGGCGTGCCGGTCACGAGCGTGTGCCCCTGCTCCAAGGCCATCAGCGCCGGCGGGGCCCACAACCAGCGCTCCCAGGTTACGGTGAACGTGCGGTTCCGGGAGTTCGTATGGCTCGAAGACCTGATCCACCTGGTGGAGAGCCGGGCGTCGTGTGAAGTTTTCAGTCTTCTCAAACGCAGTGACGAGAAGTACGTGACCGAAAGGGCGTACAACAATCCCAAGTTCGTGGAGGACATTGTCCGGGACGTGGCGCAGGCGCTGCTGCGGGACCCGAACGTGACCTGGTTCTCGGTGGAGGCCGAGAACTTCGAGAGCATCCATAACCACAACGCGTACGCGTACGTGGAGAAGTGGTAGGGGGGAAGCCCCCCTCGGCCCTGGAGGGCCCTACAACGGGGAAAGTAACGTTCCCTGACCCGGGGGCCATTGCCGGCGGCGGGGCATGGGGCCTGCTTCCGGCCGCGTGCGAAGCCGGGCATTGAGATTCGCCGCGCAGACACGGGGCACGGGCGGTGGTTTCATGACCGTTCGGTGGGGCACGAACGGATTCACGGTACGAGCGTGGGAGGCGCTGCGCGGCGAGCTGAGGAGCCGCACGCGGCTCTCCAGCAGCCCCCATGCCCCCCGAGGCCTTGGCGGCGGTTCGGGGAAGCCGCCCAGCGGGCCGAAGGCCCCGACCGACGACCGTCGACCGTTGACCGAAGTTACTGGGGAGGGGGGGAGATTTGATTCCGATCCGGTGGGGAACCGAAGAGGCCTGGCGCGCGGCAGGGAGGAAACGACCTTTTCACCTCGAACCTCGATGGCGGAATGGAACGATACTGGGACTGTAGCCTCTGCCGGATCGAGCCGAAGGGCGAGGCGCTGCGCTGCCGAACCTGCTCGGGAAAGCTCCGCGGCCGAGAGCGGCTGCTTCACGAGATCTCGCTGGAACGCCGGGTACGCCCAAAGGGGGCGTGGTTGTCGTTGGCGGCGGCCGGTGCGGGACAGATCTACCAGCGCCGCTGGGCCACGGGGGTGCTCTTCGCGAGCCTGCTCCCCCTGGCCGTCGGGCTGGTTCTAGCGGTCTGGAGCGGCTTCTCCTACGGCCACCTGTTCCTCGTGGGAGCCGCCGCGTTCGTGCTCGCCGTGGCGTGGGCCGACGCACGATGGGGGCCCAACCCTCCCCACCCCCCGTGCCAGAACGCCTGCCCTGCTCGTGTGCCGATCCCTGACTATCTTCAGCTCATCCTTGACGGCGATCCCGATCAGGGCCACGCCCTCGCGCGGACCCAGCTCCCTCTGGTGGGGGTGATCGGCCGTATCTGTCCCCATCCCTGCGAGGCCCGATGCGTGCGTGGGATCGACGGCGAGCCCGTCGCGATCAACGGCTGTAAGCGGTTCATGGCCGACCAGGTGCGGGCTCGTCGCCCCGAGCCCGGCCCGTCCAAGGTGGTCCACCTGGATGGGGGGGGGCTGCGGGTGGCCGTGGTGGGATCGGGCCCGGCAGGGTTGGCGTGTGCCTACTTCCTCAGCGTGCTGGGCGCCTCGGTCACGGTCTACGAGGCCGACGAGGTGCTGGGGGGACGGTTGGCCACCACCATTCCCGATTACCGCCTGCCTCCGTACATCCTGGATGAGGAGCTGGCCGATCTGCGGGGTCGGGGCATCGCGTTCCGGACCGGGGCACCCGTGGGGCCGGGCGGGAAGTCCGTGGCGGATCTCCTTCGAGACCACGACGGGGTGTTCCTGGCCGTGGGCGCGGCCCGTTCGGTGCGGCTGACGATCCCGGGCGCGGATCTTTGCACCGACTTCCAGGAGGTGCTCAGGGCCAGCAAGGGGCCGACCCCGCCCCGTCTGGGCCGACGGGTGGTGGTGGTGGGCGGGGGCAACGCGGCCATGGATGTGTGCCGCACGGCCCTTCGTCTGGGCGCCGAGGAGGTGCACCTGCTCTACCGGCGCACACGGGACGAGATGCCGGCCCGGCCCGAGGAGGTGGAGGAGGCCCTGCGGGAAGGGGTCCGGTTCCACTACCTGGCCGACCCGGTGGAGGTGAGGCACGGAGCCGAAGGTTTGGAGGTGGAGGTCCGCACCATGGAGCTGGGCCCGCCGGACGAGTCGGGCCGGCCCCGGCCGATGCCGGTGGAGGATCGAAACTGGGTCATCGCGGCGGACACCGTGGTTCCCGCACTGGGGCAGACGGTGGACTCGCCGGTCCTTTCGGATCCGGCGCTCCAGGGGCTGCGCCGAGAGCGGGACGGCCGGATCCGGGTGGACCCGCGAACCCAGCGGACCAGCCTGGAGCGGGTGTACGCCGGCGGCGACGCGGTGTCCGGGCCGTCCACCGCGGTGGAGGCCATGGCGCAGGGCCGCCGGGCCGCCCTGGGCATGTACGCCGACCTGGCCAGGGAGGCCCTTCCGGTGATGCGCCTGAGGGACCGGAGGCTCCGGCAGCCCTTCCCCGGCCACCGGGAAACCCCGGAGGCGCGGATCCGGGAGGAGATGCCCAAGCTGGCCAGTCGGCTTCGCAAGGAGGGGTTTCGGGAGGTGGAGCTCGGGTTCAACCCGGCCGCCGCCCGACGCGAGGCGGGCCGCTGTCTGCAGTGCCACCGGGAGCTGTGAGGGCCGTGGGGCAACCGCCGTGGGTTGTTGGTGGTCGTGCCGGGTTGCGTTCGAACCGAGAGTTCTCGGTGGGCGGGGCGAGGGACCCGCTCCGGCGGCGCAGGGATCTCCAACAGCCCCCCTGCCCCTCGACCGTGACCAGTAGGCCTGCTCGAACTGCCGGGAGATAAACGAGTCTTTTGGCCTTCCGGCCTCCCAGCCTCCTAGCTTTCCCGCGGGCCGAAAGCCCAAGGTACGAGAAAGGAGAACCCCCGTTGAAGGAGCCGTCGAACAAGGGGCTCGGCAAGAGGCTTTTCGAGTTCTTCGCCTCGATCAAGCTAAGTGTGGTGGTCCTGATCGCCCTGGCAGCGACGAGTGTGTTCGGCACCGTGATCCAGCAGCACCGGGAGTTCGCGGTGTACGTTGGCGAGTACGGGGAGACCGTGGCCCGGGTCATTCGGATCCTGGGCCTGGACGACATGTACCACTCCTGGTGGTTCCAGCTCCTGCTCGTGCTGCTCCTCGTGAACATCACGTTCTGCTCTCTAAAACGCCTGCCCCACGCCGTGCGGCTGATGAACTACCGAGACCCGGTGTTCGACGGCAAGCCGGTGGCGATCCACGAGAAGTGGGCCAAGAGGGTGAAAAACGCCGACGTGGCGACCTTGGCCGAAGCGATCGAAGGGGTGCTGCGCCGGCGTCTGCGCCGGGTGTACCGGGAGGAGCGCGACGGTGTCGTGTACCTGTTGGGCACCCGGGGCGGGTGGACCCGCATGGGCGTGTACGTGACCCACTTCAGCCTCTTCCTGTTTGGCATCGGCGCCCTGGTGGGGGCCCTGTGGGGGTTCAAGGGCTTCGTGAACATCCCCGAGGGCCAGAGCGTGAGACAGGTACGTCTTCGCGGGGGCGGTGTGAAGGATTTGGGGTTCGAGGTGCGGTGCGACGACTTCGAGGTCACTTTTTACACGGACCGCCAGGGTCGGCCTACGGGCAGGCCCCGGGACTACATCAGTGACCTCACCGTGCTGGAGGACGGCCGGGAGGTGTTGAGGAAGCGCATTGAGGTCAACCACCCGCTCATCTACAAGGGGATCTACTTCTATCAGTCGTCCTACGGGCAGGCCGGAGGCCAGTCGGCCTGGCTGACGGTGTTTGGACCCCGGCGGAACATCCTGTTCCACCGCCGTCAGCTGCTCCGAGGGGAGACCGTGGATCTCGAGAACGGCGACCGGCTGGCCTTGCGGGGACTCACGGGGGACTTCAAAGGGATGGGCCCGGCCGTGGAGGTGATGCTCCAGCCGGCGAAGGGCGATCCGCGATCCATCGTGGTGTTCCAGGCGCCCGAGGGGAACCACCGGAAGTTGGGCGGGTACGTGATCCGGCTCGACGGCGTGGAGACCGTGATGTACACCGGGCTCCAGGTGGCCAAGGACCCCGGGGTGCCGATCATCTGGACCGGGTGCATCCTGATCACCCTGGGGTCCATGATCGCCTTCTTCCTAAGTCACCGACGGGTGTGGGCCCGGGTCCGACCGGCCGACAGGGGTGGAGTCGAGGTGTTCCTGGGCGGCAACGCCAGCCGCAACCGGATCGCGTTCGAGCGGTGGTTCGCGGACTTGTGCACCGAGGCGCAAGAAGTTTTTGAAAAGTAGACCCCAAGTTGCTATAACGCGGCCCGGGGCCTGCTCGGCGAGGCCCTCCCCCGGGCCCCACCGGCGGAGGAACGATGATCAACGATAAACTGTTCGGGATCGCGATGATCCTCTATCTGTTGGCCACGTTTGGGTACGTGGTCTACCTGGTCCACCGGTCCAAGGTGACCGGCTGGATCGGTACCGGGCTCGCCCTGGCCGGGTGGCTCGTGAACACGGCCGCGATCGCAGTGCGGTGGATCGAGTCCCACCAGGCCGGGTACGGGTACATCCCGTTGTCCAACATGTACGAGTCCATGGTGTTCTTCTCCTGGTCGATCATGTTGATCTACCTGGTGTTCGAACGCGTCTACGGTTATCGGGCGATCGGTGCGTTCGTGGCTCCCCTGGGCTTTCTGGGCATTGCAGTGGTGTCCTTGAACCCTGCCATCTCCGCCGAGATTCAACCCCTGGTGCCGGCCCTCCAGTCCAACTGGCTCACCGCCCATGTGGTCACCTGCTTCTTTGGGTACGCCGCGTTTGCGGTGGGGTTCGCCGTGTCCATCATGTACCTGTTTCGCCACCGCACCGAAGCCCGGCTGGGCAAGGATGCCCCGGGCATTCTGCCCCCGGCAAAGGTGCTGGACGATCTGGCCTACAAGTCGGTGGCCGTGGGTTTTCCGTTGCTGACCCTGGGGATTCTCACCGGGGCTGCGTGGGCCAACTATGCTTGGGGCACCTACTGGAGCTGGGATCCCAAGGAGACGTGGTCGCTGATCACATGGTTTGTGTACGCGGCGTACCTCCATGCCCGGTTTACGGCGGGATGGCGAGGCGTGCGGCTGGCGTGGCTCTCGGTGATCGGTTTCGGGTGCGTGATCTTCACGTACTGGGGGGTGAATTTCGTGTTGTCGGGCCTTCATAGTTACGCGGGGTAACGGCGCGGGAGGAGAGACCATGACGAGAAGGGGGAACGTCCGGGGTCGCCAGGATTTTTTTCCCAATGGGAGAGGGGATGGACCGATGAGATTACTCGCAGCGGCAGCCGCTTTGGTGCTCTTGTTGGTCGGGACGGGGCTTGCCCAAGAGGGGTGCGTCACCGACCAGTGTCACTCCAACATGGGCAAGGCGACCTATGTGCACGGTCCGGTGGGCGCCGGGCAGTGTGTGGTGTGCCACGAGGACGGCAATCCCGACCATCCCACCAAGTCGGGCCAGGACTTTAAGCTGGCCTTCGGCGGCGGAAAGGAGCTGTGCTACGCTTGCCACGACCGCAAGGACGCCAACCGCACGGTCCATAAGCCGGTGGCCACGGGGGACTGCGTGGCCTGCCACGACCCGCACCAGTCCGACGCAGAGCTCCAGCTTAAGAAGCCCACCACCAGCGAGCTGTGCTTCAGCTGCCACGAGAACAACAAGACGAACAAGTCCTTCGTCCACGGGCCTGTTGCGGCCGGGGACTGCAACATCTGTCACAACCCCCACTCCTCCCCCTACCCCAACCTGACCGAGGAGAAGGGTGCGGAGCTGTGCCTGCTGTGCCACATCGACCGCAAGGAGGAGTTCACCCGCAAGTACGTGCACAAGCCGGTGGAGGAGGACTGCACGAACTGCCACAATCCCCACGCCACCGATGCCAAGTACATGCTTTACGGCGAGGGCAAGGAGCTGTGCTACCGTTGCCACAAGGAGAAGAAGAAGCAGATCGAGGAGGCGGTGGTCCAGCACACTGCTCTGAAGAAGGAGTCGTGTACGGCGTGTCATACCCCCCACTCGTCCAACTACCCCCGTCAGCTCAAGGCGCCGACCAAGGAGCTGTGCTTCACCTGTCACACCGCGCTGGCCGAGAAGATCAAGAACTCCAAGTACCTCCATGGACCGGTCAAACAGAACGACTGCTACGCCTGCCACGATCCCCACGGGACGAACTATGCCAAGATTCTGAAGAAGCCGTTTCCGGCCCAGTTCTACATACCGTACAAGACCGAGAACTACGCCCTGTGCTTCGACTGTCACAACAAGGACATCGCCCTGAACGAGTTCACCACCAAGCTCACGGACTTTCGTAACGGTGACCGGAACCTGCACTTCCTGCACGTGAACAAAGACCCCAAGGGCCGAAGTTGCAAGGCCTGCCACGAAGTCCACGCCGGCAACCAGGAGAAGCACATCCGCAAAGAGGTTCCGTTCGGCAAGATGTGGAAGCTGCCGATCAACTACACGAAGACCCCCACCGGAGGCCGATGCGTGGTGGGCTGTCACAAGCCCAAGGAGTATGACCGGGAGAACCCGGTGGTGTACTGATCGGTCCGCATCCACCCGGGGGCTGGCCATGCCGCCCCCGGGCCTTGTCGGTTTGGGAGGCTGGACCCTGCGGCCTCCTCCGGGGGGTGGACGGGGCGGGGCCTGCGTTCGCTGGCGATGCGGTCGGTTTCCGGGGGCACAGGAGGAGAGGTGATGGGTACGCGCGGGCACAAGGGGGTGGCCGCTGGCGTGGTGCTGGCGGTCGCGGTGGGGTTGGGGGCCCTTCCCCAATCGGCCGAGGCGTTCCGGAAGGTACAGCCGGGGCAGCCAGCCCCGGAGTTCTTTTTGAGAACGGCGGAGGGGGGCGAGGTGGCCCTGGCGGCTCACCGGGGGAAGGCGGTGATCCTGTCGTTTCTACGGCAAGGGCAGGAGCGCAGTGCCAAAGCGGCCAAGGCCCTGGCGGACGTGGCGGTCAGGTTCGGGGACCGGGTGGCCGTGGTGGGGGTGGTGGTGAATCCAGACGAGGGGGACGCCAAGGCCTGGGCCGAAGGCCTGGGCGTCACGTACCCGGTGGCGCTGGACAAAAGGCAGGAGGTGTATGGCGCCTACGGAGTGTTGGTGGTTCCCAGCACCGGGGTGATCGACCCCGAGGGCGTGTTCGTGGAGGAGGTGGGGGGCTACACGGCCGGGTTCACGGACGAGGTCCGGCGCCTGGTGGCCCGGGCCCTGGGCGAGAAGGTGGAGGAGGAGCCGGCCGGAGCCGAGCCCGCCAAGCCCGAGGCGCGCAAGCTCGCCGAGCGTCATCTGCAGAAGGCGAGGCTCCTGGCCAAGCGAAAGATGACCGAAAAGGCCCTGGCCGCCGCGCGGGAGGCGGTGCAGGCGGATAACACGTTCGGTGAGGCCCACGAGCTCCTGGGTCTGTGGCTTCTGGACGCCTCGCCCGACAACGCGGACGAGGCCGAGGCCCACCTGCGGAAGGCCCTGGAGCAGAACCCCCGGAGCACCGAGGCAAAGGTGGGGTTGGCCCGGGTGCTGGGGATCCGGGGCCAGACCGACGAGGCGGCGGCCCTGCTGGAGGAGGCGGCCCGGCTCACCCCCAAGCCGGAGCGGATCTACTACGAGCTGGGCCGGATCTACGAGGGGGCCGGCCAGTACGAGAAGGCAGTGGGGGCCTACCGCAAGGCCTTGGAGAGGCTGCTGCGGTAGGCGGAGCCCGGTATCCGGGAAGCCCCATCCGGCCGCTGCGGGCTAGAGACTAGAAACTCTAGAGACTAGAAACTAGAACGTGTGGGAATCCGGAAGGTTTTTTAACCTCCTAGCGTCCCAGCGTCCTAACGTCCCAGCCTCCCAGCGGGCCGAAGGCCCCAGACCGACGACTGACGACCAACGACCGAAGTGATCAGGAGCGCGAGCGGATGGGTGGGAAGCGACTCGGGGCGGTGCTGGGCCTGGTGGTCCTGCTGGCCGTGGCGCCGGCAGCGGCCGCGTTCAAGTACGTGGAGGTGGGCCAGAAGGCCCCGGACTTCGCGCTGAAGACCCTGGACGGCCGGGAGGTGCGCCTGTCGGACCGGGTGGGTCCCAAGGCCCTGGCCGTGGTGTTCTGGGCGACCTGGAGCGCCCGGAGCAAGCCCTTGCTCGAGGACTTGACCGCGCTGTACCGGAAGCGAAAGGATCGGGGGTTCGATGTGATCGCGGTCAACGTGGACCACGAGCAGCTGGAGGGCGAGGCCCGGGTGGCGGTGGAGGCGTGGGCCAAGGATCTTCCGTTCCCGGTTGTGGTGGACGAGGGGCTGGCCACCTACTACGCCTACGGGGTGGTGGCGACCCCCTCGCTGGCCCTGCTGGACGAGGCGGGCACGGTGCGCTACGCCCTGGCCAGCTACTCCACCGCGGCCAAGCGGGACCTGCGCGATGCGGTGGACGCCCTGCTGGGGATCCACGAGGAGGCCGCGCCCCGGTTCGCGGTGAAGAAGCGCGACTACGTGCCGCCGAAGAAGGCCACGCTGCACTACCAGAAAGCGCAGGTGCTGATCCGCCGGGGCATGGCGCGCAAGGCCGTCCGGGACCTGGAGCGGGCGGCCAAGATCGACCCGAAGTGGGCAGCTCCCCGGGTGCTGCTGACCCGGATCTATCTGGAAAGGGCGGCAAAGCGTCCCCGGTACCTGGAGAAGGCGGAGGACGTGCTGCGCGAGGCCCGGGAGATCCAGCCGCGGCACGTCCAGACCGTGGGGCTGCTGGCCGAGGTCTTGGAGGCTCGGGGGAAACACGACGAGGCCCTGGCCGCGGCCGAGGAGGCGCTGGAGATTGAGCCGGCCTACACCCCGGCGCTCGTGGTCAAGGCCCGGGCCTTGCGGTCCCTGGGCCGCCCCGAGGAGGCGGCCCGGGCGGTGGACGCGGCCCTGGAGCTGGATCCCCGCAATCCCAGGGTGCTGGCTGAGAAGGGCGAGGTGGCCGCGGCCCTGGGCCGGTGGGAGGAGGCGGCCGGGGCGTTCCGGCAGGCGGTGGAGCTGGCCTGGAAGGCACGGGGCGAGGGGTAGGCCGCGGCCGGTGGGGAGGGAGGGGCTGTTCAACGGAAGCTCGTTTGACTGAGCTGCATCGGGGTCGGGTGACCCCCCCAGGAGATCGGGTGATCAGGATCCGCACGCGACGGTACTTTCAGCTCGGCACGTCCCTGGGCGTCAACGGGTACCTGCCGGGCTACTGGGCCAAAGCGGTGTACCAGGGCGCTGCCAAGGGGTTCTGCGTGCCGGTGCTGAACTGTTACGCGTGCCCTTCGGCGTTTTTCTCGTGCCCCATCGGGACCCTCCAGCACTTCATGGTGGTGCGGGCGATCCCATACTACACCCTGGGGTTCCTGGGGTTGGTGGGGTCGGTGGTGGGCCGGATGCCGTGCGGCACCCTGTGCCCGTTCGGCTTCTTCCAGGAGATGCTTTACAAGCTGCCCTCGATCAAGATCCGGATACCCAAGTACCTGCGGTCGTTTCGGTTCGTGGCCCTGGTGATGCTGGTGTTCGTGGTCCCCTGGATCACCTCCGAGAACTGGTTCTCGAAGCTGTGTCCCATGGGCACCCTGATCGGGGGGCTGCCCTGGGTGACCATCAGCCCCGAGGTGCGAGCCATGATCCGGGACCTGTTCTGGATCAAGGTCGCGATCCTCATCTTCTTTGTAGTGTCCTCGGTGGTGGCGAGACGCCCGTTCTGCCAGACCACCTGCCCCCTCGGAGCCATCTACAGCCTGTTTAACCGGGTGAGTCTGGTACGGCTTCGCTGGAACCCGGAGCTGTGCACCCACTGCGACAAGTGCTACCAGGTCTGCCCCATGGAGGTTCGGCCCTACGAGGAGCCGAACGCGGGGCAGTGCATCCGGTGCCTGGACTGCACCGACTGCGAGGCCCTCACCGTGACCACGGTTCTGGGCCGGGAGTCCGCCCGCGAGCGGGAGGGCGTGCCCGGCTCCGTCCTCACCTGACCCGGCTCCCGGGACTCTGCCGTGTTTCGAACCTCCTTGAGTTTCAAGGTCAACCTGGCCATCGTCGCGGTGCTGGGGTTGGTTCTAGGCGGGGCCACCTGGTTTAACCTGATGGCTCAGGACCGGCAGGCCGTGGAGAACACCAAGAGCCAGGCGCAGATTCTCTCCAAGACGTTGACCAACATCATTCGCATCGACATGGAGGGTCGGTGCCAGAAGGACGTGATGAAGGTTATCCGGATGATGGGCCAGTTCCAGGACATCGAGACGATCCGGATCTTCAACGCGGACGGTATCATTATGCATTCGGCCCAGCCGGGGGAGATCGGCAAGGAGGTGGACGAGCTCGTCTACAACGTGTTCACCAGCCCCGACCGGTCCAAGCCGTTCCGCAGCGAGGAGCGGGGGCATCGCAGCTTCTGCATGGTCGAGGTGATGTACAACGAGCCCCGGTGTCACACTTGCCATGACCCCAACAAGGAGATCGTGGGGGTGTTAGAGGTGTGCCTCAGCATGGCTAAGACCGGGGAGCATATCCGACAGAACGCCCGGTTCATGGTCGCCTCCACCGTGGTCACGGTGCTCCTGGTCACCGGGGCCATCAGCTTCCTGCTCTACCGCATGGTGAACCGGCCGGTGCGGGAGCTGGCCGAGACCATGAAAGAGGTGGAGCGGGGGAACCTGGAGGTGCGCACCCGGGTGCGGGGCAGGGACGAGCTGGGCCGGCTCGCCCGGAGCTTCAACTCGATGATCGCCCGGCTGGATGAGACAAGCCGTGAGGTGGAACGGCTCCACCGAGAGCAGATGATGCGGGCGGAACGTCTGGCGTCGATCGGCGAGATGGCGGCCAGCGTGGCCCACGAGATCAAGAACCCCCTGGCCGGGCTGGCCGGTGCGACCCAGGTGCTGGCCCAGGGGTTCGAGCCGGACGATCCCCGGATGCCCGTGGTCCAGGAGATGCTCAAGCTGATCGAACGCCTGGACAAGACGATCCGGGACCTGCTGAGCTTTGCCCGAGAGTCGGTGCCCAACTGGAAGCGGGTCAACCCAAACGACGTGGTGGAGGAGTCGCTGTTCTTTGTGGAGCGCGAAGAGGGAGGCACCCGGGATCAGGTGGATCTGGCTCTCGACCCCGAGATGCCTGAGATCACCATGGACCCCCAGCAGATCCAGCAGGTGCTCCTGAACCTCATCCTGAACGCTCGGCACGCCGTGGGCGGCCGTGGCCGGATCGAGGTGAGGACGAGCGCCCGGCCCACCCTGGAAGATGAAGAAACCCCCGTGGCCCCGGACTGGGTTGAGGTGGTGGTCCGGGACGAAGGGCCGGGGATCCCGCCGGAAAAGCTCTCGGAGATCTTCAAACCGTTCTACACCACGAAGAACCAGGGTACGGGCCTGGGCCTGCCCATCTGCCGGAAGATCGTGGAGGCCCACGGGGGCCGGATCCACGTGGAGAGCCAGGTGGGTGCCGGGTCGGAGTTCTACGTATGGCTTCCCCGTACCCAAAAGGAAGAGACGTGACGAGGGAAGACGGGACGACGACGGCACGTCGCGGCGGGATCCGCGTGGCCGTGGCCCTGGGGGTGCTGGTCCTGGCCGGGTGCGGGGTGGGGAGGGACGAGTACCTCAGGGCCGTGGACCAGGCCCAGACCCTGAAGGCTCGGCTCGGCTCGGCCGAGCAGGAGCTGGCGGCCGAGAGGGCCCGGGTAGCGGCCCTGGGGAGGGATCTCCAGGCCTGCAAGGACCGGTCGGCGAAGCTCGCGGAAGAGGGCAAGACCCTGAAGGCCCAGCTGGCGGAGGCCGTGGCGGGGGCGGCCGAGTGGCAGGACCGGGCCAGGGGCCGGGAGGCCGACCTGGACGTGTGCGGCCGGGCCCGGCGGGAGGCCGAGATCCAGGCCCAGGCCCTGAGCGAGAAGCTGGAGGCCCAGCAGCGGGCCGCCCGGGTCGAGCGGATGGATCTGCAGGCCCGCTTGGAGGAGTGCCGGACCGGGATGGCGGACCTGAAGGCCCGGCTGGACCTGGTGGAGGCGGAGCGTCGCCGGGCGGAGCAGGAGAAGCGGGAGAAGCTCGACGAGGTGTCACAGACCTACGAGGGCCTGCTCAAGGGCATGGAGAAGGAGGTGGAGGCGGGCCGGGTGGTGATCGAGCAGCTCAAAGGCAGGCTCTCGGTCAAGGTCCTCGACGAGATCCTGTTCGACTCGGGAAGCGCGCGCATCAAGCCCGAGGGCCGGGAGGTCCTGCGGCGGCTGGGCGAGATGCTCAAGGCCCGGACCGACAAGGCCATCGTGATCGAAGGGCACACCGACAACGTGCCCATCGCCGGGGCTCTGGCGGAGCGGTTCCCGTCCAACTGGGAGCTCTCCACGGCCCGGGCCACGAGCGTGGTGCGGTTTCTTCAAGACGAGGTGGGGGTGCAGCCCGAGCGCCTCTCGGCCGTGGGGTTCGGCCCGTACCGGCCGGTGGCCTCCAACAACACCCCCGAGGGTCGGGCCCGGAACCGTCGGATCGAGATCAAGCTGGTGCCCCTGGAGGCCCCGTTGTTCTCACCGCCCCAGCCCCAGGGCGAAAAGGCTGCAGAGGTCGAGGGCGAGTGAGCCGAGGCGGGGAGGTCCGACAGCCGTTCGTTTCACGGATCAACCCCGACCTGCGCCCCACGGCCTTTCATACCAAGTTGCCATCCATCGCATACGGATCCGGGGGCGGGGCAAGGGACCTGCCTCCGGCCGGGCGCGAAGCCAGGCTTGAGATTCGCCGCGCAGGCACAGGACCGAAGAGCTGGTTTCATGGCAGCTCAGTGGAATCCGAACCCTTTCGCGGTCCGAGCGTCAGAGGCGCTGCGCGGCGGGCTAGGGAGCCGCGCCCGGCTCTCCGACAGGCCCCTTGCCCCTTCGGGCAGGGGGCCAATAGTTCTGAATGCAACTCGGTATCACACACGACCCACGACGAACGAGCACCGACCCCCGGCCCTCAGTACAGCGCCTTGCTGCCCCGCTCGTTGGTGCGGATCCGGACCACCTCGTCCACCGGCAGCACGAAGATCTTGCCGTCGCCGATCTGGCCGGTGTGACACACGGTGCGCACGGCCTCCACGATCTCGTCCACCCGGTCGTCCTCGGCCACGATCTGGACCCGGCTCTTGGCGAAGAACTTGGGCACGAACCCCCGGCTGTCGGAGTAGCGCATCTGGCCCAGGGGCTTGCCGATGCCCATCACGCTGTCGACCGTGAGGCCGGGGGCCCCGATCTCGAACAGCCGGTCCCGCAGCTCGTCGAGCCGGTCGGTGTTCACGATGGCCTGGATCATCTTCATGGTCGGCCTCCTCGGGGGTGAACGTTAGGACGTTGGGACGCTAGGACGTTAGGACGTGGAGATGCTTCCTAGCTTCCCAGCCCTCCCGCCATTGTCAAGCCCGCCCTTGAAACCGGGGCGTGGCTGTGGTACCCGTATGCGCTTCCATTCCGCACGCCCCTGGACCGCCGGTGGTGCCCGAACGGATCGGGTGGGAAGGCGGGGCGAAGGGGGCGGAGGCCAACCACGAGAAAAAGGAGAAGGGCAACATGGCAACCGTGACGATGCGCGACATGCTGGAGGCCGGGGTCCACTTCGGTCACCAGACGCACCGGTGGAATCCGAAGATGAAACGGTTCATCTTCACCGAACGCAACGGGATCCATATCATTGACCTGAGTCAGACGGTGCACCTGTTCCGCCGGGCGTACGCGTTCGCCCGGGAGACCGCGGCCCAGGGCGGCCGGTTCCTGTTCGTGGGGACAAAGCGCCAGGCCGTGGACATCGTGCGCGAAGAGGCCAACCGATGCGGGGAGTTCTACGTGACCCACCGTTGGCTGGGCGGCACCCTGACCAACTTCCAGACTATCCGGCGCAGCATCGAGCGGTTGAAGGAGATGGAGCGGATGCTCGGCGACGGAACCGTGGAGCTCATGACGAAGAAGGAGGGCCTGCGGATCCGGCGCGAGGCCGCCAAGCTCGAGCGGAGCCTTGGGGGGATCAAGGAGATGAAGAGCCTGCCTTCCGTGGTGTTCATCGTGGACCCCGCCCGTGAGGACATCGCGGTGCGCGAGGCGAACCGGCTGGGCATCCCGATCATTGCCATCCTCGACACCAACTGCGACCCGGACCTGATCGGCTACCCGATCCCCGGCAACGACGACGCCCTGCGGTCGATCAAGCTGTTCACCTCGCGGATCGCCGACGCGGTGATCGAGGGCAAGGCCCAGCGCCAGGAGTACGTGGAGGCCGAGATGGCGGCGGCGGTCGGGGGTGACGAGAAGGCCGAGCCGGCTCAGTCGGACGAGTACCTCGAGGTGGAAGAGGTCGAGATCGACGTGGACTGACCCGCACGGGAGCCGGCCCCCGGGGCCGGCTCCCGTTTGTCGAAATCCTGTTACTAAGATCTTCAAACGTATTGCCAGGGGACGGGGTGGGGGCCTGGCAATACTTTCGTTGGAATCAGTAACACGGCGACAAGATAGGCGCGTCACCTCGGAGGGCGGGGCAAGGAGCCTGCCTCCGGCCGGGCAGAGACCAGATACTGGAGACTGGAAACTAGAGACAAAGGGGTTTCCAGCCTCCTAGCATTCTAGCTTTCTAGCCGAAATGACCGAACAGGGAGTAAGAACCATGGCGATTACGGCGCAGGCGGTGAAGGAGCTCCGGGAGCGAACTGGAGCGGGTATGATGGACTGCAAAAGGGCCCTCCAGGAGACCGGGGGTGACATGGACAAGGCCGTGGAGTACCTTCGGAAGAAGGGGCTCGCGGACGCCGCCAAGAAGGCGGGTCGGGTGGCAGCCGAGGGACTGGTTCACTCGTACATCCATGCGGGCGGCCGGATCGGCGTGCTGGTGGAGGTGAACTGCGAGACCGATTTCGTGGCCCGCACCGACGCCTTCAAGCAGTTCGTGCACGACGTGGCCATGCACGTGGCCGCCACCAACCCCAGGTGGCTCGACCGGGAGAGTGCCCCCGCCGACGAAGTGGAGAACGAGCGTCGGATTCTCAGCGAGCAGGCGGCCGAGAGCGGGAAGCCCCCCCACGTGATCGAGAAGATGGTGGAAGGCCGGCTACAGAAGTTTCTCAAGGAGAACTGCCTGCTGGACCAGCCTTTCGTGAAGGACCCCGATGTCACGGTGGGGGACCTGCTGAAGCAGAAGATCGCGGAGCTTGGAGAGAATGTTCGGATTCGCCGGTTCGTGCGGTTCCAGCTCGGCGAGGGGCTGGAGAAACGCAAGGACAACTTCGCCGAAGAGGTGGCCGCCCAGGCCGGCGCCTGACGCGTTCCTGCGAACCGATCGGGGGAGCGGGGCCCTCCCCGCTCCCCCGATCGTGTGTTTGGGCCGCCCCGCCCGGCGTCCGAACCTCTTTAGCCACAGATCCACACAGATGGGGGCAAGGGCGGTGACGGGTGGGAAAGGCAGTGACGCGTGACGGGTGACGACGCTTCGCGTCCCAACGTCCTGACTCCACGCATACCCAGGAGCCATCGTGAGCGAACGAAAGCCGGTGTACCGTCGGGTGCTGCTCAAGTTCTCTGGAGAGGCCCTCGTGGGCGGCCAGGGGTTCGGCATCGACCAGGAGGTGGTGGAGCGCTTGGCCAAGGAGGTGGCCGAGGTGCGGGGCCTGGGGGTACAGGTGGCTCTGGTGGTCGGCGGGGGGAACATCTTCCGGGGCCTCAAGGCCTCGGCCGCCGGAATGGACCGGGCCACGGCCGACTACATGGGCATGCTCGCCACGGTGATCAACAGCCTGGCCCTCCAGGATGCGTTGGAGCGCCACGGGGCCAAGACTCGGGTGATGTCTGCGATCACCATGCAGCAGGTGGCCGAGCCCTACATCCGGCGCCGGGCGATCCGGCACCTGGAGAAGGGCCGAATCGTGATCTTCGCGGCGGGCACCGGAAACCCCTACTTCAGCACCGACACGGCCGCGGGGCTGCGGGCCATGGAGATCGGCGCCGAGGCCATCCTGAAGGGCACCAAGGTCGATGGGGTGTACGACAAGGACCCGGTGGGCCACTCGGACGCCCGGCGGTTCGACGAGGTGTCGTACATCGAGGTGTTGAAGCGGGACCTCAAAGTGATGGATTCTACCGCCATCTCCCTGTGCCGGGACAACCGGCTGCCGATCATCGTGTACGACTTCACCCGGCCCGGCAACACCCTGCGGGTGGTATGCGGCGAGGACATCGGCACGAGGGTGGTGGGAGATTGAGAAAAGCGGGGAAGCTGGGAGGCTAGGAGGCATTTCGGCGTCCTCACGTCCCAACGTCCCAACGGACTCACGGCATCTGCGGGAGGATCGAGCCATGGCGGAGTCGGTGCAAGAGGTGAAGCAGCAGGCCAAGAAGAGCATGGAGAAGGCGGTCGAGGCGCTCCAGCGCCACTTCGCCCGGGTGCGCACCGGGCGGGCGAGCCTGGCCCTCCTGGACGGGATCCGGGTGGAGTACTACGGCACTCCCACCCCCTTGAACCAGGTGGCGAGCCTGTCGATCCCCGAGCCGCGCCTGATCGCGATCCAGCCCTGGGACAAATCGGTGATCCCGGCCATCGAGAAGGCGATCCTCCAGTCCGAGCTGGACCTGAACCCCACCAGCGACGGCAACGTGGTTCGGGTGCCGATCCCCAAGCTGACCGAGGAGCGCCGGAAGGAGCTGGTAAAGGTGGTGCGAGGCATGGCCGAGGAGGCCCGGGTAGCGGTACGCAACGCCCGGCGCGAGGCCAACTCCGAGCTGGACCGGCTCCAGAAGGAGAAGGCCATCTCCGAGGACGACCAGCGCCGGATGAAGGACGAGATCCAAAGGCTCACGGATGAGTACGTGGCCAAGGTGGATCAGGTGCTGAAACAGAAGGAAGCCGAGATCATGGAGGTCTGAAGGCTTCCGGCCGATGGCGAACCCGACCCCGCTTCCCCCCCGCTCCCAGGTTCCCCGCCATGTAGCGATCATCATGGACGGGAACGGCCGGTGGGCCCGGCGCCGAGGCTGGAACCGGGTCCGCGGGCACCGGGCCGGCATCGACTCGGTGCGCGCCGTGGTGCGCGAGGCCCGGGCGGCCGGGGTGCGCTACCTGACCCTGTTCGCGTTCTCCTCCGAGAACTGGGGCAGGCCCCCGCGGGAGATCGCGGCTCTGATGGGGCTGCTGCGCCGGTTTCTCCGGGTGGAGGTGCCGGACCTGAGGCGCAACGGGGTCCGGGTAAGGGCGATCGGGGAGCTGGACCGGCTGCCTCCCCGGGCCCTCGAAGCGGTTCGGTGGGCCGAGGCGGAGACCCGCGACGCCCGGGATCTCGATCTGATCCTGGCCCTGTCCTACGGCGGTCGGGCCGAGATCCTCCACGCGGTGCGGTCCGCCCTGGCCCAGGGGGGGCGGCCCGAGGACCTGGACGAGGAGCGGTTCCGCCGGTTCCTTTACGCTCCGGACGTGCCCGACCCCGACCTGCTGATCCGCACGAGCGGAGAGATGCGGATCTCCAACTTCCTGTTGTGGCAGCTGGCCTACACCGAGCTCTACGTGACCTCGACCCTGTGGCCCGAGTTTCGGGAGGCCGAGTTCCGCAAGGCCCTGGACGACTACGCCCGCAGGGAGCGGCGCTTCGGGTTGACGAGCGAGC
The DNA here is from genome assembly GCA_027021615.1 of bacterium. Taxonomy (GTDB): domain Bacteria; phylum Desulfobacterota; class Deferrisomatia; order Deferrisomatales; family Deferrisomataceae; genus Deferrisoma. The sequence goes on along the minus strand of JALUTY010000064.1, from coordinate 10,709 downwards.
AGGTGGGAGGGTGAGGGGAAACATGAGCGCGCGGGTCCGGACCGCCCTGTGGGCCGGAGCGGGGTTCCTGGGGGTGTTGTTCCTGGGGGGCGCGACGGGGTTCGGGCTCCTGACCGCGGCCGTGGCCGTGGTGGGCATGCGGGAGTACCTGCGGCTGGCCGCGCCCGACGCCAACCCGCTGGAGCGGACGGCCACGGCGGCCTGGGCCGGGGTGGTGGTGCTGGGGTTCCTGTGCCCGGATCGCGCCGTGCCGGGGCTGCTGCTGGTGGGGGGCGGGGCGGTGTTCGGGGCCGCCTGGATCCTGGGGCCCGGTCCTCGTAGCGACTGGTTCGCCCGGTGGGGCGGCACGGTGGGGGGATGGGTGGGAGTGGCCTACGGTCTGGGCCATCTGGTGTGGGTTCGCCAGGCCGGGGTGAGCGCGGTGGTGTTCGTGTTGGCGGTGGTGTGGGCGGGGGACATCGCAGCCTACTACGTGGGCACCGCTCTGGGCGAGCACCCCCTGGCTCCATCGGTCAGCCCCAAGAAGAGCGTGGAGGGGGCTGCGGCCAGCGTGGTGGCGGCTTGTCTGGTGGGCTGGCTCGTCTCGGCGGTGCTGCCCACCCCCCACGGCGCCTGGACCGGACTGTGGGTTGCCGGGGTGCTCAACCTGGCGGCCCAGCTGGGCGATCTGCTGGAGTCGGTGTGGAAGCGCAGCGCCGGGGTGAAGGACTCCGGATCGATTCTGCCCGGCCACGGTGGGGTGCTCGACCGGGTGGACGCCCTGCTCCTGGCGGCGCCGGCCTACGCGGCCGTTCTGGCCTTGGTGGGGGCCGGCCCGTGAGACGCCTCGCGGTGCTGGGGGCCACGGGAAGCATTGGCGAGAGCACCCTGGACGTGGTTCGCCGGTTCCCCGACCGGTTCCGGGTGGTGGCCCTGGCTGCCGGGGGGCGGCGGATCGACCGGCTGGCCGCCCAGGTTCGAGAGACGGGGGCCCGGTGGGTGGCCGTGCCCGACGAGGCCGCGGCCGAGGCCTTGAGATCTCGGGGAGTCACGGCGGAGATCCTGGCCGGGCCCGAGGGGCTCGTCCAGGTGGCCGGCCTGGAGGAGGCCGACGTGGTGGTGTCGGCCGTGGTGGGGGCTGCAGGTCTCTTGCCCACTTACGCGGCGGTGCTGGCCGGCAAGACCGTGGCCCTGGCCAACAAGGAGTCCCTGGTGGCCGCCGGCGAGGTGGTGATGGCCGCGGCCCGGCGCACCGGCGCCCGCATCCTGCCCGTGGACAGCGAGCACTCGGCCCTGTTCCAGGCCTTAGAGGGGCGCGAGCCCGGCCAGGTGCGGCGGTTGATCCTCACGGCGTCCGGGGGGCCGTTCCGCGGCCGCTCCCGCACCAGCCTGGCGGGGGTCAGCGTGGATCAGGCCCTCACCCACCCCAACTGGTCCATGGGCCCGAAGATCACGGTGGACTCCGCCACCCTGATGAACAAGGGGCTGGAGGTTATCGAGGCTCGGTGGTTGTTCGACGTGGCGGCCGACCGGATCGACGTGGCCGTTCACCCCGAGAGCATCGTCCACTCGCTGGTGGAGTTCGTAGACGGAAGCCTGATCGCCCAGCTCGGGCCGCCGGACATGCGTATCCCCATCGCCTACGCCCTGAGCCACCCGGAGCGTCTGCCGCTGCCGGACCTCTCGGTGGACCTGGTCCGGGCCGGCCGTCTGACCTTCGAGGAGCCGGACCGGGAGGCGTTTCCGTGCCTGGACCTGGCGTATGAGGCGCTGCGGGCGGGCGGCACCGTGCCGGCTGTGCTGTCTGGGGCCAACGAGGAGGCCGTGGCCGCGTTCCTGTCCCGGAGGCTGGGGTTCCTGGAGATCGCCGAGGCCGTGGCCGCGGCCCTCGAGGCGCATCGACCCCACGCCCTGACCACCGTGCAGGGGGCCCTGGAGGCTGACCTGTGGGCCCGCCGGTTCGTCAAGGGATGGGTGGGTCGAAGGGGAAGGGGATGACCGTGTTCCATTCCACCGCCGCGTTCGTGGTGCTCCTGGGCGTGCTCGTGTTCGTGCACGAGTTCGGCCACTTTCTGGTGGCCAAGCGGCTGGGCATCCGGGTCCTGAAGTTCTCCCTGGGGTTCGGCCCTCGGGTGTGGGGGTGGCGCCGCGGCGAGACCGAGTACCTGATCTCGGCCGTTCCCTTGGGGGGCTACGTGAAGCTGTTCGGCGAGGATCCGGACGAGCCCCTGGCCGCCGGGGAGGAGGCCCGGAGCTTCAGCGCCCGGCCCGTGTCCCACCGCATCGCCACCGTGGTGGCCGGGCCGGTCATGAACGTCGTTCTCGCCGTGGTGGTGTTTGCCCTGCTGAGTCTGTTCGGCACCCCGGTGCTCCAGCCGGTGGTGGGCCAGGTGAGCCCGGGCATGCCGGCCGAGGCGGCGGGCCTGGTCCAGGGCGATCGGATCGTGGCCATCGACGGGGAGCCCGTGGCCTCGTGGGACGACATGGCCGAGCGGATCGCCGGCTCGGGGGGCCGGGATCTGGTGATCACGGTGGAGCGGCAGGGCACCCGGTTCGACCTGCGGGTGAAGCCGGTGTTCCGGGAGTCCCGGAACCTGCTGGGCGAGACGATCCAGAAGCCCATGATCGGCATCGCCCCCTCGGGCGAGGTGTCGGTCGAGCGCAACCCCGTGTGGATGGCGCCGTGGATCGGCATCCGGGAGACCGCCCGATGGACCGCCGTGACCGCGGAGGTGCTGGTCAAGATGGTGGTGGGACGGGTCAGCCCCCGCACCCTGGGCGGGCCCATCGCCATCGCCAAGATGGCCGGCGAGACCGCCCAAGCCGGTGCCCAGAGCTTCCTGTTCCTGATGGCCGTGCTGTCGGTGAACCTGGCCGTGCTGAACCTGCTGCCCATCCCCATCCTGGACGGGGGGCACCTGCTGTTTTTCGGGATCGAGGCGGTGCGGGGCCGGCCCGTGAGCCTGCGGCACCGGGAGGTAGCCCAGCAGGTGGGCCTGGCCATCCTGCTCGCGCTCATGGCTTTCGTCATGTACAACGACCTCGCCCGGATTCTGAGCGGATGAACGCGGTCCTGGGCATGGACACCTCGGAGCGCACGGCCGGCGTGGCCGTGGTGGTGGACGGGGCCGTGCGGTCCGAGGCGGTGGAGGCCTCGGGTCCCCGCCAGTCCCGGCGGATCCTGGTCCTGGTGGAGGCGACCCTGGCCACGGCAGGGGTGGGTCGGGGCGACCTGGTGGCCCTGGCCGTGACCGCGGGCCCGGGCGCGTTCACCGGGGTTCGGGTGGGGGTGGCCACGGCCAAGGGCCTGGCCGTGGCCCTGGGGATCCCGGTGGTGGGGGTGTCGAGCCTGGAGGCCCTGGCCGGCCGGGCCGGGCCGTGGCCGGGACTGGTGGTGCCCGTGCTCGACGCCAAGAAGCGCCAGGTGTACGCCGGCGCCTGGGACGGCGAGACGGGCCGGCGGGTCCTGGACGAAGCGGCCTGGGACCCGCCCGGGCTCGGTCGGGCCCTGGCGGAGACCGGCCGGCCGGTCCTGGCCCTGGGAGCCGGGGTGTCCCCGTACCGGGAGGCTCTGCGCTTGTGCCTGGGCGACCGCTACCACGAGGCGCCCGGGGACCTGTGGACCGTGCCCCCGGCCCGGGTGGCCCTGCTGGGCTGGCAGCGCTGGCGAGCCGGCTCGGCCGAGCCCCCCGACGCCCTCACCCCCCGGTACCTGCGGCGCAGCGAAGCGGAGGAGAGGAGAGCTGAGCGGCTAGGAGGCTAGGGAGCGGTGACACAGTGGCGAGGTGACGGGGTGACAGCACGACCAACGATTCACGATTTACGATTCATGACCCTCGACTCATGGCAGTTGAACGACCAACGGGATTTGACCCGCCGCCTTGCCGCCCAGCCGAAAGGAGACCCCCATGGACACGAAGCCCACCCGGGAAGAGGCCTGGCAGATCCTCACCGAGCACGTGAAGAGCGAGAACCTCCTGCGCCACGCCCTGGCCGTGGAGGGGGTGATGCGCCACATGGCCCGGAAGCGGGGGGCCGACGAGGAGGAGTGGGGGGTGATCGGGCTCGTGCACGACGTGGACTACGAGGAGCACTCAGAGGAGCATCTCCAACACGCCCCCGCGATCCTCAGGGCCCACGGCTGGCCCGAGCCGTACATCCGGGCGGTGCTCGCCCACGGGTGGGGGCTGTGCACCGACGTGGAGCCGGTCACCGATCTGGAGAAGACCCTCTACGCCGTGGACGAGCTCACCGGCCTGGTGGCGGCCGCGGCCCTGGTGCGGCCGTCGCGCAGCGTGATGGACCTGCCGGTCAAGAGCGTGCGAAAGAAGTGGAAGGACAAGGCGTTCGCCGCCGGGGTGGACCGGTCGGTGATCCAGAGGGGGGCCGAGATGTTGGGGGTGGAGCTGGCCGACCTGATCGCCGACACCATCGAGGGCATGCGCTCGGTGGCCGACCGGATCGGGCTGGGGGGGTAGGGCCCACCCATGCCTCCCATCCTCTGCCCCCACTGCCGAAGGCTGATCTCCTCGGACGAGCCCCGCTGCCCCCACTGCGGGCTCCACGCCCCGGGCATGCGGTTCCGGCGGGCGCTGCTGGGCTGGCTCCAGCCCGGCCCCCGGGAGCTGGTGCGGGGGCTCATCACCGTGAACGTGGTATGGTTCGGCCTGTCCCTGCTGGTGGACCCGGCCGGCCTGGGTGGCAGCCTCAACCCTTTGGCGTTCCTGAGCCCGTCGGACCGGGGGCTGTTCCTCATGGGCGCCACCGGTTCCCTGCCGGTGCTCCGGCTGGGCCGGTGGTGGACCCTGCTGGCGGCCAATTTCCTCCACGGAGGGCTCCTGCACATCTTTTTTAACATGGCGGCCCTGGCCCAGATCGGGCCGTTCGTGGCCCGGGAGTACGGCACGGCCCGGTTCGTGGCCCTGTACCTGCTCACCGGCGCCGCAGGGTTCCTGGTGTCGGTGCTGGCAGGGGTGGGTCTGACCATCGGGGCCTCGGCCTCTTTACTGGGCCTGATCGGCGCGGCCATGTACTATGGAAAGGCCCGGGGCGGGGTGTACGGCGAGGCCGTGTTCCGGCAGATGTGGGGCTGGACCGTGGGGATCTTCCTGTTCGGGTTCCTCCTGCCCGGCATCAACAACTGGGCCCACGGCGGAGGGCTCGCGGCCGGGTTCATCCTGGGCCACCTCCTGGGATTCCGGGAGCAGCGGCCCGAGGCCCCCTGGCACCGGGCCCTAGCCCTCGGGCTCGCCGGCCTCACCGCTCTCAGCCTGCTCTGGGGCGTGGCCGGGGTGGTGGCGTGGAGGCTGGGAGGTTAGCTCCCCAGCTTCCTAACTACTTCTCCCACCATCCGCTCCGGCAGCCCCGTGGCGCCGTGGGGAAGCACGCCCAGAAGACGGACCTCCGGGTATCCCCGCAGGATCTCCGGGTTGGTCTCCTCCGCCACGGTGCTGGGCGGCCGGGTGGCAGACAGCACCGTGCCCACGAGCTTCACGCCTCGGCCCCGGAGGTGCCGGGCCGACAACAGGGTGTGGTTGATCGTGCCCAGGCCCAGGCGGCCCACCAGGAGCACCGGGAGCCCCCGGGCCTCCACCCAGTCGGCGAACAGCACCCCCTCGGCCAGGGGCACCAACAGGCCGCCGGCCCCCTCCACGATCACCCAGTCGTGGGCCGCTGCCAGCGCCTCCAGGCACCGGTCCAGCAGCTCCGGGTCCACGGCCCGGCCCTCCCTCCGGGCCGCCACGGCCGGGGCCAGGGGCTCGCGGAACCGGTAAGGGCAGATCCGGTCCAGGGGCTCCGCGCACCCGGAGGCCCGCGCCAGGGCCAGGGCGTCACCGGGCCGGTCCGGGGCCTCGCACCCGGTCTCGGCCGGCTTGAACACCCCCACCCGCGCGCCCCGGGCCCGTAAGGCCCGAGCAAGGGCCGCGGCTACCCGGGTCTTGCCCGCGCCGGTGTCCGTGCCGGCCACGACCACCACGCGAGCGAGCGGGGGGCTCACGGGTGTGCCTCCGGAGCCTGCCGGGCGGCCGGATCGGACCGGAGAAGCTCGGCCAGGGCCTCCGTGAGGGCGTCGATGTCGGCCGGGTCGTGCTCGGAGCTGACCGTGATCCGCAGCCGGCTGGTGCCCTCCGGCACGGTGGGCGGCCGGATCGGATGCACCCAGAACCCCCGGTCCCACAGCTTCTCGCTCCAGGTCAGGGCCGCCCGGTTTCCGCCCAGGATCACCGGCACGATGGGCGTGGGAAGGTCGGGCACCGGGAACCCGGCTTGGCGTAGCCCCTGCCGGAGGCGTCGGGTGTGGGCCGCCAGGCGTTCGATCCGGTCGGGCTCGGCCTGCAGGACCTCCAGGGCCGCCCTGGCCGCACCCAGCACCGGCGGCGGAATCGCGGTGGTGTAGATGAGGCTGCGGGCCCGGTTCACCAGCAGATCCCGTACGGCCCTCGGTCCGGCCACGAACGCACCGAACGCGCCCAGGGCCTTGCCCAGGGTGCCCATGACCACCAGGCCCTCGTGCCGGATCCCGAAGTGGTGGGCCGTGCCTCGGCCGTTGCCCACCACACCGGTGGCGTGGGCGTCGTCCACCACCACAATGGCGCCGTGGCGTCCGGCAACCTCCAGGATTTCCGGCAGGGGGGCCAGGTCCCCGTCCATGCTGAACACCCCGTCGGTCACCACCACCTTTCGGCTGGGGCCGGCGTGGGCCCGCAGCCGCTGCTCCAGGTCGGCGGGGTCGGCGTGGCGGTACACCTCCACCCGGGCCCGGGCCAGCCGGCAGCCGTCCACGATGGAGGCGTGGTTGAGCTCGTCCGAGAGGATCACCCCGCCCCGGCCCAAGGCCGTGAGCACCCCCAGGTTGGCCTGGTACCCCGAGCTGAACAGCACCGCAGCCTCGCACCCCTTGAGCCGGGCCAGGTCCTGCTCCAGCTGCGCGTGCAGGTCCAGGGTGCCGGTGATGAGCCGGCTCGCCCCGGCCCCGGCGCCCCACTCACGGGCCGCCCGGGCCGCGCCCTCGGCCAGCCGGGGGTCGGCCGCCAGGCCCAGGTAGTCGTTGGACGAGAAGCACAGCATCTCCCGGCCGGCGACCCGGACCCGGGGCCCGCAGGGGCCCTCCAATGGGCGTAGTGTCCGGTAGCTGTCGGAGGCCCGCAGGGCCTCCAGCTCGTCCCGCACCCAGCCCGGGATCACAGGGCCCTCCCGCTCCCCTCGACCACCGGCCGGAGGCCCAGGTCCTGCACCATCTTCAGGTCCTGGTCCGGGTGGCGGCCCGCCGTGGTCAGGTAGTGGCCCACCATCATGCCGTTGGCCCCGGCGTAGAAAATCCACGAGGCCAGGTCCCCCAGGTTGCGGTCGCGGCCCGCGCACACCTTGATCGTGGCCCGGGGCAGCAGGAACCGGTACACGGCCACGACCTTCAGGCACTCCAGGGGTGGCAGCGGGGGCATGCTCTCCAGGCGGGTCCCCCGGACCGGCACCAGGAAGTTCAGGGGCACGCTGTCCACCTCGAGCTCCCGCAGGGTCAGGGCCATCTCCACCCTCTGGGCCCGGCTCTCGCCGATGCCGAAGATCCCGCCCGAGCAGGTCATGAACCCCAGGCGCTTGGCCGTGCGCACGGTCTCCACGTCGTCGTCGTAGTCGTGGGTGGTGCAGATCTGGGGGAAGAAGCTCCGGGCGGTCTCCAGGTTGTGGTGGTAGCCCCGGAGCCCGGCCTCCCACAGGCGGCGGAGGGCCTCCTCGGACAGGATGCCCAGGCTCGCGCAGGGGCTCACCTCCCCTTCGGCCGCGATCCGCCGCACGGCCTCGCACACCCGGTCGAGCTCGGGCCCCTCGCCCACGGCCGTGCCGCTGGTCACGATGCCGAACCGGTTCGCGCAGATGCCGGCCCCCTCGCGGGCCGCGGCCACGATCTCGTCGGGGTTCTTCAGGTCATACACCGGCGCCTCGGTCCGGTGATGGGCCGACTGGGCGCAGAAGGCGCAGTCCTCGGGGCACCGGCCGCTCTTGGCGTTCACGATGCCGCACAGCTCCACGCCGTATCCTTTGAGCCGGCGGGCGATCCGGTTGGCCGAGGGGAACAGGTCGTACACCTCGGGCCCCTCGATCTCCATGAGCTCCACGGCCTCCTCGGCCGTGACCTGCCCCCCATCGTAGATCCGCTGCTCCAGCGCCTCGATTCGCTCTCGCATCCGTGGCCTCCCAGAAAGAACCGCCGCCCCGCGGGCGGCGCGAACGCCCGTAGGTAGCACGGGGAAGGGCGTGCCGTCAACCAAAAGAGCGGAGTTGGTTGACGGTGGTGCGCCCGGCTCCGCCAGAGTGGAAAACGACGTAACAGGGTGGGAAGAAAAGTTCTTGGGTTGGGAGGCTGGGATGCCGGCACGGCGGGACGGAAAGAAGTTCCGTTCTCGCGTCCTCACGTCCTAACGTCCTAACGTTCGCACGGTTCCCCGTAGCGTCCTCACGTCCCCGCGCCCCCGGCCTCCCTCTTGCAATCCTGACGCCCTCGGTCTTCCCCCTCGTTTCCTCGTGGAGCTCGGTTGAGACGTTGGGCCGTTCCCATGGCGCTCGCGATCCCCCTGGCCCTGGCGGGCCGGGCCGAGGCCGCTGTGCGGCCGAGCCAGGTGCTGGTCCTCTACAACGCCGACTGGTCCGGGGACGCCCCGCTCACCGACCCGGGGCCCGATTCCCGTGAGATCGCCGAGCACTATGCAGCTCGGCACACCGATCCCCGGACCGGGGAGCGGCCGTACCTGTTGGGCCTGCGGTGCCGGCACCTCATGGGCCACCTGAACGGGCCCCACCTGGTGGAGGAGAGCCGGGACAACGGGGCCGGGGTGGTGGTGCGGGGCGAGGGTAAGGCGGCCGCGCCCGCGGGCGAGCTGCGGGACAGCCGGCTGGTGGAGCTGGTGCTGCCGAAAAGCGAGGTGCCATGGCGGTTCGACACGCTGCGGGTGGTGCTTCGGCCGGAGAAGGGCGATCCCGTCGTGGTGGTGGACCGGGGCCGGAGCCGGTTTCCGAAGCGGGTATCGGTGCAGGAAGAGGGCAAGTGGAACGTTCGCCTGAACGGGCGGTCGTTCCTGCCGGGCCCGTTCACGGCCGAGGCCTCCATCGAGGACACGGCGGACCAGGTCCACACCTGGTCGGCTGAGTACACCGACATTCTGGACGTGTCCTGCAGCCGCACCGGCGCCGACGGCGTGCGCGACGACCGGAACTTCGAGGAGGACGTGGCCGAGCCGGTGCGCCGGTTCCTGGAGGACCCGACCAACGCCCGGCCCGACGGCACCCTACTCAAGGACCACGTGCTGTTCCTGGTGGTGTGCTACGGCCTTCCCAAGACGGCCACGGCCACCTACGGCATCGCCCGGGGCGTGACCGCGAGCCGCGGAGACCACGGCCCGGCCGTGTCCTTGGAGCAGCGGCTCCAGCTCCTGTACTACGACGTGGAGGGGGCTTTGGGGTTTGTGCCCCGGCCACATCGGTTCGGCAGCAAGAACGCGTTCACCGCGTACCTGTTTCGGGCGCCCCAGGCCTGGCCCCTGTACGGGAAGTGGGCGAACCCGTTCCTCCACCCGCTGGCGTACCAGAGGGACAAGGGCGCTCTGGACACGCTTCCGGACCCGTTGCGGTTCACCCCGGAGAACCGGGCCCGGTTCCCGGGCCGGCACCTGTACTTCGCCATGCGGGTGGACGGAACCACGCCCTTGGAGGCCCGGGGCCTCATCGACCGGGCAGTGTACGCCACGCGGCACGCCGGGCCGGAGATGGGCGGGGCGGAGGGGGAGGCCGGAGGGGACCCGAAGGAGCCGGCGGTTATGCGATGGCTCCGGGCCAAGGGGTTCTCGTGGCTGTCGAACCCCAAGGAGTCGAACCGGAGACTTCGGTTTCTGCTGCTCCCGCCGGGATCCGGGTTTTGGAACGAGACCGAAGTGTTCTTCCCGGGCGGGGTGGCCGGCCGGGTGCTCTCGAGCAACATGTGGCGCAGCCGCAGGGCGGCCATGCTCCGGTACCTGGCCCAGGGCGTGACGGTCACGGCGGGCTCGGGCGGAAACCGGCGGAGCCGGGTGCCCCACATCCACGACAAGAGCTGGTGGGACGATGAGATCCTCTACCCCCTTCTTCTTCGGGGGTACACCGTGGGCGAGGCCCTGCTGGCCAACCAGACGCACCTGGAGTGGATCACCACGTTCGTGGGCGATCCGCTGTACCGCCTGCCCTCGGAGCCCGAACCGGACACCCGGCCACCCTCGATCGCTTCAGGCGGGGTGCGCACCTACCGATACCTAACCGAGGAGGGCAGAAAGGCCCTGTGGGTCGCCGTGGACCTGGACCAAACCCGGGGGCCCGAGGCGGCCCAGATGCGCCTCACGGCCGGCGAGCAGACCGTCGTCTGCCAGACCTTCGAGGCCCGTCCCTATGTGACCCTGCTACGCACCGACGCCGTGGACCGGGGCCTGTGGAAGATCGAGTTGATGGACCCGTACGGGAACCGGAGCGAAACCGTGTGGACGTTGGGACGTTAGGACGTTGGGACGCTAGGACGCTAGGAGGCTAGGAGGCTAGGACGTTGCGTTCGCACGTCCGCACGTCCCAGCGTCCGCACGGTAGCCCGGTTAGAGTCCAGATGCGTGGTGTAAGAGGGCACGGGCCCTTGAACGAAGAAGACCACCGCGTCATCCTCCAGAGCCGTAGCGACGAAACTGCGGCAAGGAGGGAAGACGCGATGGTCCAGTTGA
>JALUTY010000063.1 GCA_027021615.1 bacterium | reverse complement strand
CTTGCCCCTCCGAGCAAGGAGCGATAGCGCCTGTTTATCCGAGCATCCCAGCGGAAGTTGCGAGAATGGACATCCAGGCCGTATCGTTCGACGCCGGAAACACCCTGATCCGGCCTCGCACCTCGGTGGGCGAGGTGTATGCGGCCGCGGTCCGGCGACACGGCGTGCCGGCCGACGGGGCCGCTCTGGATCGGAGATTCCGGGAGGTGTTCGGCCGACGCCGCTCCGAGTTTCTGCCGGCCGTGTCCCGGCCCCACTCACCGGGGCGGGAGCGGGCGTTCTGGCGAACCCTGGTGGCCGAGGTTTTCCGGTTGGAAGGGCTGTGGGGCGAGGCGGCTCACGTGTTCGAGGCGATCTTCCACGATCTGTACGAGGCGTTCGCCCGGCCGGATCCCTGGGAGGTGTTCCCGGACGTGGGGCCGTGCCTGGACGCCTTGCAGGCGAAAGGGGTGCCCGTGGTCGTGGTGTCCAACTGGGACAGCCGGCTGCACGAGATCCTCCGCGGGCTGGGGCTGCGGGACCGGTTCCGGTTCGTGCTGGTCTCGGCCGAGTTCGGGGCCGAGAAGCCCGACCCCGCCATCTTCCACGAGGCGGCCCGCCGGCTCGGCACGGCGCCGGACCGGGTGCTCCACGTCGGCGACCTGTACCGCGAGGACGTGCTCGGTGCCCGGGCAGCCGGCATGGTCGGCGCCTTGGTGGACCGGCAGGGGGACGGCCCCCAGGCTCGGGTTCGGTTCCGTGACCTGCGGGAGGTGCCGAGGTACCTGGGATGAGGGGGTGGACCGATGCGTAGGCGGCCCGCAGGATGGACCCCTCCGGGGCCCGTGCCGCGGGGGGACCGGGGGGATCCGGACCTTCGGCCGGGCCCCGGCGAGACCCTGGACTGTCTCTCGGGGCACTGGAAGATCTTTCAGCTTCGGCAGGGGCACCGGTACTCCACCGACGACCTCCTCACGGCCTGGTACGCCGTGGAGGCCTGCCGGCGCGCCGGGGTGCAACCCCGACGGGTCCTGGACCTGGGGTGCGGGATCGGGTCGGTGGGGCTCCTGGTGCTGTGGAGGTCCCCCGGGGCGTCGCTCGTGGGGGTGGAGGCCCAGGCGGTGAGCGCGGGGTTGGCCCGGCGGTCGGTCCGGTACAACGGGATCGGGGGCAGGGCGGAGATCCGGGTGGGCGATTTCCGGGACCCGGGGGTGTTCCGGCCAGGGGAGAGGTTCGACCTGGTGACCGGCAGCCCCCCCTACCTCGTGCCGGGAGAGGGTCGCCGAAGCTCGCTCCCCCAGCGGGGACCCTGCCGGTTCGAGGACCGCGGGGGAGCCCGGGACTACCTCGGGACGGCCTCGGCGCGGCTGGCTGCCGGGGGGATCGTGGTATGGGTTCACGCCACGCGGTACCGGGACGAGAACATGGCTGCAGCGGTCGAGGCCGGGCTGGGGCGGATCGTGGTGCGGCCGGTGGTGTTCCGGGAAGGGCGGGAGAGCCTGATCAGCTTGTTCTGTGCGTCACAAAACCCCGCCCGCTCCGTCGGAGAGGAGCCGGCCCTGGTGATCCGCCGGGCGGACGGGGAGTGGTCGGACGAGTATCGCAGGGTCCGTGCGGAGATGGGGTTTCCCGCCTAACCCCGAAAAAACGAAAGCCGCCTGCGGCGGCAACGGATCGTGTCCCCCAAACATCCGAACGCGGCCCGCTCAGGCCGCCTTCCTTCGCGAGATCGATTTCACCTCCCTCCACAGCCGGCGTTTGACGTCCGGGTCAAATCCCTGGCGGTCGGCCCAGGCGTCGAACGCGAGTCGCTTCTCCACGGGGAACAGTCGGTACTCCCGGAGGAACTTCTCCGCGAGGTACGTGGTGTACTCCCGGGTCATGGTGATGTACCTCCTTGTCACGGCGGTTGTGTGGTAGTGCTCCTTTTCACGAGGATGGGAGAATAACCATCCGCCGCGGTTCTGTCAACCGGGGGTCGGCAACGTCGAAAACGAAAAGCCCCGCCCAGGGGGCTCCCGTTGTCGGCCCGTCGACGAGATGGATCCGCCGGCCCGTCCGCAATCCCGGTTCCCGTGCCGGCCGTCAGGCGCTCCCGTCGTATTGGGCGATGAACTCCTCGGCCTCCCGCACGTTCTCGACCGAGCCTGCGAAGAACGGCACCCGTTGGTGAAGCGAGTCCGGCTCCACGTCCAGCACGGGCCCCTGACCGGTGCTGGCGGCCCCGCCGGCCTGCTCGCACAGGAACGCCATGGGCGCGCACTCGTACAGGAGTCGCAGCTTCCCGTGGGGCTTGCGCGGGTCCTTCGTGTCGGCCGGGTACATGAAGATGCCGCCCTTGAGAAGAGTGCGGTGCATGTCCGCCACCATCGATCCGATGTACCGGGCCCCATAGGGCCGACCGGAGGAGGAGTCCTTCTCCTTCATGTGTGCCACGAACCGCCGCACCCCGTCTGACCAGTAAGGGAAGTTCCCCTCGTTCACCGAGTAGGTCTTGCCCCGGGACGGGATTCGGATGTCCGGGTGGCTTTTGAGGAACTCGCCCACCGACGGGTCCAGGGTGAAGCCGTGCACGCCGTTCCCGGTGCTGAGCACCAGGATGGTGGAGCTGCCGTACACCACGTAACCGGCCGCGGCCAGGCGCCGACCCGGCTGGAGGAGGTCGTCGGGGGTGCCCTCGTCCCCCTCGGACACCCGGCGGTGGATCGCGAAGATCGACCCGATGCTCACGTTCACGTCGATGTTCGAGGAACCGTCCAGGGGGTCGATGGCGATGGCGTACTTGGCCTTTCGCCACTTGGGCGGGAACACCACCGGTTCGGCCAGCTCCTCGCTGGCGAGGATGCAGAAGTGGCCGCTGTGCCGAAGCACCGACATCCACACCTCGTTGGCGTACCGGTCCAGCTTCAGCACCTCCTCGCCCTGCACGTTGCGCTCGCCGGTGTAGCCCAGGAGGTCCACCAGCCCGGCCTTGTTGACCTCGCGGGAGATCACCTTGGCCGCCCAGGCGATCTGGTTCAGGATGTCGCTGAACTCGCCGGTGGCCTCCGGGTGGATCTGCTGCTCCTCCCAGATGTGGCGCGTCAGGGTGACGCCCAACCCCCTTCCGTCCATGCTGCTCCTCCCTTGGTTTTCGGGGCCGTCATTGGGCCTTCGGCCCGCTAGGACGCTGAGAGGCTAGGAGGCTGAAAGCCCCTTCGGTCTCCCAGTGTTTCAGTTAGGTCTGCGCCAAAACGTCGCGATGTAAACAGCTTGGGGATCGGTTCGAGCTAGGTGTTCCCTCTGCGCGGCCTGTCGGCCGGGCCGAATCGAAACCGGGCCCACACCGGGGCGTGATCCGACGGCCGCTTCCAGCGGCGGGGCGACAGGTCCACGTCGCACTCCTCGCACCGCTCGGCCAGGGCCGGGGTCGCCAGGATGTGGTCGATCCGCAGCCCCTCGTTCTTCCAGAACGCGCCCCCACGGTAGTCCCACCACGTGTACCGCGCCCCCTCCGGATGGAACCGACGCAGGCAGTCCACCAGCCCGTGGGCCTTGAGCCCCTCGAAGGCCGCCCTCTCCGGGGGCGAAAACAGGACCCGGCCCTCCCATGCCTCCGGATCATAGACGTCGCGCGCCTCCGGGGCCACATTGAAGTCCCCCGCCACCACCACAGCCGGGGTCTGCTCGATCTGCCGGTTCAGGTAACTTCCCAGCTCCCCAAAGAACCGGAGCTTGAACGCGAACTTCTCGGATCCCACCGCCTCGCCGTTGGGCACGTAGACCGACAGGACCCGCACGCCTGCTGCCGTCACGGCCAGCAGCCGCCGTTCCCGGTTCAGCGGGTGGCCCGGAGGCAGATGGGGAAAGCCCACCACCGGGGCCTCCAGGGGCAGGGAGGATACCACGGCCACGCCGTGGTATCCTTTCTGCCCGGCCACGGCCAGATGGAGCCCCCGGTCCTCGAACGGCTCCCGCGGGAACGCAGGGTCCTCCGCCTTGATCTCCTGCAGACACAGCACATCCGGCCGGCGGCGCTCCCAGTACCGGAGCACGTGGTCCAGCCGGGCCCGCACCGAGTTCACGTTCCAGGTGGCCAGAAGCATGGGACCCTGATTCTTATCATAACCATAGGGAGGAGGCCGGCGAGTAGTACTAGCAGACGCGGGCCGGGTCGAACAAGCCCGGGCTTGCATCCCCCGGACGATCGTGCTAGCCATGCCCGCGCCGGAGCCGTCCGGCACCAGGGAGGTCCTGGGGCCGTTGTCCGGCCCCGGGGGCCATGGAATCGATTGCTTCGCGGAGGAGCCGATGCGCCACGACCGTTCCCACGAACTGTTCGAAAAAGCCCAGTCGTTCATCCCCGGCGGCGTGAACAGCCCCGTACGGGCGTTTCGGGCCGTGGGCGGGAAGCCCGTGTTCATCGCCCGGGCCGAAGGGGCGCACCTCTATGACGTGGACGACAACGCCTACATCGACTACGTGGGCTCCTGGGGGCCCATGATCCTGGGCCACAACCATCCCGAGGTCCGCGAGGCGCTGGAAAGGGCGTTGGCGGACGGCACCTCCTTTGGTGCCCCCACCGCCCTGGAGGTGGAAATGGCCGAGCTGGTGTGCGAGATCGTGCCCAGCGTGGAGATGGTGCGCATGGTGAACTCGGGCACCGAGGCGACCATGAGCGCCATCCGGCTCGCCCGCGGGTACACCGGCCGGGACAAGATCGTGAAATGCGAGGGGTGCTACCACGGCCACGGGGACTCGTTGCTGGTGAAGGCGGGATCGGGGGCGACCACCTTCGGGGTGCCCACCAGCCCCGGAGTGCCGACCGACTTCGCCAAACACACCCTCACCATCCCCTACAACGACCTTGGGGCCCTGGAGCGGCTGGTCCGCGACAACCCGGGCCGGATCGCCTGCCTGATCGTGGAGCCGGTTCCGGGGAACATGGGGTGCATCCCGCCGGCGCCCGGGTACCTGGAGGGGCTGCGGGAGATCACGGCCCGGGAGGGAATCGTTCTCATCTTCGATGAGGTGATGAGCGGGTTTCGGGTGGCACCGGGCGGCGCCCAGGAGCGGTTCGGCGTGAGCCCGGACCTCACGACGCTGGGTAAGATCATCGGCGGCGGGCTGCCCGTGGGGGCGTACGGCGGCCGGCGCGAGATCATGGAGAGGGTGGCGCCGGTGGGGCCGGTGTACCAGGCGGGCACCCTGTCGGGGAACCCTTTGGCCATGACTGCCGGGTTGGCCACCCTGCGACTTCTGCGCCGGCCCGGGGTGTACGAGGCCTTGGAGGAGAGGTCGGCCCAGCTCTGCGACGGCATGGCCGAGGTGTTCTCCCGGCGGGGGGTGCCGGCGTTCCACACCCGGGTCGGGTCGATGTTCACCACCTTCTTCCAGGAGGGGCCGGTCCGCGACTACGCCTCGGCCCTGCAAAGTGACACCGAGGCGTTCGGCCGGTTCTTCCGGGGGATGCTGGAGCGGGGCGTGAACCTGGCGCCCAGCCAGTTCGAGGCGGGGTTCGTGAGCCTGGCCCACACCGGCGACGACATCGCCCGGACCGTGGAGGCGGCGGACGAGGTGCTGGCCGGGTTCTAGTGTGGCGTTTCTGAATTTTGGAGGTTTTCCCGGGGGGTGGGGCTGGGTTCGCTGAACGGCCTCGCAGGGGCCGCCTCGGCGCGGTCCGCTGCGGCGCGTGAGAGCACGCGCCGCAGCCGCTCCCCTGGCGCCGGGCGGCCCGGGCTGCTCGGCCGTCGCGCTTCGTCGGAGCCCCCAGCCCCACCGGAGCAATCCGCAGACGTTTTTGCGAAACGGTACGCTAGCCATACGGACGCGATCCGGGGGCGGAGTTCGGCCTCCAGCGACCAAGAACCAATAACCGTTTCCTTGACCCGTTTTTCGGCCGTGTGCTATAGAGGGCCGACTTTTCGGCCCGGGGCCTTGTCCGGGCGCCCCGGGGCGTGCCCATGCAGCTTCTCATCCTGGTTCTCAACCGCGAAGAAAAGCTCGAAGAGGTCCTCACGTTCTTCCTGGAAGAGGGCGTCAGCGGCGCCACCATCCTGGAGAGCGAGGGGATGGGGCGGTTCCTTACCCAAGAGGTGCCGATTTTCGCCGGGTTCCGGGACCTGTTCGCGCCGGCCCGGCCGTTCAACCGCACGATTCTGTCGGTGGTGCCCGACCATATGGTGGACCACCTGGCCGAGGGGCTTGGCAAGATCCTGGGCGGTTGGGAGAACCGGGGGCAGGGCGTGCTGTTCACCGTGCCCGTGGGACGCACCTGGGGGGTGCCGACCGAATGAAGGCGCCTCGGCGCGAGACCGTCCGGTTGATCACCCATGTCAGTGCCGGCACCCTGGAGCTGGGGATGTCGGTGGCGATTGGGGCGGGGATCGGGTACGCCCTGGACTCCTGGCTCGGTACCGACCCGTGGATGACGCTCTTTTGGCTCGTCGCCGGGGTGATCGCCGGGTTCCGGAGCCTCATCCGGGTGCTCCAGAGCCTGGAACGGGCCGAGGGGCAGAAGGAAGACGATGGAAACGCCCCCTGAGACCCCGGACGCGCCGTTGGGGGACGCCGGGGACGACGCCGGCGAGGTCATCAGCATCCGCCGGATCCAGGTGTTCAACCTGGTCCTGACCGCGGTGGGCACCCTGGTGGGGCTGGGGCTGTCGCGGCGGTTTGCCCTGGGGGTGCTGCTCGGGGGGCTGGTGATGGCCGCCAACTTCAAGGTGATGGCGGCCGTGCTGCGGTCGGTGTTTCTCAAGGGGTCCACGAGCCCGGTGAGCGTGGGCCTGTACTGGGTCAAGTTCGCGGGGCTGATGCTCCTGGTGGGGGTGTTGGTCGTGAAGTTCCGGGTGGATGCCATCGGCCTGCTGTGCGGGCTCGGTGCCATCTTCATCGCGATCACGATGGAGGCGGTGCTGCGGCTGATCGGGTGGTGAGCCGGCCCGGGTACCTCTTCTTTACGGTTTCTGTACAGGGAGGCAGCGTTTCATCATGGCCGCGGAAGACATCTACTGGAGTTCCTTGATCCCCGGGTTGAAGCAGCTGGAGCACTGGTTTGTCAACCCGTCCAACGGAGAGCCGGCGCTCCACGTGTCCAACGCGATTCTGGTCGTGCTCATCATTCTCACCCTGGCGTTCATCGCCCGGTCGAAGATCAAGGACCGGATCGAGCGGGACGAAGACCTGATCCCGGAGGCGGGCCTGACGGTTCGCAACGTCATGGAGCTCATGGTCTCGGGCATCCTGAAGGTCATGGAGGACTCCATGGGGCACGTGGCCCCACGGTTCCTGTACCTGGTGGGGGCGTTGGCGTTCTTCATCCTGTTCTCGAACCTGTCGGGCCTGGTGCCCGGGTTCGCTCCGCCCACCGACAACCTCAACACGACCCTGGCCTGCGCCCTGGTGGTGTTCGTGGCCTATAACCTGTACGGGTTCAAGGAGCACGGGCTCGCGTACCTGAAGCACTTCATGGGGCCGTTCTGGTGGCTCGCCTGGCTGATGATCCCCATCGAGATCATCTCGCACCTGGCCCGGCCCATGAGCCTGAGCCTTCGTCTGTTCGGAAATATTATGGGGGACCACAAGGTGGGTGCCATCTTCTTCATGCTGGTCCCCCTGGCCGTGCCGGTGTTCACGCTGGTGCTGGGCCTGTTCGTGTCGTTCGTGCAGACCTTTGTGTTCATGCTGCTCACCATGGTGTACCTGTCGGGCGCCATCGAGCACGCAGAACATTAGCCTTCGTCTACGCGGGCCCGAGAAAGAAGGTCTGCGTTCTTCAAAAACCCAGAGGAGAGGAGGTGAGAGACATGCTCAAGCGGATCTGGACCGTCGCACCCATGGCCTTCATGGCCGTCGCCGTGGCTGCCCCGGCGTTCGCTGCCGAGGCCGGCGCCGAGGGCGCCGAGAACCTGGCCCTGCGCGGCCTGCTGGCCCTGTCGGCCGGCTTTGCCATTGCCATCGCCGCCGCGTTTGGCGCCCTGGGTCAGTCCAAGGGCCTTGCGGCCGCCCTGGAGGGCATCGCCCGCAACCCCGCCGCCAGCGGGAAGCTGGTGACCCCGATGATCATCGGCCTCGCCATGATCGAGTCGCTGGTGATCTACGCCCTGGTCATCGCGCTGATGATCGTGCTGAAGCTGTAGGAGGCCGTTTCTCCTACCGGCTTCTTCATCTCGGTTCGTTTCGAGGGCAGGGAGATCTCCCTGCCCTTTTTGTTTTTTCCGCTTCTGCCGACGCTCCTCGGTCTGGGGCCCCATGGCACACGCGGATGCCCCCTTTCGGAACACGGCCGAAAATCGGCTTGTCACCTTACCATTTCGCGGTCCGAGCCTCGGAGGCGCTGCGCGGCGAGTTGGGGGGCCGCACCCGGCTCTCCGGCCAGCCCCCTGCCCCTCCGACCAGGGAGCGATGGCGCTTATTTGTCCGCCAGGTTGGTAACAAAAAAGGGGCGGCCGATCATCGGCCGCCCATGGCGAAAGGGCTAGTGGGCTCTCGGCCCGCTGGCGGGCCCCTTGCCCCGCCTTTGTCGAGGGCTGGGGAAGCGGGCCGGCCCCCGCTAGAACTCCACGGCGAGCTGGGCGGTCACCAGGTCCCGGCTGTCCAGGGTGTTGCCGTCCTCGTCCTTCCCAAAGCCCTCGTCGTACTCCCCGTGCAGGTACTCCAGGCTCACGCTCACCCCCTCCAGCGCACCCCACGAAACGACCGCCCCGTACTGGAGCTCCGGCTGTCCCCCCAGCTCCCGGCTCCCCTCCACACGCACCGCCACCTCCACCACCTCGCTCACGTCCCACGCCCCCTCCACGTTCCACGCCAGCGGCCGGTCCCCCCTGCCGTCCCCGTCCTCGTCCAGGTCCGCCTCGTCAAACGCCCCCACCGACCCCAGCACCTCCCCCAACACCTCGAACGGCCCGAACCCCACCACCGCATACGCGCTCCACCCGGCCACCCGGTCCCGGTACTCCCCCACCAGCTCCGCGTCCGTGTCCGCCAGGTCCGACAAAAAGCTCGCCCCCCCCCCCCCCC
>JALUTY010000062.1 GCA_027021615.1 bacterium | reverse complement strand
TGCCCATCTGCCGTACCGGCTCCCGGATCTCCCGGGCCGAGGGGGCCGTGCTCCTGGGGGGGTACTGCGCCTACGTGGCGTTCCTGTACCTGGGGGGAGTGGTGTAGGAGGGGGCGGGGGCAGCCTGTTTGCGAAAAAGGAACGTCTTGCACCGCCTTTCCCGGAGTTTCGGCGGCGGGGCATGGGGTCTGTTTCCGGCCGCGTGCGAAGCCGGGCATGAGATTCGCCGCGCAGGCACGGGACAGCAACATCGGTTCCATGACCGTGGGGCCGGTGACCGACGTTTCGCGGTGCGAACGTTGGAGGCGCTGCGCGGCGAGCTAAGGAGCCGCACGCGGCTCTCCGACAGACCCCATGCCCCACCGAAGGCTTGGCAGCGGTTCGAAAGCCGCCCGGCCGTCCAGCGGGCCGAAGGCCCGGGGGGGTGGCCTTCTAGCCTCCCAGCTTTCCAGCTTTTCATCCTGATCGCGGAGCGATTTCCATGTCCGATGCCGAACGACGCGACGACGCGCCCTCCCACTTCATCAAGGACATCGTCCGGGCCGACCTGGCCGAGGGGCGGTATCGGGGGGTGGTGACCCGGTTTCCGCCGGAGCCCAACGGCTACCTGCACATCGGCCACGCCAAGAGCATCTGCCTCAACTTCGGTCTGGCCCAGGAGTTCGGGGGGCGGTGCCACCTGCGCCTGGACGACACCAACCCCGAGACCGAGAGCATGGAGTATGTCCGCGCCATCCAGGAGGACGTGCGCTGGCTCGGGTTCGACTGGGGCGAGCACCTGTACTTCGCCTCGGACTACTTCGATAGGCTCTACGAGTGGGCCGTGGAGCTGATCAAGAAGGGAAAGGCCTACGTGGATGACCTCTCCGCCGAGGAGATCCGAGCCTACCGGGGCACCCTCACCGAGCCCGGCCGCGAGAGCCCCTACCGGAACCGCTCGGTGGGGGAGAACCTGGACCTGTTCGAACGGATGCGCCGGGGCGAGTTCCCCGACGGGAGCAAGGTGCTCCGGGCCAAGATCGACATGGCCTCGGGCAACCTGAACCTGCGTGACCCGATCATGTACCGGATCAAGCGGGCCACCCACTACCGCACGGGCGACGCCTGGTGCATCTACCCCACCTACGACTGGGCCCATGGGCAGTCCGACTCGATCGAGGGCATCACCCACTCGATCTGCACCCTGGAGTTCGAGGACCACCGACCCCTGTACGACTGGTTCCTCGACGCCCTGGGTGTGCACCACCCCCGCCAGATCGAGTTCGCCCGGCTCCGGCTCTCCTACACGGTGTTGAGCAAGCGCAAGCTCACCCTGCTCGTGCAGGAGGGCCGGGTGGCGGGCTGGGACGACCCGCGGATGCCCACCATCGCGGGCCTTCGCCGCCGGGGGTACACGCCCGAGGCCATCCGGGACTTCTGCAGCCGGATCGGGGTGGCCAAGAAAGAGGGTGTGGTGGACGTGGCCCTGCTGGAGCACTGCCTGCGCGAGGACCTGAACCGCCGGGCCGAGCGGCGCATGGCCGTGCTGCGGCCTCTGCGGGTGGTGATCGAGAACTACCCCGAGGGCCGGGTGGAGGAGCTCGAGGCCGTGAACAACCCGGAGGACGCCTCGGCCGGCACCCGGAAGGTGCCGTTCTCCCGCGTGCTGTACATCGAGCGGGACGATTTCATGGAGGATCCGCCCAGGAAGTTCTTCCGGCTGGCCCCCGGCCGGGAGGTGCGGCTGCGCTACGCCTACTTCGTGCGGTGCACCGGCGTGGTCAAGGACGCCGACGGCAATGTGGTGGAGCTGCGGTGCACCTACGACCCCGCCACCCGCGGAGGCGACGCGCCGGACGGCCGCAGGGTGAAGGCCACACTCCACTGGGTGTCGGCCGCCCACGCCGTGGACGCCGAGGTGCGGCTCTACGACCGGCTGTTCACCGATCCCAACCCGGACGGGATCAAGGACGACTTCCGGGAGGCTCTGAACCCCCACTCCCTGGAGGTTCTGACGGGCTGCAAGCTCGAGCTGAGCCTCGGGAACGTGGAGCCTGGTGAGCGCTACCAGTTCGAGCGGCTCGGATACTTCGCCGCCGACCCCGACACCCGTCCCGGCCGGCCCGTGTTCAACCGCGCCGTCACCCTGCGGGACACCTGGGCCAAGGTGAGGGCGCGGGGGAGCTGACCGCGCCGTCCCCCCCTTGCCACCCGGCGTCACGCGACCCACATTTCCGGCCGTACGTTCTGACCCGAGGGCACGGGCCGAAGGCCTACCGCGCCCGCGCTGCGTTCCCGCGGGTTGACGGCGGCCGCTGTTGAGCCCCGGACCGACCACCGACCACCGAAGACCGAAGACCGACGACCGAAGACCGAAGACCGAAGACCGAAGTTCCCAGAATGCGCGTCGGCATGATCTCGACCTACCCGCCCATCGAGTGCGGGGTCGCCACGTACACCCAGTATCTGACCGAGGCCCTGCGGACCTCGGCGGTGGACGTGTACGTGGTGGGGCACCTGGGCAGCTCCGGGCCCCGGGTGTTTCCGGTGTTCGACTACGAGGACGAGGACCTGCCCGAGCGGGCGTTCTCGGCCATGATGCGGCTCACCCCCGATGTGGTCCACGTGCAGCACGAGTTCGGGATGTACGGCCGCCACCACGGGGTGAACGCCGTGCCCCTGCTCCTCAGGTTCCGGCTCCTGGGCGTGCCGGTGGTGGTGACGTTGCACACCGTGTACGCCCGGATCGACCCGCCCCACCGGATTCTCCTGGAGAACATCCTGATCAACGCGGACGCGGCCATCGTGCACGAGCCGTACCAGCGTGAGGCCCTGCACCGGGAGCTCGGGGGGCGTTTTGACGACAAGGTCCGGGTGATCCCCCACGGGGCCCGGCTGGTGGACCCGGACCCCGATGCCCGCCGCAAGCTCGGTCTGCCGGAGAACCGTCCGGTCGTCCTCATGATCGGGTACTTCCGGCCCAGCAAGCGGTTCGAGCGGATCGTGGACCTGTTCCCCCGGGTGGTGGAGCGGGTGCCGGACGCGCTGCTGGTGGTGGCGGGGAAGATCCGGGGCCAGGAGTTCCTGGAGTACCGAGACATGCTGTTCGACCGGATCCGCAGCTCGCCGGTACGAGACCAGATCGTCCTGATCCGGGGCCAGCTGGCCCAGGAGACGTTCGACCGGATCCTGTCGGCCGCGGACGTGGTGGCCCTGCCCTACGAGATCAACGCCCAGAGCGGGGTGCTCGCCCACTGCCTTGCGTTTGGCAGGCCCGTGGTCACCAGCGACACCGAGTCCATGCGCCGGGCCCTGGCGGACTCGGGGGCGGGGCTGGTGTGCGCGAGCGACGACGAGTTCGTGGAGGCGATCTCCCGGCTCCTGGGCGACCCGGGCCTGCGGGAGCGGTGCGGCGAGGCGGCCCGGCGACACGTGCGCGAGCGGGTCGCGTGGCCGCTGGTGGCGGCCCGGCACCTGGACCTGTACCGCGGTCTGGTGGGGTACGGGGCCATCGAGCCCAACGTGCTCGTGGTGGACTGATACCAAGTTGCGTTCAAAGCCATTGGACCCCCGAGCAGAGGGGCAAGAAACCTGCCGGAGGCAGGTTTCTTGCCCCGTCCCCGAGAAGTCTCGGTTTAAACGCAACTCGGTATGGGGCGGGGCGAGCCTTGCCGGTCGGGGCATGAGGCCGGCTCCGGAGCCGCCCTCGACCGAGGACCGTCGACCGAAGACCGAAGTTGGGTGACACCATGAAGCACCTGTGTCCCTTCGAACGGTACGCCGAGAACCCGATCATCCGACGGGAGGACATCCCTTACGCCTGCAACACCGTGTTCAACGCGGCCGCGTGCAGGTTTGGAGACGAGTACCTCCTGCTCCTGCGGGTGGAGGACCTTCGCGGCCACAGCCACCTCACCCTGGCGCGCTCCGAGGACGGGTACCGGTTCCGCGTGGACCCCCGGCCGTGGGTGGAGCCGGCTCAGGACCCCGAGTTCGGGCCGTACGAGGAGTACGGCCTGGAGGACCCCCGGATCACCCTCATCGATGGGGCGTACTACATCACCTACACCGCGTTCAGCCGCCACGGCCCCCGGGTGGGCGTGGCCCGCACCCACGACTTCCAGGGGTTCGAGCGGATCGCTCTGGTGACCGAGGTTCCCAACAAGGACGCCGTGCTGTTCCCGGATCGAGTCGGCGGCCGGTACGCCATGCTGGACCGGCCTGGCGGGTACCACGGCGTTCCGGGCGCGATCTGGATCCAGTACTCCCCGGATCTGCGTCACTGGGGGGACGCGCGGGTGGTCCTGGGCCCGGAGCCCGGCTGGTCCGGGGCGAAGCTGGGGGCAAGCACCCCGCCCCTGCTTACGGACCGAGGCTGGCTGGTGCTTTACCACGGGGTGCGGGGCACGGGCGCCGGCACCCTGTACCGGGTGGGGGCCACGCTCCTGGAGCGGGATCGTCCGGATCGGGTGCTGGGGTACGCCCCCCACTTCATCTTCGGTCCCGAGGAGCCTTACGAGCGAACGGGCGACGTGCCCAATGTGGTGTTCCCCTGCGGGCTCGTGCCGGAGCCGGATGGGAGGCTTAAGATGTACTACGGCGCGGCCGACACTTGCATCGGCCTGGCCGAGGCGCGGACCGAGGACATCCTCCGGGCGATCGAGGATGGGTAAGGGATGGACACGAAACGGCCCGGCGTTCCGCTGGAACGGCCGGGCCGAACGAAACCGGCGGCACCCCGGCCCCGGGCGAGTGAATGGGGAGGCGGCGCCGGTTCCGGATCGCAAGGGGGAGCATCGGGCTCCCTTACTTAATGGGTTGCGGTCTGCTGGAGCATCTGCTCGACCTTCCGGCCGAGCTCTTCGGAAGCGTCCACCACCACGGTGCGCTCGGCCACCCGGGTCACGTAGCGGGGGACCTTCATGGCCTCGTGCTCGTAGAGCTTTTGGAGGGCCTCCACCAGCGAGCCCAGCCGGTCGGACGGGATGTGGTGCTCCTCCGCGAACTGGCGGAGGTTTTTTACCTTACCCCCCTCCACCCAGGCTGCGCCGAAGCGCTTCCGGGGTTTTCCGATGAACACGAAGGTCCCGTGGGGGCAGGGCACCACCTCCAAGGGATCCCGGACCCGTTTGGCCAGGTCCTCGAGGGCGGGCTTCACCTCCTCCAGACGCCGTGCGACCGGGTTTGCGGCGTCGAGTTCCGGGAGTTCCTCCTGGCCGCCGAACAGTCGGTTGAAGAATCCCATGGCCCACTCCTTTCCGCCCGGGGCCGTGTCACCCCAGTCTAACAGCCGCACCCAGAAACGGAACCCTTTTTGGGCCTTCGGCCCGCGGGAAGGCTCGAAGGCTGGAAAGCCAGAAGGCTAGAAAGCGGGAAGCCAGAAGGCTGAAGGTCTAAAATACCAAGTTGCGTTCAAAGCCATCAGACCCCTTGCCCCGGCCCCCCCGGATGGATCTTGGTTTGAACGCAACTTGGTAAAAGACATCCCCGTTGCGGCCCCAAGGGGTTTCGTGTAGGGTCTCTGCTGAATGGGTATTCATGAGCCCTCGCCCTCAAGGCTCCAAGCCGTCGCAGCCGGGCGGGGGTTCAGCCTTCCAGCTTTCCACCCTTCTAGCCTTCCAGCCTCCGAAAAGGAGCTTCCATGGCCCAGGACGTGTACGAACGGTTGGCTCGCCACCTAGACCGCCTGCCCGGCGGGTACCCCCGGACCGACTCGGGGGTGGAGATCCGGATCCTCAAGCGGCTGTTCACCCGGGAGGAGGCCGAGCTGGCGCTGTGCCTCGGCGTGATCCCGGAGGAGGCGCGGGTGATCGCCCGGCGGGCCCGCCTGAGCCCCGAGGAGGCCGAAGCCCGGCTGGAGGCCATGGTCCGCCGCGGGCTGGTGTTCTCGAGGGCCCGACCGGGCAGGCCCGCCCTCTACATGGCCGCCCAGTTCGTGATCGGGATCTGGGAGTACCACGTGAACGACCTGGACCCCGAGCTGGTGCGGGACGTGAACGAGTACATCCCCCACCTGTTCGATCCGGAGACGTGGAAGAAGTCTCCCCAGCTGCGCACCGTGCCGGTGGGCCGGGCCGTGCCGGTGGAGCACGCGGTCATGGACTACGAGCGGGCCGACGAGCTGGTGCGGGGGCAGAAGAAGATCCTGGTGGCTCCGTGCATCTGCCGGCGGGAGCACAAGCTGGCAGGCAAGGGGTGCGACCGGATCGAGGAGGCCTGCCTGATCTTCGGCATGGCCGCCGACTACTACGAGCGGCGGGGGGTCGGCCGCCGGATCGGTGCGGAGGAGGCCCTGGAGATCCTGAGCCGGGCCGAGGAGGAGGGGCTGGTGCTCCAGCCCTCCAACTCCCAGAAGGCCGTGAACATCTGCTGCTGCTGCGGATGTTGCTGCCAGGTGCTCAAGAACATCGCCCGCCACCCCCGTCCGGCCGAGATCGTGTCGAGCGCGTTCGCGGTGCGGCTGGAAGAGGGCTCCTGCGTGGGGTGCGGCAGGTGCGTGGACCGCTGCACCATGGGAGCGCTGGAGCTCGACGGGGAGCGGGTCCGGCTGGCGGCCGAGCGGTGCATCGGCTGCGGGCTGTGCGTCACCCGGTGCCCCAAGGACGCCCTGTCCCTGTCCCGCAAGCCCCGAACCCCCGACGTGCCCCGCACCTATCAGGAGACCCTGCTCCGGCTCGGTCGGGCCCGGGGCACCCTCGCCCCCACCCGCCTGGCCGTCGCCGCCCTACGCTCCAAGCTCGACCGGCTGCTGGCGAGCCGAGGTTAGCCCGAAAGGGGAAAAAAGCCGGCCTCCCCCTGGGGGAGGCCGGCTCGTGACGGGCAAGAAGGGGGTCAGTCGTCGTCGGTGATGGTCAACACGTGCTGGGTGGTCTCGCCCAGACTCCCTTGATCGGGCGTCCCCAGGGAGATCTCCACGGTCTCGTCCCCTTCGACGGCCGTGTCGTTGTGGATCGTCACCGTGATGGTGGCCGAGGTCTGGCCCGCCGGGATCGTCACGCTTCCCGTCGGGTCCAGGGAGTAATCCTGGTCGCTGCCCTCCGTGGCCGTGCCCCCGACCGTGAACGGCACCGTGATGTCCAGCGGCCAGTAGAAGTCGATGCTCACTCCGACCGACGCCGTTCCGTCCGCTTCGCCCACCGACTGTTCCGCCGAGTCGAACGTTACCGTGGGCGTGTCGCCGCACCCCGCACCCGTGTCCAGGTAGGGCCGGGGCTCGGCGTCCGTGATCTCGTTGACCTCGGTGATCGCGCCCGTATCCCCGTCCAGGTCGAACACGTGCCAGTACGTGCCGCTTCCGGTGTCCGGAGCGGTGAACGTGGCGATCCGGCCGGACGAGTCGAACACCTCGACCTGGGCCCCGGAGCCTGCCAGGTCCGGGACCACGCTGTAGTTGTGTACGTAGTACACGTACTGTCCGCCCGAGACCTTCTGCGAGATCGTGATGGTCTCGGGGCCGAACGAGTCCGTGTCGTCCACGTCGAGCCCGGAGAACGGGCAGCCGTCTGTGGCTCCCTCGCGGTTGTAGTACACGTGGTAAGGCTGGGTGGGCGGGAGCCAGAGGTGGGAGTCCAGGTCACCGGGCGACTCACCCCACGTCAGCACGATCTGCACCTGGCCGGCCGTGAGAAGGGGGGTCAGGGAGAAGTGCTGCTGGGTGTCCTGGCCGGCCGTAACGGTTACCCCTTCCTGCGACGTGCGCAGGAACCCCGGAGCGCTGACCTCCAAGGTGTAGGTTCCGCCGGGCAGCTCCGGGATGGTGTAGCTCCCTTGGGCGTCGGTGGTGGCGCTGTCAAGTTCCTGGCCGTCTTGCACGGCGCTCACGACGGCTCCTTCCAGCGCGGCGCCGGTGCTGGCGTGGGTCACCGTGCCCGAGACGCTGCCGCCTGCTGCCACGGAGAAGGAGACCGGGTCGGACTCGGTCTGGGGGATGCCGAAGTGGGGGCTATAGAAGGCGGTGACCTGATAGTTTCCTGAGCGGATGAGGTTGTACCGGCGTTCGCCCGACTCGGGGTCGCGGACGAGCCAGGTCTCCACGTCCAGGGTCTGGCCGGGCTGGATTGTCGTGAAGTCGTTCTCATAGTCGATGATCCGCTTGGCTCGGGCTCCCCGGAACGCCACCCGCTCCGTCTCCCCCTCCCGGACGATCTCGAACCACAGCGGGTACCCTTCGAGCTGGTTGAGGGTCAGTACCTTTACGGCGCTCGCGGACACGTTCTCGTAGGTCACCGTGGCTAGGATGTTGTCGCCGAGCTCATAACTCGTGTCGTCCAGCGTCAGGGTCATGCGGATCGGCGACTCGCCCTCCTCCTCGGCCGTCTGAGCCACTAGAGGGACCCTTCGGTTTGCAGCGGAGGCCGCAGGCCAGCTGTCCTTCTTCAGCCACCGGTCGCGCACCGTGTCGGACAAGGCGTTCCCGTCCACGGAGAGCCCGTCCGGGCCGCCAGCCACGATTCCCCCGAACAGGTCCCGCTCGAGCTGGTTCCCTGCTTCTCCCCCCGGCTCTGCGTTCTTCCAGTTGCCGTTTTCGTGCTTTACGTCCCACTTCCAGTGGGCGGTCTCGTGCACGAGCGTGACGGCCATCAGCAGGGTTGTGTTCTTCTTCTGCTTCTCGGTCGCCCCCTCCTTGCAGCCGTCCCACATCGTATTGTCGAAATAGAGCTGATCGTCCTGGTCGCCGTTCTCGTTGCCCTTGAACTCTCCGTACGCGCCCTTGAGGTTCGTGCTCTTGAGCTCAGGGCCTTTCCCGTCGGCCAGCTCCACGTCCAGGTCGCCGTCCGCCTTGTTGAACTGCTTGTACGTATCGTGTCCCTTCTGGGACCTGACAATGGCTTTGGCGAGCTGCATCGCCTCGTAGAGGCAGTCCACGTTCCTCTTGGAACGGTCCAGACGGGACAACGTCCACGGGCCGATGTAGGCGTAATCCACGTTCATCCACGAGAAGTGGGTCGTGGTGAACACGGCGTACACGTCTTGGTCGTACGATCCGTCCAGGATCTCGCTCTGGGCATCCTCGGGAAGAACCGTTCCGTCCGCCGCCTCCAGCCAGCCGGGCGTGTCCCCCTGCTCCCACATCTGGGAGTCCTCGTCGTAGAAGTACATGGGGAGCTCGATCCGGTCCGTGCCAGAGGTGATGTCCTCCAGATCCGCCCACTGGGTCTTGGGGATCTTGGCCCGGATCGTCACCGCGTCGCCCAGGTTGCTCACCGGGTTGCCGTCCGCGTCCAGGGCTTCCACCCAGAGAAAAGCCGTCGAGTTCAAGGGAACCTGGCCCAGCTCGGAGAACTCGCCGGGGAACGCCTGCTCGCCGGGGTCGTCTCCCGCCTGGTCCCCCGGGTCGAAGGTAGTGGCAAACAAGCGATCCACCTCGTCCGGCAGCCCCGAGAACTCCACCGCCCCATCCGACGTCGCCGCGGTGTCGCCGCTGCGTGCCGCCTCCCTGCCCTGCGGGTTCGGTATCGTGATCGGCGTCAAGGTCACCGTGCCCGCCTCCGACACCGTTTGCCACCTGGCTGACTCGATCAACGGAGCTCCGGACGGTTGATGGGCCACCTCGACCAGCACGTGAATGGGGAGCTGGTCCGAGCTGACGGTAACTTGGAAGTTGCCTTGTGTATCCGTGGTTACGGACTGGGTCCCAAACACCCGCAAGGTCACCCGCGAGCGCCCCTGGCGGCGTCGTTCCTGGGCCCTCTGTTTCGCACCGGGTCGGGTGTAGTCTCGAGCCTCCCAAGATGCACGCTTGGCGGCTCGAACCGCCCGCCTGGCCGCCTCGTCCGAGAGACTCACGGTCACCGTCGCACCCTCCACAGGGGTCACCCCGTCGTCGAGCAGGACCTGCCCGGACACCGTCAGAGGGATCTCGAAGGCGTACTCCTCGGTTGTCACCGTGCTCTCGTTCCCTGCGCTGTCCACCCCGAAAAACCGCACCGTTGTGGTTCCGCTCACGGCGATGGGGCTTTGGTACGTTTCGGAGGACGTCGTGGGCTCCGAGCCGTCCGTGGTGTAGTAGATGGTTGCCGACTCGTCTGCCGAAAGGGTCACGGAGACCGGCTCGGTGTACGTGCCCCCGGCAGGAGTCGCCGTGACCACGGGAGGGGAGGTGTCCCCGCTCGGGATGACTTCCGTGCCTCCGCCATCCCCCCCGCCGCAACCCGGCGTCAGGGCGAGCAGTAGCAGCACGAGCGGGAGCCAAGCCCATGGGGGAGGCGTTCCTGTTCGGTTTCTTGGGCCGAGAGTGCGGGGGCTCATTAGGATCCCTCCTTGTTGGGGGGGGCGGGGGTGTCCGTTCCCACGAGATCAAATCTGTATAGTGGATGAAAAAAGTCGCTAATGTGTTTGGAGCGGACCCTACAAGAAAAAAAGGCGGTGTCAAGGGGCAGAAGCAAGACGATGGGCAGGGTCGGGGCGCGTGGAGGCCCCGGAAGCAAACCGGCCGCTGCCCCTCGGGGCAGCGGCCGGTTTGGCTAGCCCGCACTATTCATGAGCGTTCGTCGCGAAACCATCGAGTGTGCGGCAGATCGGGGCAAGCACGAGCGCCCGAGGGGTGCAGGCGTGCTGCACGGTACGTCGAGCCCCGAGGCGCGAGCACGCCCCGAGATGGCGTGCAATCGGCGGTTGCAGTAGAAGGCTTCATGAATAGTGCGGGCTAGGTCAGTGGCTCCTTGCTCGCCGGGCCCCAGTCGATCAGGGGCCGGGTCGACTCGATGTCGAAGAACACGGCGTACCTGACCCGGGCGGCGGCCCGGTCGCCGGCCGCCTTCCGGATGCGGTCCTTCACAGCCTCCAGGTTCGGCCCCTCCTTCTCCATGGTGCGCACCTTGAGGTAGATCCGGACTCCCTGGGTCTCCACGGGGTTGTCGGCCGGGAGCACGCTGAGGAACACGGCCCGGGAGGTCTCGAGCAGGTTCTGGGCGGTGCGGGTCTCGCCCAGGCCCATCACCAGGGTGTGGTCGTCGGGCATGTAGGGCGAGCCGAACACCGCGGCGTTGGGCTGGCCGGCCCGGTTCGTGGTGGCCATCACCCCGATCCGGCGGGGGTCGTTGACGAGTTCGCGGACCTTGGCGGCGTCCATGGCGCTCAGCTCCTTTCTGCTTTCCGGCGCTCCAGGGCCTCGAGCACCTTCTCGGGGGTCACGGGCATCTCGGTGAACCGCACGCCGATGGCGTCGTAGATGGCGTTCAGGATGGCGGGGATCACGGGCTGGATCGGCCCCTCGCCCGACTCCTTGGCCCCGAACGGGCTGTCCGGGTCGTAGCTGTCCACGATGTGGGTCCGGATGGCCGGCAGGTCCGCGGCCGTGGGCACCTTGTAGTCGTGGAGGTTGGGGTTGAGCAGCCGGCCGTCCTCGGCCACCCGGACCTGCTCGAACAGGGCCTGGCCCATGCCCATCACGATCGAGCCCTCCACCTGGCCCTCGACGCTCTGGGGGTTGATGGCCTGACCGCAGTCCCCGGCCTCCCAGTAGTTGACCACCAGGATCTCGCCGGTCTCGGTGTCCACCTCCACCTCGGCCACCTGGGCCGTGAACCCGTAGGTGGGGCTGTGGCCGATGTTGGCGCCCTTGAACTTGCCGGTGCGCCGCGGCGGGGTGAACTCGCCCGAGGCCACCAGGGGCCCGTTGGCGTCGATATAGCGTTCCACCGCCTCCCAGAACCCCATGCGCTTCTTGTGGGGCTCGAACACGGAGTAGATCTCGCCGTCGGCCACGGTGAGCTGCTGAGCCCGGCAGCCCAGCTGCACCGCGGCCACCGAAAAGATCTTCTCCAGCACCCGGTCGCAGGCCTGGCACACGGCCGTGCCCGCAGCCACGGTGACCCGGCTGGCGAAGCTGCCCAGGTCGAACGGGGCCAGGGTGGTGTCGCCGCTGACCACGTGGATCTGGTCGAACGGCAGCCCCAGCTTCTCGGCCGCCATCATGCCGAGCACCATGTCCGAGCCCTGCCCAATGTCGGTGGCCCCGCAGTACACCGTGACCCCGGCCTCGGTGTCCACCCGCACGGTGGCGGTGGAGTGGGGCTTGTACGACATGTACAGGGTGTAGGCGGTGCCCGAGATGTAGTAGCCGCCGGCCAGGCCCACCCCCCGGCCGAACGGCAGCTTGCGGTGTTTCTCCAGGTAGCCGGAGTTTTCCACCACCTTGTCGATGCACTGCTTGTACTCGCTGTGGCGCACGTACACGCCGCTCACGGTCTCGTGGGTCCGGTCGATCGCGTTCTTCTTCTTGATCTCGTAGGGGCTCATCCCCAGGTCGATCGCGATCTGATCGAGCAGGCTCTCCATGGCGAACCGGGGCTGCACCCCCCCCAGGCCCCGCATGGCCCCGCAGGTGGGCTTGTTGGTGTACACCCGGCGGCCCCGGAACCGCACGTTTTCCACCTTGTAGGGCAGGTGGAGCATGGCCGCGGTGTAGAACAGGATCACCACGCCCCAGCCGCCGTAGGCCCCCCCGTCCATGGTGCCGTCGTACTCCAGGGCCTGGATGACCCCCTCCCGGTCCACCCCGATCTTCATCCGGATCTCGATGGGGTGGCGGCCCCGGTGCTGCAGAAACACCTCCTTGCGGGAGTAGGTGAGCTTCACGGGCCGACCGGCCTTGCGGGCCAGCAAGGCCGCGATCAGCTCGTTGTTGGACACCTCGCCCTTGCCCCCGAACCCGCCGCCCACCTTCGGCACCTTCACGTGGATCTTCTGCATCGGCATCTCCAGGACCTTGGAGAGGGTCCGGTGCAGGTAGTGGGGCACCTGGGTGCCCGACCAGATCGTGAGCTCGCCGTTGGTGTCGAACTTGGCCACGGCCGAGTGGGGCTCTAGAAAGGCGTGGTTCACGTAGCTGGTGCGGAAGGTCTTCTCCAGCACGTAGTGGCTCTCGGCGAACGCCCGGTCCACGTCGCCGAACTCCTGCTCGGCCTGGTAGGCGATGTTCGCGGGGAAGGGGCTCTCCTCGTGGATCTTCACCGCGTCCGGAGCCATGGCCTCCTTCGGGTCGGTGTAGACCGGCAGGGGCTCGTACTCCACCTCGATCAGATCCAGGGCCTTCTCGGCGGTGTCGGGGTCCACGGCCGCCACGGCCGCCACCGGCTCGCCGTGGTAGCGCACCTTCTTGTAGGCCAGGGCGTACTCGGTGGGCATCTGGGGCACGATGCCGTAAGGGATCGGGGCCTCCTCCCCCACCACCACGGTCTTCACCCCGGGGAGGGCCTCGGCCTGGGAGGTGTCGATCCGCAGGATCCGGGCGTGGCCCACGTCGGCCCGCTTCACCCGGGCGTGGAGCATCAGCGGCAGGCGGATGTCGTCGGCGTACAGGGCCTCGCCCCGGGCCTTCAGGGGCGCGTCCTTGCGGGTGACCGAGGTGCCGACCACGCGGAAGGTTTTCTCAGCCATGGGTCTCCTCCTGGGCCAGCAGTTCGGCGGCGTGGCCGATGGCCTCCACGATCTTCACGTACCCCGTGCACCGGCACAGGTTCCCGGCGATGCCCCGCTTGATCTCCTCCTCCGTGGGGTTGGGGATCCGGTCCAGGAGCGCCTTGGCCGACAGGATCATGCCCGGCGTGCAGAACCCGCACTGGATCGCGCCCTTGTCCACGAACGCCTGCTGCACCGGGTGGAGCTCGGGGCCCGAGGAGAGCCCCTCGATCGTGGTGATCTCGCGGCCCTGGACGGACACGGCCAGGGTGAGGCACGACAGCACGGGCTTGCCGTCCACCAGCACGGTGCAGGCGCCGCAGTCGCCGATGCCGCACCCCTTCTTGGTGCCCGTCAGGCCGATCTGATCTCGGATCACGTCCACCAGGAAGTCGGTGGGGTTCACCAGAAGCTCGTAGGGCTCGCCGTTGACCGTGAGCGTGATGGGCTGTTTCACGGCTCTACCCCTCCTTTCCTTGGATCTGGTCCCAGGCGGCCCGCAGGGCCCGCCGCGTGAGCACGTCCACCATGCGCTTGCGGTAGGCCGCCGACGCCCGGATGTCGTCGATGGGATTGGCCTCGTCGGCCGCCAGGCGGCCCGCGTCGGCGAAGAACGCGTCGTCCACCGGCCGGCCGGCGAGGGCCTGCTCGGCCGCCACCGCCCGATAGGGGATCGGGCCCACCGCGCCCATGGCGATCCGCACCGCCTCGGCCGAGCCGTCGTGGGCCAGCTCCAGGTAGCAGGCCACGTTGACCATGTCGATCTCCATGGCCCGGCGCAGGCCCCGGAACCGGTACGCCACGGCCGCCCGGGGGGGCAGGGGCGGAAGCCGGAACGCCTTGAGGTACTCTCCGGTCTGGAGCGCGGTCTTCCGGTAGGCCAGGAAGAACTCGGAGATCGGCAGGGTCCTCTCGGCCCCTTCCCGGCCTAGGGTGAGCCGGGCGTCGTGGGCCAGGAGCACCGGCGGGGTCTCGGCCGAGGGGCTGGCGTGGCACACGTTCCCGGCCATGGTCGCCATGTGCCGCACCTGGCTCGACCCCAGCTGGGTCGCGGCAAAGGCCAGGGCAGGGGCGTGCCCCCGGACCAGGGGGCTCGTCTCGATCGCGGCCACCCGGGTGCCCGCGCCGATGGACAGCCCCTCCTCGGGGTCCCAGCGGATCCAGTCGAGCTCGGTCACGGCGTTCACGTCCACCAGGACCCGGGGGGAGAGCACCTTCTCCTTCACGAGCACCATCAGGTCGGTGCCCCCGGCCAGGATCTTGGCGTCGTCGCCGTGGCGCGCCAGGGCCTGCTCGAACTCCCGGAGGTTCGTGGGGCGTTCGTACACGAACGGTTCGATGTGCATGGGCGTTCTCCTTGCGAAGGGCGAACCGGTCCCGGTTCCGGCGCGGGACCGCGCGGTGAGTCTAGCAAGATCCAGACCGTTTTCAACCGCCCGTTTGGCCGCGGGCGACCGCCGGGCCGGCGGTGAAACCTGACCCATCGCCCGGACGGGGCGGTGAAAAATTGGCTGGCGATCCGGACGGCTTTGGGTAGGTTAGAGTCCGAGCGGGTCGAAGGCCCAGGGTTTTCGGCCTCTTGGCCTCCTAGCTTTCCAGCTTTCTAGCCTTTGGGCTTTCCAGCCTCCAAGCGGGCCGAAGGCCCAACTCCAGCCTTCCAGCAGGAGGTTCCGATGCCGGACCGGATCGAGCACGACACAATGGGCGAGGTGCGGGTCCCCCAGGACGCCCCGTGGGGAGCCCAGACCCAGCGGGCCCTTGAGAACGGGATCCCGGTGGGCCGGGTCCCGTGGGCCGTGATCGAGGCCCTCGTGCGGATCAAGCGGGCCGCGGCCCGGGTGAACCGGGAGCTCGGGCTGATTCCGGCGGAGGTGGCCGATGCCGTCGTGGAGGCGGCCGAGGGGGTGCTGGCCGGCCGGGACGAGGGGGCGTTCCCCTTGAGCCCGTTCCAGACCGGTTCCGGCACCTCCACCAACATGAACGTGAACGAGGTGCTGGCCCGCCGGGCGTCGGCCCGGTTGGGCGGCCGGCCGGTCCACCCCAACGACCACGTGAACCGGTGCCAGTCGTCCAACGACGTGTTTCCCACCGCCATCCACGTGGCGGCCCTCGGCGGGGTGGAGCAGGGCCTCCTGCCGGCCGCCGGGGAGCTGGCCCGCGCCCTACGGGCCAAGGCCCGGGCGCTGCGCAACGTGGTGAAGCTGGGCCGGACCCACCTCATGGACGCCCTGCCGGTGACCCTGGGCCAGGAGCTCAGGGGGTACGCCAGCCAGGTCCGGTCTGCCGCGGCCCGGATCCGGGCCGCGGCCAAGGGGCTGGCGGAGGTGCCGTTGGGCGGCACGGCGGTGGGCACGGGGGTGAACGCCCACCCCGAGTTCGCGCCGCGGGTGCTGCGCCTCCTGTCGGCGGAGACCGGTCTCGACCTGCGGCGCGGTCGGGACCCGTTCGAGGCCCAGGGGGCGAGGGACGCCTGTGTGGCCGTGAGCGGGGCGCTCCGGGGGCTGGCCGTGGCCCTGACCAAGGTCGCGAACGATCTTCGGTGGATGGCCTCGGGCCCCCGGGGCGGGTTGGGGGAGATCCGGCTCCCGGCGCTCCAGCCGGGCTCGTCCATCATGCCGGGCAAGGTGAACCCGGTGGTGCCCGAGGCGGTGCTCCAGGCCGCGGCCCAGGTGCTGGCCAACGACCAGGCCGTGGCCCAGGGGGGCATGGGCGGGGCGTTCGAGCTGAACCTTATGATGCCCCTGATCGCCCGGAACCTGTTGGAGTCGATCTCCCTCCTGGCGGAGGCGTGCCGGCTGCTGGCCCGGCGGTGCGTGGCCGGGATCGAGGCGGACCGGGACCGGTGCCGGGCCCTGGCCGAGGCGAGCCCGGCCCTGGTGACCCCCCTGGCCGAGGTGGTGGGGTACGAGGCCGCGGCCCGGGTGGTCCACGAGGCCCTGGCCCGGGGGGTGTCGCTGGCACGCGCCGCGGCAGACCTCGGGCTGGGGGACGAAGGGGAGCTGCGGCGGCTGCTGGACCCGGAGCGACTGGTTCGGCGCCGGCGTTGACAGGCGTGCGCGCGGACCGGTGTAATGACCAGTTCTTCTGAAGGATTCGGAGGCGATCAGTGCGGACGTCATCAGCCAGACGGCCAAGCGGGCGTTTCGGTGCGGCACCCCGGAAGCCGGCTGCGAAGCGGAGCTGCCGGGCTGCAGCGTTGGGGGCGGCGTGTCTGTGGGCGGTCGTGCTCCTGGCGGCCGCGGCCTGGGCGGGGCCGTCCCAGGACCGGGGCTGGCTGAACCTGGCCTGGGACGCCCACGAGGCGGGGCTGTTCGAGGAGGCCCTGTCGTACCTGGGCGAGGTCGGTCCGGGCTCGGAGCTCGGGGCAGAGGCCGTGTGGCTGCGGGCCGAGTGCCTGTACGACCTGGGACGGTTCCAGGAGGCGGCCCGGGTCCTGGAAGGGCCGACCGCCGAGGCCGTGGAGGACCGGCAGGCGTTCCTGCGGGACGTGTACTGGGACTGGGCCTGGGCGGAGCTCACGGCCGCCCGGTACGAGGGGGCCGTGGCCGTGGCCGAGCGCATGGCGCGGGCCCTCCCTGACGACCCGTACGCCGAGGTGCTCTCGGGGGCCGCCCGGTTTCGCCGGGTCTTGGCAACGGCCCTCGCCGGAGAACCTTCAGAGGTTCAGGTTCGGTGGATGGCCGCCGGAAAGGCCGCGCCCGGGCCGGACTGGGTCCGGGCCTACCCTTGGGATCCCGCGGTCCCCTGGGTCCCGGAGGTCACCTGGGACGAGTGGCTCCCGAGCGACCGCCTGGCGCCGGCGGGGGAGGGAAATGTGGCGTGGGTCCGGGTGCCTGCGGATCCGTTCCTTCGGGCCCTGGAGAAGGCCTTGGCCGAAGCGGGCCTTGAGGTAAGGCCCGAGCAGGGCGGTTTTTGGGCCTCGGATCGGGGGGAGACCGTGTTCGTGAACTCGGAGGAGTGGCGGTTCCGGGCGGCGACAGAGGCCTTGGGGCCCTCGGCTGCCGCGGCCCTGGCCGCCGTGCGGGCCGTGGAGGCTCTGGAAGCCCAGGCCGACCTGGTGTCCTGGGTGCGGGCCCACGCCGGCGGCCTGGAGGTGCGGCGGCAGGGGCACGGGGTCCGGCTGCGCCACCCCGAGACCGGCCGGAGGTTTGACCTGGACCCGGATGCCTGGGCCGGCTGGTTCGCAAGCGATCCGGACGCCTGGGAGGAGTTCTGGACCGATCTGCGGGCGGAGCTGGCCCGGCCGGTCCGTCCGTTCCGGTGCTTCTGCGGCCGGAAGGTGGTGCTTCGCGAGGTTCCCGTGCGGACGCCGGGCGAGGCCCTGGTGTGGGAGCGGGCCGGGGGGGTCCCGGTGGTGGTGGCGGCCCTGTGCCCGGATCACGTCCAGTACCTCACGGCCGGTCTGTTGAAGGAGTGGGGGGTGGGGCTGAAGGAAGTGGCCGAGCGGGTCCGGCGGGACGCCCGGGAGGCGGAGTGGGCCCTGAGCTTCGCCCGGGACGGGGAGGGCGCCGTGCTCCTGGAGGGGGAGGGGGCTGCGGCCCTGGCCCGGCGGCCGGAGCTGCTGCTGGGGGCGTTGGAGGCGGTGGAAGGCCAACGGGTCCGCAACCGGGAGGTGCGGGTCGTGGCCCCCACGCCCCGCACCGTGGTGGTGCTGCCCTCGGGGGTGGGGCCCCCGGAGCTGGACCAGGCCGTGCGGTGGGGGCTTCGGTGGGGAGGCTCCGGGGCGGACCGGATCGATCTGCGCACCCGGGTTCGGCTCCCGTCCCGCCCGGAGGGGCGGTTCCGGGTGAGTCCGGCGCCATGAGCGTGCGGCAACGGGTGCTCGCCTGGACCCTGGAGGTGGACCCCGCCGCCACCCGGCGCCTGTACCGGGCGGTGGGGGCCGGGTTCGCCTCCGGCTGCGGGTGTCTGGCCTGCCGCAACTTCGATGCGGCCCGTCCGGCACGGTACGGCCCGGCGTTCCGAAAGCTGCTGGCGTCCCTGGGGGTGGATCCCCGCAAGGAGCGGGAGGTCCGGTGGGTCACTCCGTTGGAAGGGGGGCTGCACCTGTACGCAGGGACCTACCTCTGCGTGGGCGAGATCGTGGCGGGCCGGCCCTACCGGGGGTTCCCGTTCGCGGCCGGGGCCACGGACGTGTTCGAACGGGTCTCCGAGCGGGTGCATGCGGCCGTGCGGCCGTGGATGGCGCCCGAGGGGGCGTGGGGCGGCCGGCCGGTGGTGCGGATCGAGTTCTTGGCCGTCCTCCCGTGGGTGCTGCCCGAGGGTCCCGAGCGGGCCGTGGACCTGGCCTCGGCACCCCATCGGCCGAGCGGCCGCGACCACTGATTTCCGGCCGCGCGCGGGGTGAAGCCGGGCATTGGGATTCGCCGTGCAGGCACGGGGCACCGACGGCGGTTTCCCGGCCGTCTGGCGGGCCGAAGGCCCGGGCTGCCACTGCCGCTCCGTTCACTCGGAGCCGATGTGGCAGTCCGCGCACTCCAGGGGCTTCCGGGCCTTGGGCCCGAAATGGCACGGCCGGCAGCGGCCCGGCGGGTCGCCCTCGCCGTGGGCCGCCTTCTCCAGGGAGGGCTTTTCGCCCTCGGCCTCGGAGCGATGGCACGCTCCGCAGCGATGGGCCCCTTCCGAGCGCTGGGGGTGGTGGCAGGTGTCACACGGGAACCGCTCGGCGTGACCGGAGTGGGAGAACAGCACCGGCTCCTTTCTGCCGTAGTTGGTGACCTGGATCCGCTGGGCCCCCTGCGCCCCCCAGGCGCCGAGCAGGACCCCCCCAACGCAGAAGACGGTGAGCACGCGAACGAGCATCGGTTCTCCCCCTGCGGGCCGGGTTCGGTGTTCTCTTGGCCGGCCCGTAGGGTACGGCCGGAGGCGACTCGGTACAACCCCATGGCGACACGGTGATGAGGGTGAGCCGCTCCACAGGCCCGTGCCCCCGGTCCGCAGGCCCGCGAGTGGGGGCCCCGGCCGCAAGAGACCGCTCCCACAGGTAGAGCCGCGCTCTGGGGCGCTAGAAACAGCGGGATTTTCAGCCTCCGAGCCTCCTAACCCTCCAGCGGACCGAAGGCCCGAACTTACCGGAAAGCCATGAGAACCGGCACGGCCCACCTCCCCCTCCACACCGGCCGCGCGCCCCGCTGGCTGTTCGAGCGGATGGTGCGGCTCGCCCGGGAGATCGTGCGGCTCCTGGTGGAGGAGCACGGGCCCGGCGAGGTGCTGCGGCGGTTGTCCGACCCCTTCTGGTTTCAGGCCCTTGGCTGCGTCCTCGGGTTCGACTGGCACTCGAGCGGGGTCACCACCACGGTGTGCGGCGCGGTCAAGGAGGCGTTGGGGGATGCCGGCCCCGACCTGGGGCTCTTCGTGGCAGGGGGCAAGGGCCGGGCGTCGCGGCGCACGCCGGCGGAGATCGAGGCGGCCTGTGAGCGGGTGGGGCTGGAGGCCGACGGCCTGGTGCGGGCGAGCCGGCTTTCGGCCAAGGTGGATTCGGCTGCGGTGCAGGACGGGCATCAGATCTACCACCACGCGTTTTTCTTCACCCGCGACGGCCGCTGGTGCGTGGTGCAGCAGGGCATGCGGACCGAAACCCGTACGGCCCGCCGGTATCACTGGCTGGGCGAGGCGATGGCATCGTTCACGGTGGAGCCCCACGCCGCGGTGTGCGCCGAGACGGAGAGCCCCACCCTGAACCTGGTGGCGCGGGAGAGCGAGCCTGCGCAGGCCGCGTCGGTGGCGCTGGCCCGGGAGCCCGGCGTCGTCCTGGATGCGGTAGCCCGCGCCACCGACCTCACCCTTCCCCGCCGACACCCCGTGAGCCTGGCCGATGTGAACCCGAGGTACCTCCGGAAAATCCTCCTCGAGACCTACGAAAGGGCCCCGCAGGATTTCGAGGCCTTGCTGGGGGTTCCCGGCGTGGGCGCGAAGACCCTGCGGGCTCTGGCCCTTGCGGGAGAGCTCGTGTACGGCACGCGGGCGAGCACCCGGGACCCGGCCCGGTTCAGCTTCGCCCACGGCGGCAAGGACCGCACGCCGTTCCCCGTGGACCGGGAGACCTACGACCGAACGATCGAGATCCTGCGGCAGGCCGTGGACCGGTCGCGGGTGGATCGGTCGGACAAGGTGCGGGCCCTGCGGCGTCTGGCCCGGTTCGGGCTCAGTCGCTGACCACGTCCTCGCCTGAAAAGTCCCGGGGCCGGGCCGAGCCCTTCGTTTCGTGCATCCGGATCCAGGCGTCCACCCGTTCGTCCCCGTAAACCCTCCGCCAGGCCGCCAGAAGCTCGTCCAGGGGGATGTCGACGTGGGTTCCATGGAACTCCACGTACTCCATGAACTGCTGGTTCTGCCGGTTGTAGGGCTGAAAGATCGAGTCGTGGCGGCCGTCGAACTCCAGCGGGTCCACCCCGTGGCGCTCGCACAGCTCCCGGTTGAACGCGGGGGTGGCCTTGACCCACTTCCCCTCCAGGTAGAGCTCCACCACCCCGTGGTACACGAACAGGTCCGATCCGAGAAACTCCAGGAGCTGGCGGGTGGCCAGGTGGTTCCGCACCGTGGCGAACGACACCCGGGCCGGGATCCCCAGGGCCCGGGCCCCCGCGACCATGACCGACGCCTTCTGCACGCAGTACCCCCGGCCCGCCTCGATGATCCGGCTCGCCCGGTAGTGCTCGGGCCGGTAGAACGGGGCGTACGGGTCGTACCAGATCCGGTCCCGCACGGCATAGTACAAGGCCACGGCTTGCTCCACCGGATCGGCGCGGTTCTCGACCGCGTCCCGGATGAACCCTCGAACCGTGGGGTGATCCGCGTCCAGGATTGGGGTGGGCGAGAGGTAGGCCGGATGGATGGCACGGGTCATGGAGGCTCCTCCCTTCGCCCCGACCACCCTTTCGTTGGGGTCGGGATGTAAAGCGTGCCGGTGACTTCGGTCGACGGTTGTCGGTCTGCGGCCTTCGGCTTGCTAGCCCGCGTGATTCAAGGAGCCTTCTGCCGCAACCACCGACTGCACGCTATCTTGGGGCGTGCTTGCGCCTCGGGGCTCGACGTACCGTCCCGTACGCCTGTACCCCTCGTTGCTCGTGCTTGCCCCGGGCTGACGCACCCTCGACGGTTTCGCGACAAATGCTCATGAATCTGCGGGCCAAGCGACCGGTCGGCTCCTGGGCCACTTGCGAGCTCCTCGGGGGCATGGGGCCTGGTGGAGCGCCGCGTGCCGCTCCTATGCTTGCCACACCGTGAGGTGATCCGTCTGCCCGGACGGGTGGGAAAAACACAGGGACCCCGGCGCCGAGCGGCGCCGGGGTCCCGAAGAGATGGCGGTCCCGACGGGATTTGAACCCGTGTCGCCGACGTGAGAGGCCGGTGTCCTAGGCCTGGCTAGACGACGGGACCGTTTTGTGCGAACGATTGGCTGGGGGAGAAGGATTCGAACCCTCACTCGCGGATCCAGAGTCCGCTGTCCTACCCTTAGACGATCCCCCAGCGCGAATGAGACGCGCTTTATACCCGATGGGCCCGGGCCTGTCAAGCGGGCCGGAGCTCTTTTTTGGGTTCGCTCGAAGGGGATGGGGCCGTCATCACCCGGTTGCGACCGGCCCTTTTGGCCTGGTAGAGGGCGGCGTCCGCCCGCTTCACAAGGGCCTGCTCGTCCTCTCCCGGATGCCAGGTGGCCACCCCCACGCTCAAGGTGACCCGCACCGGACCGGTCTGGGTTCGCACGGGAGAGATCTCGGCCAGGTGCCGAAGCTTCTCCGCCACGATCCGGGCCGCATCGCCCTCGGTGTGGGGCAGGAGCACGGCAAACTCCTCGCCCCCGTACCGAGCCACGAAGTCGCTGCGCCGCAGGGCCTGGAGGGTGCGGCCGGCCAGCGCCTGGAGAACCAGATCTCCGGTGGGGTGGCCGTGGCGGTCGTTGACCTCTTTGAACCGGTCCACGTCCCACAGGATCACCGAGAACGGCTGCAGGTACCGCAGGGCCCGGGCGGTCTCCTCGGCCAGGCGGTCGTCCCAGGCGCCTCGGTTCCACAGACCGGTCAGGGGGTCCCGCAGGCTTTGGGTGCGTAGCGCCCGCACCCTGCTCTCCACCTGCCCGAGCCGTTCGCGTAGCCCCCCCAGCAGGTCCCTCAGCAGCCCAGCCTCCTCCTCCAGTCGTCGGGTTTCGCGCGCCTCCCTCGTGGCCTCGGAGCGCAGGGTTCTCAGGATCGGCTCGAAGGCCAGTCGGAACCCGTCCGCCAGCGGAGCCCGGTCGAACCGGTCAAGGGCCTCCTCCAGCGATGCGGTCAGCCCTTCGTGCTCCGTGGCATACCTGCGGGCATGCTGGACGAACCTCCGCACCCGGCCGTCCAGCTCCCCGACCACGGCCCCCATCTCACCGAACAGGCCCTCGAGCTCCTCCATGCGGGTGCCCCACTGGGTCGGGGCGGTTTCGAGCCACGCCAGGAACGTGGCAAGCGCCTCGGACAGGGCCGTGCTGTCCGAAGCCTGCTCCAGCAGGATCATCGGGGGCTGCCCCAGGAACGGTGGGATGCGGCGGGCGATCTCAGCCAACAACGCCCAGGCCGCCGGCGCCAGTTCCGGTGGGATCGAATCGATGGGGAGGTTCGGGTTCTCCAACGCACTCCTCCGGGCCAGGGGGTGGTCTTCTTTTCGTATCCTGGCGGCAGAGACTTTACCGGCTTCGGCCGGCCGGACCGGTTTGACCAGAGGGAACGGCGTGCTAAGATGAACCCGCTTCGCATCGCCGGGAGGAGGCGCCATGTACACCGTGCTGGTGGTGGACGACGAGGAGAG
Source organism: bacterium (assembly GCA_027021615.1). Taxonomy (GTDB): domain Bacteria; phylum Desulfobacterota; class Deferrisomatia; order Deferrisomatales; family Deferrisomataceae; genus Deferrisoma. The sequence continues at coordinate 13,451 of JALUTY010000062.1, read as the reverse complement.
CATCCGGGTCCTGTACCAGGAGGAGCTGGAGGAGGCCGGGTACCGGGTTCTGTGCGCGGCCAGCGGGGAGGAGGCCCGGGGTCTGTTGGAGGAGAACGAGGTCCATGCCGTGGTGCTCGACATCAAGTTGAGGGGTGAGAGCGGCCTTCAGTTCCTTCAGGAGTTCTCCCGTACCCACCGGGATGTGCCGGTGGTGCTGTCGACGGCGTACAGCTCGTTCAAGACCGACTACTCGGCCTGGCTGGCCGACGCGTACGTGGTGAAGTCGGGGAGCCTCGACGAACTCAAGGCCGAGGTCGCCCGGGTGATCGAGCGGCGATACGGCGGCACGCGGGATCAGTAGCGGCGGATTCTCCCCCAGATCGAGGCCCGGCTCGCCCGGGCTTTTGTTTGCGGGCTGGTGGTTGCGCTTCGACCAGGAGGACGGGTTTCATGAAAGCGGTTCTGATGGCCGGCGGGTTCGGCACACGCATCCAACCCCTCACCCACAGCCTGCCCAAGCCCATGGTCCCGGTGGTGAACCGCCCCATGATGGAGCATATCCTGGAGCGGGTGCGGGGGGCCGGGATCCATGAGGTGGTGATCCTGCTTTACTACATGCCTGATGCGATCCGGGAGCACTTCGGCGACGGGTCTCGTTTCGGCCTTCGGCTCCGTTACGTGCTCCCCGAGGAGGACTTCGGCACGGCCGGTGCAGTAAAGTGTGCGGAGCCCTTTCTGGACGAGACCTTCCTCGTTCTGTCAGGGGACGTGATCACCGATTTTGACCTGGGCGCCATCACGTCGTTCCACAAGGGGAAGCGGACACCGGTCACGATCACCCTCACTCGGGTGCCCAACCCCCTCCAGTTCGGGGTGGTAATCACGGATGCCGAGGGAAGGATCCTGCGGTTCCTTGAGAAGCCGGGGTGGGGGGAGGTATTCAGCGATACGGTGAACACGGGGATCTACGTCCTCGAGCCCGAGGTTCTGACCCGGATTCCCCGGGGCCGGCCCTTCGATTTCTCCAAGGACCTGTTCCCCTCGTTTCTGCGCGACGAGGTGCCGATCTACGGGGTGTCCGCCGAGGGCTACTGGCGCGACGTGGGGGATCCGGACGCGTACCGGGACGCCGTGGCGGACGTGCTGGCCGGAAAGGTGAGTCTTTCGTTTCCGGGCCGCCGGATCGAGACCGCCGAGGGGGAGCTCTGGGCCGAGGACGAGGGGTTCGTTCCGCCCGAAGATCTGAGGGTGCGGGGGCGGGTGGTGCTGGGATCCGGGGCCGAGGTGGGCCGCTCGGTGGAGCTCGAGAGCACGGTGATAGGAAAGGGGTGCCGGATCGGGGACGGCGCAGCCTTGGCCTCGAGCGTGCTGTGGAACGAGGTGCGCGTGGGGCCGGGGGCGAGGCTCCGGCGAGTCGTTCTGTGTGACCGGGTGTGGGTGGGCGACGGGGTGCGCATGGAAAAGGGGGCCGTGGTGGCCGAGGGCACCGAGGTGGGCGATCGAGCTTCCTTCGAGCGGGACCTCATGGTTTGGCCCGACAAGAAGGTGGAACCCGGGGCGGTGCTCTCCGCCAACCTGGTGTGGGGCGACAAGTGGAAGAAGTCGGTGTTCGAGGCGGGCGCGGTGGAGGGGCGCACGAACATCGAGCTCTCGCCGGAGTTTGCGGCCAAGCTGGGGGCGGCCATGGGGTCGATTCTGCGGCCCAACACGGCGATCCTGGTGGGCCGCGACTACCTGAAGGCGAGCCGGATGCTCAAACGGGCCTTTCTGGGCGGCATTCTCTCCACCGGGGTGGACGTGCACGACGTGAAGATGGTGCCCGTGCCCGTCACCCGATACAAGCTGGCCAGTTTCGGCGAGGTGGCCGGAGTGTACTTCCAGCAGAGCCCGTCGGACAGCCGCAGCACCCAGGTCGTGTTTTACGACGAGGCCGGCAACCGGATCGATACCAGCGTGGAGAAGTCCATCGAGCGGATTTTCTTCAAGGAGAACTTCCGCCGAGTGGACCACTCCGAGGTGGGGGCCATTCGGGAGCTGGCGGGGATCGACGCGTTTTACCGGGAGGGTTTTCTGCGGGAGATCGACGCCGACGCCGTGAGGGCGCGGCGGTTCCGGGTGGTGGTGGATCTGGACAACGGCACCACGGGCGAGTACCTGCCTCCGCTCCTGAACGCCCTGGGGTGCCGGACGGTGGTGCTCAACGCCTACCCCGATGAGCGCCGGCTAACCCGGAGGATGTACGACCTGGACCGGATCCTGAAGCAGGCCGAGGACATCGTAGGGGCCCTCCACGCCGATGTGGGGCTCTACATCTCGCCCGGCGGCCAGAACCTGCGCCTGGTGGACGACCAGGGCCGGGTCCGGGAGGAGCACGAGGTGCTCTTGCTGATCCTGCGCCTGCTGGCCATGGTAGAACCCGAGGGGGCGCGGGTGTTCCTCCCCGTGACCGCGCCTCGGGTCCTTGACGGCCTGGAGCCCCGGCTCCGGATCACCCGGGGCAAGACCACGAGCCTTCGCACCTCGGAGCTGCACGACTACACGTTCGTGTCGGAGGCTGAGGGAAAGTACGCCTTTCCCCGTTTCCTCCACGCCCCGGACGCCATGTTCGCCGCCGCGAAGATCCTCGAGCTCCTGGCCAGGGCAGGGGTGGATGCCTCGGAGGTTCTGACCTCCCTCCCCTCGTTCACCTACGAACGGCGGCAGATTCCGTGTCCCCACGAGCTGAAGGGCCGGGTGATGCGGCGCATGAGCGAGGACAGCGTGGACAAAGAGGCCAGCTTCGTGGACGGGGTGCAGGTGCTCCTGGGAGAGACGAGCGTGCTGCTCCTACCCGACCCCTACCGGCCGGTGCTCCACCTCGTGGTGGAGGGACCCGACCCCGCGGCCGTGTCCCAGGAGCTTGCGGCCTACGAGAGCAAGGTTCGGACCTGGCTGGCGGGGTGACGGCCACCCGCCGCCCCGCGCGGCGCCGGTCTCGCCCGGGGGCCGTTTCCGGCTGACACGGATTCTGGAGCCGTTATGCCTGCATATACGGATAGAGGGGGGCCGTGGCAACGGGTGACGCCCTCCAAAAGGTGGCCGGCGTGGACGTGGCCTACGACCGAGCCGGGCGACGATGTGTCGCGGCCGCGGTGGTCCTCTTGTCCCCCACCCTCACCCCCTTGTGCGAGGCCTGTTGGGAGGGGCCGGTCGAGGCCCCTTACCGGCCCGGACTCCTGGCCACCCGGGAGGCCGGGCCGATCTCTCGGGCGTTGGCCCGCCTCTCTTCGCTTCCCGATCTGATCCTGGTGGACGGCCACGGCCGGGCCCATCCCCGGCGCTGGGGGTTGGCGTGTGCGGTGGGGGCAAAGGTGCGGGTTCCCACGGTGGGGGTGGCCAAGGATCCTCTCGTGGGCCGATGGGACGAGCCTCGGCCGGAGCGGGGGAGGTGGACCCCTCTGGAAGACCGCGGGGAGGTGGTCGGAGCCGCGGTGCGCACTCGGGCCCGTGTGAAACCGGTGTTCGTTTCGGTGGGGTGGGGGGTGGGGCTCTCGGAGGCGGTACGGTGGGTGCTCCGGCTTTCTCCGCGATATCGTCTTCCCGAGCCCATTCGGGCGGCCCATTTCCGCGCTGGTCAGATCCTGCGCTCCTCTGGCAGAGGGATGGGGCATTGACAAACGCGGTTCTATGTGATTGAGATGGGGTCCGAGGGGAGGCGAGCTCCCTTCGTGACACCGGCCCTGGGCCAGCAGCCGCGAGTCGATCATGTCGGACAGCGCAGTGTTCTCGGACGACCACCGAAGCATACGGGTCTTGGCGGGGTTGTGGGAGCGCGCGCCCCAGGCCCTGGCCCTGTTCACCCCCGGGGGACGTCGGATCCGGTATGCGAACCCGGCGTTTTCGCGGCTGGCGGGGGCGTCTGCGGCCCAGCTTCAAGGCGCCACGGTGCTGGGAGTGCTGGGCAAGGCGGCCCGCCCGGTCTTGTCGGAGGCTCTTCGGGACCTCCAGAGCGGGCAGGTCGAGACCGTGTCGCTGGAGTTCGACGTGGAGATTCCCCTGCGGCCGCGGCGGAGGGTGGAGGGGCGGATGGAGATCGTACCGGTCTCCGAGAAGCGTCGGCTCGGGGCGCTCCATCTCTGGGACGTCACCCCCCGCCACGAAACCGAGGACGAGCTCCGGGGCACCCTGGCGCGGCTGCGGCAGGTGGTGGAGGGCTCCCCCTACCCCGTGGTGGTGACCGACGCCCGTGGGGTGATCACCCGGTTCAACCGGGGGGCCGAGGCCTTGCTGGGGTTCTCGGCCGCCGAGGTGGTGGGGCGGCGGTACATCCAGGACTTCTACGAGGGCAACGCCGCCAGGGAGGTGATGGAGCGGGTCCGAGACCCGCAGCACGGGGGCGAGGGGGTCTTGGAGCGCTACGAGGCCATTCTGATCACCCGCAGCCGCGAGAGGGTGCCGGTGTGGCTCACGGTGCACCTGCTCTACGGCGAGAACGGGGCCGAGGCCGGCACCGTGAGCTTCATCCACGATCTGCGCCACGTGATGGAGCTGGAGCGCCGACTGGAAGAGGTGCAGATGCAGCTCATCCACGCCGACAAGATGGCCTCGCTGGGCAAGCTCGCGGCCGGCGTGGCCCACGAGATCAACAACCCCCTGGGGGGCATCCTGCTGTTCGGGGGGCTGCTGCTGGAGGACCTGGACTTCTCGGACCCGCGCCGGTCCGATGTGGATCGGATCGTCCAGGAGGCCCGGCGGTGCAAGGAGATCGTGAACTCGCTGCTGGACTTCGCCCACCAGCGCCGGCGGTACCAGGAGCCCGTGGATCTGAACGCGGCCTTGAGCCAGTGCATGGAGCTGCTGGGGGGCAAGGCGTTGTTCCACAACATCCGGGTACGCCGAGAGCTGTCGGACGATCTGCCCCTTGTGGTGGGCAACCCGAGCCAGATCAAGCAGGTGTTCACGAACATCGTCACCAACGCGGTGGACGCCATGGACGGGGAGGGGGAGCTGATCCTGCGGTCAGGCTGTGACCCGGACGAGGGGACGGTGTGGGTAGCATTCACCGATACCGGACCCGGGATGTCCCCTGGGGTGCGGCAGCGGATCTTCGAGCCGTTCTTCACGACCAAGGAGCCCGGTAAGGGAACGGGGCTGGGGCTCAGCCTGTCCTACAACATCATGCGGATGCACCGGGGCGACATCCGCGTGGAGTCGGAGCCGGGCAGGGGGACCACCTTCACCGTGGTGTTCCCGGTTCCCGAGGAGGAACGGTGCGAACCCTGATCGTGGATGACGAGCGCTCGATCCGGGAAGGGTTGGCCAAGACCTTGCGGCGGATGGGCCATGAGGCCGACGTGTGCAACGACGGCGCGAGCGCCCTCGACTGCTTCCGGCAAGGGGACTACGACCTCGTGTTCCTGGACCTCAAGATGCCGGGGCTCGACGGCATGGAGGTGCTTGCCCGGATGCGGGAGCTCGACCCCGAGGTGATCGTGGTGATCATCACCGGCTACCCCTCCATCGACAACGTGCTCAAGGCGTTCCGCCTCGGTGCCTACGACTACCTGCCCAAGCCTTTCAGCCCCCAGGAGGTGCGGATCACCACGGCCCGGGCCGAGGAGCGGCGGCGGCTGCGGTTCGAGAACGAGCAGCTCCGGCGGCAGCTGCAGGCCCGCACCGACCGGTACGTGATTGGGTCGAGCCCCCGAATGCGAGAGGTGAACGCCCTGATCGAGAAGGTGGCTGCCACCGACACCAGCGTGCTGATCACCGGGGAGAGCGGCACCGGCAAGGAGGTGGTCGCCCGCATGATCTACGAGCTCTCGCCCCGGAAGGACCGGGAGTTCGTGGCCGTGGACTGCTCGGCCCTGGCCGGCCCGCTCCTGGAGAGCGAGCTGTTCGGCCATGTGAAGGGGGCGTTTACCGGCGCCCACGCCCCCAAGAGGGGCCTGCTGGAGCTCGCCAACGGGGGCACGTTCTTCCTGGACGAGGTGGGGAACCTGGGGCCCGAGACCCAGGCCAAGCTCCTGCGCGTGCTCCAGGAGCGGGAGATCAAGCCGGTCGGGGGCGTGACGGCCCGGAAGGTGGACGTGCGGATCATCGCGGCCACCAACGCGGACCTGGAGCAGGAGGTGAAAGAGGGCCGGTTCCGCGGCGACCTGTACTACCGGCTGGCCGTGTTCCCCATTCACCTCCCGCCGCTCCGGGAGCGGATGGAGGACCTGCCCGAGCTCGTGCGCCACTTCGTGGCGAAGCACGCCCCCCGGGTCCACAAGCGGTTCCGGGAGGTGTCTCCGGGGTTCCTGTCGGTGCTGGCCGGGTACAACTTCCCCGGGAACATCCGGGAGCTCGAGAACATCGTGCAACGGGCCGTGCTCCTGGAGGAGTCCGAGGTTCTCCGGCCTTCGAGCCTACCCGCCTATCTCCTAAAGAATCAGCCCAATCACCGGAAACGGTTCCCCACCCTGGAGGAGCTGGAGCGCGACCACGTCGCGCTCGTGCTGCGGGCCTGTGACGGGCAGAAGACCCGGGCGGCCGAGGTTTTGGGGATCGATCGCAAGACCCTTTATCGCAAGATCAAGCAGTACGGTCTGGGGGCGTAACCGCCCCCCCGACGGGCGCCCGCGGGTATGCCCCCCAGCCCCTCCCGGTGCCTTGGGGCAAATTGCCTCACCCTGACGGGGGGAAGGGAGCGGAGGGGCAAAACGCCCCATCCCCGGAGCACAAAGAAAATATAGTAATGCTGGAAGGTTATGAGATCCTGGTGGACAGATGCCCCGATTCGCTGTGGTGTGCGTGGGGTGTTCTGCCACGGATGCAGGCCTCAACACCCGGGCATCGACCGTCGGAATGGGTAGCGGCGGGTAAAGTGTACGGGAATCCAGTAGGTGTGGCGTTGGCACGAGCTTTGCTTGTTCAAGAGGCAAAACCCGCACGGGGGACGTTCCCCGAAGGAGGCGCATCATGGAACGCCACACCGACGTGATGATCATCGACACGGACCGGAGCCGCGTGAAGAGCTTGCGCCGGATCCTGACCGAGGCCAAGCCGGATCTGAGGATCGACGAGGTCACCCGGGTCGACGGCTGTCGGGACGCGGTGCTCCAGAAGCGGCCGAGCCTGGTCCTCCTCCACACCACCTTCCCCTATCTCGAAGAGGACGGCACGGGGCTCCTGGAGCTGATCCAGGAGGACTTCCGGACCACGCGCACCAGCGTGATCCTGGTACTGCCCATGCCCAGCTACCTGGTGTACCGCTCCGGCTACCAGGAGGGCATCGAGATCCTGGACATGGCCGACGACCTCATCACCACCGACTACACCAGCGACATGATCCAGAACATGGTCATGACGGTGCTGGAGCAGAAGGCCGCCCTGGAGGCCGAATGGGAGGCCGAGGTCCAGGGCGTTCCGGAGTACGCGTTCGTGACCAAGCAGGTGTAGCAGGCGGGTGTCGAGGGGAGGGGAACGGGCGGCCCAGGCGGCCGCCCGTTTTCGGGCCCCACCCCAGGGTTCCGCTCTCTAGCCTTCCAGCTTCCTAGCCTTCTGCCCTTCCAGCCCCTCCAGCCGGGAGCAGATCATGGGTCAAGCGTCAGGGAGCGCCGGGCTGACCGGCGCGGTCATGGTGGTGGGCGGCGGGATCGGCGGCATCCAGGCGAGCCTCGATCTGGCCGACGCCGGGTTCAAGGTGTACCTGGTGGAGAACCGCTCGGCCATCGGCGGCCACATGGCCCAGCTCGACAAGACGTTTCCCACCAACGACTGCGCCATGTGCACCATCAGCCCCAAGCTGGTGGACACGGGCCGCCACCTCAACATCGACGTGATCACCAACGCGGACGTGCTGGCCGTGGAGGGGCACGCGGGTGACTTCCGCGTGCGGTTGCGGCGTCGGCCCCGCTACGTGCGGGAGGACCGGTGCACGGCCTGCGGCGACTGCGAGAAGGTGTGCCCGGTGGCCATCCCCAACCCCTTCGACGAGGGGCTCTCCACCCGGAAGGCCATCCACAAGCTCTATCCGCAGGCCGTGCCCAACGCCTTTGCCGTGGAGAAGCGCGGCGTGAGCCCCTGCCGCCACGCCTGCCCCGCCGGGCAGCGGGCCCAGGGGTACATCGCCCACATCCGTGCCGGGGACTACGAGGCCGCGTTTCGCACGATCAAGCTCGACAACCCGTTCCCGGGCATCTGCGGCCGCATCTGCAACCACCGGTGTGAGGACGCCTGCACCCGGGGCCGGGTGGACGAGCCCCTGGACATCCGGGCCCTGAAGCGGTTCGTGGCCGACTGGGCCTACTCCCGGCCCTACGAGCCCCCCCCGCCGGCCGATAGACGGTTCGACGAGCGGGTGGCGGTGATCGGCGCGGGCCCCTGCGGGCTCACCGCGGCCCGGGACCTGGCGCTCGAGGGGTACCCGGTGACGGTGTTCGAGGCCCTGCCGGTGGCCGGCGGCATGCTCCGGGTGGGGGTGCCCGAGTACCGGCTGCCGGCCTCGATCATCGAGCGCGAGGTGCAGGAGATCGTGGACCTGGGGGCGGACCTCAGGCTCAACCACCCGGTGTCCAACGTGGAGGACCTGTTCGACGACGGGTTCCGGGCCGTGCTGGTGGCCGTGGGCGCCCACGAGGGGGTGCGGCTGCCGATTCCCGGCAACGACCTGCCCGGGGTGCTCACCAACACGTCGTTCCTGCGGGACGTGCGCCTGGGCACCCCCCCCGACGTGGGCCGACGGGTGGTGGTGATCGGCGCGGGCGACGTGGCCATGGACTGCGCCCGCACGGGGGTGCGCCTGGGCGCCGACGTGGCGGTGCACTACCGCCGCTCCCGCGAGGAGGCCTCGGCCCATCCCCTGGAGATCCGGCACGCCGAGGAAGAGGGGGTGGCGTTCACCTTCCACTCGAACCCGGTGGAGATCCTGGCGGGGCCCGACGGCCGGGTGCGGGCCGTGCGGTTCCAGCGCATGGAGCCCGGCGAGCCCGACGAGACCGGCCGGCGCCGGCCCGTGCCGGTGCCCGGCTCGGAGTTCGAGGTGGAGTGCGACACGGTGATCTTCTCGGTGGGCCAGCGGGCCGGGCTCGCGTTCCTGCCGCCGGACACCGGCGTCCAGATCACCCGCCAGAACACGGTGGTGGCCGACCCCGAGACCGGGGCCACGGCCCGACCGGGGCTGTTCGCCGCGGGCGACACCACCACCGGCACCGCCTTCGTGATCGAGGCGGTGGCCTCGGGCCACCGGGCGGCCCGGGGCATCCACGCCTACCTCCGGGGCGAGGCCGTGCGGCCGGCCCCCAAGGAGCGGATGCCGGTGGCAGAGCTCTCGGACGAGGAGCTGCGGGAGCGGATGACCCGGGGCGAGATCCGCAAGGGCCGCCGGGTCCACGTGCGCACCCGCGAGGCCCAGGAGCGGCTTCAGGGCTTCGACGAGGTCAGCCTGGGGTACACCGAGGACGAGGCCCGCAAGGAGGCCGAGCGGTGCCTGAGCTGCGGGGTGTGCTCCGAGTGTTACTCGTGCGTCGAGGCCTGCAAGGCCGACGCCGTGGACCACGACCAGGTGGAGGACACGCAGCAGCTCAGGGTGGGGGCGGTGGTGCTCGCGCCCGGGTACCAGGCCTACGACGCGCGGCTCAGCCAGGAGTACGGCCTGGGCCGGTTCCCCAACGTGGTCACCTCGCTCCAGCTCGAGCGCATGCTCTCGGCCTCGGGCCCGACCCGGGGCCACGTGAAACGGCCGGGCGACGCCAAGGTGCCCAAAAAGGTGGCGTTCCTCCAGTGCGTGGGCTCCCGGGACCAGGACCACGACTACTGCTCCAGCGTGTGCTGCATGTACGCGGCCAAGGAAGCGGTGATGGTCAAGGAGCACGAGCCCGGAACCGAGGTGGCCGTGTTCTTCATGGACACCCGCTCGTTCTCCAAGGGGTACGACGCCTACTACCGTCGGGCCCGCGAGGAGTACGGGGTGCGCTACGAGCGGTGCCGGGTGTCGAGGCTGGTGGAGGACCCGGACACCGGCGACCTGCTGGTCCGGTACGTGAGGGGGCGGGAGATCCGCGAGGAGCGGTTCGACCTGGTCGTGCTGTCGGTGGGCATGGAGGTCTCGGCCTCGGTGCGGGACCTGGCCCGGCGGCTGGGGATCGAGGTGGACGACCACGGGTTCTGCCGCACCACCCTGTTCAAGCCCCTGGAGGCCTCCCGGCCGGGCATCTACGTGGCCGGGCCGTTCCGGGAGCCCAAGGACATCCCCGAGACCGTGGTCGAGGCGTCGGGAGCCGCCTCGCGGGCCGGAAGCCTCCTGGCCGGGGCCCGGGGCACCCTGACCCGGGAGCCCGAGTACCCGCCGGAGCGGGACGTGGCCGGTGAGGAGCCCCAGGTGGGCGTGTTTGTGTGCCACTGCGGCTCGAACATCGGCGGGTTCCTGGACGTGCCGGGGGTGGCCGAGTACGCGGGTTCGCTCCCCGGCGTGGTCCACGCCGAGGCGAACCTCTACACCTGCAGCCAGGACACCGTGGCCCACATCACCGAGACCGTGAAGGAGAAGGGCCTGAACCGGGTGGTCGTCGCCTCGTGCAGCCCCCGGACCCACGAGCCCCTGTTCCAGGACGCGGTGCGGGCGGCCGGCCTGAACCCTATGCTGTTCGAGATGGCCAACATCCGCAACCACTGCTCCTGGGTCCACGGCGGCGACTGGGAGGGGGCCACCCGCAAGGCCATGGACCTGGTGCGGGCCGCGGTGGCCCGGGCCAGGCGGCTGCGGCCGGTGCGGAGCCTGCGCTACCCCGTGAAGCGCCAGGCCCTGGTGCTGGGCGGTGGGGCGGCCGGCATGGCCGCGGCCCTGGACCTGGCCGACCAGGGGTTCCCGGTGCACCTGGTGGAGCGCACCGGCGAGCTGGGGGGGAACCTCCGGCGGATCCGGTTCCTGGAGACCGGCAGGAGCCCCCGGGAGTACCTGGAGGACCGGGTGCGGCGGGTGGTGCAGCACCCCAACATCCGGGTGCACCTCGAAGCCGAGCTGGCCGAGATCTCGGGGTTCACGGGCAACTTCACGAGCCGGCTGCGCCACCGCTCGGGCGACACCGCCGTGATCGAGCACGGCGCCGTGATCGTGGCCACCGGCGCGAGGGAGTACCGGGGCCCGGACCTGGGCCTGGGCGCCCACCCCGACATCGTGACCGGCCTCGACTTCGAGGAGTTCCTGTTCCACAAGGCCTCGGGCAACGGCCACGACCTGGACCTTCCCATCGCCCGCCGGTCCATCCCCGACGAGGTGGTCATGGTGCTGTGCGTGGGGCCGGCCCAGCGGTTCTGCAGCCGCACCTGCTGCGTCACCGCCCTCAAGAACGCCCTGATCCTCAAGGAGCTCCGGCCCCAGGCCCGGATCACGGTGTTGTACAAGGACATCCGCACGTACGGGTTCAAGGAGCGGCTCTACACCGAGGCCCGTCGCCGGGGCGTGGTGTTCCGGCGGTACGACGAGGCCGAGCCGCCCCAGGTGTCCACGGGCGACGGCACGGTGCGGGTGTGGTACCGCGACGCGGCCACCGGCCGGGAGGTGTCGCTCAGCCCGGAGCTCCTGGTGCTGGCCGAGCCGATCGTGCCCCACGCGGACCTGGGGGAGCTGGCCACCCGGCTGAAGGTGCCCCTGGACAGCGACGGGTTCCTGCTGGAGGCCCACGTGAAGCTCCGGCCCGTGGACTTCCAGACCCGGGGCCTGTACCTGGCGGGCCTGGCCCACTACCCCAAGCTCCTGGCCGAGTCGGTGGCCCAGGCCCAGGCCGCGGCGGCCCGGGCGGCCACGGTGCTGGCCAAGGAGCACGTGGAGAGCGAGGGGGTGGTGGCCGAGGTCGTGCCGGAGCGGTGTGCCGGGTGCCTGACCTGCGTGCGGGTGTGCCCCTACGACGTGCCGCAGATCCGACCCGATCTGCAAGGCGCCGGCGGGATCGCGGGTGCGGCGTACGTGGAGCCGGCCACCTGCCATGGCTGCGGGGTGTGCGCGGCCGAGTGCCCGGCCAAGGCGATCCAGCTGGCCCACTACACCGACGACCAGGTGGCCGCCACCGTGGACGCCCTGCTGGGGGCCGACACCTGGTACCGGGGCGAGGGGGACGCCTCTGCCGCGCCCGGGGGATGTTGAGCCCGGGTCGTCGTGCCCATGGACAGATGAATCCATCAACATGCTCCACGGAGGTCTTCCATGTCCCAGGAGTTCGAACCCAGGATCGTGGCCTTCTGCTGCCACCACTGCGCCTACGGCGCGGCCGACCTGGCCGGCGCCATGCGGCTGCGCTACCCCGAAGGGGTGCGGGTGGTGCGGCTCCCGTGCACCGGCAAGCTCGACGTGGCCCACGTGCTCGAGGCGTTCGAGCGGGGCGCCGACGGCGCGTTCGTGGCCGGGTGACTGGAGGGCGACTGCCATTACCTGGAAGGTAATACGAACGCGAAGAGGCGGGTCCGGTACATCGCCGGGCTGTTGGACGAGATCGGGATCGGCGGCGAGCGGGTGCGGATGTACAACCTCTCGTCGGCCCAGGCCCAGCGGTTCGCCGAGATCTGCGAGGAGATGACCGATCGGGTGCGCGCCCTGGGTCCCAACCCCCTCAAGGGCGCCGACGCCCCGGACGAGCGGGCCGGGGCGGGTGCGGAAGCGGAGGTGCGGGCATGATCGTGGCCGAGCAGAAGCCCTTGGACGAGATCCTGGCCCTGACCGAGGGGGCCGAACGGGTGGCGGTGCTGGGGTGCGGCACCTGCGTGACCGTGTGCTTCGCCGGAGGCGAGAAGGAGGCCGAGATCCTGGTCGCTTCGCTGCGCATGCGGGCTCGCGTGCAGGGCCGCTCGCTCGACGCCACCCACGGCGTGGTGCAGCGCCAGTGCGAGTGGGAGTACCTGGACGCCGCCCGGCCGTCCCTGGAGGGGGCAGACTGCGTGGTGAGCCTGGCCTGCGGGGTGGGGGTGCAGGCCATGGTGGAGCGGTTCCCCGAGCTGCGCACCGTGCCGGGGCTGAACACCAAGTTCTACGGCCTGCCCACCGAGCACGGGGTGTGGGAGGCCCGGTGCGCCGGATGCGGGGACTGCGTGCTGGGCCTGACCGACGGCATCTGCCCGGTGGCCCGGTGCTCCAAGAGCCTTCTGAACGGGCCGTGCGGGGGCTCCCAGGGCGGCAAGTGCGAGATCAGCCCCGACACCCCCTGTGCGTGGCACCTGATCTACGAGCGGATGGAGGCCCTGGGGCACCTGGACCGGCTGGCCGAGATCCAGCCGCCCAAGGACTGGTCGCCCGGTCCCAGCGGCGGCCCCGGCCGGATCGTGCGCGAGGACCTGCGTCGCGGCTCCCCAACGGCCGAGGAGTCCGAGCCGGCGAGCAGCCTCCTAGCCTCCTAGCCCGCATTATTCATGAGCGTTCGTCGCGAAACCGTCGAGTGTGCGTCAGATCGGGGCAAGCGCAGCGCCGAGGGGCGCAGGCGTACGGGACGGTACGTCGAGCCCCGAGGCGCGAGCACGCC
>JALUTY010000061.1 GCA_027021615.1 bacterium | reverse complement strand
GATGGGGGCGCGGGAGCTTCCGGGACAGGCGGAGGAAGAGGTTCTGCGGCGGTTCGGCCGAACGGTCCGGGAGGCGAGGCAAGAATACGAGCGGTTCGTGGCCGCCGGGGTGAAGCAGGGCCGGCGGAGCACGGATTCGCGGGTGAGCGGCGCACGGGGGCTGGTGTGCCACGTCGGGATGGACGTGCTGGGGCTGAAGGCTACGGAGGTGGGGCGGATTCTAGGGCTTGGACGATCGGACGCGAGCCGGTGCTTGGCGCGTGGGCGGAAGGTGGCACAAGAGGAGCCGGAGGTGCTTCGGGACGTTTTGGGCGGAGACACGGTAGAGGGTGCGTGAGGAAGCGCTAGGCAACTACGCAGCAGTGTTCCCCCTTTGCACTTTAGCTTTCCCTTCGCACGGTGGAACCGATGGAGGACATTGATGTGTTCGGCCGTCCGTTGCACGGGCATACCGCATCGGCAGTGGCGCATCGAATGGCTATTCCGGAACGGGCTGTCGTGTGGACTCAGCAGGTTCCTTGTCATCAACGGAACGCCAGCTCATGATCGAGCCGATAATGATCAACAAACATCCAAACAACAAGCTTTGCGATGGGACAACCTTCAGGTAAATGCAGCTTACTACCGTGGAGAAGAACGGGGTTAAGTATGAGCAAGCTGCAACAAATACGACATCTCCCTTCCTCATGGCGATATCCCACAAGACATAAGCGAGTGCTGTTGCCATGCCCATGAATACTATTTCAGCAGCCACACGCACGCTGTACACGCCTTGTTCCGGATGCAGGAGGCGCATGAGCAGCAATGCAAGACCTGTGACCAAGAGGAACAACGGCACGGCACCATCGCCGTCGGTTTCGGCCCAGCGACGGGCAAGATTGGAGTAAAGGGCCCACGAGACCGCTGCAACGAGGCCGAGGCCGTAGGCCATGGGATTGCTTGCGAAGTTCGTCGAGAAAGACTTCCACGAGACTGATGAACCCTGGGTCAACACAACAAAAACTCCGTAAACCGCCAGCACGGTTCCTGGTATCAACCCAAAACGGGCTCTCTTGGATAGAATGAACAGAGAGAGCAGTATAGTGAGAGCAGGCCACAGGTAGTTGACCAGTCCCACTTCAATGGCTTGATGGCGGTTGGCGGCAAGGCCCAGACCGATAAAAAGGGCTATCGTATATATAAGAAACAGTGCTCCGCAACCAAATAGGTATAGGGGGGGGAGGTTCTTTAGTCTTCTGGTGAAATGTTTGTCAAGAACCGCATGCAGTACGAAAACCGATCCGGCAGCCAGGTATACAGATGCTCCCGCTGTGAGCGGGCCGATTTGTTCCCCAATGCTCCGAGCCAACGCAACCGTTGTGCTCCAGAGCAGGATTGCCGACAGCCCGTAGAAGGTATTTCGATCGATGCCGATTATTCTTGATGTCATCCTGCAAGCACTCAAGTCTACTGGGGGGCAAGCCGCACCGGGTCAATGGGCTTCTGCTGTGCTCCCGAGGGGGCTCCAGCTCCCGGCGCGAACGCACACTGCCGGCGCCCGAGTGCTTCCGGGTTGAGGGGGGCAATCTCACCCCGGGGGCGCTCCCCACCCCGTGGCACGGATCGCACTACTGCCCACGATGCTGAAGAACGGATCTCTCGGCGGCGGCCTCTCGGGAACGGTCCTGTCACTCGTCCCGTCCGTGGGATTCGTCCTTCCGGCGCGTCTGACTTCCGCTATCCCGCGGAATCGTCTGGGTCTCGCAAATCACCCGGTTCTCACGGCTTGTGATTTGGCATCCCCCCTCGGGGTGCACCGCAGGCCGACCTTTCGGCAGCCTGCTGCCGGAACCAGCCGCGATCGGGCCGGTGGGGCCGGGTCACAATCGGCACAACGGAGCCACTCGGGACCAACCCCCCCGGGAGGGGCTTGACACGGTGTTGACCCTACTCGTTCCCACGCCTCGAGGCAACGATCCCGGGGGGCGAGCCCAGCATGGGTCGGGGGACTGGCCCCGCAGTCCGGTCCGGTAGGCGCCGGTGGCGGGGTCGGGGATGTTTCGCCCCGTTCGTAGGGCGCCCCTTGGGGATCGCGGCTCCGGGGACGAAAAGGGAGACGGGAGACCGAAGTTTGACACTTTATTGAAGGTATGTGAGTTGTAACTCATTGCTATTGCAGAAGAAATATTTTTTCCCGCACCAGGTGCTCCTCAACCTCGGTCCCAACACCTTCCAGAAGCTGGGCAAGGGGTTCTTGCGCGCCGCCCAGGAAAGCCGCGGTGCGGGCAGGCCCTCTGGCAAAGGAGGGGACAAGAGGAAGCCTGCCGGGGTAAGCGCTTGGGATTATGGTCATGTGTACGCGGTGGCCGGGGCGTGGGATCGCCTCGGGTTGACGGAGGCCCTCCGGGCGTGTGATTTGGAGGGGCAGTCCTCTTTCGGGGCGGCCGAGATGGTCCGGCTTCTGGTGGTGAACCGGCTGGGTGAGCCTACGGGCCAATGGGCCCTGCTGGACTGGATGGAAGGAGTGTCCGGGGTGGGGGACCCCCGTCGTACCACCACCTGCTGCGGGCCAGGGACCGGCTGATTGAGGCGAAGGAGGAGGTGGAGCAGGCCGTGGCCTGGCGCGTACTCGACGAGGGTGCGGTCACGGACCCGGTGTTCTACGACATCACGTCCACCGACTTCGAGGGGGACCGTTCCCTGGGGGAGGAGGACGTGAGGCGAGCCGGGACGGCCGAAAAGACCGGAACAGGTAGTGATCGGGGTGGGGATGACTCGGGAGGGAACCGGGAAGCTCTGGCGTCGGTCCGATCGGTAGGCGGACGCGCAACAGTTTTTTGAAGACGTGCGGGAAGGGATGTAGAGCTGGTGGTGGGCGGCATGACGACCCGCGTTGGCACCCGGTCCACGAGGGACCAGGCCGAATTCTCCGGGCTCTGGGCTCGCCCCTGTCCCCAAGCGCCCTTGAGGCCCATCGTGTAGTGCAAAAATAGGAGACCTCAGAACCTCAACCCATTGAATCACTGAACTCGCATACCAAGAAGTGTCAGACTCCGGGGGCGGGAGGCACGGGTGTGCCGAGAAGCGCCCGCATCAGGTTGCCTGGACTGCGGCAGCAAGGGGTTGTGCGGCGGGTGGCCCGCGAGGTGGCCTCGCGAACCAAGGAGGCTGTGGGGAGTTCTGTGGTTGGTTGATCTCGTTCTGGGTTTGTCCCGTTTCGTCTCCTGGTCTGCGGCCTCTCCAGAGACGGGTAGGGGCTGAGGGGGCTGGCAGCCGGTTTCCGCTTTGAGGAAAAACGTTTCACACTCACTTGCCCAGCCCGGCGTGCACGCCGGGCCCGGGCTGGGAAAACCCCGCATCCGGGTGGTCGTGCGGTATGTCGACTGTTGGCCCTCGTCTTGCATGTCTCCTGCAGGGTAGACCCGGTTACCGGTCCACTCCACTTCCACCACTGAGGAGGAACCCATGCGGAAGATCCTGGTCCTTACCCTGTGCGTAGGTCTGTGGGGTGCCGGATGGACCGGCACGGCCCAGGCCGTGACCATCACCAGCTATGCCGAGGCGTACGTAGCGGCTGCCAACGGCGGCACAGTCAGCGACCTCGGAACCGGCACCGAGCGGGCGAGGGCGTGGGCCGAGCAATGGGCGGGGACGCCGCCGTGGGAGTGTCAGGACTATGCTTGCGGCGACTGGGAGGCAGCCCTTGCTGCGGCCTACGGAGATGCTAGCGGCAACGTCTGGGTGGGGGCCGGGCATGCCCTCGGAGCGGAGTACTTGGGAGAACCGGCGGATGGATATGGCCTTGCATCGGTTACGTGGTACGAGCCTGCGTGGGCTGTGAGCAGCTCGGATCCCTTCTTCACGTTTACCGTTAGCCAGGGCTCGCTTAGCGTGGGGGGCGATGCCGAGGGCTCGGGGACTCTGGTCGCCTCGTACCTGATCAAGATCTGGGTGGACAACGTGCTCAAATGGACCTCCGCTGCGACGCTCAAAGCCGTATATCAATATGACAGCGGCGGGAACCCCATTGGCTGGACCTGGTCGTATGACGATTCCAACGACAGCCTTGGGGGAGCGGTTAGCGATTATGGGGATAACAGCTATGCGGACGTGTGGGTCGACTTCGCCGAGCAGACCCACAGCGTCGACCTGTCGAGCTACGCTGGAACCGCTGTGCCCATCACGTATTACATGGAGGTGTACGCCTCGGATCCCGCGGAGATCGGATCGGGCAACTGGTCTGTGGCCCGGTTCGGCGATCCGTTCCAGCCCGTGCCCGAGCCGGGTACCCTGTTCCTGTTCGGCGCGGGCCTGGCCGGGTTCGGGGCGGCCCGGAGGCGCCGCAGGAATCAGTCCGATTAGCGCCCGTTTTCCCGACCGATCGAGTGTCCGGTGTAAGCCGCCCGGGGGGTACCCCCGGGCGGTTTCTTATTACCCCGGGGGCGATAAAGACGCGCAAGCGGCCGCACGGCCGGAAGCAGGCCCCGCGCCCTCAAGCGCGTCTATTGGGTCGCCGGAGTAACAGTACGCTCGGCATGCGTGCTTCGAGGCCTGGACCAACGGGCATAGGGCGACCCAGGCTGGCGGGCGCATGGGATGCTGCGCTGCCGCAAAGGTCGCGGAATGCGCGGGAAGGGGTGGCGTATGCGGGGAAGCGCCAGGATCGACCTGCCTGGGCTGTTGCGGCATGTGAGCGTGCGGTGGGGTGGCCCGCAAGGTGAATCGGGCGAGACGGTAGGGTCGGGAGCACGTTGTGCCCGGTTGTGGAGGGCCTGCGCACCTCCTCGGGGTGACGCAGGGAACGGCTTTGCGGCAACTACCCACCTCCGTCGCCCTGCACGGCATGTAACGCCCCTCCTTTTCCCGCATCCAAATGAGTGAAGGTGAGGCAGCGCGCGCCTTGCTTTGGGCGGTGCTGCCACAGCGAATGCGAAAGAGGAGGGTTGCCATGAAAGCCTACCGGACGATCCTGATCCCCCTGGACGGATCAAAGCTGTGCAGCCTGGCGGTGGATGCCGCGCTGCCGTTGGCCAAGGCGTTCGGCGCCCGGGTGGTCTTGTGCTCGGCGTTTGACTTCGCTCCGGAGCGGTTCGGGCTGTACTACGAGCTGTCGGTGCCGGAGGAGTTCGAGCGGGAGATCCGAGCACACCACGAGAACACCCTCAATCGGGCCCACGAGCGGTTTGTGGCGGAGGGGGTGGCCACCACCACCGTGATCGAGAAGGGCGACCCCGTGACCTCGATCCTGGCTCGGGCGCGGCAGGAGAGGGCGGACCTGATCGTGATGGCGTCACACAGCCGCCCCGCGGTGCCGCGGTTCTTCCTGGGCAGTGTCACGGACCGCGTGCTCCGGCAAGCGCCATGTCCGGTGCTGGTGGTCCGGCCGCCCGAGTCCGCTTGATCCCGAGCCGTGCCACGGTGGTAGCCCCTCCGACGTGTTCCGATCCTGCCCTCTCGGCCGGAGAGGGGCCTCGTGCCCAGCCTCCGACCGCCCGTCCCCATCGTGCCTGCGCCATTCGACCGGTTTGTCTTGGTAGGGGGCTGGTACCCGGGGATCTTCGCTCGCAGTTCGGCGGTTGAGTCCTATCCCGCTCTGTGCTACCGGTAGGATGTCCTCTTCCCGGCAAGACGTGGGTCCATGTTGCCCCTCCGCTTGGAGTCCTTCCCGTGCCGATCTACCAGAAGGAGTTCCCCTTCTCGGTTCGCCCTTGGCGGACGCCGTTCGGCACCGCGGGCGAGCCATCCGATCCCCTCTGGTTCCTCTACCTGACGAACCGGGAGCAGCGGTTCACCGGGTTGTTCCCGCCGTCGGAGGGCTGGATGGAAGCGGCGGAGCGGTGCTTCCCTTACGGCTACACTCAGCTCTGGCTGCTGGAGAAGCGAGTTGCGTTCCACCCTCCGCCGGGCAGCAAGCGGCGTGCTCCGCGGCGTTCCCCGCTCCTTCCGGATCCACCCGTTCCGTATCCGTCTTTTGATGAGCTCCCCCGGGAACGGTGGCCCAACCATCTGTTCGTGGTGCTGCGGGAGCCCTATCCCAAGGGGGCGCACCACGACGTGGTGGGGGCCTGGGCCAGCGAGGAGACGGCCCGGGAGGCGGCCGAGCGGTACACCCGCGACCACAACCGGCGCAGCGTGGTGGGGCTGCTCCTCGCCGATCTGGGTTGGCACTGAGGGGGGCGGGGCACCCGCCGGGACCGAGGGGAATCATGCAGACGTTCTTGGACGTGTTCTTGCCCAGCTTCGGCGCCACCCTGGCAATCCTGCTCGCCCTCGGCGGGGCGATCGCATGGGTCGCCCGGCGGCAGGGGCGCGGCCCGGGCCCGGAGCCCCGTTCTCAGGGCTTGGAGCGCATGGGCCCGGTCGCCAAGGGAAAGGCGGTCCTGGCCGTCTGGGGGGTGGGTTTGGTTCTCGCGGCGTGTGTCCATCTGTGGCTGTTCAAGATCCCCTCGTTCTCGGGCGAGGTGTGGGAGAAGCAGAGTTTCGGCCGGGCTGGGAACGTCTACACGTTCGAGATCGGGGTCGGGGGCGAGACGTTCACGGTGCCCGAGGCGGTCTACGACGAGATCACCAAAGGCGACCGGGTGGCCCACGCCTTTGCCTCACCGTGGATGACCGTGAACGGTCGGCCGGTGCTGGATACCTATGCCGTGGCGCTGTTCGGCGTCTTCTGCGGCTTGGGCGCCGCGGCGGCCCTCGCGCTCACGGGGTTCATCTTGACCGCGTGAGAGCCGCACATGACGAATTCATTGGTGGATGGGGGAATCTGTTGAAAAAGCGCTTTGAGTCGATGGCTTGAACCGATCCGCTGACACCCTCGCAGGGGGCGCCTCGGTTTGGTCCGCTGCGGGGCGTGAGAGTACGCGCCGCGGGTGGGCACGGAACCCTCTGCCCCTCCCCCGATCGCCCGTGCCCGATGGGAGGACTTGACGAACCCCATCGGAGCCTGGCTGGCGGTCCCCCCTGGCTTCCGAGCGTCTGACCTCCCAACGTCCCAGCCTGCTCTCTGCTCCTTTCCTATCCGTCCGCTGTTGGTATGCTGGCCCCATCCGCCGGCCGGTGAGAAGGAGGGAGGTCCAGATGAGGAGGAAGGGCAAGGGGCTCGTGGTGGGCTGCGACGTGGGGTCCGTGGCGGTGAAGGCCGTGGTGCTGGTGCCCTCGGTCCTTCCGGAGGCGGACGTTCGGGCCCCGGGGTTGCTGGACCCGTTCGGCACCGGCCCGCCGGGGTACCGCCTGTACGCGGTGGCGCCGACGAGGGGCGGGGGGGACCCTGTGGGTGCGGCCGAGGAGTTGCTGGAGAGGCTGCGCCGGGCCCTGGGGCCGGCGTCCGAGGGCTGGACCGTGCGACTCACCGGCGCCGCGGGCCGCCCCCTGGCCGCGCGGACCGGCGCGGTGTGGGAGCACGACCTGCGGGCTCTGGCCCGGGCCGTGGGGCTTCTGCTGCCGGGGGTGCGCACCGTGTTCGAGATCGGGGGCGAGAGCGCCCGGTACCTCCGGATCGACGGGGCAGGGGAGGGCGTGGAGGTCCCCCTGCTCGACTATGACACCAACAGCGAGTGCGCCGCGGGCACCGGGGCGTTCCTCGACCAGCAGGCCCTGCGCCTGGGGTTCGGGGTGGACGAGATGGGGCCCGAGGCCCTGCGGGCGGAGCGGGTCGCCAAGATCGCCGGCCGCTGCTCCGTGTTCGCCAAGAGCGACATGATCCACGCCCAGCAAAAAGGGGCGAGCCCGGCCGAGGTGCTCCGGGGCCTGTGCGAGGCCATCGCCCGGAACTTCCGCACGAGCGTGGTGAAGGCCCGGCCGGTGGAGGGGCCGGCGGCCCTGGTGGGAGGCGTGGCCCTGAACCGGGCCGTGGTGGAGGCGGTGCGGGGGGTGTTCTCCCTGGACGGGGGGCTCCTGGTGCCCGAGCATCCCTGCCACTGGGGGGCGGTGGGCGCCGCCCTGGGGGGGCTCGGGCGGGAGCCGGCCGGGGGCGTGGCGGTGCGGGCGCCGGCGCCGCCCGGGCCCGGGGAGCCGTGGGAGCCCCTGGACATGGCCGGGGTGGTGGTGCTCCGGGACCGGGTCCGGCCCAAGGCCGTGCCGCCGGAGGCGGAGGTCTACGTGGGCATCGATGTGGGCTCGGTGAGCACCAACCTGGTGTGCGTCGACGCCGACGGGAACCTGGTCCACGAGATCTATCTCCGGACCCGGGGCCGGCCGGTCCAGGTGGTGCGGGAGGGCCTCCGGCGGATCAAGGCCGACCTGGGCCCCGGGCTCCGGGTGGCGGGGTGCGCCACCACCGGCTCCGGCCGGGAGCTCGTGGGCGAGCTCGTGGGCGCGGACCTGGTGGTGGACGAGATCACGGCCCACAAGACCGGGGCCTTCGACATCGCCCGGCGGCACCTGGGCTCGGTGGTGGACACGATCTTCGAGATCGGGGGGCAGGACGCCAAGTTCATCCGCCTGACGGACGGGGTGGTGGTGGACTTCGCCATGAACGAGGCGTGCGCCGCCGGCACCGGGTCGTTCCTGGAGGAGCAGGCCGCGATCCTCGGGGTCCGGGTCGAGGGGGAGTTCGCCCGGCTGGCCCTGTCGTCGCGGCGGCCGGCGCGCCTGGGGGAGCGGTGCACCGTGTTCATGGAGCGGGACGTGGCCGGCCTGAAGGCCGGGGGCGCCGGCGTGGCGGACATCGTGGCCGGCCTCGCCTACGCCGTGGTCCAGAACTACCTGAACCGGGTCGTGAAGGGCCGGAGCATCGGGGACGTGATCTTCTTCCAGGGGGGCACCGCGTACAACGACGCCGTGGCGGCGGCCTTCTCCAAGGTGCTCGGCAAGACCGTCGTGGTGCCCCCCCACAACGGGGTGCTGGGGGCCTACGGGGCCGCCCTGCTCGCCCGGGAGCGGCGCCGGGCCCTGGGGAGCCCGAGCCGGTTCCGGGGCTTCCGGCTGGGGGACGAGGCCCGGCCGGTGAGGGTGTTCACGTGCCGGGGGTGCTCGAACCGCTGCGACGTGCAGGAGTACCGGGTGGGGGGCCGCCGGAGCTACTGGGGCGACCGGTGCGGCGAGCGGTACCGCCGGCCGGCCGAGGGCACGCGGGAGCCCGTCATCCCCGACCTGTTCGCCCTTCGGGAGTCCCTGCTCGAGGTCGACCCGGCGGAGCTGGTGGAGGACCCGCGGCTCCGGCAGGCCCTCCGGGAGCATGCCCGGGGCCCGGCGGTGGGGATCCCCAGGTGCCTGTACTTCGTCGACCAGCTCCCGTTCTGGCGGGCGTACCTCCAGGCCCTGGGCCTGGAGGTGCGGCTCTCGGGCCCCACCACCCCGGCCCTGGCCGACCGGGGGGCCGAGGCGGCCGTGGCCGAGCCGTGCTTCCCGGTGCAGGTGGCCCACGGCCACGTGCTGGACCTCATGGACCGGGGCGTGGACGCGGTGCTCTTGCCCAACGTGATCGATGCCGAGCCTGCCGAGGGGGAGGGGGACATCCCCTCCTACCTGTGCCCGTGGGGCCAGACCGCGCCCTTCGTGGTCCGGGCGAGCCCGGAGGTGGAGGGGGCGGGGGCCCGGATGCTCGCCCCCCTGGTGCGGTTCGGCGAGGGCCCGGCCGCGGTGGAGCGGACCCTGTGGGGCACCTTCCGGCGCTTCGGCGGCTCCCGGGCGCGCCACCGCCGGGCCGTACGGGCGGCCTACGCGGCCCGGGAGGGGTTCCGGCGGGCCATGGCCCGGGCCGGCAGCGAGGCCCTGGCCACCCTGGAGCGCACCGGGGAGGCAGGGGTGGTGATCGTGGGAAGGCCCTACAACCTGTACGACCCCGGGCTCAACCTCCACATCCCCCAGAAGCTCCGGCGCTTCTACGGGGCCAACGTGCTGCCCTTCGACGTGCTCCCGGTGGAGCGGGTGGGCATCCGGGACCTGAACCCGGACCTGTACTGGCACTACGGCCGCCGGATCCTCCAGGCGGCCCGGCTGACCTCGGGGCGGCACCGGCTCCACCTGGTGTGCCTGACCAACTTCAAGTGCGGTCCCGACTCCTACGTGAAGCAGTTCTGCGAGGACGCCGCCGGCAAGCCGTTCCTGGTGCTCCAGTTCGACGGCCATGGCAACGACGCCGGCTTCCTGACCCGGTGCGAGGCGTACCTGGACAGCAAAGGGGTGTTGCGATGGTGGGCACGTCGGCAGACCGCGTGAGGGACCGGGTGGTGTTCATCCCGCGGATGTGCGAGGGCGCCAGCCGGACGTACGCCGCGGCCCTGCGCTCGGTCGGGGTGGACGCCCGGGTGTGCCCCCCGGCCGGGGCCCGGGCCCTGGAGCTGGCCAAGCGGCACACCTCGGGGGAGGAGTGCTACCCTCAGGTGGTGACCCTGGCGGAGCTCTTCGAGGCCATGGACCGCCCGGGGTTCGACCCGGCCCGGGCCGCGTTCATGATGCCCACCACCACGGGGCCGTGCCGGTTCGGCCAGTACGCCCCGTTTCTGCGGCGGCTGCTCGACCGGCTCGGGTACGGCGACGTGGCCCTGGTCTCTCCCAACTCGGACGAGGGGTACCGCGACGTGGCCGACGCCGCTCGGGATCTCCGCCGGACCCTGTGGTGGGCCACGGTGGGGGCCGACCTGCTGCGCCGGGCCCTGCTGCGCACGCGCCCCTACGAGGCGGAGGCCGGCCGGGCCGACCGGGCCTACGAAGAGTCCCTGGAGGAGCTGTGCCAGGCCCTGGAGGCCCCCTCGGACACCACGGCCGAGCGGCGGGACCGGGTGGTGGAGGGCCTGCGGCGGGCGGCCGGGCGGTTCCGGGCGGTTCCGGTGGCGCCCGCCGACCGGGTGCTCGTGGGGGTCGTGGGGGAGATCTTCTGCCGCCTGAGCGTGTTCAGCAACCACGGCATCGTGCGCCGCCTCGAGGCCCTCGGAGCCGAGGCGTGGCTCTCCGGGATCGGGGAGTGGGTGTGGTACGTGAACGCGTGGGAGGCGTACGAGCTTCGCCGCCGGGGCCGGGCTTTGTCCCGGGCGATGCTGGGGGCCCGGCTGTCCCAGTGGGTCCAGCGCCGGGACGAGCACGAGCTCGAGGCGGCGTTCGCCGGGTTCCTGGACGACCGGCCCGAGCCCCACGGCGTGGAGGAGATCCTGGACCTGGCCGCCCCGTACCTGCCCTGGGAGGGGGCCCTGGGGGAGATGGTGATGAGCGTGGGCAAGGCCGTGTACCTCCAGGGGCACGGGGCGGACGCGGTGATGGACGTGAGCCCCTTCGGGTGCATGAACGGCGTGGTCTCCGAGGCCGTGTACCTCCGGGTCAGCCGCGACCACGGCGGCATCCCGACCCGGGTGTTCTACGTGGACGAGACCGCCGGGGACCTGGACCTTCGCCTGGAGATGTTCCTGGACCTGGCTCGGGCCTACCGGGCGCGGCGGGAGGGGGCGGTCCGGGCGGCCCCGTCAAACGGCCTCTCCACAAAAGAGAAGCACCTTCCTCGCCCAGAGCCCAGGCGAGGTCACCCCGGCTCCTCGAGATCCGGTTGCCGAGCTGCAGATCGTCGCCCGTGATCGGCCTGCCCTCGCGCATGGAGGTTCGAAGGGCGAGTCCGCCCCGCTCTCTGGCAGAGGGCCGATCGACTCGCTTCCTCAACACTTGTCTTGGTCTGTCGAGCAGGTAAACTAGCCCGCATTATTCATGAAGCCTTCTGCTGCAACCGCCGATTGCACGCCATCTCGGGGCGTGCTCGCGCCTCGGGGCTCGACGTACCGTCCCGTACGCCTGCGCCCCTGGTTGCCGCGCTTGCCCCGATCTGACGCACACTCGGCGGTTTCGCGACGAACGCTCATGAATCATGCGTGCTAGGCCGCTCTTGGCGAATTTCCCCTTTTCTCGACAAGGAGAGGATCCGATGAAGCGCCTCACGCTGTTGTGGTTGGGCACCGCCGCCCTAGGGGTTCCCCTGGTCCTGCTCGGGTTCGTGGTGGCGGAGGGCGATGCCGCCCAGGAAGGGAAAGAGCCGGCGCCGCAGATCGGGAGATTCGAGTCGCGCAGCTCCGTGTGGGGCAAGTACTACCCCCGGCAGTACGCGACCTTCCTGGGCACCCGGAAGAGCGACCGTATCACCGACATGTTGAAGAAGGAGCCGGCGCTGGTGGTGTTATGGGCCGGGTACGGCTTTTCCAAGGACTACAACGCCCCCAGGGGACACGCCTACGCGTTGGAAGACAACATCAACACCCTGCGCACCGGCGCCCCGGTGGACGGCAACTCCGGCCCCATGCCCACCGCGTGCTGGACCTGCAAGTCCCCCGACGTGCCGCGGCTGATCGCGAAGATCGGAGAGAAGGACTTTTTCACCGGCAAGTGGGCGCGCCACGGCGGCGAGATCGCCAACCCGATCGGGTGCGCGGACTGTCACGACAGCCAGACCATGGCCTTGACCGTGACCCGCGACTACCTGAAACGGGCCCTGGATGCCGAGGGCAGCCTCAGGTTCGCGGACGCGGGCAGGGAGGAGATGCGCTCCCTGGTCTGCGCCCAGTGCCACTCCGAGTACTACTTCAAGAAAACGCCGTGGAAGGACGCCAGCGGCGAGGACAAGATCGCCGGGGTGGTGACGTTCCCGTGGGACAAGGGCCTGTCGGCCGAGGCGATGGAGGCGTACTACGACGAGCGCGGATTCGTCGACTGGACCCACAAGCTCAGCAGGGCCCCGATGCTCAAGGCCCAGCACCCGGGCTACGAGACCTTCGTGACCGGGACCCACGGCCGGAACGGGGTCACGTGCGCCGATTGCCACATGCCCGCGAAGAGCGAAGGAGGTGCCAGCTTCACCTCCCACCAGATCGGCAATCCCCTCGACGACATGGAAGACACCTGTTTGAACTGCCACGACTCGGACCCGGAGGAGCTCAGGGCGGTCGTCAAGAGGAAGAGGGAGCGCAGGGACGAGCTGTCCCGCCTCGCCATGGACATCCTCGCCCGGGCTCACCTGGAGGCGGCCAAGGCCTGGGATCTGGGGGCCACCGAGGAGGAGATGCGGCCGGCGCTGCAGGACATCCGTCACGGGCAGTGGCGTTGGGACTACGCCGTGGCCGCCCACGGGGCGTTCTTCCACGCCCCGGAGGAGGTGCTCCGGGTCTTGGGCAGCGCCATCGCCAAGGCCCAGGAGGCGCGGGTGAAGCTGCGGGCGATTCTCGCCAAGTATGGGGCTGGTGACTACGAGGCGCCCGACTTCTCGACCAAGGAGAAGGCCCAGGCGTTGATCGGGCTTCCCTACGGGAAGCTGGTCGAGGAAAAGAAGAGGTTTCTCAAGGGGTTGCGGCAGCAGTGGATTGAGGAGGCCAAGGAGAAGGGAATCTTTGACCCGGCATCCAGGGAAGGAATCCAGGACAGGATGTCGTACCAGTAGCCGAGCCGCGCCCCTCGGTAGCTGCCAGCACCCACGTTTCTATGGGGGGCCGGAGCCGGGAACCTGGGGCAGGAGGAGGATGATCGTGTCCGGTAACCGTGAGATGCGCATGCCGTCCGGTGCCCTTCAGAGGGTGGCGGAGGCCGTTCTGTGCCGGGCGGGAAGCGAGCCCGGCGAGGCCCGGGTGGTGGCCGAGCATCTCGTCCGGGCCAACCTGGCCGGGCACGACAGCCACGGGGTGGGGATGATCCCCTACTACGTGCGGTTCGTGGGGGAGGGGCTGCTTCACCCCAACACCCCGGCCCGGCTCCTCGCCGACGAAGGGCCGATCCTGCGGTTCGAGGGGGGGCGCGGCTACGGTCAGCGGGTGGCCCGGGAGGCCATCGCCGCCGGGATCGAGCGCTGCCGTGCCCTCGGGGTGTCGGTGGTGACCCTTCGGCACGCCCACCACGTGGGTCGGGTCGGCACCTATGGGGAGCAGGCGGCCGAGGGCGGGCTGGTCTCGCTCCACTGGGTCAACGTGCAGGACCATCCGCCCCTGATGGCTCCGTTCCGGGGAGGCGACGCCCGGTTCGGCACGAACCCGGTGTGCGTGACGATCCCCCGGCCGGGCCGGGAGGGCCCGATCCTCCTCGACATGGCCACGAGCCGCATCGCGCTGGGCAAGGTGCGGCTGCTCATGAACAAGGGGGAGCTCGTGCCCGAGGGGCACCTGGTCGACGAGGAAGGCCGGCCCACCCGGGATCCGAAGGTGATGTTCCGGCAGGATCGTCGAGGGGCGCTCCTCCCCGTCGGGGAGCACAAAGGCTATGGGCTCGCCCTGGTCGCCGAGCTCCTGGCCGGGGTGCTCTCGGGGGGCGGCACGATCCAGCCGGCCATCCCCCGGAAGGGGGCGATCGTAAACAACCTGTTCAGCGTTCTGATCGACCCGGGGCGGTTCGGCGACCCGGAGTGGATGCAGGCCGAGATCGACGCCATGGTGGCATACGCCAAGGCGTCGCCTCCGGCCCAGCCGGCCGAGCCGGTGCTCGTGGCCGGGGAGCCCGAGCGCCTGGCCGCGGCCGAGCGGCAGAGGCATGGAATTCCGGTGGATGCCGTTACCTGGGAGGAGATCCTCGAGGCCGGCGAGAGGGTGGGGCTCGGCCGGGGGGAGGCCTTGGCGTTGGCGGGGCTCGATTCGGAAAAGGGCTGACGGTACACACCCTCCCCTCGTGGTCTCATACCAAGTTGCCAACCATCGGATACGTATCCGGGGGCGGGGCAAGGAACCTGCCTCCGGCCGGGCGCGAAGCCAGGCATTGAGATTCGCCGTGCAGGCACGGGGCGGGGGAGCTGGCTTCATGGCAACCCGTTGGAATCCGCGCCCTTTCGCAGTCCAGACGCCGGAGGCGCTGCGCGGCGAGCCAAGGGGCCGCGCCCGGCTCTCCGGCAGGTCCCTTGCCCCTCTGAGCAGGGGGCCGATAGCTTTGGATGCAACTTGGTCTCAGCCGCGGAATCGCGCGGGGCGTTTCTCGCAGAAGGCCCGGACGCCCTCGGCAAAGTCCGGGGTGGCGGCGCACGCCAGGAACGCCTCCTCCTCCGCGTCCAGCTGCTCCTCCAGGGTGTGTCGGAACGAGGCGTTCACCAGGGCCTTGCCCCGGGCATAGGCCTCGGAGGGCCCCGATGCGAGCCGGGCGGCCAGGGCGGCGGTCTCCCGCTCTAGGTCCTCCCTGGGCACGACCCGGTTGACCAGGCCCATGGCAAGGGCAGCGTGCGCGTCGTAGCGGCCGCCGAGGAGCATCAACTCCATGGTGCGCTTGAACCCCACGGTGCGGGGAAGAAAGTACGTGGCTCCGCCGTCGGGGCTCGCACCAATGTGGCAGTAGGCCAGGGTGAACACGCTGCCCTCGGCCGCGAGGGCCAGGTCGCACGCGGCCACCAGGCTCACCCCGTAGCCGGCCGCGGCCCCCCGCACGCTGGCGATCACCGGCTTGGGCATCCGCCGCAGGGCCAGGATCGCGCCGTGGGCGTCGCGAAACACCTCGCGGGGGATCACGGCCGCCTCCGATCCGGCGGTCTCGATCTGCCGCCGGAAGAAGCCGACGTCGCCCCCCGCCATGAAGTGCTCCCCCGCCCCCTGGAGCACCACGCAGCGCACCGCGTCATCCTCCCCCACGGCCTCGGCGGCCACCCGAAGGGCGCGGGCCATCTCGGGATCCAGCGCGTTGAGGGCCTCGGGGCGGTTGAGGGTGAGGTGGGCCACCCCGTCTCGCATCTCGATCCGGACCTTGCCGCTCATGAACGAAGTCTCCTTTGGGAGCACAGGGGCGGCCCCTTCCCGCCGGCCCGACCTCACCCCGCCGGTGGGCGGGCGGCCGCGCTTCCGAACAGGAACAGGTCCACGATCTCGTCGATCACCTGCTCCAGGGTCAGGGGGCCGCCCTCCCGGTACCAAAAGAACAGCCAGTGGAGGGTACTGATCAGGCTGAAGGTCATCACGGTGGGGTTCACGGGCCGGAGCGCGCCCCGCTCGATCAGGCCCTCCAGGAAATCCCGGAGTTGGCGGACGTTCTCCTTCTCCTTGTCCAGGATCACCCGCTTCTTGCCCTCGTCCAGGTACTCGATGTCGTGGAGCAGGATCTTGTTGAAGATCTTGTTCTTCAGGTAGGTGTTGGCGTAGCTCAGTAGGATCCTCCTCATCTGGCCGCGCAGGTCCCCCCCCGGCTCCTGACGGCTCGCCGCGATGGCCTCGCGCATGTTGCCGATGAGATCGTCCGCCGCCTGCAGACAGATGGTGTAGAGGATCTCCTGCTTGTTCCTGAAGTGGTAGTACATGGCGGCCTTGGTGATGCCGGCCCGGTCCGTGATCTCGCGGGTGGTCGCGTTCTCGTAGCCCTTCTCGTAGAAGAGCTCCTTGGCCGCCTCCAGGATCTGGCCAAAGGTGTCCCCGGCCGTGCTGCCCATTCCCATGGGATCTCTCCTGCCTTCACGCGCTGCATCCCCGGCCCGTGTCGGGCCCAGCGGAACGGTACGGGCGACGGGCCGGCCGAGTCAACCCAGGAGCCCCATGTTCCGGGCCACGATGAGCTTCATGATCTCGGTGGTGCCGGCGAAGATCGCAAAGGGCCGCACGTCGCGGTAGAACCGGCAGATCGGGTACTCCTCCATGTACCCGTAGCCGCCGTGGAGCTGCACGCAGTGGTACGCCACCCGGTTGGCCATCTCGGCGATCCACGCCTTGGCCATGGACACGTCGGTCACGATGTCGTCCCCGGCCAGGTGCCGGCGGATGAGCTGGTCCAGGAACGCCCGGCCCATCTTGATCTCGGTGGCCATGTCCACGATCTTGAACGCGTTGTGCTGAAACGCCGCGACGGGCCGGCCGAAGGCCTTGCGCTCGGTGGCGTAGGTCACGGTCATGTCGAGCATGGCCTCGGCCATGGCCTGGGCCATCACGGCGCACATGAGCCGCTCCTGCTGGAGGTGGGCCATCATGTGATAGAATCCCCGGTTCTCCTGGCCCAGCAGGTTCCCCGCCGGCACCCGGCACTCGTCGAACACCAGCTCGGCCGTGTCCTGGGAGCGAAGGCCCATCTTCTCGAGCTTCCGGCCCCGCTTGAAGCCCGGGGCGTCGGCCTCCACGCAGATCAGGCTGATCCCCCGGGAGGGCGGGGCATCCCGGTCGGTGCGGCAGGCCACCACCACCAGGTCGGCTTGGATCCCGTTGGAGATGAAGATCTTGCTGCCGTTGATCACGTACTCGTCCCCCTCCCGGCGAGCCCAGGTTTTGAGGGCGGCCAGGTCGGAGCCCGCGTTGGGCTCGGACATGGCCACGGCCGTGAGGATCTCGCCCGAGGCGCACCCGGGCAGCCACCGGCGCCTCTGCTCCTCGGTGCCCAGGTGGTAGAGGTACGGGACCACGATGTCGCTGTGGAGCGGGGCCATGAGCCCCACCGCGCCGGCCCGGGCCAGCTCCTCGGCGATGACCACCGAGTAGAGGAAGTCGGCCCCGCTGCCGCCGTACTCCGCGGGGAGCCAGGGGCACAGGAACCCGGCCGCGCCGAGCTTGGCCCACGCCTCCCGGGGGACGATCCCATCCGCCTCCCACCGGTCGATGTGGGGAACCACCTCCCGGTCCAGGAACCGGCGGAAGGCCTCGCGGAAGATTCGATGCTCTGCCTGGTACATGATCCCTCGCTCCTCGTGCTTCGAGATTCGGTCACCCCTCGTCCACCCTGGCGTAGGCGTTGCTCAGCACCTCCCCCGACTCCGTGGACACCCCCAGGTGGTAGGTGCCCGGCCCCACCCGCCAGCCCCGGGTGGTGATGGTCTGGCCCGGGAACACGGGCGCGACGAACCGCACCCCCATCTCCCGCAGACGGGCCGGATCCCCCCCGCAGGCCCGGGATACCACGGCCCGGCAGACGAACCCGAAGGTGCACAGCCCGTGGAGGATCGGCCGGGGAAACCCGGCGGCCCGGGCCGCGGCCGGGTCGATGTGCAGGGGGTTGGTGTCCCCGCAAAGGCGGTACAGCGCGGCCTGGTTCTCGGCCGTGGCCTCGCTGGCCTCGAAGTCCGGGGGGCGGTCGCCGGGGACGGTCCGAGGCTCCGGTCGGGGCCCGGGGTCCCCGCCCCATCCCCCCATGCCCCGGCACAGCACGGCGGCCCGGGTCTCGAACAGGAGGGCGCCCGACGCGTCGGTGGTGCGGCTCTCCGCGATCAGCAGCGCCGCCTTGCCCTTGTCGTACACGGCGGACGCCCGGGCCGTGGTGTGGAACTCCCCCTCGGGCGGGAGGGGGCCGTGGAGCCGGATCGTCTGCTCCCCGTGGAGGATGCTCGCCACGGGCACCCGAATCCGCCGGAGCACGGCCATGTAGGGCGCCAGGATCGGAACCACGGCAAAGGACGGGCACACCCGGAGCCCCCCCGCCACCCCCTCGTACACATACTCCAGATCGGAGGCCCGGGCCCCGATGCCCAGGTGGTACAGGACCACGTCGCGCCAGGAGTAGCGGTGCACGAAGGGCCCGAGCGCCTCCCCCACGGCGTCCAGATGGATCATCACGCACTCCTTACATGTAACTTCCGCTAGGACGCTAGGACGCTGGTAGGATTGAAAACCTCACGGATTTCCACGTGTTCTAGGCATCACCATGCCTCTTCGCCTCCACCACATGGTCCGGGGGCATGGGGTCTGCTGGAGCGCCGCGCGCGGCTCCTCTGCTCGCCGCGCAGCGCCTCCAACGCTCGCACCGTGAAATCGTTCGTGCCCGACCGGGCTGTCATGAAACCACCGTCGGTGCCCCGTGCCTGCGCGGCGAATCTCGCGCCCGGCTTCGCGCGCGGCCGGAAGCAGGCCCCATGCCCGCCGCCGGCAATGGCCCCGAACCCCACCAGTTACCTTCCCTTGTTGCCCAGTCCTGCAGGGGCCGGAGGGGCTTCCCGGCTTTACCAGCCGCCGGTGACCTTGATCACCTGGCCCGACACGTAGTCCGACAGGGGAGAGGCCAGGAACAGCATGACCCGCGCGGCCTCCTCCGGGGTGCCGGGCCGGCCCAGGGGAATCAGGGCCCGGAACACCTCGAGCTGCTGGCGGGGTACCCCCACCGGGATGCGGGTGCCCCCGGCCTCGATCACGGTGTCCTCGTCCTTGGCCCGGGTGAGCCGGGTCTCGATCCAGCCGTAGGCCACGGCGTTCACGTTCACGTTGAACCGGCCCCACTCCCGGGCCAGGGTCCGGGTGAACCCCAGGATCCCGGCCTTGGCCGTGGAGTAGTTGATCTGGCCCGGGTTTCCGTCGGTGCCGGCCACCGAGCTCACGTTGATGATCTTCCGGTGGACCCGCCGGCCCTGCTCCATGTCCCGCTTGGCCGCGCCCCGGATGTAGGGGGCGGCGGCCCGCACGATGCGAAACGGGGCGGTGCAGTGAACCCTCCACATGGCCTCCCACTGCTCGTCGGTCATCTTGTGGACCACCCCGTCCCAGGTGTACCCGGCATTGTTCACCAGCACGTCGATGGAAGGGCCGAAGCTCTCCACCGCGGTTTGCACCAGCCGCTCGGCAAATCCCTCGGCGGTCACGTCCCCCACCACGGCCACGGCCTCGCCGCCCCGGGCGCGGATCTCGTCCACCACCTCGCGGGCCGGGCCCTCGTCCAGGTCGCTCACCACCACCCGGGCCCCCTCCGATGCGAACAGGAGGGCGGCGCTGCGGCCGATCCCCCGGCCGGCACCGGTGATCACGCTGACCTTCCCTTCGAGCATCCTTTCCATGGGCTTCACTCCTGGAGAATCAGTAATGGGTGACGGGTGATCGGTGACGGATGACGTCACGTCTCCTTGGTGTCGGAGTCTTCCTCTCTCGGATCTGCCCGGTTCCCCTCCACACTCTGCGCCAGCTTCGCGCGGATGTCCTCCCGGAGCCTTGCCTTCAGCACCTTGCCCACGGGGTTCCGGGGGATCTGATCCACGAGCTCGAGCCGCTCGGGCAGCTTGTACACGGCCACGCCCTGATCCCGCATGAACGAGGTCAGGTCCTCCAGGCGGATCCGCGCGCCGGCCCGGGGCACCACGTAGGCGCAGCAGCGCTCGCCCAGGTCCTGGTCGGGCATGCCCACCACGGCCGCGTCCTGCACGTCGGGGTGGGCGAGGATCAGGTTCTCCACCTCCTGGGCGCTGATGTTCATCCCGCCCCGGATGATGATGTCCTTCTTCCGGTCCACGAAGCTCAGGTAGTGCTCCCCACGGATCCGGAACAGGTCGCCGGTGCGGAAGAACCCCTCCTCGTCGAAGGCCTGCTCGTTCAGGTCGGGCCGGTTGAAGTAACCCGGCATCACGTTGGGGCCGCGGTACAGGAGCTCGCCCACCGCCCCGTCCTGGACGAGTTCCCGGTCCTGCTCGTCCACCACCCGGGTCTCCACGAACCGGGTGACGGGCGAGGCCCACGTGCGGCCCTTGACGCCGTAGCGCGGAAAGTGGTCGACCCGGACCTCCATGTCGGGGACGTCTCCGGAGGTGGACACGAGGCCGGTTCCCTCGTTCTGGCCCCAGATGTTGCCGATGTCGATGTCCCATCGGCGCTTGAACTCGCGCATGGCCCACAGGGACGGGGGGGCCGAGCCCACCGTGATGCTGCGGATCCCCCCGAGGTCGAAGGAGTCTGCCGCGGGGTGCTTGAGGATCAGGTTCACCACCGCCGGCACCAGGAGCGTGTAGTGGATCTTCTCCTCCACCATCTGCCGAAGCAGCAGGGCCGGGTCGAACGGGTGGTGGAGAACCATGGTCCCCCCCAGGATCAGCCAGGGGGCGTACACCGTGCCCAGGGCCCCCATGTTCACCAGCGGCCCGGCGGTGAGCAGGACGTCCCCCGGCCGCAGGCCGGCCGATGCGGCCAGGGAGGCCTGGCACCTCCAGTTGTTGTGGCTGAGGGGGCAGCCCTTGGGTTGGGCCTCGGTTCCCGAGGTCCAGCAGATCGTGAAGATGTCGTTGGCGTCCACCCGGATCCGGTCGAGCCCCGGATCCGGGGTCTCCCGGGCCATGCGCCGGATCTCGGCCACGGAGAGCACCTGCCGGAGGGAGGGCACTTGCTCGGCCAGGGCCCTGGCCTGGGCCAGGTGATCGAACCCCCGGTGCGACTCCACCGTCACGAATGCCCTGGCCCGGGTCAGCCGGGCCACGTAGGCGAGCTCCCGCGAGCGCCACTGCACGGGCACGGGCGAGAGCACCCCGCCGGCCCGGGCCACCGCGAGGTAGAGCATGGCCAGCTCCCAGCTGTTGGGGATCTGGGCCAGGACCACGTCGTCCTTTTCCAGGCCCGCGGCCCGCAAGGCCGTGGCCACCCCTTCCACCGCCCGGTGGAGGGCCTTGTAGGAGACCCGCTCCGGGGCCAGCCCCATGAGATCCTCCTTGTTCGGCGGGTCCACCACGGCGGTGCGTTCGGGGGTGCGGCGGACGTGTTCCCGAAAGTCGTCCAGGAGGGTGCGCTCCCCCCAACAGCCCAGCTCGGTGTACCTGCGGATCTGCCTCTGGGACGCCAGGATCATGGCCACCTCCTGTCTCCAAAAGGGTTGGGAGCCCCCGGGCCGCCCGGGAGGAGGTTCGTCGGTCGCACGGCGGGGAGGCTCGAAAAGCGGTGACGCGTGACGGGTGATCCGTGACGGGTGACTTGCTCACAGCCCGAAGATCCCGATGCTGCACACACTGAACAGGGGGATGCCCCCCAGGTTGTGGGTGAGCCCCAGCTTCGGGTCCTTCACCTGCCGGGGGCCGGCCCTGTGCTGGAGCTGCTTGTACACCTCGTAGATCATCCGGATCCCGGAGGCGCCGATGGGGTGACCGAAGCACTTCAGGCCCCCGTCGGGCTGGCACGGGATCGCCCCCTCCAGCTCGAACAGCCCGTCGTTCACGTCCCGGATGGCCCGGCCCCGGGGAGAGATGCCCAGGTCTTCGTAGGTGACGAGCTCGGTGATCGAGAAGCAGTCGTGGACCTCGAGGACTCCGATCTCGTCCCGGGGGCTGCGCACCCCGGCCTCCTCGCAGGCGCGGGCCGCCGCCCGGGCCGTGGTGGGCAGGTGGGTGCCGTCCCAGTTGGTGGTGTAGAGCTCCTCGCCCGACGTGGCCGCGATCTGGAGCGCTTTCACCCGCACGGGGTCCGGCCGGAGCGACCGGGCGATCTCAGGGGTTGTCACGATGGCGGCGGCCGCCCCGTCGCTCACGCCGCAGCAGTCGAACAGGCCCAGGGGCCAGGCCACGATCGGCGCCTGGAGCACCTGCTCCGGGGTGATCTCGGTGCGCAGGTGGGCCTTGGGGTTCATGGCCCCGGCCCGGTGGCTCTTGACCGAGATGCGCGCAAGGGCCGCCTTGCCCTCGTCCGGGGAGATGCCGTGCTCGGCAAAGTAGCGGGTGGCCATCAGGGCGAACCCCCCCGGGGCCGTGAACGCGGGCAGGATGAACCGGTTCAGGGTGCCCATGGCGGTGTCGAACCCCGGGAGCCCCCCGTACCCGGTGTCCTTGAGCTTTTCCACCCCCAGGGCCAGGGCGATGTCGCAGGCGCCCGAGGCCACGGCGTAGCACGCGCCCCGGAACGCCTCGGTGCCGGTGGCGCAGAAGTTCTCGACCCGGGTCACGGGGATGCCGGGCAGCTTTAGGGCCTGGGCCAAGGGGATGCCGCTCTTGCCCAGGTGGACCTCCTCGAAGCAGGTCCCGAGCCAGGCGGCCTGGATCTCCTCGGGCCCGATGCCGGCGTCCTCCACGGCCTCCTGGAACGCCTCCACGATCAGGTCCGCGGCGTCCGCGTCCCACCGTTCGCCGAACCGCGTGCACCCCATCCCCACGATTGCCACCTTGTCCCGGATCCCGCTCGCCATGGCCGTCTCCTTCCATGTAACTTCCGCTAGGACGCTAGGAGGTTGGGACGCTGGGAGGCTTGAAAACCTCCCGGATTTTCACATGTTCTAGGCATTACCATGCCTCTTCGCCTCCACCTCACGGTCCGGGAAGCATGGTCTAGTCTCTAGTTTCTAGTCTCTAGACGGCCCCGCAGGCGTCTCTGACGATGCTCCCAAGAACTTCGGTCCTCGGTCGCTGGTCGTCGGTCGAAGAAAACCCTCCGGCGCTGGCGGGAGGGCTGCGGGCGACCGTGCCCGCGGCAGCCGGCCTGCTCTGCCCGCCGGTAGGAACCTGCGCCTGCAGACGCCCCCAGGGCCTTCCTCAGGAGGCCGCCGGCACGCACTTCCAGAAGTACGTGTGAATGCCCCGCTGTCGGTCGTGGTACTTCCGGCGGAACACGAGGTCCACCGGCAGGCCCACGGCCAGGTCCTCGAGGTCGCAGTCGGTGAACTCCACCATCATCCGCCCGCCGCCTTCGAAGTCCACCACGCCGTAGATCAGCGGCGGGTTCGGGCTCCAGGCCAGAAGATCGGCCGTGTAGCTGAACACCCGGCAAGGCCTGTCCGCGAAGGGGTGGGGCTCCATCTCGTCCACGGCGCGGCACGCTCCGTTGGCGCACACCCGCTGGGGCGGGAACTGGGGCGTCCCGCACCGCCGGCAGCGGCTGCCCACGAGCCCCAGGATGGTCCGGCGGTGGCGCCACACCACCGACATGGGGGTCTCGGGCTCGAACTCCCCGCGCATGCCAGTCTCCACGGCCAGCAGATCCCGGAACGCGGCGTACTTCTCGTAGGAGCCCAGGTCCTTGCCCATCTTCAGGAGTTCGCCGACCGTGCGCCTCGGCCGGAACGACCGGACCGCGTCGGTGGCCCGGAAGTGGAGCACGTCGACCCCGCTTCCGAACCCCACCAGCAGGATCTCCTCGCCCGGTTCGGCCTCCTCCAGGGCCCGGCACAGCAGGAGCAGGGGATGGGCCGCCCCGGTGTGCCCGACCCGGTGGGCCAGGGGGTCCACGAGCACCTCGACGGAAAGCCCAAGGGCCCGGGCCACCCGCGCCGCGTCCCGGAGGGAGGCGACCGGGAGCACCACCTTCGAGAACACCCCCGGCTCCAGGCCGCACCGCTCCAGGTAGGCCGACACGGCGCCCGGCAGAAGGCCCAGGAGGCCCTCGTCCCGGACCCATCGCTCCTCCCAGGAGCGCCCCAGGGGCCGGTCCGAGCCCCGAACCCGGTCGGGGAAGTCGCAGGACACCGAGTGGGAGCCCACCAACTCGGCCAGCGCCCCCTCCGCCCCCACGCACACGGCCGCGCCGCCGTCGCCGAGGAGGTGCTCCTCCACGCTGCCTGGCCTGGCCCGGCGCACCTCGCCCGCGCACACCAGGGCCCGCCCCGCCCGGCCCGAGGTCACGTCGGCCAGGGCCGCCAGCAGGGCCGTGGTGCCGGCCCGGGCTGAGCCCGTGACGTCGGCCGAGCGCATCGCGTCGCCCAGGCCCAGGGCCTCGGCTGCGATGGCGCTGTTCTGGCGCTCGGCGTACGGGGCGCTCGTGGATGCGAGGTAGAGGGAACCCACCCCGGCCCCGGGCCCGAAGGCCCCGGCGTTTCGGGCCGCGGCCACGGCCGCGGTGATGGCGTCCTCGTCGTGGTTGGCCACGGCCTTCTGTCCCCGGGCTCGGGCCGCCGTGGCGGGCTGGGCCCAGCCCACGGCCTTCAGGATCCGGCCCCGGTCCAGGCGGTAGCGGGGAACGTGGGCCCCGAACGCGACGATGCCTGCCATGGTTGGAACCTCCGGTGGAAGTCGGTGACGGGTGATCGGTGACCCGTGACGGGTGGGGACTTCCGTGACAGGTGACGGGTCACAGGTGGCAGGTGAGGGGTCACCTGAGCCTCCGTTACCCGTCACCCGTCACCGATCACCGCTCGGGCCCCCCGCCGTACCGGTTGCGGTAGATGTCGCGGAGCACCCGCTTGGCGAACTTGCCCACGCTCGTTTTGGGGATCTCGTCGACGAACAGCACCTCGTCCGGAAGCTGCCACCGGGCGAACCGGGGCAGCAGGGACTCCCGGATCTCCTGCTCGGAGACCTGACCCTTCGCCCCTTCCTGGAGCACCACCAGGGCCAGGGGCCTCTCCTCCCACTTGGGATGGGGCACGCCGATGACGGCCGCTTCCTTCACCAGGGGATGGGCCATGATGGCGTTCTCCAGGTCGATGGACGAGATCCACTCGCCCCCGCTCTTGATCAGGTCCTTGAACCGGTCCGTGATCTTCAGGTAGCCGTTGGGGTCGATGGTGCCGGCGTCGCCGCTGCGCCAGTATCCCTCGGAGAACGCCTCGGCCGTGCGCTCGTCGTTGTGGTACGAGGTGGTGACCCACGGCCCCCGGATCCACACCTCGCCCACGGTCTTCCCGTCGGCCGGGGCCTCCCGACCGTCCGGGGTCACCACCTTCAGGTCGATCCCGCACACCGGAAGCCCCTGCTTGCGACGAAGGTCCCAGCGCTCCTCGACCCCCAGGCCCTCGAGGGACGGCTTGAGGAGGTTCATCGTGGCCAGGGGCGCGGTCTCGGTGGCGCCGTACGCGTGGATCACCTCGGCTCCCCCGAGCTCCCAGAACCCGCGCATCATCGACAGGGGCGGCTCGGTGGCCCCTGAGAGCATCCGGAGCCCCGAGAGGTCGGGCTTGGGGTCGAGCCGGCGCAGGTGCTCCAGCATGGGCAGGAAGATCGCCGGCGCCCCGCAGGTGACCGTCACCTTCTCGGCCACCAGCAGGCCCACCAGGGGCGAGGGGTCCTCCAGCGTGTAGCGCCCCGGGAGCACCAGCGTGGCCCCGGCCAGGGGCGCGCAGAAAAAGAGGCCCCACCCCTGGGCGTGGAACATGGGCACCGTCTGCATTACCACGTCCCGCGCCCGCAACCCCACCATCAGGGCCATCGTGAGGGTATGGAGATACAGGGCCCGGTGGGAGTGGTACACCCCCTTGGGCCTGCCGGTGGTGCCCGAGGTGTAGCAGGCGGTGGCGGCCGAGGTCTCGTCCACCGCGGGCCACCCGATCTCCTCCGGCGCGTCCGCCAGCAGATCCTCGTAGCCGTACACCGGGGAGAGACGGGTCCGGACCCCGCCCGCGTCCCCATCGCCCAGGACCACGTACCCCTCCACCCCGGCGAGGTCCCCGGCCAACGGCTCGATCACGGGAAGCAGGGACTCGCTCACCAGCAGGAACCTCGCACCGCTGTGCTCGAGCACGTACCGGCGCTCGGCCGCCGAGATCCGCGGGTTGACCTGCAGGAGCACGGCCCCCAGGCCGGCCACGGCAAAGTACGACTCCAAGTACCGGTGGGTGTTCCAGTCCAGGGCCCCGATCCGGTCCCCGGGCCGCACCCCCAGCTTCCGAAGGGCGTTGGCCAGCCGGCACACCCGGCGGTAGACCTCCCCGTAGGTGGAGCGGACCAGGCTCCCGTCCAGCCGGCGGGACACCACCTCCACCTCTGGGTACGTGCGGGCCGCATGCTGGAGGAACGCGAGCAGGTTGAGCGGGTAGTCGTCCCCCGAGGTCGACGGGAACCCCTTCACGGTCGCAACCGTCATGGTCTGTCCTCCTTTCCCTGCTGGGGCTTGGGGGCGGTCCGTATGGGGCGCGGCACACCTGCGTTTGATCTTTGGGACCCAGCAAAAACATCGCCCGCTCGAAGTAACTGGGCGCCCGGTCAACAAGCTGTCAGACCGTAGCTCTCCTGTCAAGGCAAAAAAACGTTGTGGATGGGAAGCATTGTCAGGCCCCTGCGGGGCCAGGAAGCAGGGAGGGTAACTCTCGTTGGTCCGGGGCGTTGCGGCCAAGGGGCATGGGATTTACTTCCGGCCGTGCGCCCCTTGCTTCCTCGCCCCCCTCTGCTACAGAGCAGTGGTAAGGTTCACGCCGTCGGAACGGGGCACCTGCATCCCCGGGTGGGGCGGTGCCAACGGTGCCAGGCGATGGGTTGCGGTGCGGGTGGGCAGGGCAGTCGGGGGGGAGGGTGGCCCTGCCCCGGTTCGAAGTTCTCGGCCGGTCCGAAGATCTGGGGCCGAGGGGGACCGGGGCGCTGGTGAAGATGGGGGTGCGGGAGCGTGCCGAGGGGCGCGGGTCTCCCCTGAGGGAGACCCGCCGGTAGGCTCCTGCCCGCTCGGGGGGCCTTGGCAAAAGGGGGTGCGATACGGAGTTGAGAACTCGGGGGACGAGGCCCGCGGGCCGAGGAGGGTGTTTCCATGGGAGAGGGTGGCGAGGCACGGAAAGACTCCGCAGCGCTCAGGGGGCTCACCTCCCGAGAGGCGGCACTGAGGCTTCAGAAGTACGGCCCGAACGCCTTGGAGGAGGAGCGTGTTTCCACCCTGCTGCGGCTGCTGGGGTACTTCTGGGGCCCCATCGCGTGGATGATCGAGGTGGCCGCGGTGCTCTCGGCCATCGTGCACCACTGGGCGGACTTCTGGATCATCGTGGGCCTCCTAATCTTCAACGCGGCGGTGGGGTTCTGGCAGGAGTACACCGCTGGCAACGCGGTGGAGGCCCTCAAAAGGCAGCTGGCCCACAGGGCGAGGGTGCTGCGCGACGACAGGTGGCAGGAGATCGAGGCAGCCGGCCTGGTGCCGGGCGACATCATCCGCATCCGGCTCGGGGACGTGATCCCGGCTGACGTGAGGATCGTCGAAGGGGACTACCTCAGCGTGGACCAGTCGGCCCTCACCGGCGAGTCTCTGCCGGTTACCGTCAGGGCGGGGGACACCGCCTACTCGGGCACCGTGGCCAAGCAGGGGGAGGTTGTGGCCCAGGTGGTGGCCACGGGCAAGGAGACCCGGTTCGGGAGGACCGCCCGGCTGGTGGAGCAGGCCCGGACCGTCTCCCACTTCCAGAGGGCGGTGCTGACCATCGGCGACTACCTCATCTACGTGAGCCTCGCCCTGGTGGCCGTGCTTCTGCTCCAGCAGCTCCACCGGGGCACCCCGTGGCTGGACCTGATCCAGTTCGCCTTGATCCTGACCGTGGCGTCCATCCCGGTCGCCATGCCCGCGGTCCTGTCCATGACCATGGCCGTGGGGGCTGCCGCGCTCTCCCGGAAGAAGGCCATCGTCACCCGGCTGGAGTCCATCGAAGAGATGGCGAGCATGGACGTGCTGTGCTCGGACAAGACGGGAACCCTGACCCAGAACCGTCTGACGCTGGGCGAGGTCAGGGTCTTCCGTGCCGCGAGCCCCCAGGAGGTGCTCGTGGCTGCGGCCCTGGCGTCCCGGCCGGAGGACCGGGACGCCATCGACCAGGCGGTGCTGGAGGGGTTGAAGGAGCCGGCGGCGCTCCGGAGCTTCCGGCTCCGCACCTTTGTGCCCTTCGACCCGGTTCGGAAGCGCACCGAGTCGACGGTGGAGGATGCCGAAGGCAAGGTGTTCCAAGTGGCCAAAGGGGCACCCCAGGTGATCATGGAGTTGTCAGACCTCTGCGAGGAGGAGCGCCGGCAGATCCAGGAGGCTGTGGACGCCTTTGCCTCGCAAGGATATCGGGCCCTGGGGGTGGCGCGGAAGGAGGCGGGGGAGGAGCACTGGGTCTTCCTCGGCATTTTGTCCCTGTTCGACCCTCCCCAGAAGGACTCGTCCGAGACCATCGCCCGGGCAGAGGCTTACGGGGTGCACGTGAAGATGATCACTGGTGACAACCTGGCCATCGCGATCCAGATCGCCAGGAAGCTGGGGCTGGGGGACAACATCCTACCGGCCTCCCGGCTCCCCCTCGACCCTGGGGGGAACATCGGAGCGGCCGACGCCAAGGCGGTGGAGCGAGCCGACGGCTTCGCCGAGGTCTTTCCCGAGCACAAGTTCGCCATCGTCAAGCTGCTCCAAGGCCGGGGCCACATCACCGGCATGACCGGAGACGGGGTGAACGACGCCCCTGCCTTGAAGCAGGCGGATGTGGGCGTGGCCGTGAGCGGGGCCACCGACGCGGCCCGCGCCGCCGCCGACCTGGTGCTCACGGAGCCGGGTCTCTCGGTGATCATCAGCGCCATCGAGGAGGCTAGGCGGATCTTCGGGCGGATGAACGCCTACGCCGTGTACCGGATCAGCGAGACCATCCGAATCATGTTCTTCGTGGTGGGGGCCATGATGGCGTTTGACTTCTACCCGATCACAGCCATCATGATCATCCTGCTCGCCTTTCTCAACGACGTACCGATCATGACCATCGCCTACGATCGCACTCGGGCGGAGCAACGGCCGGTGCGGTGGCAGATGCATCAGGTGATCACCGTGGCTACGGCCATGGGTCTCGTGGGCGTGGTGGGCAGCTTCGGCATGCTCCTGATCGCCATGGACTGGCTGAGGCTGGATGTGGCCCAGATTCAGACCTACGTGTTCCTGAAGATGGCCGTTGCCGGCCATCTCGTGCTGTTCGTGGGCCGAACGAAAGGGCATTTCTGGGAGAGACCCTGGCCGGCCCCGATTGTGATCTGGTCGGCGGTTGCCACCAAGCTGGCTGCAACCCTGCTGGCGGCGTACGGCTTCGGCTTGATCACCCCCATCACCTGGCCCGAGGTCGCCCTGGTTTGGGGCTACTCCATCGTATCGGCCGTGGTCACCGATCTGGTCAAGGTGGAGGTCTACCGCCACATGAGGCACGAGGTGCGGCGCCATCGCCACTTCCTCTCCCGGGTCGCCCGCCCCCTGCACGCCTTTGGGGGGCGGCGCTAGGGCGCCGTACCCCTTGCTCCCAAGGTTGGGGAGCGGACCGTCCCTCTTGCCATGCCCCCGGCCATCACTTGACGATCCGCTGGCTCCGGGTACGCTGATCGACCCACCCCATGGGAGCGCCGGCGCGCATCGGGAACCTCGATGCTTTGGGGCGCCCTCATCCAGCGCCGGCGCTCCGTGGGGAATCCCGACTCGGTCGGTCCGGTGGGGCGGTCCGGGCGTCGGCCGGGCACGAGAAGGAGGTGATGACATGGACCGCACCCTGCTGAAGAAGGTCCTCGCCGGGTTCAGCGTGGCGGGGCTGCTGGCGGGGACGACCCTCGGCCTGACGGGCTGTGCGGGTCGGGCCCACGGGAGCTGATCCGGCCAGAAGACCGGTGCAGGTAGCACCGGCTGAACGGGCGCCAAAGATGGTGCCGGCGGCACCAAGGATGCACAGAAGACGGGCGGCCAGGGGTCCTGAACGGGCTCCAAGAACCAGTAGCGCGGTCTGCGCTGCCCGGCCGGGGGCTGAACGCTCTTGGTAGTTTCTCGTTCAAAGGATCGCGAGGCCGTTTCCCCTGTTCCGCCCGACGGGGAAACGGCCTCGGTTTCTCGGGCGGTGTGAGGGAAGAAAGGAAAGGATAGGGACGGATGCCGAAGCCCACGGATTCCGATAGGCCCCCTTACGCCGCAGACCTGGCCCGTTTGGAGCGGACTCTGTCCCAGGCGGCGCCCGCGCCCGATCCGGAACTCCCTTCTGGGGCGGCCGAGGCCAACCCCACTCTCTCGGTCGTGCGGGTGGGGTGGCGGGGCCTCCCCGAGCTGCTGGCCCCGGGCGCGTCCTCGGCGCCGTCGCCGACCCCTGGAGAGCAGCTCGTCTTGGTGTGGAGACCCCCAGGGGAGGAGCCCCGAGTCAAGGCCGCAGACCCCGAGGACCTGCTCGCCCTCAAGATCGTGGTGGAGGGGATCCGGCCCGAGGAAGCGGCCCGGGAGGGGGGTGTGCCGGTGGGCCGGATCGAGGCGATCCTGGGTCGGGCCCAGGACGAGGGGCTGGTGTTGGCCCCGACCCCGCTCCTGCGCCGCGATCCCCGACAGCTCGGCGTGGAGCCGCACGGGTGGAAGGAGTTTCTGGTGGCACCGGTCTTCACCCTGCAGTGGCACCTCACCCAGGCCTGTGACCTGCGGTGCCGGCACTGCTACGACCGCAGCCCCCGGGATGTCCTCCCCCACGATCGAGCCCTGCGGGTTCTTGACGACCTCCACTGGTTCTGCCGGGAGCGGCGGGTGCGGGGCCACGTGACTTTCACCGGCGGCAACCCCTTGCTTCACCCCCGGTTCCTGGACCTCTACCGGGAGGCGGCGGACCGGGGCTTCGGGCTCACGGTTCTGGGGAACCCCTCCCCGCGCGATTCGATCGAGGCTCTGTGCGCGATTCGGCCCCCCGAGGTGTTCCAGGTGAGCCTGGAAGGGCTCAAGGAGCACAACGACGCGATTCGGGGCCCGGGGCACTTCGAGCGCACCCTGGAGTTCCTCGGCCTCTTGCGCAGGCTCGGGGTGTTTTCGATGGTCATGCTCACCCTGACCCGGGACAACGTGGACCAGGTGCTGCCGTTGGCCGAGCGGCTCCGGCCACGGGCGGACCGGTTCCATTTCAACCGCCTATCCCCCGTGGGGGAGGGGGCCAACCTGCCGGTCGTGCCGAGGGAGCGGTACCGGGCATTCCTCGAGGACTACCTGGTTGCCGCCCGCGAGAACCCTGTGCTCGGGCTCAAGGACAACCTGCTCAACCCGCTGCGGTATCAGCGGGGCGAGCCGGTGTTCGGGGGGTGCACGGGGTTCGGCTGCGGAGCCGCGTTCAACTTCGTGTGCCTCCTCCCGGACGGCGAGGTCCACGCCTGCCGGAAGTTCCCCTCTCCCATC
The DNA here is from genome assembly GCA_027021615.1 of bacterium. GTDB lineage: Bacteria > Desulfobacterota > Deferrisomatia > Deferrisomatales > Deferrisomataceae > Deferrisoma. The sequence continues at coordinate 5,313 of JALUTY010000061.1, read as the reverse complement.
GGGACCCTGCGGGTCCAGAGCCTGGCCGAGATCTACGACTCCCCTCGGGCCGCCCGGTACCGGGCGGGCCCGAGCGCCTGCCGGGGTTGCCCGGTGCGACCGGTGTGCGGGGGATGCCTGGCCAGCACGAGCGGGTTCGGGCTCGACACCTTCGAGGCCCGCGATCCATACTGCGCCGGTCGGCCGCAGACCCGGTCCTGATTCCATGCGCGCGGCTGCAGGGAGCTTCCGGCCCAAAACCGAAGCGGCGGCCGGATCCCTGCTCCGGCCGCCGCTTCCCTCGTTGCCGTTTCGCGGTTACGTAGGGCCTACCGTGTCTTCTCGATCGCCTTCAGACCCTCGCCCACGGTGAAGGTCATGCCGCACTTGGGACACTTGATCTTGGTCTGCTTGGTAATCGGGGTCTCCTGGCGGGTCTGGGTGCCGGCGCACCCGAAGGCCACGAGGGCGAAGCCGAGGACGGTGAGTGCGAGGATCTTTTTCATGACTTCCCTCCTGAGGGTTTTTGGGGGCTCTCCTGCGAGTCGCGAGAAACCCCTGTTGAGGTTGGGCCTACGGCCACCAGTTCGTATCCGGTCAGCACGCTGGCAAACCGGCCCGCTTTTCCGCCACCCGGGCCAACGCGCCATGCGCGGACTGGACTCTCTGCCTCATGCTTTCTCCGTTTCTCCACATCGAGAGTTGCTCATAGCCTCGGTGGTCCATTTGTCAAGGAGGAGCCCCCGAAGCCGCTGCCGATCGGTAGCCTACACGGTGGATCGAAGTGTGCAAGGACGCCGGACGAAGGAGCCGTGCTACGGCCAAGCTCGGGTACCGGGCATCTGTACTGCTTTGGAGTTTTCTCCTGTTTGACAAGGTTGACGCTCCGTCGCGCCGTGCCTGGAGGACGATCTGGGGAGGGGACCTATCCCACCTCCGATCTGGCCGCGGAGTTCGACATCAGCCCCCGTGCCATCCGGTACTACGAGGAGAGGGGCCTGCTGACGCCCCGCCGCAGCGCGGGCAACCAGAGGGTGTACACCCGTGGGGATCGGCGCCGCCTCAGGCTGATCCTTCGGGGTAAACGGCTGGGGTTCTCCCTGGACGAGATCGCCGAGATGATCGGGATGCCCGAGACGGACCTGACCGAGGTCGAGCAGATCCGCCGAAGCCTGGTGTACGGAAAAATGAAGTTAGAGGAGATCGCACGCCGGAAGAAGGAGCTGGCAGAGCTGGAGCAGGACATCCGGGCCGCGATGGAGACGCCGGAAGAGACCCTCGACCGCCTCTCGAAAGAAGGAGCATCCCATGAACCTTGTTGAGCTCATCGACCGCAACGGCCGACAGATCACCCGTAAGATGGCACTCCGCGCCCAGGGGGCGGGTGCACCTCCTGGGTCTCAGATTGTTGGGCCGGGGCCGCGCGGCCCCTGGCGTGGGGCGTGTCCCGGAGTGGCCGCGCCGCCATCATGATCATGGGCCAAAGCATCCCTGATTTTGGTTCGTGGAGGAGCTTCCCCACACCCCGAGCGGCAGGGTCATGAAGTACGAGCTCCGGCAGGAGCACAACGCGTAAGGAGAGGACCGTGTTCGACTACCTTCTGAACGAGGAGCAGATCAAGCTCCGGGACGAGGTCCGCGAGTTCGTCAAGAGCGTGCCCCGCCAGATGATCCTGGACATGGACCGGGACGTGATCCGGTTCCCGGAGGAGTTCCTCCGGGAGGCGGGTCGGCGGAACCTGATGGGATGCCGCTACCCCAAACGGTGGGGGGGGCGGGGCATGGACTGGGTGACCACCTGCATGGTGATGGAGGAGATCGGCACCCTGGGCTACATCTTTGCCTGCACCTTCGGGGTGGGGGCCGAGCTGGTGTGCGACGCGATCATCCTCCATGGCACCGACGAGCAGAAGGAGCGGTACGTCGTGCCGCTGCTCAAGGGCGATCTGTTCGCGGCCGAGTGCCTCACCGAGCCCCGGGGCGGGTCGGATTTCTTCGGCACCACCACCGTGGCCGAGGACAAGGGGGACCACTTCGTGCTGAACGGCGCAAAGCGGTTCATCGTGGGGGGCGAGCGGGCCGACTTCTTCCTGGTGTACGCCCGCACCGACCCCGACGCCGACCCCCACCGGGGGATCTCGTGCTTCATCGTGGACCGGGGCCCGGGGGTGGAGACCCCGTACCTCTACGGTCTCATGGGGTGCCGGGGCGGGGGGGCGAGCCGGGTGGTGTTCAAGGACGTGAAGGTGCCCAAAGAGAACCTGTTGGGCGAGCTGAACCGGGGGGTGGCGGTCTTCAACACCATGATGATCCCCGAGCGCCTCGGCACGGCGGCCATGACCATCGGGGCGGCCCGGCCGGCAGTGGAGGTGGCCACCGGCTACACCGCCCGCCGGAAGGCCTTCGGCCGGCGGATCTGCGAGTTCCAGGGCGTCAGCTTTCAGGTGGCCGAGGCCGTGACCCTGCTCGACGCCTCCCGGGCCATGATCCAGGTGACGGCCCAGGCGGTGGACGCCGGGGTGGAGGCGAAGCGGGTCCGTCGCATGGTGTCCGAGGCCAAGAAGTTCGTGACCGAGTCGTGCCAGAAGGCGGTGCACCACGCCATGCAGGTGATGGGGGGGATCGGCTACACCAACGTCTTCCCTGTGGAGCGGATCTCCCGGGACCTTCGGCTGGCCTCGATCTGGACCGGGACCAACGAGGTCATGGCCATGATCATCGCCAACGAGTGGTACAAGGAGTACCAACGCTACCGGGCCGCGGGCCAGACCCGGGACCCCGAGGCGGACGCGGCCGAGGCCGACGCCTTGGAGGAGAAGGTGTACGAGTAGGCGGAGGCGATCCGATGGGGCTCTCTAGGGAGGACGTGAGGCAGGTCTATCGGAAACGGGCCGCGCTCTACGACCTGACCTCCAACCTGTACGTGTTGGCCGGGTTCCGGCTCCCCACGTACCGACGTCGAGCCGTCGAGGCCCTGGCCCTGGAGCGGGGGGACACCGTGGTGGACATCGGGTGCGGTACGGGCCTGAACATCGCCCTGCTGCGTCGGGCCGTGGGGACGGAAGGTTGGGTCGTGGGGGTCGACCTGACCGACCGGATGCTGGACCAGGCCCGGGGGAAGGTGCGGCGGTGCGGGTGGAGGAACGTGGATCTGGTTCGGTGTGACGCCACGCAGTACCGGTTTCCGTCCCCCCTCCACGGGGTGCTGTCCACGTTTGCGATCACCCTCATCCCGGAATACGCGCAGGTGATCCGGAACGCGGCCGAGGCCTTGGAGCCGGGACGCAGGCTGGTCTTGTTAGACCTCAAGCGCGCCTCCGGCTGGCCGGAATGGACGTTCCGCCTCGGGGTGTGGCTGACCCGCGGGTTCGGGGTCACGGTAGAGGCGGCCGAGCGTCGGCCCTGGGAGGCCATGGCAGCATGCCTCGAAAACGTCCGTATGGAGGAGCTCTACGGAGGATGGGCCTACCTGTGCTGGGGCGAGGCGCCTCAATACCGGGTCGGTGGAAGAAAAGGGGGGGAGTCCTGTTAGGTCCCCTTGGCAACCGGCGTTTGGAAGCTATACTCCATCGGTCGGCTGATTCCGGGGGCCGGGTGGACCGGCCCCATCGCCCTTGGGAAAGGAGGTGGCCATGAGCACGCACCGATCGTTGCGCCGCGTCGTCGTCTGGATCACCGTGGGACTGGCCCTGCCGTGGCTCGCGCCTGCGGCCCGGGCCGAGAAGCCGGTCAAGCTGGGGTTCGTCTACATCATGTCGGGGCCGTTCGCCACCTACGGCGAGTTTGCCAAACAGGGAGCCCAGCTGGCGATCGACGAGATCAACGGGGCGGGAGGCATCCTGGGACGCAAGGTCGAGGGGTACTTCGAGGACTCCACCGGTAAGCCCGACGTGGCGATCCGGGCGATCCGCAAGCTGGTGTACCAGAAGGGGGTGGACTGCGTGATCGGGCTCGACTCGAGCGGGGTGGCCAAGTCGGTGGTGCCTGCCATGAAGGAGCTGCGCACCCCCCTGATCATCACCCACGCCGCCACACCCGATGTCACCGGGAGCGTGTGCAACCGATACACGTTTCGGGTGTCGGTGAACATCAACCAGAACTGCAAGGCAGGGGCCCTGGTGGCGGCGAAGAGCAAGGCCAAGGTGTGGGCCACCGTGGGGCCGGACTACGCCTTCGGGTATCAGTCCTGGGAGTACTTCCGGAAGTACCTCAAGGAGCTGCGGCCCGACGTGACCTTCCTGCCCGACGACCAGGTGGCGTTCGCCCCCATCAAGACCACGGACTTCAGCTCGTACATCACCAAGATCATGAAGGCCAAGCCCGAGGGGGTGTTCATCTCCCTGTGGGGCGGGAACCTGATCGACTTCGTCCGACAGGCCCGGGACCTGGGGTTCTTCGACGGCCGGTTCGACGTCCTCATGTCCTTGGGGGGCGCCACCGAGGTGCTCTATGCCCTGAAGGATCGGATGCCCGAGGGGGTGTGGGTGGGCACCCGGTACTGGTTCCTGGCCAACGACTCGGCGCGGAACCGGGCCTTCGTCGAGGCCTACCGCAAGCGGTACGGCCAGTACCCGTCGTACAACGCCCACGGCGCTTACGGCGCGGTGTACGCCTACAAGGCCGCGGCCGAGAAGGCCGGGTCCATCGACAAGGAGGCCGTGGTGGGCGCTTTGGAGGGGCTGAGCGTGGAGCTGCCGGTGGGCCGGATCACCCTGCGGCCGGAGGACCACCAGGCCCTGACCCCGGCCACGTGGGGCCGCACCGCCCGGGATCCGGCCTACCCCATCCCCATCCTGAACCCGGTGCGGGTGTTCCCGGCCGACCAGGTGACCCCCTCGGTGGCCGAGACCGGCTGCAACCTGGCACGCTGACTGTTGTGCTGCGTAAGTTCTTGTTGACCCGGCGACTCTAAGGGCGCGCGGGTGGCCGCAGGGGCGTGGGGCCTGCTTCCGGCCGTGCGTGAGTGCGGCATCCGGCTTACGCTGCACCCGGCACTCAGCCCCATGGGCTGAAACGCGGTTGAAGTGCGGGCATTTTCGGAGTCCCCGAGGTCGGAAGAGCACCAAGCGTAGGCTGAGTGCCGGGTGCAGCGACTGTAGGAGCCACGCCCGGCGCTCCAGCAGGCCCCACGCCCCTCCGAGCAGGGAGCGATAGCGCCTGTTTATCCGCCGGGTTGATGACGACGAACGACCAACGACGAACGGCCCCCTAGCCCGCATTATTCATGAGCGTTCGTCGCGAAACCGTCGAGTGTGCGTCAGATCGGGGCAAGCGCAGCGCCGAGGGGCGCAGGCGTACGGGACGGTACGTCGAGCCCCGAGGCGCGAGCACGCC
>JALUTY010000060.1 GCA_027021615.1 bacterium | reverse complement strand
AGGGCGACGAGGTCGAGGTGCTGGTGGAGCGGCTGGAGGACGCCGACGGCATGGTCGTCCTGAGCAAGGACAAGGCCGACAAGATCCGGATCTGGGACGAGATCAGCAAGGCCGCCGAGCGAGGCGACGTGGTGGAGGGGAAGATCGTGGCCCGCATCAAGGGCGGGTTGAGCGTGGATATCGGGGTGCGCGCATTTCTGCCGGGATCCCAGGTGGCTCTGCGGCCGGTGCGCCAGCTCGAGAAGCTCATCGGCGAGACCTATCAGTTCAAGATCATCAAGTTCAACCGCCGGCGCGGCAACATCGTTCTCTCCCGCCGGGTGCTCCTGGAGGAGGAGCGGGCGAAGCTACGGGAGAAGACCCTCCAGGTTTTGGAGGAGGGCGTGGTGATGAAGGGCGTGGTCAAGAACATCACCGACTACGGGGCCTTCGTGGACCTGGGCGGGATCGACGGGCTGCTCCACGTCACCGACATGAGCTGGGGTCGGGTGAACCACCCCTCCGAGGTGGTGAACATCGGCGATGAGGTCGAGGTCAAGATCCTATCGTTCGACCGGGAGCGGGAACGAGTGAGCCTGGGCATCAAGCAGCTCAGCCCCGACCCGTGGGAGAGCGCGGACGACCGCTACCCCATCGGCTCGCGGATCCAGGGCCGGGTGGTGAGCCTGGCCGACTACGGGGCCTTCGTGGAGCTGGAGCCGGGGATCGAGGGGCTGGTCCACGTGTCGGAGATGAGCTGGACCAAGCGGGTCAACCACCCCAGCGAGGTGGTCAAGGTGGGAGATCAGGTGGAGGTCATGGTCCTGAACGTGGACATGAATCGGCGCCGGATCTCCCTGGGCATGAAGCAGTGCCAGCCGAACCCCTGGGATCTGTTGGAGGAACGGTACCCCGTGGGCGCCGTGGTGCGGGGTCGGATCCGCAACATCACCGACTTCGGTATCTTCGTGGGCGTGGACGAGGGCATCGACGGTCTGATCCATGTGAGCGACATCTCCTGGACCAAGCGGGTCGGACACCCGGCCACCCTGTACAACGTGGGTGAGGAGGTGGAGGCGGTGGTCCTCCACATCGACAAGGACAACGAGCGGTTCAGCTTGGGCATCAAGCAGCTCACCCCCGATCCCTGGGCCGGCATCACGGCTCGGTACCGGGTGGGCTCCATCGTCACCGGCAGGGTTTCGAACATCACGGACTTCGGAGTGTTCGTGGAGCTCGAGCCGGGCGTGGAGGGGCTGGTTCACGTGAGCGAGGTGTCCAGCGAGAAGGTGGACGACCTGAAGTCCATGCTGGAGCCGGGCCAGGAGATCCAGGCCGAGGTGCTCAACATCGACCAGGAGGAACGCAAGATCAGCCTGTCGATGAAGGCTATCGAGGACGAGAAGGTCCGGGCCGAGAAGATGGCCCTGGACGAGCTGAACCGCCAGATGGCGGCCCACTCCGCCACGACCCTCGGCGAGAAGATCCTCCTGGCCAAGCAGGCTAAGGAGGCCCAGGAGAACGGTGAGGAGTAGGCAGGGGGGCGCCCCGCGTGGGGTGGCCGCGACAATCGGAGATGAAAAATAGAAGGCCGGGCTCGCGCCCGGCCTTTTCCGTGGAGGGCCCGTTCGAGGAGGCGTGCGATGCGAGGGTGCTTGAGGTTCTTGGGGGTTCTGTTGGCCGTGGCCGCAGGGGTGGCCCTCGCGGCCGGTGCGGCCCTGTGGTGGGCCGGCCGGGGCGCCCTGCCCATGGGTGAGCGGATCGGCGTGGTGGAGGTGCGGGGGTTCATCGCCGACGCCCGCCCTGCCGTGGAGGCCCTACGGGCGTTTCGTAAGGACGAGGACGTGAAGGCCGTGGTGGTTCGGGTGGAGAGCCCCGGGGGGGGCATCGCGCCCAGTCAGGAGATCCACGACGAGGTGAAGCGCACGGCCGCGGTCAAGCCGGTCATCGTGTCCATGGGGGCCTTGGCCGCCTCAGGGGGGTACTACCTGTCGGTCCCGGCTACCGGGATCGTGGCCCTGCCCGGGACGGCCACCGGGTCGATCGGGGTGATCCTCCAGTTCCAGGAGGTCCACCTGCTGTTCAACAAGCTGGGCCTTCGGACCCAGGTGGTAAAGAGCGGTCCGCTCAAGGACGCCGGGTCTCCGTTCCGGGAGATGACCGCCGAGGACCGGGCGGTGTTCCAGAGCCTGATCGACGACCTGTTTCAGCAGTTCGTAGACGCGGTGGCCGGGGGTCGGGGCATGGACCGGCAGGCGGTGCTGGCCCTGGCCGACGGCCGGGTGTACTCGGGCCGGCAGGCCCTCGATCTGGGGCTGGTGGACCGGTTGGGCGGGTTCTGGGACGCCGTGGAGTGGGCCCGGCAGCTCGCCGGCCTGCCCGAGGAGCCCAAGCTGGAGTACCGGCGCCGCGACCGGAGGGGTGTGCTGCGGTGGCTGCTGGGGGACGACGCCGACGCCCTGGCCCCCCTGGAGGAGGCCGCGGCCCCGCCCCTGCGCTACGCCCTGCCCGGGTGGTAGGAAACGGGACATGGATCCGTGGGTGGTGGCCCGGGTCGGCGCGGAGCTGGAGCGGGACTGGCGGGGGGCGTGGGTCCAGGGGGCCTGGGCCTCCCCCGACTGGGGGGCGGTGGTGCGGCTGCGGGCCCCGGGGCGGACCGGGCTGCTCATGCTGGCGGCGGGTCCGCGGACCGTGGGGGTTGGGTTGGTGGAGCGCCGGCCCGCGGCCCCGCCCCGCCCTCCGGCCCTGGCCGCGTACCTGCGGGCCCACGCCGTGGGCGGTCGGCTCGAAGGGGTGCGCTGGGGCCGGTTCGACCGGGTGCTCGAGCTGGCATTGCGGCGGGCTGACGACGGGTGCTCCCTGGTGTGGGAGACTGCTGGCCGCCGGCCCCTGCTGGCGGTGCTGGATCCGTCCGGCCGGGTTCGGGCGGTCCAAGGGGAGCGGCCCCGGCCGGGCCTCTCGCCGGGCCAGCCGTACGAGCCTCCCCCTGTGCCCGCGGGCCGGGTTTTGCCGGATCGGGCAGATCCCGGGGAGCTGGAGCGGTGGGTCGCCCGGGGCGAGCCGCTGGAGCGGGTCCTGTTCGGGGTGGCCCCGGGGCTGGCCCGGGAGCTCCGGGCCCGGATGGGCCGCAAGGGCCCGGCCGCCGCGTTGGGCGAGCTCCTGGCGGCCTACGGCCGGCCCGGCCCCCTGTGGGAGTACGAGGACGGGCTGTCGGCTGTAGAACGGGAAGGGGCCGCGCCCGTGGCCGTGTGGGCCTCGGCCCTAGAGGGAGCCGGCCGGTGGTTGGGGGCCCGGATGGAAGGGCCAGAGGCCCCGGCCGAGGGCGGCGTCCCCGACGTTCGTCGTTGGAGGCGTCGCGTCGAGCGCAGGATCCGGAACATCGAGGAGGACCTGGCCCGGCTTCCGGACCCGGCCGAGCTGCGGCGGCTGGCCGACGCTCTGGCTGCGGGGCTCCACCGAGTGGCCCGGGGGGCCGACACAGCGGTTCTGCCCGACCCGTGGGGCGGCGGGGAGGTGGAGGTGCCCCTGGACCCGGGGCGGTCCCCTGCCGACAACCTGGAGCGGCTGTACCGTCGGGCGGCCAAGGCCGAGCGGGCCCGTCAGATCCTCGCGGAGAGGCTGGCCGCGGCCCGGGCGGAGTTCGAGGGGGCAGCGGCGGACGGCGGCCCCCCACCTGCGGCGCCTCCACGCCCGGATCCCGGGGGCCGGCCCTTCGCCCGGTACGTGTCGTCGGACGGCTGGCCCATCTGGGTAGGCCGCAACGGCCGGGAGAACGACCGGCTGCTGCGCGAGGCCCGGCCGTGGGACCTGTGGCTCCACGCCCGGGACGCGCCCGGCGCCCACGTGCTGATCCGGAAACCGGGCCGGGAGGCCCGGTGCCCCGACCGCACCCTCCGGGAAGCCGCCGGCCTGGCGGCCCTGAGGTCCCGGCGGTCGGGGGAGGGGACGGTGGAGGTGATAGTGGTCGAGGCCGGCCGGGTCCGCAAGCCCAAGGGGGCCGGCCCGGGCCGGGTGGTGGTCCACGGCGAGGAGACCGTTCGGGTCCGCCCCGGCTGGGGAAGCCCCAAACCGGCGACGAAATAGGCGCGTTGTTTGGGAGCCTCCCAGCGGGCCGAAGGCCCGACCTCACACGTCCGGCGATCCGTCCAGGATCCGGCGCAGGCCGTCCACGTCCAGATGCTTCCGGAGCAGCGCGGCCAGCCGGTCGTACCCCTCCTCCTTCCGGCGGGCAAAGGAGGTGGTCCGGGCCTGGCCGGTGCGGAACAGGCCGAGGAACGCCTGCCGGAAGGCGTCATTGTCGAAGATGCCGTGGAGGTACGTGCCGAACACCCGCCCGTCCGGGCTGACCGCACCGTCCGGGTGCCACGACCCGTGCCCTTTGCGGCGAACCTCCAGCAGGGGGGCCGCCCCTGGGCCGAGCCGGGTACGGCCCATGTGGATCTCGTACCCCTTTAGGATGTCGTCGTCGGGGTACCAGTCCAGTGCACCCGGCCGGACCCGGCTTTCGGACTGGGCCGTGACCTTCTCGGGCTCCATCACGGTCTCCACGTCCAGGAGCCCGAACCCCCGGGCCTCCTGCCGGGAGCTCTCGACCCCCAGGGGGTCACGCACCCACCGGCCCAGCATCTGATACCCACCGCAGATGCCCACGACCCAGGCGCCCCTGCGCCGGTTCTCCAGGATCTCGTCGGCCAGCCCGCACCGCCACAGGGCGTGGAGGTCGTCCACCGTGTTCTTGGAGCCCGGCAGGACGATGGCGTCTGCCCGGCCCACCCGCTCCCCGGGCCACACGAAGTCGAGCCGGACCCCCGGCTCGGCCAGGAACGGGTCAAAGTCCGTGAAGTTGCTGATGCGGTTCGGCACCACCACCGCGACCCGGACCTCGCCCCCGGTGGGGGTGCGGACCACCTCCCGGTGAATCCCGTCCTCCTCCTGGATGAAGATGTCCCGGAAGTACGGAACCACCCCGAGGAACGGCTTGCCCGTGCGCCCGGTGACGGCCCGGAATGCCGGGTCGAGCAGGGAGGGGTCTCCCCGGAACTTGTTGATGAGGAAGGCCCGGATGAGATCCCGCTCGGCGGGCTCCAGCAACTCCAAGGTGCCCACCAGGGAGGCGAACACCCCGCCCTTGTCGATGTCACCCACCAGCACCACGGGCGCGCCCACCTCCAGGGCAAACCCCATGTTGGCCAGATCCCCGTCCCGGAGGTTGATCTCCGCCGGGCTTCCGGCACCCTCCACCAGGATCACCTCGAACCGGCGGGCCAGGCGCCGGAAGCTCTCCAGGGCCACCTGCCGGGCCTTGGGCTTGAACGCGTGATACTCCCGGGCCCTCATGTTCCCGTACACCCGACCCTGGAGGATCACCTGGGCCCCCACGTCCGTGGTGGGTTTGAGCAGCACGGGGTTCATGTCGGTGTGGGGCTCGACCCCGGCCGCCTCCGCCTGCACCACCTGGGCTCGGCCCATCTCGCCGCCGTCGGCCGTGATGTACGAGTTCAGGGCCATGTTCTGGGGCTTGAACGGGGCCACCCGCACCCCGTCCTGCCGGAGCATCCGGCACAGCCCGGCCACGAGCACGCTCTTGCCCACGTCCGAGCCGGTGCCCTGGAGCATGAGAACCTTGGCCATGGCACGCCTCCGAAGGGAGAAGGGCCGCCTATTGTGGACGCCCCCGACCGGCGGGGCAAGCCCTGTCGAGGCGGGTTCCATGCCAAGCCGCGCCCTGGCAACGTCCCGGAGAGTGCGGGTAGAATCAGGTCAGACCGCGACCGACGAAGGGACGAGATCCCCCAGCCGTAAGGGGGACCTGCGGTCCCTCGTGGGAGGCACCTCATGGGAACCCAGGACGACAAACGCCGGATCCAGGAGCTGGAGGACGAACGGGAGGCACTGGCCGAGGAGGTGTGCCGTCTAAGGGCGCAGCTGGACCAAGGGGCCTCGTGGGGCCCATGGCTCGCCTGGGAGGAGGCCGAGGCCCTGTTGGGGGAGGTGCTGCGGGAGGCTCGCGGGGAGGAGGGGTTGCTCCACTCGGCCGCCAAGGCCCGTCGGGCCCTGGCCGCGGGAAGCGGGGCCCCCGCGGGCCTGGGGGAGGCCCTGGAGCAGAGCCGGGAGAGGCTGCTGGCGATCCGCGACGCCCTCCGGGAGAGGGACCAGCGGCTGGCGGAGCTGAGGGATCAGAAGGAGGAGCTCCTCAGCATCGTTGCCCACGATCTGCGCACACCCTTGGTGGCGATCCAGGGGTTCGCCCAGCTCCTGCAGCGTTCGGCCGGCACGGACGGACTGACCCCCCGCCAGCAGGAGTACGTGGATCGCATCCTCCAGGCCGTGGCGGCCATGAACCGGCTGGTGGACGACCTTCTGACGGCGCGTCGGCTGGAGCAGGGACGGCTTCCGTTCGAGCCCGGGCCGGTTCGGCTTCGGGAGTTCGTCGATCGGGTCGTGGCCCTCCACGCCTCGGTGGCGCAGGGCAAAGGGGTGTCCGTGAAGGTGCAGGGCGAGGTGCCCGATCGGGAGATCACCGCCGACCCGGACCGCCTTGCCCAAGCCCTGGGGAACCTGCTCCAGAACGCGGTCAAGTTCACGCCGTCGGGAAAGACCGTGCGGCTGCGGGTGTGGGAGGAGGCCGGCCGGGTGCGGTTCGAGGTGGATGACGAGGGGCCGGGGGTCGATTCGGAGGCCATGGCCTGCCTGTTCGACCGGTACCGCCAAGGGAAGTTGGCGCGGACGGTGGGGCGGGGCCACGGCTTGGGGCTCCACATCTGCCGGGAGCTGGTGCGCATGCACGGAGGGCGGGTTGGGGCAGAGAACCTGCCGTCGGGGGGGAGCCGGTTCTGGATGGAGATCCCGGCCTCCGGCGGCACGGACCGCGACCGAGGGAGAGAAGAGCCGTGAGCGCTTCGGAGAACAAGGACACGCCGGAGGAGAAGGACTCCGGGGTGCTGGGAAACCGCTCCCCGTTCCGGAAGTTCCTCCACATGGCGTTCTGGGCAGCGCTGTTCTACGCCATGGCCGCCGGCCTGGCGAAGTTCTTGGAGTGGGTGGATCCGGCGCGCTATTGACCCGGCAACAAGACAGGCGCGTTTTTCCGGAGGCAGGTCCCTTGCCCTCCGATCCGGGGCGAGGCGCCTATTTGATCGCTGGGGCCATAGAGGGAGAGCCCGGCAAGCCCGGGCTCTCCCTCCGAGATGCTCGGATTCCCCTCACCGGAGCCGCACGAAGATTCGCCGGGCCGTGAGGGCCTGGGTCTCGGAGTCGAACGTGCCGAGCCCCGACAGGAACGCCACATGACCCCCGCCGGCCAGCCCGGCCCCGAGAGCGTCGGCGAAGTCGGCGTACCGGCCGTACACCTCGGTGGGCTCCCCCCGCCGGTGGATGACGAACAGCCCGCGTTCCGGGTTCTCCGGCGCCACAGTGGGCGCGGGCTCCGCGGCGAGCTCTGTGGCGATGCCGCCCCGGAACACGTGGCGGAGCGCACCCGCGTCGCTGAGGTCCAGGGTGAGACCCGTCTCCGCCACCGAGATCTCCGCGCCACTTCCCTGCGTCCACCGCACCCGGAGCCGGGCCGTTGCCTCAGAGTAGTCGGCCACGGTCATGGCCTCGAAGTCCGGTGGCGCCTGGCCGAACGGGGTCATGAACCCGAACGCCCGCACCGGCGCCCCAGCGGCCACGGCGTCCAGGGAGAGGCCACCGGTGCTTACCTGGTAGTCGGTGGGGTCGGCATCTTCCTCCGGGGTGGAGCCGGTCCCCGTGAAGTCGAAGGCGTCGGGCCGACGTCCCTCGATGTGCTCCAGGGCGAGCCGGACCTCCCCTTCCTGTACATCGTTCACCGTGCCCGCGATCCGGGTCACGAGCAGCCGAATGCGCTTGGCCTGGAACGCGGGCATCTCACCGTCGTCCGAGTAGGTGCCCAGGACTCGCACCCGCTGCCCCACGGACACGTCGGTCGGCGAGTAGGCACCGTTCGGATCCAGGGCTCGGGTCACGACCACGTCATCCGTCCAGGTCACGGTCACGTCCTCGCCCAGGAACAGGGCTCCCATGCTCCGGTCGAGGGCCGTCCCCCGAACCGTGAACGAGGTGTCGTCCCGGGCCACAACCACGCCGATCATGCCGTCGTGCTCTCCCCCGGGCGCGCTGGATCCTGCCAGAACCTCGGAGGCCCGGAACGTGCCGGTCTCCCCGTCCAGGCTGCCCCGTACCACCACCGCCACGGCCGGATCGGCGGAGGCCTCGGCCAACAGGGCCAGGCCCTCGGCTCCCGAGGCGCTCACCCCGTTCACCTGGAACTCGGTGCTCTCCGAGGTGGCCACGGCGATGGACCGGACGGGACGCCGGGGGCTCCGGAACGGCGGACGCAGCACCCGGAACGTGCCGGTCTCCTCGTCCACCGACCCAAGGAGCCCCCGAACCCGATGGATCTTGGAGGGGTCGGGCTCCACGGCGGCGTGCAGGGTCGGCTGCACAGTGACCGTGGGCGGGGAGGTGGAGAGGTCCACCTCGTGGTTCGCCGACAGGTCGAAGTCCAGGGTCAGCATCGCGGGGGTCCCAGGGACCACCACCAGGTGGTTCGCGTTGTCCAGGGTCACGTCCAGCTCGAGGGTGTCCAGGGGTGTGCCGTCCTCGCCCACGGCCACGGCCTGCAGGGCCGAGCCGTCATCCCCCTCCACCTCGATCAGGGCGTTCGTGTAGTCCAGGGTGAGTCTGGCCGCCACGTACGTGCCGTCGGGCACGGTGGCTGCCGTGACGAACTCGGTCAGATCGGTGAGTTGGGCGAAATCGACGCGGGTGTCCAGGGGGATCGTCTCCACCGCGGTGCCGTCGGCCCGGGTGAGCTCCAGAGCCTCCACGTCCACCTCATACCGGAGGAAGTCTCCCTCGGCATCGGTCAGGCCGACGAGCACCTCGCCCCCGTCGGACGAGGGCGACGAGGTGGTGGAGCCGGTCCCGCCGCAGGCGGCCAGGAGCAGCGAGAGGGTTGCGGCGGCAACGGACAGGGCTGGGTGCAACAGTGGTCGTCCTTTCATTGGAAGCCTCCTCGGGCCCCTCTGTGGGGCCGGGCAACAAGGGAAGGTACCCGGTAGCGTCCGGGGGGGGCTAGACACCAGAAACTAGAAACTAGAAAAATCTCAGGGGCCTCGGCCTGTTAGGGGGGCGGCCGCTCCGGCAGGCCCCATGCCCCCGAGGCATTGGAGTCGAGGCTCGGGACCTGGCCAGCCGCCTAGCCAAATCCAGGCCCCATGCCCCGGACCGCCAGATGACGCCAAAGGGGCGGGGTCGTGCTTGGAACGCTTGGAAAGCGCTAATGTTTTCAAGCCTCTTAGCATCCCAGCCTCCTAGCCTCCCAGCGGGAGCTGCATGGAAGAACGGGCGACGTTCGGGTCGGTTGCCGCGGCGTTGTGCCCATGGGGACGCACGGCAAGGGTCAGGGGTTTACACGGGGAGTGCTGTTGCGTTTCGGCCACTCCGGAAGGGCGGCGCGTGGAAAAGATGCCACTGCCGAGCTGTCGCACCCGGTCCGTGTCAGCCCTCTCCCGGTGATTTCGATGCGTTGTCTGAGGTCAGGTCTTCGTCTTTAGTTGGGCACGCCGCTTGCTTGGCAGTGCCCTTTGGTGATCTCGGGCGCGGCTGCCCGGGCCCGTACGGGAGGAATCAACGCGATGAGCGAGACGTTTCAAACGACCGTGAAGCGGTCGGTGCACCTGAAGGGGGTGGCCCTGCACACCGGCGAGACCGTGAGGATGCGGATCGCTCCGGCCCCGGCCGATGCGGGGCTCCGGTTCGTCCGGACCGATCTGTCTCCAGAGGTGGAGATCCCGGCCGAGAGCCGGTTCGTGACCGACACCACCCTGGCTACGGTGCTGGGCCTCGACGGGGTCCAGGTGTCCACGGTGGAGCACTGCCTCGCTGCCCTGGCCGGGCTGGGGGTGGACAACGCCCGCATCGAGGTGGACGGCCCCGAGCTGCCGATCCTGGACGGGAGCGCGTTGCCGTACGTGGAGGCCTTGCTCGCCGCAGGGGTGCGGCCCCTGGGGCGGGCAAGGCGTACGATCCGGATCGAGAAGCCGATGCGGGTGCGACAGGGGGACAAGTTCTGCCTGATCCGGCCCGCCCGGGGGTTCCGGGTGACCTACTCTATCGACTTCGATGGTCGGTTTCCGGGGAGCCAACACTTCTTCCTGGACATGACGCCGGAGCGGTTCGCCGAGGCCGTGGCGCCCGCCCGCACCTTCGGGTTCCTCCACGAGGTGGAGTTCCTGCGCCGCAACGGCAAGGCCCGGGGAGGCAGCCTGGAGAACGCCGTGGTGGTTGAAGGCGACCGGGTCCTCAACCCCGAGGGACTACGGATGCCCGACGAGCCCGTGCGCCACAAGATCCTTGATGCGGTGGGCGACCTGGCGTTGATGGGCCACCGGATCGAGGGCCACCTGATCGTACACAAGGGCGGCCATGCCCTTCACGACCGGTTGGTCAAGGCCCTCCTGAGCCGCCCGGACGCCTGGTCCTACGCCGAGCCGAACTCCCGGGAGCCCTGGAGGCCCGCGTGGAGACACCCCAGGCCGGAGCTGGCCTCGGCCCCCGCCTGAACCGCCCCCTTTCGTACCCCTCTGCAGCCGGTCTCCCCCTGGGGCCGGCTTCTTTTGTTTGCCCGACACCGCTTCGGGGGCAATACGCCTGCCGGAGGGCCGGTCTCAGCGCCCGGCTTCGCGCTCGGCCGGAAGGTCCCTCGCCCCGTCCTCCGGAGAGACAGTCCGCCAGGTGAGTGCTGGCCCGGCGGACCGCTGTCGGCGCCCCCCCTCCTTGTCCCGGCGGGACCCGTCGCCTAAAATCATTGCCTTTGGGTGATCCCACGGCTTGGGGAGCCCGGCGGTGACGCAACGATTTCTCTCGACGATCCTGATCGTGCTGGGCCTCTTTCTGGTGCCTCCGGCCTCGGCCGCTGGCGAAAGGGGCCCGTATATCGACGGTGTGCAGTTGGAGCGGGGCCCCCGCTCGGACCTGCTGGTGTCGTTCCACGTGGAGGGGGCGCTGGTTCCCCAGCTCCGCGAGACCCTGGAGAGCGGTCTGCCGGTTCGATTTACCTTCTGGATCCGGATCGATCGCCCCAAGGCATGGGCCCGGGATGAGGTGTTGGTGGACCTGCGGTTGACCCGCACCCTTGAGAAGAACAACCTCCAGAACCGCTTTCACGTCACCTTCGAGGACGGCTCGGCCGGGCCGGAGGAGCCGGACCTGGCTCGGGCCGTGGCGGCGCTGGGCCGGGTGGAGGGCCTGAGCCTGCTTCCCCTGGACGCCCTGCGGGGCGCGTCCGCTTTCCTGCGGATCCGGGCGCGGCTCCAGGAGTTCCGGCTCCCCTTTCGGCTCCACCGGATCCTACCGTTCGTGGCCCTGTGGGACCTGGAGACCCCCTGGTACGTGGTCGAGGTGCCGCGGAACCTGCCATGACGCGGCGAGCCAGGTCTGCCCGACGTCCCCTGGTGCTCGGGGGGCTGCTGATCCTGCTCATCCTCTGGGTCCTGGGGGCGGCCGCCCTATGGCGGCTGATGGGGTTCCGGACCGTCTCGGTCCGGGAGAGCCTGGGCTTCTTCGCCCTGGTCAACCTCCACATCCTCCTGCTCCTCCTCCTGCTCTACCTGTGCCTGCGCAACCTCACCAAGCTGGTGTTTGAGTGGCGACGGGGCGTGCTCGGGGCCCGGCTTCGCACCAAGCTGGTGCTGGCGTTTCTGGCGATCACCGTGATTCCCACGGCCCTGCTGTTTCTGGCCAGCGCCGGGTTTCTGGCCCGGAGCATCGACAGCTGGTTTAGCGATCGGGTGGAGGGCGCCCTGCGCCAGGCTTTGGAAGTGGCTCGGGCTTACTACCGGGAGCAGGAGGACCGGGTGCTGGACGGAGCCCGCACGGTGGCTGGGGCCGCGGGATCGCCGGAAGCCCTGGACCTGGAGCGCCGGATCGAAGCGTTGGGCCTGGCCGGCGTGTACCGGCTGGGTCCAGACGGACGGCTCCTGGCGTGGGCTTCCCGGCGGGGACGTCCGGTGGCCCCCCCTCCCACGGTGGACCAGGCCCCGGTGAAGGAGGCGTTGGATGGGCGGGAGGCCGCCACGATCCTCAACACCGATCGGGGCGATTTCATCCGGGCGGCGGTGCCGGCCCTGTCTGGTGGGGTGGTGGTGGCCGACGTGCACCTGCCCGGCCGGACCCTGGAGCGTCTCGAGGAGATCACCGCGGGGTTCGAGGAGTACCGCCAGCTCCAGATCCTCCGGACCCCCATCAAGGTGAGTTATATCCTGCCGCTCCTTCTGGTGGCCCTGTTGCTCGTGTTCGCGGCCATATGGTTTGGATTCTATCTGGCCCGGGGCATCACCGGCCCCATCCAGAAGCTGGCAGAGGCCACCCAGCGGGTGGCCGAAGGGGACCTCAACTTCGAGCTGGACGTGCCCAGCCGAGACGAGGTGGGGGTGCTCGTGGCCTCGTTCAACCGGATGACCCGCGACCTGCGGGCGAGCCGGGCCGAGGTGGAGCGGACCCAGGCCACCCTGGAGAGGGCCAACACCGAGCTGGAGGAGCGGCGCCGGTACATGGAGATCGTGCTGAGCCGGGTGACGGCCGGGGTGGTGAGCGCGGACCCGGAGGGGCGGATCACCACCGTGAACCCCTCGGCCTGTGACCTGCTGGGCCTTCCTCCCGACTGCGTGGGGCGGCTGTACCGGGACGTGCTCCCCCCCGAGGTGGAGCGCCCCCTCACCGAGATCGGTCGGGAGCTGGAGCGGTCGCGCCACGACACGATCCAGCGCCAGGTCACGGTGGAGGGTGCGGGTCGCCGCAGCACCCTCATGGTGCACATGACCCGGCTTCGAGACGACGAGGGTCGGCACCTGGGCACGGTGGCCGTGGTGGACGACCTGACCGATCTCGTGCTGGCCCAGCGGGCACGGGCCTGGCAGGAGGTGGCCCGGCGCATGGCCCACGAGATCAAGAACCCCTTGACCCCGATCCAGCTGTCGGCCCAGCGGCTCCGCCGCAAGTACGCCGACCTGCTCGACCGGGAGGACGGCGCCGTGCTGGACGAGGCCACCCGCACCATCGTCGCCCAGGTGGAGGGGCTCAAACGCCTGGTGAACGCGTTCAGCCGGTTCGCCCGCATGCCCGAGTGCCGGCCTAGCCCCGAGGACCTGAACCGGCTCGTGGACGAGGTGGTGGGGCTGTACCGGCCCGCCCACCCCGAGATCCGGTTCGAGGTCCACCTGGATCCGAACCTGCCCACCGTGCTGGTCGATGGGGAGCAGATGCGGCGGGTGTTCGTGAACCTGTTGGACAATGCCGTGGCCGTCCTCCACGGCCGTGAGGACGCTTGGGTGGAGGTGGTCACCGACTACGACCCGTCCTCCCGGGGGGTGCAGGTCTCGGTGGCCGACAACGGGCCGGGCCTCAATCCCGAGGCCCGGCAGCGTCTGTTCGAGCCGTATTTCTCCACCAAGGAGGGGGGCACGGGCCTGGGGCTTGCGATCGTGAAGAGCATCGTATCGGACCATGGCGGATCCATTCGGGCCCAGGACAACCGGCCCCGGGGGACCCGCTTCCTCATTGAGCTGCCTTTGGACGGTGCCCAGTCATGAGCCGAACGATCCTGGTGGTGGACGACGAGGAGAGCATCCTGGTCAGCCTGCGGGGTGCCCTGGAGGACGAGGGGTACGAGGTGGCCGTGGCCCGGAGCGGCGAGGAGGCGGTCGATGGGCTCAACGCGGCCGATCCGGACGTGGTGATCCTGGACGTGTGGCTGCCGGGGATGGACGGGGTCGAGGCCCTTCAGCGGCTTCGGGAGAAGGATCCGGACCTGCCGGTGCTGATGATGTCGGGTCACGCCACCATTGAGACTGCGGTGAAGGCCACCAAACTCGGGGCCTACGACTTCATCGAGAAGCCGCTGAACCTGGACAAGCTGCTCCTGACCATTGAGCACGCGGTGCACACCCGGCGGCTCGCCGAGGAGAACCGGTACTGGCGGGAGCGATGGGGCCGCACTCACGAGCTGATCGGGGACAGCCGGGCGATCCGGGATCTGAGGGACCAGATCCGGGTGGTGGGCCCCACCCGGGCCTCGGTCTTGATCACCGGCGAGAACGGCACGGGCAAGGAGCTGGTGGCCCGGGCCGTGCACCGAGCCAGCCGCCGCAAGGACGGCCCGTTCGTGGAGGTGAACTGCGCCGCCATCCCCGAAGAGCTGATCGAGAGTGAGCTGTTCGGGCACGAGAAGGGCGCCTTCACCGGGGCGGCGGCCCGGCGGAGAGGCAAGTTCGACCTGGCCGACGGGGGCACCCTGTTCCTCGACGAGATCGGGGACATGAGCCTGAAGACCCAGGCCAAGATCCTGCGGGTGCTCCAGGAGATGCGGTTCGAGCGGGTGGGAGGGACCAAGACCCACGAAGTGGACGTTCGGATCATCGCGGCCACCAACAAGGACCTGGAGGCGGAGATCCGGGAGGGCCGGTTCCGGGAGGACCTGTTCTACCGGCTCAACGTGGTGCCCATCGAGGTGCCGCCCCTGCGAAGACGGGTGGAGGACATCCCGCTGCTGTTCCGCCACTTTGTCCGGGAGTACTGCGCCGAGGAGAACCGGGAGCCGGTGGAGGTGGACGAGGGGGTGTTCGGGGTGCTTCAGGCCTACCCATGGCCGGGGAACGTCCGTGAGCTCAAGAACGTGGCCGAGCGCATGGTGATCCTGTGCCGCTCGGATCGCCTCACCCAGGACGACGTGCCTCCGGCCGTGCGGGGTCGGGGGTACGAGCCCCGGGCCGGCGATCTGCCCGAGCGGGGTCTCGGCCTCCGCAAGGCCCGGAGGCTGTTCGAGCGGGAGTACATCACCCGGCACCTGGAGGCGGCGGGGTGGAACGTGCCCCAGGCGGCCGAGGCCCTGGGGGTCGACCGGTCCAGCCTGTACAAAAAGCTCAAGGAGTTGGGGATCGAGATTCCGTCGTCCTGACGTCCGGAATCCGGGCGATCACGGTTCGTCCGCCCGCCACCTTCTGACCCGGCTGCACCCTCAGCTCCACCCCCGCGGGCAGGATCAGCTCGGTGCACGATCCCAGCTTGATCAGCCCGAACCGCTGGCCCCGCCGAAGCCGGTCGCCCGGCCCCACCCGGCACACGATCCGCCGGGCAAGCATGCCGGTGATCTGGTGCACCACGACCCGGATCCCCTGGCCCTCGATGCCCAGGGTGTTGCGCTCGTTGAGTTCCGAGGCGTGGTCTCGAAACGCCGGGAGCATCTTCCCTTGGCGGTAGGTCTGGAACAGCACGGTTCCGGTGATCGGCGAGCGGTTTACGTGCACGTTGAACACGCTCAAGAAGATCGAGACCCGCACGGCCGGCCCGCCCACGAACGGTTCCTCCACCGAGTCCACCCGGAGCACCGTGCCGTCGGCCGGAGACACCACGAGGCCGGGGTCGATCGGGACCTCCCGCTCCGGATCGCGAAAGAAGAACCCCACGAACGCCGTGAGCCCCAGGGACGTCCAGGCCAGGGTCTCCCAGCCCAGAAGACCGGTCACCGCGGCCAGCGCCAGGAGCTTCCAGACATACGGCCACGCATCGGGCACAACGGGCAGCATGGCGATCGATCCCTCCCGGTTCGGAGTTGCGAGCCGCCCCTTATAGCAGAGGGACCTGCGGGGGTAAAGGAGCCCTCAGTAGTGGCACTTCCTGCAGAACCGGTTTTGGGCCTGCTCGTTCTCCAGGACCCGGGCCCGGCTCACGTCGGAGGCCCCGTGGGGGGTGTGGCAGCTCACGCACCCCAGGGGTCGGCCCGGGTGAGAGGGGTCCACCTCGGCCTTCACCGGGTGGCCCGCGACGGGGTGGCCACGCCCGCCCTCAGCCACGTCCGGGTGACATCCCGCGCAGAACTCGTTGCCGGCCTTGGCGGTGAGGACCTGGGTGACGCCGCCGTGGGGGTTGTGACACTGGGTGCACGGCACCGTCCCGTGCAGGCCCTTCTCCACCGGCAGGGGCAGGGTGTCCGCATGGCAGAGCAGGCACAGCTTCGGGGGCGCCTCGCGGAGCACCGCGGTGGTCTTGCCGCCGTGGGGATCGTGGCACACCAGACACCCTCCGGCGGCCACCGGGCCGTGCACGAACTCCTTGCCCCCGAGGATCCGGGCCAGAAAGTCCTCGTGGCACCGGCCGCACCCGGCGGGCTGGGAGGCCGCGATCGTGAATCGGGCCGACCGGTACTCCGGATCGTGGCACATGAAGCAGGCGTACACCGCGGTGGGCCCGTGGAGGTTGGGGGCCTTCTCGATTCCGGGATGGCACGCCCCGCACACCTTGCCCGCCGGGGCCAAAGGACGGTCCGGTACGGTCTCGTAGGTCTCCGGCAGGTTGTGACAGCCCGAGCACCCGGCCTCGCGCTCGCGGGTGTGGAACTCGTAGGGCCGGTCCCCGGGGGCCACCGGGGTGCGGAGCGAGTAGGGGGGGACATAGGTCACCGTGAAGGTGAGCCGGACCTTCTCGTCCACGGCCCGTACGATCTCGAACCGGTTGCGCCCCTCCTTGAGGGGGAGCTGGAGGTGGAAGAGATCCTCCCGGTCCCCGGGCACCGACACCCCTTTGCGGTCGAGGCGCTTGCCGGCGGTGCGCACGAAGGTCTGCTCGCCGGCGGGCACGGTGTAGACCAGCAGGACTTGGGGAGCCCGAACCACCCCGGCCTCGGCAGGCGCCAGCAGCCGGGGGAGCCCGCGTGCCACAGCCGGTTCGGCCGCAAGGAGAAGGGAGAGCAGGGCGGCCAGAAGCACGGTTCGCATGGTGAATCCTCCGGGAGCGGGTTGGGCGGATTCGAAGCCCCACGGCCCCTCTCATCGGCATCCGGGTGGCGGGTCATGAGGCGTTGACGGCCCCCCCGGCCACCGCATAGAGTACCCGGGTCGTACCCCAAACCCAAGTAGGGGAGGAGCCGATGGCGCGTGTCCGGATCGTGGATGACTCGCCCACCACGCGCCAGATCCTCGCCGCCTGTCTCACCCCCCCCCTCCCCCGAGTGCGTCGAGGCCTCCACCGGACTGGAAGACGTGGAAAAGCTCTCGATCGATCCCTTCGGTCTGGTGTTTCTCGACATCAACGTGCCCCTCATGGACGGGGTGGATGTGGTGTCGTTCCCGAAGGCACACCCCTCCCCGGCAAGGACCCCCGTGGTCATGGTGACGACCCGGACCGAGCCGGGGCTGCGCCACCGGCTCCTGGTCCAGGAGGTCGACCGGTACATTCCGAAGCCGTTCGAACCCGTGGCGGTTCTCCATGCCGCCCCCCCCTGCTTCCTGCCGGGGGTTGAGCGTGCCCGGGTCCGCCCCTTCCCAGGCCTTGGCGGGGTACTTCGAGGAGGTAGCCGAGCTGCTCCAGGCGGCCCAGTCCGCCCTGCTCTCGGTGGAGAGCTCCATGGCCGGGGGGGACCTGGATGTGCCGAGCCTGTACACGGTGTACCGAGCCATGCACACGATCAAGGGGCTCTCGGCGATGGTGGAGGCGCACGCGGTCGCGCAGGTGGCCCATGGCCTGGAGGCCGTGCTCCAGGACCTTCACGCCCGGGAGCGGGCACCTTCTCGGACCCTGTTGGACCGGCTGTTCGAGGGGTTGGCGTTGCTGGAGTCCGTGATCGACCGGTTCCGGTCCGGTGGCGCAGAGGCCCCGGAGGTAAGGGAGTTCCTGGAGACGCTGGCTCGGGCCCGGGGAGCGCAGGAGACGACCCCTTTGGAGGCCGCCGGGGGGGCGGAGGAACCGTTGCCCCTGCCCGAACCGATGCTCCAGAGCCTGTCCGGGTACGAGCAGCGCCAGGCCCTCAAGCGTCTGGCCGCCGGTGAGGGCCTCTACCTCCTCGAGCTCGTTCCCGACAAGGACAAGGTGGCCCACGGCGTCTCGATCAACGCGGTGCGGGGCACCCTCCAGGAGGCCGAGGAACTCCTGACGGCCGTGCCTGCGTCCGAGGGGGGAAAGGGGCTCCGGTTCCTGCTGGCGGTGGTGTCGGCTCGCCCGTTGGCGGAGGTGTTGGCCCCGTGGAAGGGGGCCGTCACGGGTCGCGTGCTCCGGGCCCTCCGGCTGCCGGGGCCGGGCCCATCCCCGCAACGGTCTGCGTCCGCTGCCGGCATCCCGGCCGGCCCGTCCCGGGACACGATCCGGGTGTCGGCGGAGAAGCTTGATGCCATGCTTCGGCTGGTGGGCGAGCTGGTGGTGGGCAAGAACCGGCTGTGGAGTGCCCTGGTTCAGGTGGACACCGGCCTGTCCCCCCGCCGGCTCCGGAACCTGTTGGAGGAGCGGCTTCGGGCCCTGGACCGGACCTCCCGCGACCTGCGTGACGCCGTCACCACGGCCCGGCTGGTGCCGGCGGCCGAGCTGCTGCAGCGGGTTCCCCTGATCGTCCGCGAGGCGGCCCGGGTGCAGCACAAGGAGGTGAAGACCCTGTTGGAAGGGGAGGAGGTCGGGGTGGACAAGGCCGTGGTGGAGCGGTTGGCCGAGCCCCTGGTGCACCTCATCCGCAACGCCGTGGACCACGGCATCGAGCCCCAAGCGGAGAGGGAGCGCCTGGGCAAGCCCCGGGTGGGCACGGTTTGGGTGACCTGCCGGGGCGAGGGCGAGGAGGTGGTGGTCACCGTGGCCGACGACGGCAGGGGGATCGAGCCCGAGGCGGTGCGGCCCAGGGCGGAGGCCGTGGGGCTGGTGGCCCCGGGCGAGCCCCTGACCGCCGACCACCTGATCCGGGTCCTGTGTGCGCCGGGGTTCACCACCCACCGCGACGCCGACGAGCTCGGCGGTCGGGGCGTGGGCATGGAGGCGGTGTGGCACGGAGTCACCGCCCTGGGGGGGAGCCTCACCCTGGAGACCCGCCCCGGCCGGGGGACTACCTGGACGCTCCGGGTTCCCGTGACCCTGACCATCGGGGACGTGGTCCTGGTGCGGGTGGGGCCGGAGACCCTGGCGCTCCCCCTGCCCGCCGTGACCGAGGTGTTGGAGGCCCCGGAGCTGGTGCGGGTGGAGCGGGAGACCTTGATACGTTACCGGAATCGGGAGATTCCCCACGTGGACCTGGCCGAGGCCTTGGGGATCCCGGTGGAGGGCGAGCCGCCGTTCCCCACCGCCGTGATCACTCCCGGGCCCCAGGGGCCGGTGGGGATCGGGGTGGGCCGGATGCTGGGGCTCAGGGAGGTAGTGCTGAGGCCCCTGGCCGATCCCCTCGTTCGTACCCCCGGGATCGAGGCGGTCACCGACCTGGGCGACGGCAGGGTCATCCTGGTCCTGGACCCCCGGGGGGTGGTGGGAAGGCTCCAGGGAGAGATCTGAGCCGAGAACCATGTACGGGTCCCGTTTTGGTTTAAGCGACCGGCCGTTCTGAAGGACGCCCGGCGTTACCTGTTCTCCGGCGAGGGGGCGGACGAGATCACGGCCTCCCTTGTGGAGACCGGCGCGACAAGCCTGCTGTCTGGGTGAGCCCCGGGCTCCCCACCCTTTGGAGATCGAAGCCGGCGAGGTGGTTCCATGGCCAAAATCGGTGAGATCCGAAAGAGGAAAGCGCTCCCCCGAAAGCCGCGGGCCGCCAAGTCGACGTCGGCGGAGAAGAAAAAGGCCGCCGTCCAGCCGCCCGAGACGGAATCCCCGCCGGGGGGGGCCGCCGACCCCCGCCCCCCTTCGGCCGAGACCGAGGAGGCGTTCGAGACCCTGGTGTTCCGGGTGGCGGAGAACCGCTACGCCATCCGGCTGGGGGAAGTGGAGCGGGTGGAGATGCCCGAGCACGTGACCCGGGTGCCCCGTACGCCCGACTACGTGCTGGGGGTGGTCACCGTGCGGGGCGAGCCGGTGCCCGCGGTAGACTTCCGGCGTCTGTTCGGGGTGGAGCCCAGGCCCTGGGACCTCTCGACCCGGCTGCTGGTGGTGCGCATCGGAGGCCGCAGGGTGGGGTTCGTGGTGGACGAGGCGCGATCGGTGCGTCGGATCCGGAGCGACGAGGTGCTGCCCCCGCCCGAGATGATCCACGGGCTGGCCGGGGACTACCTTGTGGGGATCGTCCGGCGGCCCGAGGAGACGTTGCTGGTGGTGAACCTGACCCAGGTGCTGGCCCTGGCCGATCGGGGTGGCCGGGAGGCGGTGAAGCAGACGACGCCCGCAGAAGGAGGAACCGATGGCTGAACGGAGCCCCAAGGGCAGACGGGAGCCTGCCACGTCTCCCCAGACCGAGCAGCTGCTCTCGGCGGCCAACGAGCTGGCCGCCGTCTTCCAGGAGGCGTTGGCCCAGGCCGAGGCGGTGACCACCGGTGTGGATCAGACCGGGGCGGCGGCCGAGGAGTTTGCCCGCACCACCGAGCAGCTGGCCAAGGCCGCCGAGTCCCTGGCCTCGGCCGCGGTGGAGATTCAGTCGTCCATGAAAGAGATGCGCCACTCGCTCCAGCTGGTGGCGAGCGACACGAACGAGCTGGCCTCGAACGTGGAAGAGACCGGCACGTCGGTGGAGGAGATGGCGCGCGGCATCGAGTCCCTGGCGTCGGAGGGCAGGGAGCTCAAGGCGGCGGCAGGGCGATTCTCCGAAGGGGCGCGAGCCATGAGGGACGTGTCCGACGACATGGTACAGGCGGCCGAGGCCAACGCCTCAGCCGTGAACGAGACCGGCGCGGCCATCGAGCAGGTGGCCGTGAGTGCCAAGGCCGTGGAGACCGATGCCGACCGCATGCGCGAGGAGGCCGGCCGTGCCCGGGAGGCCGTGGCTGCCTTTGCCCAGGGGGTGCGAAGCCTCGATCGGAACGCTGCCGACCTGGGAACCGGGGTGGAGGAGACCGCGGCCGCCGTGGAGGAGATGACCCGCTCCCTGGAGACCACCGGCCGGATGGCCGAGGAGATGGCCCGCCGGGCCGAGGCGTCGGGGTCTGCGGCCAACGAGCTGGCCGCTTCGGCCGAGGAGGTGTCGCGCACCGTGGAGACCATGGTGCGCTCGGTGGAGGCGGCGGCCGACCGGGTGGCGGGGGCGGCCCGGTTCGTGGACGAGACCGCCCGCACGGCCGAGGCGGTGGGAACGTTGATGGACCAGGCCGCCACGGCCGGCGAGGAGGTGGACCGCTCGGTCCAACGCAGCGCCGAGGTGCTCGAGGCGGTGGCGCGGGAGGCCGACGTGGCCGTTTCGGCGGCTCGGCAAGGAAGCGAGCGGATCGCCGGGGCTTTGGACGCGTTCGGCGCGGTGGAGGAGTCCATGGGCCGATCGGCCGAGGCCGTACGCCAGGTGGAGGCCCAGGGCGAGGAGGTGGGCGAGATCGTGGGCACCATCGCCCTGCTGGCCGAGCGCACGAACCTGCTCTCCTTGAACGCCAGCATCGAGGCCGCCCGGGCCGGGGAGCACGGCCGGGGGTTCGCGGTGGTGGCCGAGGAGATTCGAAACCTGGCGGACCGCTCCGCCCAGGCCACGGCCGAGATCCGGGGGATCATCAAGGCCCTCCAGCAGAGCGTACGCCAGGCGGTGACCACCATGGAGGAGACCTCGCGCACGGCTCGCGGCGGAGCGGTCGGGGCGGCTCAGGCCCGGGAGAGCCTGGGGCGGATCGTGGAGGTGGTGGACTCCCTGGCCGGCCGGGTGGCCAGGGCCCGGCAGGGGGCCGGGGAGCAGATCCGGGCCACCCGGGACCTCATCGGACGGGTGCGTGAGGTTCGGGCTCGAGGGGAAGCCCTGGTGCAGGGGGCGAAGTTCCAGGTGGGGCCCGTGGGTGAGGCGGCGGCCGAGACGGAGCGGCTACGGAGGATGGCCTCGGAGATCCGGGCCGTGGCGGCAGACCAGGCCCGCTCGGCCCAGAGCATTGTCACGGATACCCGGGCGACGGCCGAGGCTGTCGTCCGGGTCCAGACCGCCGTGGCGGAGCAGACCCGGGCCGCCAGGCAGGTGGCCGAGGCCATGGCCGACATGCGCAGGTCCGTGGTGTCCACCGTTCAGGACCTGTCCGAGCAGTCTTCCGGGGCCGACGAGGTGACCCGGGCCGTGGGGACCACCGCGATGCTCGTGGAGAAGGTCTCCCAGGCGGTGCGGGAGCAGACCGAGGCGGCCAAGCAGATTGCCCAAGCGGTGGGCGACATGCAGCGCCAGGCTCGCACGGCCGAACGCCTGGGCGCCGCCGTGGCCGAGACGGGCAACCGGATCGGGGCCGAGGCCGAGGCCCTCACAAAGTTGGCGGCCCGGGTGGGCTCGGGGCTCGAGGCCCAGGCCGCGGCCGCCGGGCAGGTGGCCCAGGCCGTGGCCGAGATGCGCCGCCTGGCGGCCCAGACGGCCCGAGCCACCGAGGAGCAGGCGGAAACCGTGGAGGCCGTGGCGGCCGCAGCGGGGAAGGTGGCAGCCAGCGCGGAGGATCAGGCCCGCACGGTGGAGGACCAGAGCCGAACGGCCGCAGAGCTGGCCACGGCCGTCCACAACCTGCGCCAGGGAATCCAAGAGCTCGGCCGGCTGTTTCGGGACCAGACCGCGGCGGTCGAGCGGCTGGAGGAGGCCGCGAGATCCGAGGAACCCGCATAGAAAGGCGGTCCCGGTGCCTCTTCTCCCACCCCGGGTGCTCCCCATGGCCCACCCGACCCGAACCAGCCGAGGCATCGACGAGCTCCTCTCCGACCCGCGCTCGGACGATGGACCGACCCGGGCGATGGATCCCCTGGTGAGGGCGGTCTGCGCCGAGGCCTTGGGAGGCGCGAAGTGACCGAAAAAGGGGGAGTGGGGCGGTTCGCCCTGGACGATCGGGTGTTTCAGCTTCTGGCGGGGCTCGTCGAAGAGTACTCGGGGCTCCGGTTCGATGTAGGCCGCCGGGATCTGTTCGCGGAGCGGATCGGCCGGCGCGTGGCGGCCCTGGGGTTCCCGGGCTTCCTCGACTACTACTATCATCTCAGGTACGACCCGGCCGGCCGCGAAGAGCTCCAGCAGGCGGTGGAGGCCCTTGCGGTCAACGAGACCTACTTCTTCCGGGAGCCCGGCCCGCTGGAGACCCTGGTGCGGACCTGGATCCCGGAGCGACACCAGGCCCCGGAGCCGTTCCGAGTGTGGTCGACCGCCTGCTCCACCGGGGCCGAGCCCTACACCTTGGCCATCGTGGCCGAGGAGGCGGGGCTTTCCGAGCGGGTGGAGATCTGGGCCTCGGACATCGACCGGGGCGCCTTGCTGGAGGCCCAGGAGGCGGTGTACGGGGAGGGGGCCCTCCGGATGACCCCTGCCGACAAGCGGGCCCGCTGGTTCGAGCGCACCGAGGGGGGATGGCGCCTGAGGTCCCCCCTCCGGAGCCGGGTGCGGTTCTTCTGGGCCAACGCCCTGGAACCGGACGGTGCCGCCGGAGAGGGCCGGTGGCACGCGATCCTTTGCCGGAACCTGATGATCTACTTCGCCGAGGAGACCATCGCCAGGGCGGTGGAGGGGTTCCACCGGGCCCTGCGGCCCGGGGGGGTGCTGCTCCTGGGGCTCACGGAGAGCCTGCTGCGGTTTGACACCCCGTTCCGGGTGGAGGAGGTGAACGGCTGGTTCTTCTATGTGAAGGATGTTGGGACGTTAGGACGTCGGGACGGGGAGGCGGGGAGGAGACCCCCTTCGCATGGGCATAGGGGCGGAGGCTGCCATGGAAAAGAAGATCCGCGTGCTCGTGGTGGACGACTCTGCGTTCGTGCGCAGGGCCGTGAGCCGGATGCTCGAGGGAGCCCCTGATCTGGAGGTGGTAGGCACCGCCCGGGACGGGCTGGACGCCTTGGAGAAGGTGCAGGCCTTGGAGCCGGACGTGGTCACCCTGGACCTCATCATGCCCAACCTCGACGGGATCGGGGTGCTGCGGGCTCTTCAGCAGCAGGGGAGACGGGTTTCGGTGGTGGTCTGCAGCATCGCCAGCGAGGGGGGCGAGAAGGCCATGGCCGCCCTGGACGCCGGAGCGGTGGCCCTGGTGCAGAAGCCCACCGCCCTGGCCCTGGACACCATCTACGAGATCGAGGCTCAGATCGTGGCCCAGGTGCGGGGGGCGGCCCAGGCGGATCTCGGCCGGCTCCGGGGGCCCCCGGGGGCCGCGGCCCCGGCGGCCCCCGGGGTGGAGGTTCCTGCTGGAGCCGCGGGGCTGCTGGCTGTGGGTGCCAGCACCGGTGGCCCCCAGGCCCTGCGGTACCTTCTGCCCCAGCTTCCCCCCGACTTCCCCCTTCCCGTGGCGGTGGTGGTCCACATGCCCGTGGGGTTCACGGGGCTCTTCGCCGAGCACCTGGACTCGGTGTGCGCCCTGACCGTGGTGGAGGCGGTGGACGGGACTCCGGTGACCCCGGGTACGATCCTGGTCGCACCGGCCGGGGTCCACCTGAAGTTTCGGAAGGGGGGGAGCGGGGTGGTCGCGGCCCTGGATCCCGAGCCGGCCCGGAGGCTCCACCGGCCCTCGGTGGACGTGCTGTTCGAGGCCGCGGCCGAGACGTTCGGCGCCGGGGTGGTGGGGGTGGTCCTGACCGGCATGGGCGACGACGGCACGGCAGGGGCCAAACGGCTGAAGGAGGCGGGGGGGCGCCTCCTGGCCGAGGCCGAGGCCTCCTGCGTGGTCTACGGCATGCCCCGCTCGGTGGTGGAGGCCGGGCACGCGGACCGGGTCGTGCCCCTGGAGGAGATGCCCCGGGCCATCATGGAGGAGCTGGAGGCCCGCACCGCGGCCCTGTGACGGATCCCTTCCCTCGTCGGCCGCCGCACCGTGCTTGCTTTTTCGAAAACGCGACTTATTACTCGGGCGCATTGTCCGGCGTCCCCCCGGGCTTTGGCGCGGTTCGAGAGCCGCCTGGCCGCCTAGCTGCCTAGCCGAATCCAGGCAGCCTGCCCTCCGCACTGTGAGATGGAGGCGAAGATGCGTGGTAATGCCTAGAACGTGTGGGAATCCGGGAGGTTTTCATGCGTCCTAGCGTCCTAGCCTCCCAGCGTCCTAACGGAAGTTACCGGGAAGCCCCCATCCGCCGCTGCGCGACCCTACAACGGAGAAGGGTAACGTGCGTTGGTCACGGACCATTGCCGGCGGCGGGGCATGGGGCCTGCTTCCGGCCGCGCGCGAAGCCGGGCATGGAGATTCGCCGCGCAGGCACGGGGCACCGGCGGTGGCTTCATGACCGTTCGGCGGGGCACGAACGAACTCACGGTGCGAGCGTTGGAGGCGCTGCGCGGCGAGCCAAGGAGCCGCGCGCGGCGCTCCAGCAGACCCCATGCCCTCCGACTCCGGTGTCGAGACGATCTTTCGACCGACGACCAACGACCAACGACCGAAGTTACTGGGAAGGAGGAAAGCCGTGCGCGCAGTGATCCTTGCGGGCGGGAGCGGGACCCGGCTGTGGCCCCTCTCGCGCCAGGCGTTTCCCAAGCAGTTCCTCCCCCTGCTCGGGCAGCGGAGCCTGTTCCAGCAGACCGTGGAGCGGGTGCGGCCCCTGGTGGGGGACGAGGTGTGCGTGGTGGCGACCCGGGACGTCGCCCACCTCGTGGACCGCCAGCTTCGGGACCTGGGCATCGATCCCCGCGGCCGGGTGATCCTGGAGCCGGTGGGCCGGAACACCGCCCCGGCCGTGGGGGTGGCGGCCCTGGCGGCGCCGGCCGACACGGTGCTCCTGGTCCTTCCGTCGGACCACGCCGTTCGCGACGAGGATGCGTTCCGGTCGGCCCTGGAGCGGGCGGCCGGGGCCGCGGCCGCCGGGAACCTGGTGACCTTCGGCATCACCCCGTCGCGGCCCGAGACCGGCTACGGATACATCCAGGCCGGCGAGCCCCTGCCGGGCTTCGACGGGTTCCGCAGGGTGGCCCGGTTCGTGGAGAAGCCCGACCTGGCGACGGCCCGCCGGTACCTGGACGAGGGGGGGTACTACTGGAACTCCGGCATGTTCGCCTTTCGGGCCGGGACCATTCTGGAGGAGCTGGCCCGCCACGCCCCTGAAGTGTGGGCCGGGGTCGAGGCCCTGCGGAACGCGGTGGAGGCGGGCGGGGATCTGCCGGCGAACGGGTACGCCCGGATCCCCAAGATCTCCATCGACTATGCGGTGATGGAGCGGTCGGAGCGGGGCGTGGTGCTGCCGGTGGACCCCGGATGGTCCGACCTGGGGAGCTTCGCAGCCCTGCTGGGGGTGCTGGGCCGGGACGAGGCGGGCAACGCCGTGCGGGTGGACGGGCTGCCGCTGCTCGAGGACAGCCGGGGCAACCTGGTGTGGGCGGGCGACAAGGTGGTGGCTTTGGTGGGGATGACCGACACGGTGGTGGTGGACACGGCCGATGCGCTGCTGGTCTGCCCCAAGGACCGGAGCCAGGACGTGCGCCGGGTGGCCGAGGCCCTGGCGCGGCAGGGGCGGGAGGAGGCGGTGCACCACCGCACGGTGCACCGTCCCTGGGGCACCTTCACCACCCTGGAGGAGGCGGACGGCCACAAGGTGAAGCGGATCACGGTGTGCCCGGGCCAGCGTCTCAGCCTCCAGCTCCACCACCACCGGGCCGAGCAGTGGGTGGTGGTGCGGGGTACGGCCCGAGTGACCCGGGGCGACGAGGTTCTGGACCTGACCGTGGGGCAGACGGTTCACATCCCCAAGGGCGAAAAGCACCGGCTGGAGAACCGGGGAGAGGGGCCGGTGGAGATCATTGAGGTCCAGACCGGGGACTACCTGGGCGAGGACGACATCGTGCGCCTCCAGGACGACTACGGCCGTACCCTTTAGTTTCTTCCCTTTCCGGCCGATGGGTACCGGGAACTCGGGTGCCGGAGCGCCGGCCCCCTACCGACGCGGCCCGGGAGTGCCATGGAGATCATTCCCATCGGGGTCGGCGACGCCTTCGCCAAGACCCTATATCAGACGAACTTCCTCGTGCGGCCGGCCGAGGGCGAGCCGTTCCTGATCGACTGCGGCCACACCGCGTCCCGGGCCCTGACCGATCTGGGGATCGAGCCCCGGGCAGTGCCCCGGGTGGTGCTGAGCCATCTCCACGCCGACCACATCGGGGGCCTGGAGGAGCTGGGGTTCGCAGGGTACTTCGGGTGGGGGATCCGGCCGGAACTGTACGTGCCCGAGGACCTGCTCCCGTGGCTGTGGTCCCACGGCCTGGAGGCGGGCATGGGCCAGCGCTTGGAGGGCGAGCACGGCGAGTTCGAGGCGGACCTTTCCACCTACTTCCGGGTCCACCCGGTGGCCGGGACGGGGGCGTTCGAGCTGGGCAGCGTGCGGCTTGCGCCGTTCCCCACACCCCACGTGCCGGGCCGGCCGAGCTGGGGGTTCCGACTCGAGGACCGGGCCACGGGCGGGCGCGTCCTGCTCCCCTGCGACACCCGGTACGATCCCGGCAACCTCGAAGCCCACGGCACCGGCGTCGAGGTCGTGTTCCACGACTGCCAGCTCGTGTCCAACGGCGCCCACATCCACGCTACCCTCGACGAGCTGCTGCGCCTGCCCGGGGCCTGGCAGGAGCGGCTGCTCCTGGTGCACTACTCCGACGACTGGGAGGCCCACCGGCACCGGCTGGGCCGGATGCGTCTGGCCGAGCAGGGCCGGGTGTACCGGTTCTGATACGAAGACCTTCAAACGTATTGCCAGGGTACGGGGTGGGGGCCTGGTTCCGGGCGGGTGCGAGTGCGGCATCCGCTCGCCGCGTCTTCTCATGCCGCCGCCTGCCTGTCGCTCCACCAGACCCCCACCCCTTCCCTGCCCGAGCCCATGCCCGCACCCGTGTCTCGAACCATCCTCCACGTGGATATGGACGCGTTCTACGCGGCCGTGGAGGTGCGCGATCGGCCCGAGCTGCGGGGTCGGCCGGTGATCGTGGGGGCCGATCCCCGGCAGGGCCGCGGCCGGGGGGTGGTGGCCGCGGCCTCGTACGAGGCCCGGGCCCGTGGGGTGCGCTCCGCCATGCCGATCTCCCGGGCCTGGCGCCTGTGCCCCCACGGGGTGTACCTGCGGCCCCGGTTCGCCCGGTACGAGGAGGTGTCTCGGCAGGTGTTCGAGCTGCTCGGGCGCTACACCGACCGGGTCGAGCCGATCAGCATCGACGAGGCGTTCCTGGACCTGACCGGGTGCGAGCGGCTGGTGGGGGCCGGGTCCGAGGCGGCCCGGCGGATCAAGGGGAAGATCCGCCGGGAGCTGGGGCTCGTGGCATCGGTGGGTGTGGCCCTCAACAAGTTCCTGGCCAAAGTGGCCTCGGCCCTGGAGAAACCCGACGGCCTGACCGTGGTGCCCCCGGGGGCCGAGGCCCAGTTCCTGGCGCCCCTGCCGGTGTCGAGGATTTGGGGCGTGGGGCCCAAGACCGCGGCAGCGCTGCGGAGCCGAGGGGTGCGCACCATCGGCGACCTCCAGCGGCTCCGGCCCGGGGACCTGGAGGCCTGGTTTGGCGAGGCGGGCCGGCAGCTGTGGCGGCTGGCCCGGGGCATCGACGAGCGGCCCGTGGAGCCCCCGGCCGAGCCCAAGTCGCTGGGGGCCGAGGTGACCTTTGCCGAGGACGTCTCGGACTGGGAGACGGTACGGCTCACCCTGCTGGACCTGTGCGATCGGGTGGCCGCTCGGCTACGTCGGCACGGAGCCCTGGCGAGGGGGGTGACCCTGAAGTTCCGGGACGGGCAGTTCCGAACGTCCACCCGCTCGGCGGCCCTGGAGCCCCCCACCGACCTGGCAGAGGACCTGTTCGCCGCGGTGGAGCTCCTGCTTCGGCGGGTCCCCTGGCCCAGGGAAGGGCGGGTGCGGCTGGTGGGGGTCCAGGCCGCACGCCTCGTGCCCACCGGGGCTGGGTGGCAGCCGGGGCTGTTCGACGCCGACCCGGATCGTCGGCGCCGGGCCGCCCGGGCCCAGGACGAGGTCCGCAGACGGTTTGGTCGGCAGGGAATCGTCCGGGCGGCGCTCCTGCGTCGGCGCTAACGCAGCTCCTGTCGGGCTTCGGTGCGGGGGGTGTCGGGCGGGGCGGACAGGGCGTGGAGCACGGCTACGAAGATCCCCAGCGCCGAGCCCAGAACGAACACATAGAGCAACGGCCCGCGGGCCTTGTACTTGAGGCGCCGCCACCATCGGGGCTTCTTCCGGGATCTCGCCATGGGGCTCCCTCCATGGATACGGGGCCGTTCCGTTCTCCCTTCGGCTGGCCCGGGAGAAACCTTTACCCGCCTTCCGCTCGCCCCCCCAGCCGGAACCACTCTGCCGCGTTGTTGCGGGCGACCTTGCGGGCCACGGGCTCGGGGAGCCCGGGCGCCCGGGAGAAGGCCCACAGGTCCTCGAAGAACCGGGTCCCCGAGTCGGTGTTCAGGCACAGCCGGTCGGATGCGTCGGGATGGGCCCGGAGCACCGCCCGCACGTCGTCGGCCGAGCTCTTGAGGGGGCTCAGGCTCATCGCGATCCGGAGCCCCGCCTCCAGGGCCCACGGCGCCGTGACCGGGGTTGTGTGGTCCACAACCGCCCGACCGGCTGCGGCAGGATGCCGGGCCAGGGCTGCGAGCACGGCCCGGGTGACCCGCTCCTTGTCCTGCCGGGGCGTGTGCACCCCGAACACCTGGCCGCGGTCGGCCAGCTCTGCCGCCAGCTCGAGCTGGGACTCGAACACCTCCTGCTCCCGGACCGATGCGGTCTCCAGGCCGATCTCACCGATTCCCCGGCACAGCGGGTGGTCCAGGAACGGCCGCAGCAGGTTCCCCAGCTCCTCCGGCCGCAGATCCGGGGGGATGTTGCGGGGGTGCACCCCCACCAGGAATGCGCAGACCACCCCTGCCCGGGCCACCTCCTCCACGGCCGCGACCTGGGCGCGCCAGTAGGCGTCCAGCTCGGACACCGACGCGATCCGGTGGGCGAACGACCACCCCACCAGGCCGCCGCCGGCCGCCTTGATCCAAGCGATGCGGCCCGGGTGGGCCTGGAGCACGTGGTCCAGGTGGCAGTGGCCGTCCACGAACCGCAGGGTCACGGCCCATGCTCCAGGATCACCAGGGCCTCCACGTGGTCGGTGCCCGGCAGGAAGTCGTAAGGGGTCACCCGCACGATGCGGTAGGGGGCCTGCTCCACAAGCAAAGCCAGGTCCCGTGCCAGGGTCTGGGGGTTGCATGAGAGGTAGGCGATGCGCCGGGGCTCCAGGGCCGCCAGGGCGTCGATCACGCCGGGGTCAGCCCCCTTCCGGGCCGGGTTCAGCACGGCCGCAGCCGGCCGGAACCCCTCGGACACGAGCTCCCACGTCTCGGCCGCGGCATCCCCTTGACGAAACAAGGCGTTCTCCGCTCCGGCCCTCCGGGCGTTGGCCCGGGCATCGTCGGCCGTGACCGGGTTGGCCTCCACCCCGATCACCCGCCGGGCTCGGGCCGCCAACGCAACGGCGGTCACCCCCACCCCCGAGTAGAGGTCCAGCACGTCGTCTGTGGGGGCCGGAGCCAGGGCCTCCACCAGGGCGCGGTAGGCCTCGTCGGCCAGCTCCCGGTTGGCCTGCAGGAACGCGCCTGGCGAGGCCTGGATCTCCAGGCCCAGGAACCGCTCCTTGAGCACCGGATCCCCGAGGATCGGCTCCCACCGGGGGCCGAACACCGCGTTGCCCGAGCTGGAGTTGACGTTCCAGGCGACCCCGACCACGGCCGGCACGGCCTCCTGCAGCCGGGTGGCCAGGCTCCGCAGGGTGCCCGCGCCCTCGTCCGTGCGGGTGACCAGGGTCGCTGCCACCCGGCCCGTGGCCCGGCTCTCCTGGAGCGCGACGTACCGCAGCCACCCCTGCCCACCGGGCCCCTGCCACACCAGACCGGGCGCCCGGCCGACCAACGTCCGCAGGGCCCGAGCCGCGGTAGCGACCGCCGGGGCGTGGGCCGGGCAGCGGGGGATGTCCACCACCCGGTGGGAGCCGCGGGCGAAGATGCCCAGGATCACCCGGGTGCCCTGGCGGCCGAAGGCCAGCTTGGCGCCGGCTCGATAGCCGGTGGGACGGGGTGCCGCCACCACGGCGTCCACCGGCACGATCCGGCCCAGGTGCAGGGCCAGGGCCTCGGCGACCGTGTGCCGCTTCGTCTCCTGCTGCTCCGGGGCCGGCAGGTGCGCCAGGGCGCACCCCGGGCACCCCGGGTGGGGGCAGGCTGGGGGCGGTCTAGGGTGAGGGGACGGGTCGTCTTCCGCGATCATGGCCCCGATGGTGCGGAACTCCCAAGGGTTTTGTCAAGCCCAGAGTCCCTCACCTACCCCTCGATCACGGTCTCGAACTCCGGGGGCTCCAGGATGTGGCGCTTGACCGAGCACTCGTCCACCGCCCGCACGATGGCCTTGCGGTATTTCTCGGGGAACCCCTCGGGGAGCCGGAGCCTCAGCACGATCTTCGACACCCGGTGCCGCTCTGGGTCTCGCTCGGTATCCAGGGTCAGGCCGAGCCCGGCCGTGTCGATGCCGCGCTGCTGGCAGAACCTCAGGGCGAAGAAACCGGCGCAGGCCGCGATCGACGCCAGGAACAGCTCAAAGGGCGACGGCGCCGTACCCCCGCCTCCGGCCCCTTCGGGCTGGTCTGTGCGGATCGTGAACCCCCGCTGCAGCACCTCGACCGCGACCCCCCCGGGGTACCGAACTTCCATGGCCATGAGTCTTCTCCTTATCGACGCTGGAAGGCTGGAAAGCCAGAAGGCCGGAAAGCTTCGCCGCGGCCTTTTGATGCTTCTCGGCCCGGCCGGGTTTCACGTTGAGCCTTCGGCTCGATGGGCGGCTGGCCGCCTCGCAGCCTGCCGAAGCTCACCTCTGGTTCGGGGCGGCGGGCGTGGGTACCATAGGAGCATGGGAGCCCGCGTCGCACGGATCGTATCGCTCGCCGTCGCCCTGGTGGCGGCCGGAGCCATGGGGTGCCGCACCGGCCCGGAGCCGGCGGCGTTCCGGGTGGGGATCGAGTCCACCCCCACCACCCTCGATCCCCGGTACGCGGCCGGGGCCCACGCCGTCCGGATCCTGCCCCTGCTGTTCCACGGCCTGCTCAAGGCCGACGCCTCGGGCCGGCTGGTGCCCGACCTGGCCGTGGCGTGGGAGCAGCCGGACGAGCGCACCCACGTGCTGCGGCTTCGGCAGGGGGTCCGGTTCCACGACGGCTCCGAACTGACGGCCCGGGACGTGGTGGCCACCTACCGGTACGTGGCCGACCCGGCCCACGGGTGCCCGGCGGCCGGGGCCCTGGAGCCGCTCCGGTCGGTCGAGGCGCCCGACCCCTACACCGTGGTGTTCCGGCTGAAGCGGGTCTACGTGTCGTTCCCCTCGCTGCTCACCCTGGGCATCCTGCCCCAGGGCCTGGCGAACCGCAAGGACCTGGGCGATCGGGTGGTGGGGACCGGCCCGTACCGGCTGGCCGCCTTCCGGCCGGGCGAGGAGATCGTGCTGGAGGCGTTCCCGGAGCACTTCGAGGGGCCACCGGCCCTCGAGCGGATCCGGTTCCGCATTATTCCCAACGCCACCACCCGGCTGCTGGAGATCCGCTCGGGCGGGCTGGACCTGCTCCAGAACGCCGTGCCCCCCTACAGCGTGCGGTTCCTGAACCGGGATCCGGATCTCCAGGTGATCGTGTCGCCGGGGACTTCGTATCAGTACATCGGTTTCAATTGTGAAGACCCGATCCTGAAGGACGTGCGGGTCCGCCGGGCCATCGCCCACGCCGTGGACCGCCAGGCCCTGATTCGGTTCGCCCTGGACGGGCTGGCCCGGCCGGCCACCACCCTGTTCCCCCCGGAGCACTGGGCCCACAACCCGGACGTGCCCACCTACCCCTACGACCCGGACCGGGCCCGGCAGCTCCTGGACGAGGCCGGCTACCCCGACCCCGACGGGCCGGGCCCGGCCGTGCGGTTCCGGCTCAGCTACAAGACCAGCACGGACAAGACCGCCAACGAGGTGGCCCGGGTGATCGCCGAGCAGCTCGGTCGGGTGGGCATCGGGGTGGAGGTGCGCAGCTTCGAGTGGGGGACCTTCTTCTCCGACGTCAAAAGGGGCGACTTCCAGCTCATGAGCCTGCGGTGGATCGGGCTTCGGGACCCGGACGTGTTCCACTACCTGTTCCACTCCGCCTCGGTGCCGCCCCGGGGGGCCAACCGGGGCCGGTACCGGAACCCGCAGGTGGACGCCTGGATCGACGAGAGCCGCCGCACGACCGACCCGGAGCGGCGGCGGGAGCTGTACTTCCGCATCCAGGAGGCCGTGGCCCGCGACTGCGTGTACGTGAGCCTGTGGTGGCTCGACAACGTGGTGGTGCTGCGCCGGGGGTACACCGGGTTCGAGCCCCTGCCCGGCGGGGAGTACACCAGCCTGGCCCGAGTGAGGCCGGAGGGGGCGCCGTGATCCGGCGGCGGCTCGTGACCCTGGTGCCCACCGTGCTGGGCGTGGTGACCCTGGTGTTCCTGCTGGTGCACCTGGTGCCGGGCGACCCCGTGGACGTGATGCTGGGCGAGACCGCCAACCCGGCCGACAAGGCCGCCCTGCGGGCCGAGCTGGGGCTCGACCGGCCCCTGGCCGAGCAGTACCTGGGGTACCTGGCCGGGGTGGCCCGGGGCGACCTGGGCCGAAGCATCCTCTACCGCCGGCCCGTGGCCGAGCTGCTGGCCGCCCGGATCCCGGCCACCCTGGAGCTGTCCGCGGCCGCCCTGGCCGTGGCCCTGATCCTGGCCGTGCCCCTGGGGGTGGCCGCGGCCCGTCGCAAGGACACGGCCGTGGACCGGGGAAGCCTGGTGGCGAGCCTGCTGGGGGTGTCGATCCCCAACTTCTGGCTCGGGCCGCTCCTGGTGCTGGCCTTCTCCGTGCACCTCCGGTGGTTCCCCGTGTCGGGCCGGGCGGGGTGGGCCAGCCTGGTGCTGCCCGCGGTCACCCTGGGCACGGCCCTGGCGGCCATGCTGACCCGGATGCTCCGGTCGAGCCTGGTGGAGGTGCTGGGCGCCGAGTACCTCACGGCGGCCCGGGCCCGGGGCGTGGGCGAGGGCCGGGTGCTGTGGGTCCACGCCCTGCGAAACGCCCTGCTGCCCGTGATCACCGTGCTGGGCCTGCAGATGGGGTCCCTCCTCTCGGGGGCCGTGGTGACCGAGGCGGTGTTCTCCTGGCCCGGGCTGGGCACCCTGCTGCTCCAGGCCATCCACGGTCGGGACTACCCCTTGGTGCAGGGGTGCGTGCTGGTGATCAGCCTGGGGTACGTGGGGGTGAACCTGCTGGCCGACTGGGCCTACCGGTGGGCCGACCCGAGGGTGCGGGGATGAGGGGGATCGCGACCGCGCTGCGCCGGATCCCGGGCGGCCGGGTGTTCGTGCTGGCCGCAGCCGGGTGCCTGGCGCTTCTGGTGGCCGGCGCCGTGCTCGCCCCGGTGCTGGCGCCGGCCGACCCCCAGGCCATCGACCTGGACGGCACCCTCGAGGGGCCGAGCCGGGCCCACCCCCTGGGCCAGGACCGCCTGGGTCGGGACGTGCTGGCGGGCATCCTCTACGGCGGCCGGGTGAGCCTGGCGGTGGGGTTCTCGGTGGTGGGCGTGAGCCTGGTGGTGGGCACGGGGCTGGGGCTGTGGGCCGGGTACCGGGGCGGATGGGTGGACGAGGTCCTGATGCGGGTGGTGGACATCCTCTTGGCGTTTCCCGGCATCCTGCTCGCGATCGCGTTGGCCGGGGTGCTGGGGCCGAGTCTTCGCAATTTGATCATTGCTCTTTGTGCCATGGGATGGGTGGGGTTCGCCCGCCTGGTCCGGGGCGAGGTCCTGTCCCTGCGGGAGCGGGAGTTCGTGACCGCGGCCCGGGTGCTGGGCGCCGGGCCCGTGCGGATCGCCCTGGGCCACCTGCTGCCCAACCTGGTGGGGGTGCTGGCCGTGCAGGCCACGTTCGGCCTGGCCGGCACCATCCTGGCCGAGTCCACCCTTTCGTTCCTGGGGCTCGGGCCGCAGGACGTGCCCACCTGGGGCGGGCTGCTGAGCCAGGGGGTGGACTACCTGCTGTTCGCGCCCCACCTGGCCCTGTTCCCGGGCCTGGCGATCCTGGTGGCCGTGCTGGGGATCAACGTGCTGGGTGACGTGCTGCGCGACCGGCTCGACCCCCGGGCCGGGCCGTCGGGGGAGCGGCCGTGATCGTGCCCTGGGCCCGGTGGGTGCCGAGCCCCAACGCGTCCGACCGGGGCGGGGCCGAGGTGGACGCGGTGGTGCTCCACCACATCAGCCTGCCGCCGGGCGAGTTCGGCGGGGGCCACATCGAGGCGCTGTTCCAGAACCGGCTCGATCCCGGGCTGCACCCCTACTTCCGGCAGATCGCGGACCTGCGGGTGTCGGCCCACTTCCTGATCGATCGGCAGGGCGGGTGCGTGCAGTTCGTGGACACCGACCGCAAGGCCTGGCACGCGGGCGAGAGCGTGCTCGACGGGATGCCCGACGTGAACCGGTTCTCGGTGGGCATCGAGCTGGAGGGGGACGAGGTCACCCCCTACACCGAGCCCCAGTACCAGACCCTGGACCGGCTCCTGGCGGAGCTGATGCGGGCCCACCCCGCCATCCGGCCGGAGCGGATCGTGGGGCACGAGCACGTGGCCCCGGGCCGCAAGCGCGACCCCGGCCCCCTGTTCGACTGGGAGCGGGTGAGGGAGGCGGCCGGGAGGCTAGGAGGCTAGGAGGCTGGCGATCCGCCAACGCCAAAGGATTCCCCCTCTCCCTCCCACTGCCAACGACTCACGATTTCCGGCCCTTCAGGAACTGCTCGATGGCCAGGACCGCCTTGGCCCCCTCGCCGGCCGCGATGAGGATGCGCTTGCCGAAGGTGTTGGTCACGTCGCCCGCCGCGTACAGCCCCGGCAGGCCGGTGCGGCAGTTGCCGTCGATCTCCACCTCGCCCCGCTCGTTCACGTGGACCAGGTCCCGCACCAGGTCGCTGTTGGGCACCAGCCCGATCTCCACGAACACCGCCTCCACCGGCAGCACCTCCTCGGCGCCGTTGTCCTGGTTGCGCACCACCAGCACCTCGGCCCGGTCGGTGCCCTCGATCCGCAGCGGGGTCCGGTTCTGCAGCACCACGATCGCGTCCGAGGCGGCCACCTTCTCCTTGAGGTACTCGTCGGCCCGGTACGACCGGGTCACCAGGGTCACCCGGGCCCCCTCCTCGGCGAGGCCCAGGGCGGCCTGGGCGGCCGAGTTCCCCCCGCCCACCACCGCCACCTCGGTGCCGTCGTACCGGTTCGCCGCCAGGGCGTGGAACTCCAGCACGCCCCGGCCCAAGAACTCCTGCTCGCCCGGAATCCCCAGCCGGCGGCGCTTCATGCCCGTGGCCAGGATCACGGTGCGGCTCCGGTACGTCCGGTCGTCGTCGGTGCGCACCTCGAACACCCCGCCGTGCTTCTCCACGGAGGTGACCCCGCAGATCTGGTGCGAGAGCTTCAGGCTCTCGAACAGCTGCTTCTGGAACCGGTCCACCAGCTCGGGGCCGGTGATCAGGTCGAAGCCGGGGTAGTTCACGATGGCCGTGGAGTCCCAGGCCTGGCCCCCCAGGCTCTTGGTGAGGAACAGGGTGTCCAGCCCCGTGAGCGCGGCGTAGATGCCGGCCGAGATGCCGGCCGGCCCCCCGCCGATGATGATCACGTCGAACAGGTAGTCCGTCAGACGCTTCGTGGGCTCGCACACGAACTTCTCCCGGCACGACACCGAGCAGAAGTACACGGTCTCGCCCCTGCACTCCGTGCTGGGGGCCGTGTCCGGGTTCTCCACCGGCTTGCCGCACACCGGGTCAACCACGCGTTCGATCACGGGGCTCCTCCTCCGTTGGTGGGGTAGACCCCTCAGGGGTCTTTGGGCCGAAGGCCCAACGTCACGTGTGCTCCCCCACGCGGGCCTGCTCAACCGCCAGGAACCTGGCATCCTTTCGTCCCCACGTCCCAGCGGACCATAGGCCCCGAGTTGTCGTGTAGCCCCGTCAGGCCCCTGCGGGGCCCTGCAACGGGGAGAGTAGCTTTCCCTGAACCGTGAGGTGAGGCCAAAGACGCCTGGTCATGCTTGGAACGCTTGGAAAGCAGAGAGGTTTTCAAGCCTCCCAGCCTCCCAGCCTCCCAGCCTCCCAGCGTCCTAGCGTCCTAACGGAAGTTCCATGGAAGTGTACTCCGGGCGCCGCAAGCCGCAAGAACGCCCGGCCTGGCCCGCCCTCTCACCACCGAGACCCCGTGCTTCGTCCCCCGGAGTGGCCGAGGGCCCCCTACCGAGGTCGGGCGAAGGGAGAGGCGCACGGCCGGAAAGCGATCGCCGGCGGCCGGGCGTTGACAGCACGGGGCGAGAGTTGCTATGAAACGGTGTGTTGAAGGGCTCCGACGCCACAGGGGGGCGCGATGGGCAAGCACTTCACCGACCACCAGCACCCAACGGCCGCAATCCATCCCTCGGGATGGTTGCGGCCGTTTCGTTTCAGGGCCGTAGCCCACCCCGCCGCCCCACGCGCCTCCCCGGGGGGTTCTTCCGGGTTTCTAGTGGGTAGAGATCGCGGTAGTGTGGTTCGCCGAAAGGAGGCGGACCATGCGCGATACGACTCTGTACCAGCACCTGTTGGGCCTGGAGCACCCCTGGACTGTGGAGAAG
>JALUTY010000059.1 GCA_027021615.1 bacterium | reverse complement strand
CGAGCGCACGAGGGGCGCAGGCGTACGGGACGGTACGTCGAGCCCCGAGGCGCGAGCACGCCCCGAGATGGCGTGCAATCGGCGGTTGCAGCAGAAGGCTTCATGAATAATGCGGGCTAGGTCTCCGGTACGTCCCTTCGAGGTTCAACGCATGATCCTGTCGCGCACGATCTTCGGGCGGGAGCTGAGGGGGTAGCAGGCCCCCGGGAGAAGGAGTCGCCATGCCCACGACGACACGACGCAGGTGGTCCCTGATGATCGCTTCGGCAGCGCTGGCCCTGGCGGCCGCGCCCGGGCCCGGGAGGGCCGGTGCCGGCGCGGTGCCGGTGGACGTGTACAGCTACGTCCGCGCCGAAAGTGACCTCCAGTTCAAGGGGTACGCGGAGAAGTTCGGCTGCTTCGGTCGGCTCGTCCACACCCGCCGGCACTACCCGGTGGACCGACAGGTCACCCACAGCGGCAACCGGGACACGATCTACTCCTTCGGCGTGTTCGACCTGACCACGCCGGTGACGGTCACCCTGCCCGACCCCGGGGAGCGGTACATGTCGCTCCAGATGGTCAGCCAGGACCACTCGATCCCGCCCGCCAAGTATGGCCCCGGGACCTGGACGTTCACCCGGGAGCAGGCCGGCACCCGGTACATCATGCTGGGGATCCGGGTGTTCGCCGATCCCAACGACCCGGAGGACATGCGCCAGGCCCACGCCCTCCAGGACGCCGTAAGGGTGGAGCAGGCCGACCCGGGGGTGCTGGAGCTCCCGGACTGGGACGTCCAGACCGTGCTGCGGCTGCGCGAGGCGGCCAACGTGCTGGGCAGCACGGTGAAGGACAGCTCCCGGCTCTTCGGTGAGAAGGGCCGGGTGAGCTACCTGGACAACCTGATGGGGGTGGCCCTGGGCTGGGGGGGGCTCCAGCGCCGCGACGCCCTGTACCTGCCGGTCACGCCCGAGAAGAACGACGGCAAGACCCCCTACGTCCTCCACGTGCCCGCCGACGTGCCCGTGGACGGGTTCTGGTCCGTCACGGTGTACGACGCGAACCGCTTCCTGTTCAAGAACCCGTACAACGCCTACTCGTACAACAACGTGACCGCCGAGAAGAACGCGGACGGCAGCGTCACGATCCACTTCGGCGGAGATCCGGATCAGCCGAACTTCCTACCG
This sequence comes from bacterium, assembly GCA_027021615.1. GTDB lineage: Bacteria > Desulfobacterota > Deferrisomatia > Deferrisomatales > Deferrisomataceae > Deferrisoma. The sequence goes on along the minus strand of JALUTY010000059.1, from coordinate 36,515 downwards.
ATCGTGGAGGGCTGGCATTACATTGTGCGCCTGTACCGCCCGCGGCCGCAGGTCCTGAACGGGGAGTGGGTCTTCCCTGCCGCGGTGCCCGTGGCGCGGTGAGCCTCCGCGATCCACACTCGCCCGGCCCGGGAGACGGGGTCGCCGGTTGGGCCCTTGCCGAAGGGGCAGAGCGGCAGGGAGGAGAGCCATCATGCACCAGCCGTTGAGATGGGTTGCCGCGGGGCTCGCCGCGCTCACGCTCACGTCGGCGCCCGGGCCGTCCGCGGCCGGCGGCGACGGAGCCGGCCCCGAGGAGCGGATGCTGTTCCGGCGGGCGGTGGAAGCCGCGGTGTGGGCCATGCCCCTGGTGGGCCTGCGGGGCTTCCTCACGGCGACCCGCCGGGATCTGGGGGGCGACTGGAACGAGGTCGTGTACTTTTCCGCCCCGGCAAAGTCGCGCCACCGGCTCCTCACCGCGAACAACCAGACGCCCTACGTAGTCCTCCCCCTGACGACCCGGGAAGGGCCCTTGGTGGTGGAGATCCCCGCCGCGACGGATAAGGTAAAGTATTTCGGCTCCTTCGTGGACGTGTGGCAGTACCCGCTCACCGACGTGGGCCCCCAGGGGGCCGACCGGGGTCGGGGAGGCAGGTACCTGTTCCTTCCCCCCGGGTACGGCGGCACGGTGCCCGAGTCGGGCTACCTGGTGTTCCGCCCCCGCAGCTACGCGGTCTACGGCGCCCTCCGCCCGGTCGCCGGCCCGGGCGCGTCGTTGGAGGACGTCGTGGCCTACTCCAAGAGCCTGAAGGTGTACCCGCTCGGGCAGGCCGATGCCCCGCCCGAGACCCGCTTCCTGGACGCCTATCCCAGGGAGTGGGACACCCTGCCCAGGTACGATCTGTCGTTCTTCGAGACGATCGCCGAGGTGGTCCGTGAAGAGCCGGTCCTGGAGCAGGACCTGGCGATGATGGGGCTGCTGTGCGCCATCGGCATCGAGAAGGAGAAGCCGTTCGCGCCGGACGCGCGCCTGAGACGCATTCTCGAGACGGCCGCCGCCGAAGCGAATCGCTACCTCCAGTGGCTGTTCGTGAACCGGGCGTTCCGGAGCTACCTTCCGGGGACCCGGTGGTCGGTGTTCGATCTGCCCATGGACCAGGCCCGGGCCGGGTGGCCGTTCGTGACCGATACGAAGATGCTCATCGACGAGCGGGCCAACCTGTACCACTTCGCCACGTTCATGCCCAAGAAGCTTGGGAGGAGCAGCTTCTACCTGGCCACCCTCTACGACGACCGGGGCCTTCCCCTCGCCGGGAACGCCACATACCGGTTGCGGATGCCCGCCGACGTCCCGGCCAGAGACTTCTGGTCGGTTACCGTGTACAGCTTTGGCACGCACGCGTTCATCGAGGGAGCGGAGCGCGTGGGGGTCTCGTCCCTGGACCGGAGCGCCCTCCGGTGGAACGCGGACGGGTCCGTGGACCTGTACTTCGCACCGAGTCCTCCGGCGGGCCACGAGACCAACTGGATCCCCACCGGGGAGAGGTTCTGGGTCGCCCTGCGCCTGTTCGGCCCCCAGAGGCCCGTGTTCGAGAGGACGTGGGGGCTCGGAGACGTGGAACGGGTTCGCTAGCACGCGGCAGAAATCGAGAAGGTTTTCCCGTGACCCCGATCCGGTCCGGTTGGGGCCGTCGGCTCGCGTTGGACGCGGCCCGCGCCGACGGCTGGGTCGTGATCGAGATGAAGAGGGACTGGCACCGCGTGTTCCCGCCGGACCCCGCCCCCGGTCGGTGACGCCCCTTCCCCGAGCCCTCCCGCGCCCCATCTCCCGCCTCGATTCCCTTTCCCTGACCCATCCGACAGGTGGCCCGCGGGAAAACTGTCCGTGAGGACAGTGTTCCCCCCCAGCCCCCCGGGTAGCCTGGGATCATGGCAGTCGATCCCTGGGCTGACGGGAGGCTCCGACCATGACAGATCACCGTTCCGGAAACACGCAGGCTGCACCGGCAGAGCACGCCCGGGAGACCCACACCGAAACCGAGCGGATCATCCTCGCCCGTCGGAGCGTGCGCCGGTACAAAAAGAGCCAGGTTCCCGGCTGGATGGTGAAGCGCATCCTGGAGGCGGGCCGGTTCGCCCCGTCCGCGGGCAACTGCCAGCCCTGGAAGTTTCTGGTGCTCCGGGATCGGGAGATGATCGACGAGCTGAGCGCGGACGTTCGCGCCGTGTCCGCGCGGCTGGCCCGGCTCCTCGACTACCGCGGCACGGGCAGCCCGGGCAAGCGGCTCCTGGCCCACCTCATGATCCGGTTGAAGCCCCGCGACCTGCACCCCACCCCGTTCGGCGCGGTGCGGCTGATCGCCGACGGCAAGCTCGGCCTGTACCACGGCGCGCCCACGGTGATCATCATCCTCAAGGACGTCCGGGGGATCTCCAGCCCCGAGCTCGACTGCGGCATCGCGGGCCAGAACATGGTGCTGGCGGCCCACTCCCTGGGGCTCGGTACCTGCTGGGTCGGGTTCACCAAGCTCGCGTTCCAGTACACGAAGAAGTGGAAGAGGCGCCTCGGGGTGGCCTACCCCTACGCGTTCGCCAACTCCATCGGCATCGGGTTCCCCCTGGGAGAGCCCGACGGCATGGTTCCCCGCCCCCAGCACCCGGTGGACTGGTACGAGGACGGGGTGTGCCGAACGCTGTGGGCAGAGGGCGCCGACCGGGAGCTCCCGGCCTCGGAGCGCCGCCGCATTCCCGACTTCGGCGACAAGAGTCAGGTCTCACCCGGCATCGTCTCCGTGGACGGGAAGGCGTGCACCGGGTGCGGCTTGTGCGTCAGGGCGTGCCCGGCGAGCTCGCTGGAGCTCGTGGACAAGACGGCGTGCATGGTCCCGGTAGAGCACAACGAGTGCATCCTGTGCGGCGCGTGCATCGCGATCTGCCCCGTGGGGGCCGTGACCGCGGTGGAGCCGCCGCACTTCTCCGGAAGGTTCAAGGAGATCGACCGGGGCGAGCTGGCGCCGCCCAGGCTGTTCACGGGGGACTGATCCGCCGGGCTCCGTGGCAGAGGCGGGAGAGGTCCGAAAAAGGAGGCACACGATGAGTGACCGACGGCCCTACTGGAACATGGAGATGGAATCGATCCTGAACACGCCCGAGATGGAGAAGATCCAGCTCGGACGGCTCAAGGAGATGCTTCGTCGTCTGAAGGCCCATGCGCCGTTCTACGCCGAGGACCTGAAGGACGTGGATCCCGACACCCTGTCGGGCTTCGACGAGTTCAAGGAGAAGGTGCCGCTGTTCGACAAGGCCCGGCTCGTCAAGCTCGTCCAAGACTGCGGTGGCGACTACTTCAAGGCCCTCGACCAGATCATGATCGTCAACTCCACCGACCTGGACTGGATCGCCACCACCACCGGTACGACAGGGGTCCCCACGCCCTACCCCATGACCAACTTCGACATGAACGAGCTCTGGGGGGAGATGATGGCCCGGGGCATGTGGCGTGCCGGCCTGGGGAGCCGGGACCGCGCCCTGTTTTGCTTCGCCCTGTCCATGGTGATCGCCGGCGTGCCCACGATGAACGCGATCCAGAACAAGACGGGGATGACCATGATCCCGGTGGGGGCAGAGGCCAAGAGCGAGCGGATCCTGCTGATGCAGCGGCTGTTCCGGGGCAACGTCTACATCGGCACCCCCTCCCTGGCCGAGTACCTGATCGAGCAGGCACCCAAGCTGGCCGGGTGCGAGATCGGGGTGTTCGACTGGAAGGCCCTCATCCTGGGCGGAGAGCCCGGGGCCGGCATCCCGGCGGTGAGGCGCAAGCTCGAGGGGGCCTACGGCTGCCGCGCCTACGATGCGGGTGCGGGCTTCGGGTTCTCGTGCGACTGCGAGGAGTACCAGGGCATGCACTGGCTGGTGGACGACCTCGTGTACTACGAGCTCGTGGACCCCGAGACCGGCGCGCCCGTGCCCCTGGAGGACGGGGCGAGTGGGGTGGCGTACTTCACCTCCCTGGTGGGGGATGGGTGGATCCTGCTGCGCCAGACCCTAGGCGACATTCACACGGTGGAGACCTCTCCGTGTGCCTGCGGCCGGACCGGTTTCCGCTACCGGGTGACGGGGCGCGCGGACAGCATGCTCAAGGTCAAGGGCGTGATGGTCTACCCCAGCCACATCAAGGGGGTGATCAACGAGTTCGTGCCCAGGGTGACCGGCGAGCACCGGATCGTGCTCGACGAGAAGCCCCCACGGGTGGTGCCGCCGCTGAAGATCCGGGTGGAGCACGCGGCCGGGATCGAAGGGGCCGAGCTGGAGGCCCTGGAGGCCGAGATCGTGGAGGCCATGAGCAAGAAGCTGAAGATCCGGCCCCAGATCCTGTGGGCCGAGCCGGGCAGCCTGGAGCGCAGTCATTACAAGGGGCAGGTGTTCGAGCGGCGATATGAGCAGAAGTGAAGAACCAAGGCCCCAGCGGAGCGGCGGTGGCGCTCGACCTTCCCTGAAGGGCGTCCACATCATCGGCGTGGGGCAGATCCGGTTCATGAAGCACCGGGCGGAGACCGTGAGGTCCATGGCGGAGAAGGCGACCGCCCTGGCCCTGCTCGACGCCGGTTTGGACCGGCACGACATCGAGGCCGTGTACTTCGCGAACTCCCTGTGGGGCCTTCACGAGGGCCAGCACTGCCTGAGGGGGCAGGTGGCCATGCGGGCCGCCGGGATCGACCGGGTACCGGTCGTGAACGTGGAGAGCGCCTGCGCCGGGGGCGCGGTGGCCTTGCATCTGGCGTGCGTGGCCGTGGCCGCCGGCCTCCACGACGTGGTGCTGGCCGTGGGGTCGGAGAAGATGGGTTGGGAGGACCGGGAGAAGCTCCGGGCGGTGTTCGCCACGGGCACGGACGCCAGGCAGCTGGAGGAGCGTCTGAAGGAGTTCCGGACGCTGTTCCCTCTTGTGGATCCGCGCCGCCGGGGCTCGACGGAGCCGGGGCGGGAGACCTCGGTCTTCTTGGAAATGTACGCGGCCCTGGCCCGTTGGCACATGCACACCTACGGCACCACGCGGGAGCACCTGGCCGCCGTGGCGGCCAAGAACCACCTCCACGGCGCCCTGAACCCCCGGGCCCAGTACCAGCAGGCGATGACCGTTGAGGAGATTTTGGCGGACCAGGAGGTGGCCTATCCCCTCACCCGCGCCATGTGCAGCCCCCTGGGGGACGGCGCGGCAGCCGTGGTGGTGTGCTCGTCCACCACCCTGCCGCGTCTCGGGTCGGCCCGGCCGGTGCGGGTCCTGGCCTCGGTGCACGGCCAGGGCAGCGAGCGGGACCTGACCGGCGAGGACCTCTGCCAACGTCTCGGCCGCACGGCCTACCGGCAGGCCGGGGTGGGCCCCGACGACATCGACGTGGCCGAGCTGCACGACGCCACGGCGTACGGAGAGCTGCGGCAGACCGAGACCCTGGGGTTCTGCCCCGAAGGGGAGGGGGGCCCGTTCGCCGTCTCCGGCGCCACCACCCTGGGGGGCAGCATCCCGGTGAACCCGAGCGGCGGCATGGAGTGTCGGGGGCATCCCGTGGCTGCCACCGGGCTCGCCCAGGTCCACGAGATCGTGACCCAGCTCCGCCACGAGGCGGGCCGCCGGCAGGTGGAGAACGCCCGGGTGGGACTCGCGGTGAACCTGGGAGGGATCCTCGGGTGGGAGGAGGCCACCGGATGCGTACACGTGCTGGCGAGGGAAGCCTGAGCAAGTGGGAGCTGGAACCTGGGACCAGGGTCCGGCAAACGGAGCGGCGCAACAATCCACAGGTGGAGAGGAGGAAGGGATGAACGGGAGACACGGGCGGTTGCAGGGGTGGCGGGGGTGCGGGCCGGCGGTGGCAGGGGTCCTGGCGCTCACGTTGGCGGCAGCGCCCCGGGCCGCGGCGTTTGGGGTGCAGCTCTCCAACGACGCGAGGTTGGACTGGGAGACCACGGTCTCCTACGGGTTTGCCGTGCGTGCGGCGGGCCAGAGCCTCACCGGCCTCAACAACGACGTCAACAAGGATGACGGGAACCGGAGCTTCGAGCGGTGGGACCCGGTGGCCAACCGGTTCTCCCTGCTGAGCGAGGCGGACCTGCAGTGGCGGGACTTCGGAGTGTTCGTCCGGGGGACCGCGTTCTACGACTTCGTGTACATGGGCAAGAGCAACAACGACTCGCCCGGCACCCACAACTCGTTCCAGGGGAACGGCGGCTCCCTCGACGACTCCAAAAAGTTCAATGACGACGTCGAGTGGTCGGTGGGGACCCGGGTGGAGCTGCTGGACGCATTTCTCTACGGGGAGTTCGAGCCGGCCGGGGCGCCCACTCAGGTGCGGGTGGGCCGGCAGGTGGTGAACTGGGGGGAGAGTCTGTTCCTGATCGGCGGTGTCGGTACGTCCCAGAATCCGCTAGACGCCACGAAGCTCAACACCCCCGGCACCGAGCTGAAAGAGGTGTTCCTGCCGACCGGGCAGGTGTACGCCCAGACGACCCTGGCCGAGGTGTTCACCCTGGCGGGCTTCTACAAGTGGGAGTGGGACGAGACCCGGCTCAACGAGGCGGGTACGTTTTTCAGCACCTCGGACTTCCTGTTCGAGGCGGGCGAGACGATTCTCGTGCCCATCCCGGGGGTCGGCAACCTGAGCATCGATCACGTGGACGACCACGAGCCTGCCGACACCGGTGAGTGGGGCGTCTCCACTCGGTACTACTCCGAAGCGCTCGAAGGCACCGAGTTCGGTCTGTACTACCTGAACTACACCGAAAAGATCCCCATGGTGAAGTTCCGCCCCACCGGCGGCTCGTACAACAGCCCCCACGGCGGCCCGTGGAGCGATCTCGTGGGCGCCGTCCCCGGCCTGACCGCCGAGACCGCAGCCCAGCTCGACTACGTGGACGGGTCGTCCTACTACCTGGACTACGCCGAGAACGTGCAGCTCGTGGGGTTCAGCGTCAGCGGGGCGGTGGGGGACGCGAACATCGGTGCCGAGATCGTGTACCGGTGGGACTACCCGGTGGCCGTGAACTCCTCGAACCCGGCGAACCTGCTGAAGATCGACTACGAGAAGGCGGCCATGGTGCGCGCCGTCTTGAACGGTCTGCACCTGTGGGGGGAGACCTTCCTGTCCGATGCCGGCACGTTGACCTGGGAGGTCGGCATGGACCGCGTCAACGGGTACTCGTCCGCCGAGCTGGCGAACGACAAGATCGCCTGGGGAGGCGCGGTGAAGCTGAACCTCACCTACTTCCAGGTCCTGCCCGCGCTCGACCTGGACGTGCCGATCACCCTGATCGTGAACCCGGAAGGCACCTCGTCTTACACCGGCTCGTTCATGGAAGACTCGGACAGCCTCGCCATCGGCCTGAACTTTACCTACAACAGCGTGTGGAAGCTGGACTTCACCTATACCAACTACCTCCACGACACCGACCGCAACCCCAAAGCCGACCGGGACTGGTTGGGGGTCAACCTGAAGTACACCTTCTAACCATCCCGCAGTGAAAGGAGCTCACATCATGCGCAAGCTGCTTTGCTCGATCACCATTGCTGCCGTGGTCGCCGCCTCCGGCGCGGGGTCGGCCAAGGTCTCGCCGGAGGAGGCCGCGCGGCTCGGCAAGGATCTCACGCCGTTCGGTGCCGAGAAGGCCGGCAACGCCGACGGCAGCATTCCCGAGTGGACCGGCGGTCTCGACAGGATCCCGGAGGGCATCCGGTTCACGCCCGGTGAGATCCACCCCGATCCGTTTCCCGAGGACAAGCCGCTGTTCCGGATCACGGCCGCGAACCTGGACGAGTACGCGGACAAGGTCAGCGAAGGGTTCAAGGCGCTGCTCAAGAAGTTCCCGGACACGTTCTACCTCAACGTCTACGTCACCCGCCGGACGGCAGCCTACCCGGACTGGTGGCTCGAGCGCACCAAGCGCAACGCCACCCTGATGGAGCTGACCGAGGACCGGCTCGGGCTCCTCAACCGCGGCGCCACCGGGGGCACACCGTTCCCGATCCCCCAGAGCGCCGAGGAGGTGATGTTCAACCACCTGCTGACCTGGCAAGGGCCCGGCATCGAGGGGGACTTCCTGCGGGCCAACGTCTTTCCCAACGGCAAACGGGTCCGCAACGGCGGGGGGTACGCATGGATGAAGAACCCCTGGAACATCCCGGACCTGGATGCGGCCCGGTGGGACGGTATCTACTTCGAGCTGATCACCCGGCAGGACGTGCCCCCCCGGCGCAAAGGGGAGCTGCTGCTGGTGAAGGACCCGCTGAACCAGTCGGAGCACCCCCGCATGGCCTGGCAGTACCTGCCCGGGCAGCGCCGGGTCCGGCGGGCGCCCACCGTGGCCTACGACACCCCCAATCCGGGGTCCAGCGGCCTGGAGACCTATGACGACGCCTTCATCTTCAACGGCGCCCTCGACCGTTTCGACTGGAGGATCGTGGGCAAGAGGGAGATGTACATCCCCTACAACTGCTACAAGGCCGAGCTGGTCACGGAAGAAGAGCTCCTGACGGGGAAGCACATCAACCCGGCCCACCTGCGTTTCGAGCTGCACCGGGTGTGGGTCATCGAGGCAACCCTGAAGAAGGGAAAACGGCACGTCTACGGCCGACGCCTGTTCTACATCGACGAGGACAGCTGGAGCGGGGTGATGCAGGACATGTGGGACCGCCGGGGGGCCCTGTGGCGGACCCGGTTCGCCTTGATGAAGTCCCGGTACAACCTGCCGGCCGTGGTCAAGGAGATCGAGGTCATGGTCGATTTCACCCGGCCCGACTACGCGGTGGTGAAGATCCTCAACGGCACTCAGAACCCACTGCGTTACGACGTGGTGGTGCCGGACAAGAACTTCACCCCCGAGTGGCTGCGCCGCACGGGACGGCGGTAGCCCGGGCCTCGGCGGGTCAACCCGGCGCGCTGCGCCCCCCCGGGGCCGCCCGGTTCCGGGGGGCGCCAGCGGGTCGCCCCTTTTTTCGAGTGATGGAGAGAGCCTTGATCGCCTCAGCTTTGGATGCCCGGGGAGCCCGTCGGGCCTGTTCTCTCGTGATGGTCGGCTTGTTCTGGCTGGGGTCGGCCGGGCCCTCCCTGGCCGGGGACTTTCTGAGACAACCGGCCTTCCGGTTCGCCCGGCCGGCGCGGGCCGCCCTCATGGACGTCACCCGGGCCGGCTCCCGCCTGGTCGCCGTGGGAGAGCGGGGCCTGATCGTGTACTCCGACGACGGCGGCAGGACCTGGACCCAGGCCTCGGTCCCCGTGCGGACCACCCTGACGGCGGTGTGCTTCCCAGAGCCCCAGACCGGATGGGCGGTGGGGCACGAGTCCGTGGTCCTCCGCACCCGCGACCGGGGGGTCACCTGGACGAAGGTCCTCGACGGCAGGCAGATCAACGAAGAGATGGTTCGGGCGATGCAGGCCCTGGTCGAGGGGATCCGCCGACGGATGGACACCGCACCGGAGGAGGAGAAGGCGGGTCTGCAGCCTCTTCTGGAGGACGCCGAGGTCAACCTCAAGGGGTTCGAGGAGACCCGACGGGAGGGCCCCATCCAGCCCCTGCTCGACGTGGCCTTTTCGAGCCCCCGGGAGGGGCTGCTCGTGGGGGCCTTCGGAATCATCATGGGCACCGCCGACGGCGGCGAGAGCTGGACGCCCCTCCTGGACCGGATCAGCAACCCGATGGGGTACCACTTCTACGGCCTGGCCAGGACCCGCGACCGGGCGTTCCTCTTCGGCGAGGCGGGGGGGGCCCACCGGTCGGCCGACGGCGGACGGCATTGGGAGGCGGTGGAGACGCCCTACCACGGCTCGTTCTTCAGCGCCCTGGCCGATCCTGCCGGAACGATGGTCGCCGGTTTCGGTCTGCGGGGCAATCTCGTTCTCTCGTACGACGACGGTGCCACATGGCGGCACCAGAGGCTCGGTCAGGGGGCCGCCCTGACCGGGGGTGCCGTGCTCTCCGGCCAGCGGTTCGTCTTGGTGGGCATGGCGGGCGAGATCTACCTCGGCAGCACCCTCCGGCCCGGGCTCAAACCCGTCAAGACCGGCTTCCCCGCCTGCATGGCCGTTGCCGAGGCCCCTGACGGCGGTCTCGTGCTGGTGGGCCTCAAAGGCGTGTACCGCTTGGAGCCGGGCTCGACCCGAAACGAAGAGATGAACTGATGGCGCATGGAAATCAGGATCCAGGCCGAGTGGAAGGCACCCGGGCTCCGCTCGTCGAGAGGCTCATTTTCAAGTTCCGGGCCCCCCTGCTGACCGTGCTGGCGGTGGCGTCGGTGTTCCTGGGTTACCAGGCCTTCAATATGAAGCTCGAGGCGAGCTTCCAGAAGATGATTCCGGCCTACCACCCGTTCATCCAGAACTACCTCAAGCACAAGGACCAGCTGAAGGGGCTCGGCAACGTCATCTGGATCGCGGTGGAGAACACACAGGGGGACATCTTCGACCCGGAGTACCTGCAGACCCTCCAGGAGATCACGGACGAGGTCTTCTTCATCCCGGGGGTGGAGCGCTCCGGCGTCAAGTCCTTGTGGATGCCCATCGTACGCTGGAAGGAGGTCACCGAGGAGGGGTTCGACGGCGGCCCGGTGATCCCCGACACCTACGACGGCTCCCCGGAGAGCATCGCCCTGCTCAAACGCAACGTCATGCGCTCGGGGGAGATCGGCAGGCTCGTGGCCAACAACTTCCGGTCGTCGATGGTGGTCGTTCCCCTCCAGGAGCTGAATCCCGAGACCGGTGAGAAGCTCGACTACCGGGACTTCTCCCACAAGCTGGAGGAGCTGGTTCGGAAGAAGTTCGAGAACGAGAAGATCAAGATCCACATCATCGGCTTCGCCAAGCTGGTGGGCGACCTCATGGACGGCGCCGCCTCCATGGGGGGGTTCTTCCTGGTCACCGTCGTCCTGGCCACCGTCCTGCTCTATGTGTACACCCGGTGCCTCCGCTCGACCGTGATGCCCGTGATCTGCGCGCTGCTGGCCGTGGTGTGGCAAGCGGGGATCCTGAAGCTTTTCGGCTACGGGCTCGACCCCTACTCGATGCTGGTCCCGTTCCTGGTCTTCGCGGTGGGCATCAGTCACGGGGTCCAGATGATCAGCGGCATCAAGCACCAGGCCATGGCGGGGCGGGGCAGGCTGACCGCGGCCCGCTACGCCTTTCGGCTGCTGTACCTCTCCGCCCTGTGCGCCCTCGTGACCGACGGGGTGGGCTTCGCGACGCTCTACGTCATCAACATCGGCGTGCTGCGGGACATGGCCGTGGGTGCGCTGGTCCGCTTCCCGGTCCTCATCCTGGGCATGCTGATCTGCCTCCCGCTGCTGATGTCCTACTTCGGCGTCAGTCGTCGCAGCATCGCGCTGCTGCGCGAAGAGGAGGAGGGGCACCGCCATCCCCTGTGGGGGATGCTCTCGAGGCTGGCCAGCCCCAGACCGGCCGTGGTCGTCCTGACGATCGTCGCCGTGGCCGCCGGTTGGGGCTACCAGTACCGAAGGGGCCTGCAGATCGGTGACCTCGACCGAGGGGCGCCGGAGCTCCGGCCCGACTCCCGGTACAACCTCGACAACGCCTTCATCGTGGACAACTACTCGACCACCAGCGACCTCTTCGTGGTCATGCTCGAGACCCCACCCGAGGGGAACAGCAAGTACCCGATCCTGGTCGACGCGGACAACCTCCAGGCCCGGCTCCAGGAGCTGCCCGGGGTTCAATCGACCCAGTCGATCGTCGACTACATGAAGCTCCTGAACGCCGCCTACAACGAGGGCAACTTCAAGTGGTGGACCCTGCCCCGGAGCCAGATCACCCTCGACAGCTTGGCCATGCAGCTGCCCCCGGGGGTAGCCAGCCAGGACGGGACGTTGAGCCCGATCTTCGTCTACCTGAACGACCACAAGGCGAAGACCCTGAGTGAGGTGGTGACGGCGGTGGACACGTTCACACGGGAAAACAAGACCGAAGGGGGCCAATTCCTGATGGCCGCCGGCCCGGCGGGAATCGAGGCGGCCACGAACATCGAGATCGAGAAGGCCCAGACGACCATGCTCCTGTGGGTGTACGGGGTGGTCATCCTCCTGGTGTTCCTGACGTTCCGGAGCGTCCGGGCCACGGTCTGCATCATCGTGCCCCTGGCCCTGACCTCCCTGCTCTGCGAGGTGCTGATGACCTGGCTGGGGATCGGGGTGAAGGTGGCCACGTTGCCGGTGATCTCCGTGGGGGTCGGGATCGGGGTCGACTACGGTGTGTACATCTACAACCGCCTCACCGGGTACCTGGATCAGGGCATGGACATGGTCTCGGCGTACTACCAGACGCTGAAGACCACGGGCAAGGCGGTGGCCTTCACCGGGATCACCCTGGCCCTGGGGGTCGCGACGTGGGCCTTCTCCCCGATCAAGTTCCAGGCCGACATGGGGATCCTGCTCACGTTCATGTTCCTGTGGAACATGATCGGCGCCATCTGCCTGCTGCCCGCCATCGCCCACTTTCTCCTCCCGAACCGATCGGACACAGGGGCCGCAGGGGCAGGCATTGCCCCACAGAAAGCCGCAGAGGCGGGATCATGAGGCGTCGGGGGTGGGAGGAGAGCGGAGGTGGGGATCTGGAGTTTTTGAAGGTCCAAAGGGAAGGCGATGTGGGAGTCATCTCATTTCACAACCCGCCTTACAACTTCATGACAGCGGGGATGGTCCGGGAGCTGGACCGCGTCACCCGGGTTTGGGCTGGTGATCCTTCGATCCGGGCGATAGTGGTCACCAGCGCGGTGGAGCACGTGTTCGTCACCCACTACGAGATCCGGGACATTCTCGCGATGTTCCGACCGCTCCAGCTCACACCCCGTTTTCTCAGAGGGCTCAACACGCAAGGATGCTTGTTGCTGGGGCGGCTGCTACGCACCCTGGACCGCCTCGGCCTCGGGGAACCGGTGGAGACCGCGCTTCGCAAGACCCCCCTGTTCGGGGTGGTGGACCTCGAATGCATCCACCGGGTGTTCTGTCGGCTGGAGCGGATGGACAAGGTGGTGGTCGCCGCGATCAGCGGCGAGGCTCTGGGAGGGGCGACCGAACTGGCGCTGGCGTGCGATTTTCGCTTGATGGCCGAGGGGGACTATCGGTTCGGTCTGCCGGAGATCACGGTGGCGATCATCCCTGGCGCTGGAGGGACCCAGCGGCTGACCCGGTTGGTAGGACACGGCCGGGCCATTGAGCTGATGCTGGAAGGATCCATGTTGAGGCCCGGAGAGGCCTTGAGTCTTGGCCTCGTCCACCGAGTTGTGGCGCCGGAGGCCCTGATGGACGAGGCCCTCGCTCTTGCCCGTCGCATGGCGAAGCGGCCGCCCCGCTCGGTGGCAGGGATCAAGCAAGCCGTCCGCCATGGGGGGAGCCTCCCTCTTCGGCAGGGGCTCGAGGTCGAGAAGGCCGCGTTTTTCGGTACGGCATACCTGAGGGATCCGGTAAGGGCCTTCGAGTACTACCTGGCCGCGCTCGAGCGCGGCCAGGCGGATCGGGACATCCTTGAAAAGCTGCAAAGAGGAGAGACGGTTCGTTTCACCGGCAGGTAGGCCGGGGGCGGCGGCGAGTCGACTCTCGCCAGCCGAGCCCCCTCCCGCCAACGGCGAACGGAGGCCGCGCGCTTGTGAGCGGGTGCTTCCAGGGACCGCCCTCTCGAAGGGGTTGACGCATGTCCAGGCGAGGCAAGGTGCTGGGATGGGGGGTCGGGGCCGTCCTGGCGGCTCTGGGGCTCTGGGCGGCCGTGCGGGCCGCAGTGTACGTTCCCGTGGGGGACCTGGGGAGCCGGACCACCCGGCTGTTCTTCGACGCGGCCCCGTGGGGCCTGGGGCTCGCCTCGTTCGTCGGGCTCTGGGCCAGCGCGTTCTGCAAACGGGTCGACCCGAGGCTGGAGGGGGACCGGGTGCTCCGGCACGACGCCGGCGCCATGCTGGCCCATTGGACCGTGGGGCTGTCGTGCGTGGCACTCCTGTACACCGGGTTCGCCCTGGGGCTGTTCCGCCTGCCCCGGCAGGTGGTGACCGCGTCCGAGACCGCGTTCCTGCTGAACCTGCACTTCGTGGCCGCTTTGTTCTTCCTGTTCGGGGTCTTCTTCTGGGTCGGCAACACGGTGCGCTCGCCGGCGCGGCTGCGGGAGCACCTGCCCGGGCGGATCGGCGAGGACCTTCGGGGGGCGGCGGTCCACTACGCCCACCTGCTGCGCTTGACCCGCAGGACGGTGGAAGCCGGAAAGTACCAGGCCTCGGAGCGTCTGGCGTTCGTGCCGATCGTGGCGGTCACCGGTGTTCTCGTGGTCTCCGGGTTCTTCAAGGTCTTTGCCCGCATCGCGGACCTCCCCGCTCCCCTGATCTCCCTCATGCACTGGCTGCACGACGCGGGCACCGTTTTGATGCTGGTGCTCGTTGTGATGCACGTGGTGCTCGGTGCCCTGGTGCCGTGGTCCTGGCCGCTGCTCCGGTCCATGCTCACCGGATACCTGCCCGCGGCCTACGCGCGGGCGCACCACGGCGCGTGGTTCCGGGAACTCGCCGCACGGAAGGGCACCCGGGGGCCGCATGCAGATCCGGCAGACCCCTCGCGCCGGCGGTTCGTCCAGGCCCTCGGGGCCACGGGCGTGGCCCTGTCGGCCGGGGGGATGCTGCTCTGGCCGGGGGGCCGGATCGCGATCCCCAACGCCGAGGGGTTCCTGGTGGTGGACCCCAAGAAGTGCATGGGCTGCAACACGTGCATGGCGTCGTGCGCCGTGGCCCACACGGGCGGGGCGTCCCTGTCCCTGGCGCGGATCCAGATCCGGCAGGACCCGTTCGCCCGGTGGCCGGACGACGTGGCCGTGTTCGTGTGCCGCCAGTGCCAGGACGCCGCGTGCGTCAAGGCGTGCCCCGTGTCCGCCAACCGGGCCGACCCGGCCCACGGCGGGGTCCGGCGGGTGGATCCGGACCGCTGCATCGGGTGCATGCAGTGTCTGGAGGCGTGCCCGTACAGCCCCAAGCGGATCCAGTGGGACACGGCCGCCCGGAAGGCCCAGAAGTGCGACCTGTGTGCGGACACCCCGTTCATGGAGGCGGAGGGGGGCCCGGGCGGGGTCCAGGCGTGCGTGCGGGCGTGTCCGGTGAACGCGATCGCGTTCGTGCGCGAGATGCCCGACCAGGACCGGCTGGACTCGTATCGGGTGAACCTCCGGGGCGAGGGCTGGGCCCGGATGGGGATGACCACGAAACCCTGAGAGCGCGGATCGGAGCATGAGCGGCTTTGCGGGAAAGATCCTGCGGGTGGACCTGACGTCCCGGACGCTCGAGCGGATCGACACCGAGCGCTACCGCCGGTTCGGCGGCGGCCACGGCATGGGCGCAGCCCTGTTCTGGGACCTGTGTCCGGACAAGACGATCCAGGACGGGCGCCGGCCCGAGAACGTGTGCTCGATCATGGCGTCACCCCTCTGCGGCACCAACGTGCCGTCGGCGGGGGGGCGGTGCGAGGTGACCGGTGCGGGCGTGGGGCCGTACCCGGTCGGTTGGTTCACCCGGACGAACTTCGGAGGGCACTTCTCGTCGATGTTGAAGCAGGCGGGCTGGGACGGGATCGTGTTGACCGGTCGGGCGGACTCGCCCGTGTGGCTCGACGTTCGCAACGATCACGTGGCGCTCCGGGACGCGCGGGACCTGTGGGGGAAGGACACCTGGACCACGCAGCAGAGGATCCGGGAGCGGGTGCTCTCGGGGGCCGACGCGTTCGACGGATGGTGGGCCGTACCGGAGGCCGAGCGGGCCGCCCTGACGACCCAGCCCCCTTCGGTGCTGGCCATCGGCCCGGCAGGGGAGAACCAGACCGCCCACGGCTGCCTGGTGCACGGTGCGGGAAACGGTGCGGGTCAGGGCGGTTTCGGCGCGGTCTGGGGCTCGAAGAACCTCAAGGCGATCAGCGTGGTGGGCACCGGCACCGTGGACGTGGCCGACCCGGCGGCCCTGCTGCGGGCCCGGTTCACCGCCAAGGAAAAGTACGCCGCCGACCCGGACGACCCGGACCTGGGGACCTGGGGGACGCTGAACCGGGTGCCCAACTCCCGGCCGTTCGTGGCGCCGCCGACCGACGAGCGCCGGACGAGCGCGTGCTTCGGGTGCGTCAGCGGCTGCAAGGCTCGCTACTCGGTGGGGTACGGCAACGAGAGCCTGTGCCAGACCTCGAACTGGTACGCGCCGTTCGCTGCGAAGGTGGCCAAAGGCGACAAGATGATGGTCTCGGAGATCGTGCTCCGATCGGCGGACGTCATCCAGCAGTACGGGGCCAACTCGTACACCCTGCAGCGGGGGCTGGAGTGGTTGGAGTATCTGTACCACCGGGGCGTCCTGGGACCTGGTCGTCGGATCCACTCCGAGCTGCCGTGGGAGGAGCTGGGCACCCTGGAATTCGCCCGCCGGTTCATCCATGCGCTGGCCACCCGCCAGGACATCGGCGCCGATCTGGCGGACGGGTGGGTGCAGGCCGCGATCCGCTGGGGCCGGGAGGACGACTGGCACCAGGGGCGCCTGCCGTTCCCGTACTGGGGGTACGGGGAACACGCCTATGACCCGCGGGCCGAGCTGGAGTGGGGGTACGCCACCCTCGTCACCGAGCGGGACATCAACGACCACGCCGTGAACATCATCTTCTGGGATGTCAACATCGCGCTGGCCTACGGCCGCACGCCGCGGATCGACGCCGCCACCATGGCCCGGCTCGTAGGGGAGAAGATGGCGCACTACCTGGAGGGGGACCCTTCGGGCCTGGACTACGGGGATGCCAACATGTACTCGGAGTCGGTGGCCCGGCTGGTCCGGTGGATCCTGCACTACAACCGGTTCTGGAAGAACTCGGCCCTTTTCTGCGACCTGCGCTGGCCCAGCTTGTACGACACCCAGGTGGACACCCTGGAGGGGGCCACCGCCTCCCCCGACGCGGGCGAGCAGGTGTTCTGGAACGCGGTGACCGGCGAGGACATCACGTTCGAGGAGGGGCTCGAGCGGGGCCGCGCGATCCTCAACCTGAACCAGGCGATCTGGACCCTCCAAGGTCGGCACCGGGACATGGTGAGGTTCGCCCGGTTCATCTACGAGAAGCCCTACGACCGGTTCGAGGTGTACTTCCCCTTCTACAACTGGCCCACCCGCGACGAGAACGGAGCGTGGGCCTACCGCAGCGTGTTGAACCGCCGGCTTTCCGAGGAGGGGGTGGAGCGCTGGAAGACGCACTTCTACCGGCTCGAGGGCTGGGACCCGCGGACGGGCTGGCCGACGCGCTCCACGCTGGAGTCCCTCGGCCTGGCCCACGTGGCGGACGAGCTCGAGCGTGCCGGCCGACTCGGCCGGGAGGAGGCTTGACCATGAGAACGCTTGCGGCCCCCGAACCGGAGCTGGCGAAACGGCTGCTGCTCGGCGTTCGTTACGAAGACCGTCTGCGGGCCGGGCTGCTCGTGCCCCCGCGCGGGGTGGTGGAAACGCCGGTGGCGAGCCTTCCGGAGCTCTGTTCCCTTCTGGAGCCGGATGCCCGGTGCCTTCCGGCGGTGCACTTCGACACACTGGTGGAGTGGATCGGAGGCGTGCTCGGCGACACCGAGCTCGCCGGCCGGATCCGCGAGGCCGTGCGGGAAGGCTGCTACGTGGACGGATGCCGCGCGGCGCACGCCCTGATCTCGGAACGGCTCGCCCAGGCCCGCTCCTGCGCCGGCGCGGTGTGAACGGGCGCCCGGGATGGCGGAACGATGAGCGGCTTTGCCGGAAAGATCCTGCACGTGGATCTGAGCGCCCGACGCTTCGAACGCATCCCCACCATGAGGTACCGGGAGTACGGGGGCGGCTACGGCATGGGCACGGCCCTGTTCTGGGACCTATGCCGGGACAAGACGATCCGGGACGGTCGCCGGCCGGAGAACGTGTGCTGCGTGATGGCCTCGCCGTTCTCCGGGACCAACGTGCCCTCGGCCGGGGGGCGGTGCGAGGTGAGCGGGGTCGGGGTGGGGTTCTACCCGATCTCCTGGTTCACCCGCTCGAACTTCGGCGGGCACTTCGCGGCCATGCTCAAGCAGGCCGGCTGGGACGGGATCGTGCTCACCGGCCGGGCCGCCTCTCCGGTGTGGCTGGACATCCGGAACGACCGGGTGGCTCTTCGCGAAGCGGCGTGGCTCTGGGGGCGGGACGCGTGGGACACCCAGCAACGGATCCAGGAGCGGGTGGCCGCGGAAGAGGAGGCGACCGACGGCTGGCGGGCCGTGCCGGAGGGGCAGCGGGTGGGCCTGACCACCCAACCGCCGGCGGTGCTGGCGATCGGCCCGGCCGGGGAGAACCGGGTGGCCGACGCGTGCCTGGTGCACGGGGCGGGCAACGCGGCCGGCCAGGGGGGCTTCGGCGCGGTGTGGGGGGCCAAGAACCTCAAGGCGGTCAGCGTGGTGGGAACGGGGGCCGTGCCGGTGGCCGACCCGGCGGCCCTGCTGCAGGCCCGGTTCGTCGCCAAGGAGCGGTACGCGGCCGACGCCGAGGACCCGGACCTCCACGCCTGGGGCAACCTCGACCGCGCGCCCGAGCCGGTGGTGTTCGTGAAGCACCCCACCGACGAGCGCCGGACGAGTGCGTGCCACGGTTGCATCAACGGGTGCAAGGCCCGGTACGCCGTGGGGTACGGCAACGAGGTCACCTGCAACACGTCCGCGTGGTACGTGCCGTTCGCCGCCCGCCACGCCGGAGGGGATAAGGACAAGGTCGCGGAGATCGTGCTCCGGGCCGGCGACTGGCTCAACCGGTACGGGGTGAACTCCTACGGCCTGTCCCGGGCGCTCCACTGGCTGGAGTCCCTGCACCGGCGGGGGCTGATGGGACGGGACGGGCCGATCCGGTCCGACCTGCCGTGGGAGGACCTGGGGTCCCTCCCGTTCGCCCGGGAGCTGATCGAGGCCCTGGCCACCCGCCGGGACATCGGCGCGGACCTGGCAGACGGCTGGGTGCCGGCAGCGCTCGGATGGGGCCGGCGGGAGGACTGGGAGAAGGGCTTGCTGCCGTTCCCGTACTGGGGGGTGCCCGAGCACGGGTACGACTCCAGGGCCGAGCTGGAGTGGGGGTACGCGACGATCGTCACCGAGCGGGACATCAACGACCACGGCGTCAACTTCATCTTCTGGGACCTGAACATGGCCCTGGCCTACGGGCGGGAGCCGCGGATCGACGCGGCCACCCTGGCCCGCCGGGTAGCCGAGAAGACCACCGGGGACCCCGCCGGGCTGGACTACGGCGACGCCAACATGTACTCCGAGGCGGTGGCCCGGCTCGTCCGGTGGATGGTGCACTACAACCGGTTCTGGAAGAACTCGGCCCTGCTGTGCGACTTCCGGTGGCCCAACCTGTACAGCAGCCGGACCCCGGACCTGCGGGGCGCGACCGCGTCCCCCGACGCGGGGGAGCAGGTGTTCTGGAACGCGGTGGCCGGCGAGGGGATCACGTTCGAGCAGGGGCTGGAGCGGGGCCGGAAGATCCTCAACCTGCAGAACGCGATCTGGACCCTCCAGGGCCGGCACCGGGACCTGGCCCGGTTCGCCCGGTACGTGTACGAGACCCCCTTCGACAGGTTCAGGTTCCCGTTCTACCACTGGCCCACCCGGGACGAGGACGGCGCGTGGGCGTACCGCAGTGTCATGGGGCGCCGCCTGTCCGAGGACGGGGTGGAGCGGTGGAAGACCCGCTACTACCGGCTCGAGGGCTGGGACCCGGAGACCGGGTGGCCCACCCGGCCGACCCTGGAGGCCCTGGGCCTCGGGCACGTGGCGGACGAGCTGGAGGCGGCGGGCCGGCTGGGCGCCGCCGCTGGTTGAAGCGGCATCCCGGATCCCGATCAACCCGACATCTGCGAGGTGTGGACCCATGAGACGTTTGCTGCTGGTGCTGGTGCCCGTCCTGATCTCCCAGGTCGCCGCGGCCGGCGGGCTCCCGGCGGCGGATCGGTTGGCCATCAACGAGGCCATCGCCTCCTACGGCCACCGGTTCGACCGAGGGGATGCGGAGGGGCTGGCCGCGTTGTTCGAGCCGGACGGGCGTTGGGAGGCGTTCATCAACAAGGCGGAGAAACCGGTCATCTCGCTGCTGGGCCGCGAGAAGATCGCGGCGTTCGCCGCGGACCGGATCCGGATGTTCCAAGCCGTCGGGATCGAGACCAAGCACTTCATGCTCGACATCGTGGTCACCGAACAGACACCGACACAGGTGTCCTGCTCCGCGATGGCGATCATCTTCTGGCAGCGGCCGCTCCACGGCGATCCCCTGCCGCGGCCCGTCCAGACGGGGTACTACGATTACGTGCTGCGCAAAGGGCCGGAGGGCTGGAGGTTCCGCTCGGTCGCGGTGCGCACCAGCGGGTACTACCGGCCCGAAGAGGTCTACCCGTCCATCGAGTGACGGCCGGGGCCGTGCGCCTGCAGGACGGACTCAGCGGGCGACTCGCTCGATCCGAATGCCGAGCTTGCGCATCTTGGCCCGGAGAGTGGACGGATGAATCCCGAGGAGTTCGGCTGCACCGCCACGGCCCTCTATACGGCCCCGGGCCAGCCTCAACCCCTCCCGGATATGACGCGCGATCATTTGATCGAGGGTGGGGAACCCTTCCGGCGTGGAGCAGGAGCAGCGGGCGGGCGAGCCCCCGTTGCGCAAGCGGGGGGACAGATGGGGGAAGCGTAAAGGCTCACCCTGACAAGTGATCAGGGCGCGCTCGATCACGTTTTTGAGCTCTCGGATGTTTCCGGGCCAGTCGTAAGCGCGGAGTTGGTCCATGGCCTCGGGAGCGAAAGAGGGGACATAAGGCAGGTTCATCTCGACCGCCTGACGGTGGGCGAAGTAGTCGGCAAGCTCGGGGATGTCCTGTTTGCGTTCGCGCAGGGGGGGGATGTGGATGGGGAACACGTTCAGGCGGTACCACAGGTCCTCGCGGAAGCGATTTTCGCGGACCAGAGCTTGGATGTCGCGGTTGGTGGCGGCGACGATGCGTACGTCGACGGAGATGGTGCGGTTGCCGCCGATGCGGCGCAGTTCCAAGGTTTGGAGGAATCGCAGCAGCTTCACCTGGGTGCCCAGGGATAGCTCTCCGATCTCGTCCATAAAAAGGGTCCCCTCGTCGGCCTGCTCGAAATAGCCGCGGTGTTGGGTGTGGGCGCCGGTGAAGGCGCCTTTTTCATACCCGAAGAGCTCGCTCTCGACGAGGCTTTCGGGGATGGCGCCGCAGTTGATGGAGACGAGGGGCCCGTCGGCGCGGTTGGAGCGGTTGTGGATGGCGTTGGCGACCACTTCCTTGCCGACGCCGGTCTCGCCGGTGAGCAGCACGGGGATGTTGAGGGAGGCGATGCGGTCGACCTGCTCCATGACGTCGCGGAGGCCGGAGTCGGCGCCGATGATGCGGTAGGCGAGGCGTTTCCGGATCTCCTTGTTTTCAAGGGCGAGGCGCTCGCGCTGGTTGGAGATCTCGAGGTGCGCCAGGATCTGGCTGATCGTCCCGGACAGGGGGACGTAGAGGCTTTCAACCATCTGGCGGTGGGCCTCGGTCTGGCTGAACTCGCCCCACGCAATCAGCCCCAGTGCCCCGTACCGATGGTCGTCCAGCGGCACCAGAGTGAAAGTGGTGGAGGCCCGGGCGGGGAGGGCCATGTGACCGATCACGTCGAGGGACAGAGGGTTGCGGCTCGTGTCGGGGATGAGGGTGACTTTCGCGGCGAGGTACCGGCGCGCTGCCTCCCGGGCCTGCGAGGAAAGTTTAATCTTCTCGTCTGCCTGGACCAGACCGTCGTCCGTGACGAATGCCTTGTAGTGGAGCGTCCCATGCTGGGCGTCAAAGATCGAGAGCGGAAGAAGGTCTACCGGCATCCGTTTTTTGAAGAATCGGTAGATCCGGTTGAGGGTGCCGCGTGGGGTCCGGCTGGTGACCACCTGCCGGGTGAACTCCTCAAGCGGGTGCTCCTCCGTGCTCTTCATCGGGATCCCTCGACTCTCGGTGGCCTTCATATATAACGGTTCCGTCGGATCTTGATGGTTGCTTCTGCCATATTTTGAGGGGGGAGACAAGGGGCTGGTGCCATGGCCCGGTTTTTTCGGGTTCC
This sequence comes from bacterium, assembly GCA_027021615.1. GTDB lineage: Bacteria > Desulfobacterota > Deferrisomatia > Deferrisomatales > Deferrisomataceae > Deferrisoma. The sequence goes on along the minus strand of JALUTY010000059.1, from coordinate 14,430 downwards.
GAGGGCTGTGGCGCGATGGCACGGAATCTGCTCTTTCGTGTCCCCAGAAAGGCCAAATCCAGGGCTCCTCGGAGCCGAACCCAGAAGGAGGAGAGAGATGCGACCCCCGATCCGAATCAAGAGCTTTGTCGCGGTGCTCGCCGCGGTCGCCTCGGCGGGATTGCTGCTGTCGGGTAGCGCTGTAGCCGGGCAAAGGTGGGCCGAGCCGACCCCGTTCCAAAAGCGCCTGCCCGGCCCCAAAAAGTTCAAGATGATGGAGGCGGATTACTCCGGCAAGGTGAACACCGACCTGCAGTTCATCGCGGACCGCCAAGCGATCGTGAACCTGATCACCGCCTACTCGTTCCTGCTCGACGAGGGCCGGTACGACGAGTACTTCGAGCTGTTTTCGGACGACGTGGTGTTCGAGGCCACGGTCCCGTGCTTCGGTTACATCCGGGCCAAAGGGAAGGACGCGTTCCGAGCATTTTTCAACCTGCGCTACCGTGGTCCGGGCAGCGAAAAGAACGTGACGGTGCGGCGCCACACGATGGGCAACGTTCACGTGGCCGAGCAGACTGCCACCACGGCCGAGGTGCGCACCTACATGCTGATCTCTGCGGCTCCGCCCAACGCCCCCATGAAGCCGATCACCACCGGCACGTACAACGCATCGATGGAAAAGCGCGACGGCCGGTGGATCATCACCCGATTCGCGGTCGAGGTGGACTCGCCGGTGAAACGGTCCCCCGCCCCCAAGGGGCTCAACCCGGAGGTGTTTGAGCTCGTGTACGACGACCGGCCCGAGTGCGAGTGAGCCGGGCAAGGATGAGGCCGGGAGGGCAAGGGGCAGGGGAGGCCCCGTGCCCCCTCTCCTTGCCGGCACTCGAGATCGGAGGGACGACCATGCAGGAGGAACGCCGCGATTTTTTCAAGGCCGCGGCCCTGGCCGCTGCTGGGGCCGGACTGGCGGCTGCGGGCCGCCCCTCGCAGGCGGCGACAGAGACCGCTCGGGAGAACCGGTTCGCCAGAAGGTTCGAGATCATCGATTTCCGGTGCCGTCCACCCATCGCCCAGCAGAAACTGCTGTTCGACATGAAGCTGGGGCGCCTGAAGTGGAAGAACAAGTTCAACGTGATCCCGGCCCAGGCCACGAGCCCGTCCATGTATGAGGTGGGTACGGAGAAGGGGTTGCGCCTGTTGCGCCAGGAGATGGACGAGGCCGGCGTGGACCGGATCGTCGTCCCCGGGCGCAAGCTCGAACGCCTGCCCGAGGCGGTCCGAAACCTTTCCGGTATCGAGTCGATCAACGTGGGAGACGAGTTGCTGCTCGATCTGTCCAAGAAGTTCGGCGGCCGGGCGATCGGTCTGCACGGCATCGATGTGGCCGACCCCAAGCGGGCGGCGGACGAGATCGAGCGGGCGGTCAAGGACCTTGGCCTGCCAGGGGTGGTGCTGGAGGTCGGGTACACGACGCTGCCGGATGGCAGCCCCATCAAGCTGGACGACAAGCGGCTGTTCCCGATTTACGAGGCGGTCACGGCCTTGGACGCGGTTTTGATGCTTCAGAGCGGCATCTACGCGGGGTTTGACATCGGCGCCAACGACTGGCCCCCCCTCGACCGGGTCCTTCAACGGTTCCCGGAGATGAAGGTGATCTTGGCCCATGGTGGGTACCCGAGGGTGCTGGACGCCCTGGCGCTGGTCTCGAAACACCCCAACCTGTATATCTCCCCGGACATCTACTGCTTCTTCCCGGGCGGGCGGCTGTACGTGGAATCCATCCCCCTGATGCCGGACCAGTTCGTGTTCGGCACGGCGTACCCGTTCGCCCCGTTGAAGGAGTCCGTGGAGCTCGTGCTCCAGTTCCCCCTCCCCGAGGATGTCATGGCGAAGTACCTGGGGGGCAACGCCGCGCGTCTGTTGGGGCTGTGACCGGACAGTGGGACCGGAAGGGAGTTTATAAACGTGAAACGAATGCTGAGCGCCGTGGTTCTGGCCCTCGGTCTGCTGATGGCGGCGACGGGGCTTTTGTGGTGGTACCTGTTCTACGGGGCGGCCGTGGCGCAGATGGAGTACGCCACGTACTCGGACGTGTTCGTGTGCCTGTACCGGACCACCGAGCAGTGCCGCCTGGCCAACGAGAGCATCGCCTTCCTGGCCGGTGCCACCCCCTACACGCCTTTGCTGTTCCAGAGCGGCGTGGGGATACTCACGGCGGGTCTTGTGTTGAGGTTGCTTGGCAAGGTTCGACGAACTTGAACGGGGCCGTCGTCATTCCACCGGACGCCGCAGCCGAGATGAGTCGGGTTCATGGTCCGAGCTGGATCGGCACCGCGTGGTTTCCGGCGGGATCCGCGCCCGGCGCCCGGGCAGCCCCCATGCCCCCGAGACCGTGAGGTGACGCCAAAGAGGCGTGGTCATGCCTGGAACGTTTGGAAAACAGTGAGGTTTTCAAGTCTCTTGGCGTCTCAGCCTCCCAGCGTCCTAGCGGAAGTTACATGGAAGGTGGCGCATGGCAGCAGACCAGGATCTACGACAGGAGCGGAGGCAGTTTTTCAAAGCCCCAGTCCTAGCGAGGCTCCGCCGGCCTCGTGGCGGCTAGCCCCCGCCGGGCGGCGGGCCGGACTGGCGGCGGTGCTGGCGGGGACGGCCGGTTCAAGGTCATCGGCTTTCGGTGCCGCCCGCCGATCTCCTCGTTCGAGGGAATGTACAAGCTGCGGGTGGCGTACCTGGCCAACCGACCGAACACCCTGACGAACCCGGCCACCCATGGGAAGGTGCCGGAGACCGTGAGGCGGTTCGGAATGCCCGGGGCCATGGAGGCTTGGTGGCGCGAGATCGACGCGGCTGGAATCGAGGCGCTGGCGCTGGCCCTGAAGTGGCCGAGCATCATCCTCAGCACCGATGTCTACACCTTCTGGCCCGGGGGACAGCTTTACCAGCAAAGCATCGAGTTCCTGCGGGATCAGTTCGTGTACGGCTCCGCCTACCCCTTCTTCGGGAACTCCGACACCACCCTGGCGCAGCCCCTGGCCCTGCCCTTGAGCGACACGGTGATGGAGAAATACCTGTACCGGAACGCGAGTCGCCTGCTCGGGCTGTCGTAGCCCTGGGGCCCGGCCTCCACCGTCCGGGGGAAAGGGGAAAGGGATGGGAGAGATCCGTCGGCCGTGTCTGCTGGCGGCCGTGCTGCTCTTGGCCGCGGGGGCGGCCAGCGCGGCCCCCCCGGGGGCGTGGCCCGTGTCGCGCCGGGAGGTGCCCGTGCCTGCTGCGGCGAGCCCCGAGCTGCGGCAGATGCTGGCCGCGGTCGCGCCCCCGGATGTCTCCAAGGTCCACCGGAACGTCCCCCGGACGCCGGAGGAGTGGAAGCAGGCGGCCGGGCGCCGGGCCGAGGCCGGGGCGCGGGCCACGGCGGCCCTGGCCCGGAGCCTCTCGGTGTCCGTCGAGACCGCAATCGTGGCAGGGGTGCCGGTCCGGTATCTCGTCCCGGCCGAGGGGGCCCCCGAGCACCGGCAGCACCTGTTCGTGCACCTCCACGGCGGGGCCTACGTGTTCAACGGCGGGGCCGCAGGGGCCTACGAAGGGGTGCTGATCGCGGCCCGGGCCCGGATCCCCGTGGTGTCGGTGGACTACCGCATGCCCCCCGATCACCCGTTCCCGGCCGCGGTGGACGACGTGGTCAAGGTGTACCGGCACCTGCTCCGGGAACGGCCACCGGGGGCGATCGGCATGGGGGGCACCTCGGCCGGGGGTGGCCTGGCCCTGGCGGTGGCCCACAAGCTCAAGGCCTCGGGCGTGCCCCTGCCGGGCGCCCTGTTCGCGGGCACGCCCTGGTCCGACCTCACCAAGACCGGGGACAGCCTGTTCACCAACGAGGGGATCGACCACGTCCTCGTGTCCTACGACGGGCCGCTGGCCGCGGCGGCCAGGCTGTACGCCGGCGGGCGGGACCTGAGGGATCCCCTGCTCTCCCCCGTGTACGGGGACTTTCAGGGCTTCCCTCCGACCTACCTGGTGACCGGGACCCGGGACCTCCTGCTGAGCGACACGGTGCGGACGCACCGGAAGATGCGGTCGGCGGGTGTGACGGCCGAGCTGAACGTGTACGAGGGCCTGTCCCACGCCGACTACGTCTTTGCCAAGGGATCCCCGGAGTCCCGTCAGGTGTACCAAGAGCTGGGAGAGTTCCTGGCCAAACATCTGGAGTAAGCTTTTTTAGTGCTCCGGCGGCCAAATAGACGCGCTCTAGGGCGTGGGGCCTGCTGGAGCGCCGGGCGCGGCCCCTTAGCTCGCCGCGCAGCGCCTCTGACGCTTGGACCGCGAAACGGTTCGGATTCCACCGAGTCGTCATGAAATCAGCTCTCCGGTCCTGTGCCTGCGCGGCGAATCTCAACGCCCGGCTTCGCGCCCGGCCGGAGGCAGGTCCCTTGCTTGCCCCGCCCTCCAAGGTGACGCGCCTATTTTGTCGCCGGGTTAATAATACTAAGGCCTACGAAGGTATTGCCGGACGCGGGTGGGGGACTGGTTCCGGCCGGGCGCGAGTGCGGCATCCCCTTCGCCGCGCCTTCGCATGCCGTTGTCAGCCCGGTAGGCCGGGGCGCTGGTGGCGGAAGTTCCTGAACTTACAGAGCGATCCAGGCCGGGTGAGGGCGCGGCGACGTAAGGGGCCGCGCCCGGCTCTCCACCAGCCCCCCACCCGCTGGTTCCCTTGTGAACGCCGGGGATCTGACAATAGTTCCGTTGGTATTAGTAGTAACCTCGGCGACAGTCGTTGGTCGTCGGTCGAAAGGCCATGAATCCCCAACGGGGCGGTGCTTCGGCCACGCCAAGGCCGAGGGGGAGGAGGCGTTCCGGGCGTTCGCCGATCTCCGCTTCAAGGAGAAGGGCGGCGGAAAGCTCTTCGTGAAGCGCAACGTTATGGGCAACCTCCACGTGGCGGATCAGACGGCCACCGCCGCTGAGGTGAGGACCTACCTGCCCGTCCCGGCGGCGCCGGCCAACGGTCCTTCCCGGCCGTTCGGCAGCGGCACTTGCAACGCCAGCCTGGAGAAGCGTGGCGGCCACTGGACCATCACCCGATGGGCGGTCGAGGTCGACCTGCCCGTCAGACCGTCTCCGATCCCCGCGGGGTTCGGGAAAGAAGCCTTCACCTTCATTTCCGACGACCGGGCGGAGTGCAGGGACCGGTAGGGTGTCGGAGAGGCCGAGGTCGCGGCCTTCCGACGACTCGAGGGTTGACATCCCGGCCCTGTTAAGAGAAGAAGCTGAGGCTACAGGGAAGCCCCCATCGGCCCTGGGGGGCCCTACAACGCGCGGCGGTACCGGACGTCCTTCCGCGAGGGCGGGGGGCCTGCATTTCAGGGATCAGGAGTCGGTAGACAGAAGACAGGGGAAAACCTCTTCGGCGGTTCTCCTGTCTACTGTCTTCTGAATTCTGGCCCCTGATACGGCCGCGCCCGGCTCTCCGGCAGGTCCCTCGCCCCTTCGGACAGGGAGAGATAGCGCCTGTTTATCCGCCGGGTTAATGGCAGCCCAGTCACCCCGCGGGCCGAGGGCCCCAGACCGACGACCAACGACTAACGACCAGCGACCGAAGTTTCTGGAAGCCGCCCGCCAAGGAAGAGGTCTTCATGCCCGAGCAGCTCAAGATCGGTCTGGCGCTGGGGAGCGGGTCGGCCCGGGGATGGGCGCACCTGGGGGTGATCCGCGAGCTGGAGCGGCGGGGCATCCGGCCCCAGGTGGTGGCCGGCACCTCCATCGGGGCCCTGGTGGGGGCGGCCTACGCCCTGGGCAAGACCCGGGACCTGGAGGCCTGGGTCCGGCGGCTGACCCGGTGGGACGTGATCCGGTTCCTGGACATCCGGCTGACCGGAGGCGGGCTGATCGAGGGGGAGCGGCTTCGGGACTTCTTCCTCCACCACGTGGCCGACGCGCCGATCGAGTCGCTGCCCGTGGCGTTCGCAGCCGTGGCCACCGACCTGCGCACCGGCCGGGAGGTGTGGTTCCGGACCGGGTCGGTGGTGGAGGCGGTGCGGGCGTCGGTGGCCGTGCCCGGGCTGTTCACCCCGGCCCACCTGAACGGGGCGTGGTACGTGGACGGGGGCCTCACCAACCCGGTGCCGGTGGCCGTGTGCCGGGCCCTGGGGGCCGATGCGGTGATCGCGGTGGACCTGAACGCGGACCTCGTGAGCCGCCATGTCCGTTCCGACCGGGAGGAGGGGCTGCTGAGCCGGGGGCCGGTCACGGAATGGGTGCGCCAGGCAGCCTCCCGCCTGCCCGGGGGCCTGCGGGACCGGGCGGGCCAGGTCCTCACCTCAATGCTGGGGCCCAAGGACCGGCCCGGGATCGTGGAGACCGTGGTGGCCTCGGTGAACATCATGCAGGCTCGGATCACCCGGAGCCGGATGGCCGGGGACCCCCCCGAGGTTCTGATCACCCCCCGTCTGGCACACATCGGGCTCATGGAGTTCGAGCGGGGAGGCGAGGCGGTCAAGGAGGGCCGCGCGGCCGTCATCCGCGCGGCCGAGGCCCTGGAGGCCCTCGAGTAGCCCGGAGGTCTTATAGGAGCTGCCGCCCCTCCCCGCCGATGAATCGCGCCGATCTTCTAGCCCGCATTCCAGTGTCGTGTTTCGGAAATTTCGCGGTTTTCCCAGGGAGTGGGGCTGGGGGCCCCTCCTTCGCTGAACGGCCTCGCAGGGGCCGCCTCGGCGCGGTCCGCTGCGGCGCGTGAGGGCACGCGCTGCGGCTGCTCCCCTGGCGCCGGGCGGCCCGGGCTGCTCGGCCGTCGCGCTTCGTCGGAGCCCCCAGCCCCACCGCCGCGATCCGCATGTTTTTTGCGAAACGGAACGCTAGCCGGGTTGGGGGTCCGTCACGCCGCCGAGGTGGGCCGCGGCCCAGGCGCACTGGCCGTACGAGATGGCCCCGTCGTTGGGGGGAAGGATCCGGGGGAGGCGGGGGGCGAGCCCCCGGCGCTCCAGCTCCCCGTACAGGAGCTCGAGGAACACCGCGTTCTGCAGGCAGCCCCCGGCCAGGAACACCTCTCCTACTCCCTCGGTCTCGGCAACAGCCTCGACCCCGCGTGCGAACAGCTGGGCCAGGGCCCGGTGGAACCCCAAGGCGGCCCGGGGCACGTCGCCCCCCGCGGCGGCCTCCTCGGCCAGGGCCCGCACGAGGGGTGCCGGGTCCAGGACCCAGACCTCCCCCTCTCTTCGCACCTCCCCGTCGGGGTAGGCCGGGGCCGGGCCGGCGGCCCGGGCCGCGAGCGCCTCCAGCTCCATGGGGGCCTGGGCCGAGTAGCTCATGGCTCCCCGGAACCCGAGGATGGCGGCGGCCGCGTCGAACAGCCGGCCGCACGAGGAGGTGAGCGGCGCGTTCACCCCCCGCTCCATCATGCGTTCGAGCCCGTCGCGAAGCACCGGCGAGAGGTCTGCGAAGCAGGGGAGGTCCAAGCGGACCCAGGCAGCCCCCATCGCCCGTCGCAGGTGGCTTGCCGCCATCCGCCAGGGCTCCCGCGCCGCCCGGTCCCCCCCCGGCTGGGGCACCCGGGCCAGGTGGCCCACCCTGCGGTAGGCCCCGGGTCGGCCCGCAAGGATCTCTCCCCCCCACAGGGTCCCGTCGGGGCCGTAGCCGAGCCCGTCCAGGGTCAGCACCAGGGCGTCCCGGTCCCATACGGCGTGCTCGGCCATCACGGCCGCGGCGTGGGCCTCGTGGTGCTGCACCTCCACCACGGCTGCCCCCCGAGCCGCCCAGGTCTGGGCGTACCGGCTCGAGCGGTACCCCGGGTGGAGGTCCCGCACGACCACCTGGGGCTCCACCCGCAGGAGGTCCAGCAGGTGCCGGATTCCCCGGCGGTACCCCTGCTCCACCTCGGTGTTCTTGAGGTCCCCCACGTGGGGTCCCGGGTAGGCGAACTCGCCCCGCGCCACGCAGAAGGTGTTGGCCAGCTCCGCGCCCAGGCCCAGGAGGACCCGGCCCGAGGGGTTGGCCAGGGGAATCGGAGCCGGGGCGTAGCCCCGGGCGCGGCGGATCAAAATAGGGCCCTGGGCCGTGGTCTTTGCCACGCTGTCGTCCACCCGGTGGAGGATCGGGCGGTCGTGGACCAGGTACCGGTCCGCCACCCCGGCCAGCCGGTCCCTGGCCTCGTCCCACGAGGCCAGGATCGGCTCGTCGCTGCGGTTGCCGCTGGTCATCACCAGGGCCCGGAACCCTCCTCGCCGGAACAGCAGGTGGTGCAGGGGGGTGTAGGGCAGGAACAGGCCGACCCGGTCCTGGCCCGGCGCCACCGACGGAGCCAAACCCGCCCCCGGCCGCGCAGGCACGAGAACGATCGGAGCCTCGGGCCCGGTGAGCAGGGCCTCGGCCTCCGAAGGCACCCGGGCCAGGGCCTGGGCCGCGTCCAGGTCCGGCACCATCAGGGCGAACGGCTTGGCGGGCCGGTGCTTGCGTCGCCGCAGCTCGGCCACCGCGGCCTCGCAGAAGGGGTCGCACACCAGATGGAACCCTCCCAGCCCCAGCAGGGCCAGGATCCCTCCCCGCCGGACCGTCTCCACCGCTCCGTCGAGGGGGTCATCTGCCAAGGTCGAACCCTGCCCGTCCAGAAGCGACAGGCTCGGCCCGCACTCGGGGCAGGCGTTGGGCTGGGCGTGGAACCGGCGTGAGTCGGGGTCCTCGTACTCGGCCCGGCACCGGTCGCACATCGCAAACCCGGCCATGGAGGTGCGGGTCCGGTCATAGGGCAGCGCCGCGATGATCGTGTACCGGGGGCCGCAGTCCGTGCAGTTCAGGAAGGGGTAGCCGTGCCGGCGGTCCGCCGGATCGAACAGCTCTTGCAGACAGGCGGGGCAGGTGGCGATGTCGGGGGGCACCACGGCCGCGGCCACCGGGTCCTCCCGGCTGGCCCGGATCTCGAATCCCGCCCCGGGGCGGGCCGGGCGAGGCTCCTCGTGGAAGGCCAGGATCCGGGCCATGGGCGGGGGACGCTCCAGGAGAGTCCGGCGGAACGCCTCGACCTGCCGGGTCGGACCCTGGACCTCCACCTCCACGCCCCGGGTCGTGTTCTCCACGTGGCCGGCGAGGCCCAGGCCCCGGGCGGTGCGGGCCACGAAGGGCCGAAACCCCACCCCCTGGACGATCCCCTGGACCCGGAAGAATCGGCGGACGAGCTCGCGATCGGCCATGGATCGAACGATCAACCGGGCGGAAAGATGGGTACGATCTTCGGGGGGAGGGGCAAGGGGCCTGCTTTCGGCCGGTCGGGAAGCCGGGCGCCGAGATCCGCGGCGCAGGCACGGGACCGTGGATTTGGGTTCATCTGCTCCTGACCGGGGAGGCGCCGGGTTACGAAAAAGCCGGGGCCACAGGGGACCCCGGCTCTTCCTCCGGCGACGGGGGCCGGGCTAGGCCTCGTCCTCGGGCACCGGGGCGTCCACGGGGCAGACCTCGGCGCAGGTGCCGCAGTCCACGCACACGTCGGGGTCGATCACGTACTTGTCCTCGCCCTCGGTGATCGCCTCGACGGGGCACTCGTCCACGCAGTCGCCGCACTTTTCGCACTTGTCGAGAATCACATACGCCATTTTCGTCCTCCTTCCGCTTTGGTTTCTGGGCCTGGGGCCCGGACACGGGCGGCAGGATGGCTCACCCCTCCCGGGTCTGTCAAGCCCCTTCTCGGTGCTCCGGGGAGGCCTGGGGCTTCTTTCGCCGCTGGTCGTGGCGCAGCATCTCCTCGGTGCGGGCCCGAGCCTGGGCCTCCCGGCTGGCCAGGGCCTGCTTGGCCCGGAGGAACGCCTGGAACGCGGCCGTGGCCCGTTCGAACAGCTCCGGGTCGCGCTCCTGCACCGTGTAAAGGCGGTTGGTGTCGAACACCCGGTCCTCGCCCCGGTACTCCGAGAACAGGGTCTTGAACAGCGCTCGCACCTCGGTCTGGGACTCGGGCACCTGATCCAGCAGCAGCCGAAGGTCCTCCCGCCGGGCCTTGCGGGCCTCAGAGAGCTCGATGGCCTTCACGGCGTCGGGGCCCACGCACGAGGTGGCCGAGGGGCACCACTTGGCGCATCCCAGGTCCATGCGGTCGTTGAACACCACCTCCCCGCAGCTCTTGCACCGGCGGCGGACCTCGTCCTTGAAAAACTCGATCAGATTGTGGCACTTGGGGCACTCCACGTCGAAGATGGCGTCGTGGCCCCACATCTGGGTGTCTTGGCCGGGGCACTTGCTCATGGCGATCTCCTTGGGGGCTGTCGGCCCGGCCCGGGGGCCGGTGCCGCGTTCTCGCCCTCCATTGTACCCCGTGTTCCGGCTCCTGCTTTGATCGGGATCAACGAAGGCCGGTTTCCCCACCCTCGGCCACCGCCTCCAGGGCCCCCCGGTCCAGGATCTTCACGAACCGGCCCCGGACCTCGATCCACCCGGCCTCCCGGAACTTCCGCAAGGTGCGCGACAGGGTCTCGCCCGCGGTGCCCAGCTGGCTGGCCAGCTCGGCCTTGGTGATGTCCAGGTCCCAGAAGTCGCGGCCCTTCTCCCGCGAGGTCGAGAGGAACCACCGGGCCAGGCGCGCGGGCACGTCCTTGAGGGACAGATCCTCGATCCGGTCCACGAACTGGCGCAGGTAGCGGCTGAGGGCCGCGATCATGGCCAGGCTGATGGCGGGGTCGTCCCGCAGCAGCCCCATGAACGCCGCCTTGGGCAGCAGCAGCGCCCGGGACTTCTCCAGGGCCTCGGCAAAGGCAGGGTAGCCCCCGGGCATGAACACGGCCGCCTCGGCAAAGGTCTGACCCGGCCGGACCACGTGGAGGATGTGCTCGCGTCCGTCCGCACCGAGCCGGTAAAGCTTCACCCTGCCCCGGAGCAGGATGAAGATTCCCTCCACCGGGTCCCCCTCCCGGAAGATCACGTCCCGCCGCTTGACCTCCACCACCCGGGCGATCGCCCGGACCCGCTCAAGCTGGGTCTCGTCAAGACCGGCAAAAAGGGGAATTCCGCGCAGTTCCTTCGGGGTGACCTCCATCGGCGCCTCCCAGTGGTCTTGGTCGACGGTCGCCAGTCGACGGTCATCGGTCGAGAGTTCGTGGACCGTCGGCGTTTCTGGGCCGTTGCCGGGCTGCCCGGCAGGCCCCATGGCCCCCCGGGGTCTCGGCGCCGGGCCGGGATCTTCGGGGTTCATCGGTTTCGACCGACGACCAGGTTGCCGGAAAACCTGACCGGAGTAGACGTTGTTTCCCATAACCCCCTCCCGTGTCAAGGGTACGCGGCTTTCCCCCCAGTAGAAAACGATTTATGATTTCGGTCGTCGGTGGGAGCCGTACCGGAGCGTTCCACCCGCAGAGCCTGGGGGAGGGAAGGCCCTCGAACCCACCCCGGCAGGCCGGACCCATGACGGGCGATCAAGAACCAGCGACCGACGACCGGAGACCGACGACCGGAGACCGGAGACCGGAGACCAAACAAACCCATGTCTTCCCTTTGGACTTCCGAGACCCTGGACTACGTGGGGCCGATCTACCGGCCGCCGAGCGAGGCCCGCTCGATCATCCTGCAGGCCACGGTGGGGTGCGCCCACAACCGGTGTACCTTCTGCGTGAGCTACAAGACCAAGGGCCGGTTCCGGATCAAGGACCGCGCCGTGATCGAGGCCGACCTGGACAAGGCGGCCCGCCTGTACCCGGGGGTGAGGCGGCTGTTCGTGGCCGACGGCGACGCCCTGATCATGCCCATGCGGGAGTGGTGGTGGCTGCTGCCGGCGATCCGCAAGAAGCTCCCCTGGGTGGAACGGGTGGGCGCCTACACCACGGCCCGGGCCGTGCGGAAGAAGACCGACGAGGACCTTCGCTGGCTCCGGGAGAACGGCCTGGGCATCCTGTACCTGGGCCTGGAGAGCGGGGACGACGAGACCCTGCGGTACGTCAGGAAGGACTCCGACTCGGCCCAGATGATCGAGGCGGCCCGCCGGATCCGGCGGGCCGGCATCCTCTTGTCGGTCACGGTGCTTCTGGGGATCGCGCCGCCGGGCCGGAGCCTGGAGCACGCCCGGGAGACCGGACGGGTGCTCACCGCCATGGACCCGGACTACGTGGGCGCGCTGTCGGTGATCGTGTGCGAGGGCACCGAGCTGGCCGAGCAGGTGGCCCGGGGCGAGCACCACGTGCCCTCGCCCCCCGAGCTCCTCGAGGAGCTGAGGGAGATGCTGGCCGCCACCCGCATGACCCAGGGGCTGTTCATGGCCAACCACGCCTCCAACTACCTTCCCTTGAAGGTGCGCATGCCCGGCGAGAAGGAAGAGGCCCTGGCGCTCCTGGATGCCGCCCGGTCCGGCCTGGTGCCCCTGCGGCCCGAGGAGCATCGGGCCCTGTGATCCGTTTGGGCCCCGCCGGCCCTCCTTCCCCTGATCCCTGGAGAAACCGATGAACGAGCCCGCTTACCGACCCTTGTCCGACGCCGAGTTCCGGCGGTTCCGAGGCACCGACGGCTACGTGGCCTCCCGGGCCCTGCAGGACGCCGTGAACGTGGCCCTGGCCCTGGAGCGGCCGCTGCTGCTCAAGGGCGAGCCCGGAACGGGCAAGACCCTGCTGGCCCACCACATCGCCCGGGCCCTGGGGCTCGAGCTGATCGTGTGGAACGTCAAGTCCACCACCAAGGCCCGCGACGGCCTGTACGTGTACGACACCGTCCAGCGCCTCAACGACGCCCGGTTCGGCGACGGCGACGTGCGCGACATCCGCCGCTACATCAAGCTGGGCCCCCTGGGCCGGGCGTTCGTGAGCCCCCAGCGGGTGGTGTTGCTGATCGACGAGGTCGACAAGGCCGACATCGAGTTCCCCAACGACCTGCTCCAGGAACTCGACGAGATGCGGTTCGTCGTGGTGGAGACCGGCGACGAGGTGAAGGCCCGGGAGCGGCCCGTGGTGGTGGTGACCTCCAACGCGGAAAAAGAGCTGCCCGACGCGTTCCTGCGGCGGTGCGTGTTTCACTACATCGACTTCCCCGACGAGGCCCAGATGCGGGCCATCGTGGACGTGCACTTCCCCGGGCTTCCCGAGGCGCTGCTGGCCCGGGCCCTGCAGGTCTTCTTCGCCCTGCGCGGGGTGCCGGGCCTGCGGAAGCGGCCCTCCACCTCGGAGCTCCTGGACTGGATCCGGGTGCTCCTGGCCAGCGGCGCCCGTCTGCCCGACGAAGGCACCGTGGCCCCGGACCGGGTGCCGTTCCTGGGCGCCCTGATCAAGCTCCAAGAGGACGTGGACACCCTGGCCCGCCGTTCGTCCCGGCCGGCGGACGTTCGCACGGCCGGCCGGCGTTACTTCCGGTGAGGCCCCGGGCCGCGGCCATGTTCCTGCCCCTGTTCTACACCCTCAAGGCCCTGGGGGTGCCGGTGAGCCCCACCGAGTGGCTCGCCTTGACCGAGGCCCTGGCCAAGGGGCTGCACCGGGACAGCCTGACCGACTTCTACTACCTGGCCCGGAGCCTCCTGGTGAAGGACGTGGCCCACTACGACGCCTTTGACCAGGCGTTCGCCCACTGCTTCCAGGGGGCGGACCTGCCCGACGACCTGGCCACCAAGGAGCAGATCCTGGAATGGCTGTCCGATCCCCTCTCACCCCTGCGGCTCCCGCCCGAGGAGCTGGAGCGGATGCGTCGGCTCAGCCTGGAGGAGCTGCTGCGGGAGCTGGAGGACCGGCTCCGGACCCAGAAGGAGGCTCATCACGGCGGCCACCACTGGATCGGCACGGGCGGCACCAGCCCGTTCGGGAGCCGGGGCAGCCACCCCAGCGGCATCTCGTTCGACCCCGAGGGCGGGGGAGGGGGGGGCGCAGTGCTCCAGGCGTTCCAACGCAGGTACCGAAACCTCCGCAACGACCTCACGCTCGACGTGCGCCAGATCGGGGTGGCCTTGAAGAAGCTCCGGGACCTCCGGCACACGGGCAGCGAGGAGGTTCTGGACGTGGAGGCCACCATCGATCGGACCTGCCGCAACGCCGGCGAGATCGAGCTGGTGTTCACCCGGGAGAGGGAGAACCAGGTGCGGCTGATCCTGGCCCTGGACACGGGCGGGTCCATGGAGCCGTACCGGGAGCTGTCGGAGCGGCTGTTCTCCGCGGCCCACGGGATCAACCACTTCAAGGACTTCCGGGCCTTCTACTTCCACAACTGCATCTACGAGAACCTGTACGTGGACCTGGAGGCGGACGAGTTCGTGCCCACCGACGAGGTGATCCGGGAGTACGGCAGACGCTACCGGCTGATCATCGTGGGCGACGCGGCCATGGCCCCCTACGAACTGCTGATTCCCAACGGTACCCTGGAGCGGATGCGTCGCTCCAACGTCAAAGGCATCGACCGCCTGCGGGCCCTGGCCGAGGCGTTTCCCAAGCGGGCCTGGCTCAACCCGATCCCGGAGGACTCGTGGGGGTATTACGACACCATCGCCACGGTGGCGGGCCTGTTCCCCATGTTCCC
>JALUTY010000058.1 GCA_027021615.1 bacterium | reverse complement strand
CCCCTGGTACCTGACCGGAGAACCCGTGTCCCTGCGCCGCTGCCCCTGCGGCTGCGGCGCGGCCGTGATCGTGCTGGAACCGGACCTGCCGCCCATGCCATGGCCCGTCACCGCGCATGGCACGGAGGTGGGCGAGTTGGCCCGGCGCCAGGCCGAAGCCGCCCTGCGGCCGCTGCTGCCGCAGCTCGGCGGCCACGCACCCTTCGCCGAAGACACCTTCGCCACCACCCTGCCGCCCTGGGGTGAGGCGGTGGCCGCCACCTGCACCACGGCCGGGAGGTATTGACATGGTCCGCGATCCCGTCTGCCTCATGGAACTGGAACCGACGCAGGCCGCCGCCATGCTCGACCACGGCGGCCGCAAGTACTACTTCTGCTCCAGCGGCTGCCGGGACCGCTTTGCCAGGCACCCGGAGCGCTTCCTCGACAAGGCCCCCGGCGTGGCCATGGCCGTGGGGGTGATGGGCTCGGCCAGCGACGACGAGCCCGAGGCGGTGCGCAAGGCAGCCTACGCCCTGGGCCGGGCCATCGGCGAGCGCGGCTATGTCCTCATCACCGGGGCCTGCCCCGGCCTGCCCTACGAATGTGCCAAGGGGGCCAGGGCCGCGGGCGGGCTGTCGGTGGGCATCTCGCCGGGATTGAGCCTGGACGAGCACGTGCACAAGTACCTGTCGCCGTCGGATGCCTACGACGTCCTCATCTACACCGGCAGCGGGCTCATGGGCCGGGAGGTGACCAACATCCGCTCCAGCGACATCGTCGTGGTGGTGGGCGGGCGTTCGGGGACCCTGGGCGAGTTTGCCATCGCCTACGACGAAGGCAAGCTCATCGGCGTGCTGGAGGGCAGCGGCGGCATCGCCGATCACCTGCCGGCCCTGGAGCAGACCCTGGCCAAGGACACCGGCGCCCGCGTCATCTACGATGCCGATCCCCGCCGCCTGGTGGAACGGCTGGCCGAGACCTATCGCACCGCCCACTACCGCCGCCCCTCGTGCTTCTGCGACGAAGTGATCCGCGGCGGAGGATAGGGTGTCCGCCATGACCTTCCGTCCCCACCAGCGCCTCACCCGCAGCAAGCACGACCTGGATCCGGTGTGCGGCATGCCGGTGGACGCCGGCGCCCCGGGCACCCGGTTCATGGGCTTCGAGTTCCGCTTCTGCTCCGAGCAGTGCCGGGAACGCTTCGAGGCCCATCCCCACCTCTACATCGGCCACCCCGGGGTGCCGGCGCCCAGGCAGCGGGGGGAACAGATTCCCAAGCGGCGCGGCTTCGTCCTGGCTGCGGCCCCGGACCCGGAGCAGGCCGAGGCCGTGTGCAAGGCCGTCAACGCGCTCATGGGTATCCAGGAGTGCGAGGTGGAAGGGAGCACGGTGTGGGTGTCCTACGATCTGCTCCAGGCCACGGCCCGGCAGATCGAGGAGGCCATTGCGCGATCCGGCGTCTCCCTGGACGACACCCTGCCCAGGCGGTTGAGCCGCGCCGTCCTCCACTATCTCGAAGAAACGGAGCTGGCCAACCGTGAACACGATGCCGGCGATGGGGGACACCACCATCACTGACACACCGGGTTGTGCCCGTTCAGAGGACGGAGGACAGAAGACAGAGGTCAGAACGGGTGCAGGAGCGCCCCGTTCAGAGGACGGAGGACAGAAGACAGAGGTCAGAACGGGTGTAGGAGCGCCCCGTTCAGAGGACGGAGGACAGAAGACAGAGGTCAGAACGGGTGCAGGAGCGCCCCGTTCAGAGGACAGATGACAGAAGACAGAGGTCAGAGCAGCTGTAGGAGCGGCCCCCCGGCCGCGAAGAAGGTTCTGCCGTACGTGACACATTCGCGCCGGGGCGGCGCTGCCCCCGGGGGCGCCCTTCGAGCAGGTGCGCGAGGCCTACTGGTCGTCCACCACCGGCACCTATGAGCCGGACTGGGCCCGGGCGCTGTACCTGGACAAGGGCGCGGTGGGCGTGGGCCAGAAGGCGGGCGCCCACTTTCACGTGTAGGCGGTCAGATGCCAGGCGTCAGGTCTCGGACATCGGACATCTGGCAGCTGAACGTCACC
>JALUTY010000057.1 GCA_027021615.1 bacterium | reverse complement strand
ATCGGCGGGACCCCCCGGAGCGCCCGCTCAAGTACAGTAGCGGGGAACGAAATCGGCCGGGGCCCGTAGATCTCGATGACGGACAGGATGAGCCCGAGGATGACCCCCACCGCCATCACCCCGGAGAGGACCTCCAGGGTGACGAGGACGCCCTTGAGGAACCAGGGGAGCTCGCGGAGGATGACGCTCACGTCGGGCGCCGCGGCGCGGGAGGGGGCGGGTCACCCCGCCCCCTCCCGTCCGTCCGGGCTCAGTCGCAGTCCAGCGTCCGCTTAAGCGGCACCGGGACCACGGCCCGCCCCGGGAAGTATTTGGCCATGAGCTCGGCCCAGACCCCCGACTCGTAGAGCACACGGAGGCCATCGTTGATCCGGGGGAGGAGGCCGTAGGGATCGCCCGCCCTCACGGCGTAGGCGTACTGTTCCCCGGTCTTCACGATCCCGGCGATCCTCACCCGGCGGCCGGCGTCCACGAACCCCTGGGCGGTGTCGGTGTCACAGAGGACGGCCGCGATGCGCCCGCTCTCGAGATCGCTCACCGCCATGTCGTAGGTCTCGTAGGCCCGGAGCACCACGTCCACGCCCGCCTTCACCAGGTTGTCCTCCAGCCACTGGTAGCCGGTGGTCCCGGCCTGGGCCCCCACCGTGGTGCCGTAGAACGCGGTTATGGCGTTGTAATCGGAATCGGCCCGCACGAGGATGGCCTGGTCCACCTCCCAATAAGGCGCGGAGTAGTCGATCACCGCGTCCCGCTCACAGGTGATGGAGAGGCCAGAGGCGATGATGTCGATCTTCCCCTGGGCGAGGGCGGTGATGATGGTCGCCCACGGGAGGTCGCGGAACTCCACCCGGAAGCCCTCGAGCTCCGCGATGGCCCGCATCACCTCGACGTCGAAGCCCTTGAACTCACCGCGCTCCACCCAGGTGAAGGGCGGGAAGGCCGCGTCCAGGCCGACGATGTAGACGTCCTTCTGGGCTCCCCACGCCGCGCCGATCCCGAGGATCGCCGACAACACCACGATCGCGCCGATGCGCTTCATGAGTGTCCACCTCCGTATCGAATATCGAACTGCGTGTAAGCGTCCCGCTCACACCACCGCGTGTACTTCCGGGCACGTCCGTCCCGGGGACACGCGAAGGCCTACCGTAGTGGCCCTAACTGCTCACAGATCGCTTGGGGGTTTTCTCGGGATCAATGGGCCGGATGGCCCAAATGGTGGGGATGCACCGGGAAGGGGAAGGTACGGGCGGGTTTCGCCACGAACGGCGCCGGCACTCCGCCGATGGGTTCGCGCAAGTCCATCACCTCCATGGCTTGTAAGTACGACATTTGGCCCGGGGTGTCAAGGCACGGCACCGTCCCGGGCCGTCCGGCTCGTCGCGGAGGAGAACCCCGGTAAAATCCCGGAGGAGGTCGTTGTGGACGGGTTCGTGGGGATTCGCTATCTGGACGGGGACCGCTTGCGCCGGGCCATCGTGGCCGGGGCCAAGCGGGTGATCGCCTGTGCGGCGGAACTCGATCGCATCAACGTCTTCCCCGTGGCCGACGCCGATACGGGGAGGAACCTCGCGGCCACCATGGGGGCCATCGTGCGCCGGCTCCAGGAGCTGAACTCCCCCCACGTGGGCGAGGTAGCGAGCTCGGCCGCCGAGGCCGCCCTCTACGGGGCCCGGGGGAACTCCGGCGTCATCATGGCCCAGTTCTTCCAGGGCCTCGCCGAGGGCCTGGCGGGCAAGTGGCGGGTCGACGCCCGCCCGTTCGCCCAGGCGGTGCGCCGGGCCGCGGAACGGGCCTGGGAGGCCCTGACCGACCCCAAGGAAGGCACCGTCCTCTCGGTGCTCAACGCCTTCGCCCGTTGCGTCCAGGAGCAGGCGCGGCGGTTGGAGGACTTCGTGCCCCTGGTGAGCGAGGGCCTCCGCGCCGCCCAGGAGGCCCTCCGCCGCACCCAAGAGACGCTGCCGGTGCTGCGCCGCGCCGGCGTGGTCGACGCCGGGGCCCTGGGGTTCGTGCGGTTCCTCGAGGGCGTCGTGCGGCTGATCCATACCGGCGAGGTAACGGAGATCGAGCTCCCCCGG
>JALUTY010000056.1 GCA_027021615.1 bacterium | reverse complement strand
GGACAAGCTCCGGTGCAAGGTGGCCCGGGTCACCGACGAGTGGGTGTTCGTGGACCTGGGCGGCAAGCAGGAGGGGAGCATCCGCCGGGAGGAGTTCGAGGCGGACGCGGTGCCGGTCGAGGGCCAGGAGCTGGAGGCCTACGTGTCGTCCACCGGCGCCGGCGAGGTGGTGCTGACCACCAAGCTGTCCACCCGCGACCTGTCCCTGGGCGCGCTCGCCGATGCCCACGCCTCAGGCGTGCCGGTGGAGGGCAAGGTGGTCAAGGTGGTCAAGGGTGGCTACGAGGTCCGCGTGGCCGGTCTTAGGGCCTTCTGCCCTCACTCCCAGATCGGGCTGCGCTGGACCAAGGATCCCGAGGTCCACGTCGGCCAGACCTATGCCTTCAAGGTGCTGGAGTTCAGGGACCGCGGCCGCAACGTGGTGGTGTCGCGCCGGGTCCTGCTGGAGGAGGAGCAGGCCGAGAAGCGCGAGGCCCTCCGGGACGTGCTCCGGCCCGGCGCGGTGGTGATCGGGCGGGTACGGGCCGTGCATCCCTTCGGCGCGTTCGTGGACCTGGACGGGGTGGACGGCCTGATTCCGGTGTCCGAGATGAGCTGGGGCCGGGTGGAGACCCCCACCGAGGTGGTCCGGCCTGCTGACGAGGTCACGGTGCAGGTGATCGAGGTGGACTGGGACCGCGATCGGGTCACCCTGTCCCTTAAGACTCTCCAGGAGGACCCGTGGAAGACCGTGGAGGCCAAGTTTCGACCGGGCCAGCGGGTGCAGGGTCGGGTCACCCGGATCGCCCCGTTTGGCGCGTTCGTCGAGCTGGAGCCCGGGGTGGAAGGGCTGGTGCACGTGTCGGCCCTGGGCGCGGGCCGCCGGGTCAAGAGCGCGGCCGAGGTGGTGAGCCCGGGCGAGGCGGTCGAGGTGGAGGTGGTGAGCGTGGACCCCGGGGCCCGGCGGATCGGGCTGTCGCTGGAGCACCGACTGTGGGAGTCCCTGGGGCCGGTGCCGGAGCCGGGCGAGGTCCTGGAGGGCACGGTGGAGAGGGTGGCCCCGTTCGGGGTGTTCGTGAAGCTGCCCTCGGGCCATGTGGGCCTGGTGCACAACACCGAGATGGGCACGCCCCGGGGCTCGGACCACGCAAAGTCGTTCCGGGCCGGCGACCCCATGCGGGTGGCCGTGCTGGGGGTGGAGGAAGGCGGCCGCAAGATCCGCCTGTCACGCCAGGCCGTGTCGGAGCAGGCAGAGCAGCAGGCGATCCGGGAGTTCCGGGAGTCGGCCCCTGCGGCGAGCCAGGGGCCGGTGTTCGGCACCCTGGGCGATCTGCTCAAGGACAAGCTCAAGAAGTAGCCGGGCCCGGTCCAAGGGATCCCCGGACCCCCGCCTCCCCCGGGACGCGGGGGTTCGTTTGTTGCTAGGACCTTCAAACGTATTGCCAGGGTACGGGGTGGGGGCCTGGTTCCGGCCGGGCGCGAGTGCGGCATCCGATCGCCGCGCCTTCTCATGCCGCCGCTTGCGCGTCGATCCATGCCACGATAGCGGAACCCTCGGAGTCCGGAGGGGATCCGAACGTTCGGAGGGCGCGGCGAGCTAAGGGGCCGCACCCGGCGCTCCACCAGACCCCCACCCCGTACTCCCCAAGGGAAAGGGGGCACGGGCCTGGCAATACTGTCTACTGAAACCCTTGCCCCGCCTCCCAAGGAAACGGGCCTGTTTTGACGCCGGGTCGATATGGTACGGAGGAGTGCTGCCGTGGAGGTGCACCGGATCGAGATTCCCACGCCCTATGCGGTGGGCACCGTGAACGCCTACCTGCTTCCCGGCTCGCCCCTGACCCTGGTGGACGCAGGGCCCGGGGTGCCCGGGACCTGGGAGGCCCTGGCCGAGGGTTTGGCCCGGGCGGGTGTGCGGCTGGCCGAGCTGGATCGGCTGGTGCTGACCCATCCCCACCACGACCACGCCGGCCTGGCCCGCCGGGTGCGGGACGCGTCCGGGTGCCGGGTGTTCGCCCACCCCGTGGACCACGCCCGCCTCCGGGGCGAGCCCGGCGTGTGGGAGGGGATCGTGGGATTCCTGGACGAGGTGTGTCGTCGGGCCGGGGTGCCCGAAGGGTACCGCCGGGAGCTGCGCCAGAGCATGGAGCGGCTCCGCGGTCACACCCTGCCCCTGGACGAGGTGGAGCCCCTGGACGAGGGCGACGAGGTGTGCACCGATCAGGGGTGCTGGCGGGTGCTCCACACCCCCGGCCACGCCCGGGGGGCCGTGTGCCTATGGGATCCCCGGGAGCGCACCCTGATCTCAGGGGACACCCTGATCCCCCACATCAGCTCCAACGCGGTGACCGAGCCCGGCCAGGGGACGTTCCGGACCCGCACCCTGCCGGCCTACGTGGCGAGCCTTCGGCGCATCCGGGAACTGGGATGCCGCCGGGTCCTGCCCGGCCACGGGGAGGCCATGGGCGACCCGACCCGCCTGATCGACGAGCGGCTGGCGTTCCACGAGCGCCGGGCGGCCGACATCCTGCGCCGCATCCCTCCCGGGGGCGCCATCCCCTGGGACCTGGTGCGCGCCCTGTTCCCTGGGGTGGAGCCGGGGTGGGTGTTCCTGGCCGTGAGCGAGGTCGTCGGCCACCTGGACCTGCTGGCCGACCAGGGTCGGGTCGAGTGGGATGGGCAGGAGGGGACGTGGACCGTGAACAGGCGGGGACGGGAGGACGTTGGGACGGTAGGACGGGAGGACGGGAGGACGTTAGGACGGTAGGACGTTGGGACGGTAGGACGTCCCGTCCGCTCGTCCGCACGTCCCAGCGTCCGCACGGTCTCCGGCCTCACACCTCCAGCACCTTCAACAGGTTCGTGGTGCCCGGCGTGTCCACCGGCACGCCCGCGGTCACCACCACCCGGTCCCCGGGGCGGGCCAGGCCCATCCGGAGCACCTGGGCCCGGCAGGCCCCGAGCAGGGCGTCGGTGGTGGGGGCGGGCGCCATTACGGCGGGCGTGACGCCCCAGGTCAGGGTCAGGGCGCCGGTCGTGTGGGGGTCGCTCGAGAGGGCCAGCACCGGCACGGGGGGGCGGGTGGCCGCCACCAGCCGGCCCGTGGAGCCGCTACGGGTCGGAGTGACGATGACCTTGGCGCCCACGTCCCGGGCCACGTGCCAGGTGGCCCGGGCGATGGCTGCGGGCAGCCCCTGGGCGGCCAGGGGACGGCACTTGTCGGCCGGCGGGGCGTCGGCCTCGGCCCGCCGCACGATCCGGGCCATGGTGGCCACCGCCTCCACCGGGTGGTGGCCCATGGCGGTCTCCTCCGACAGCATCACGGCGTCGGTGCCGTCGAGCACGGCGTTGGCCACGTCGGTGACCTCGGCCCGGGTGGGGCGGGGGTTGGTCACCATGCTCAAGAGCATCTGGGTGGCGGTCACCACGGGCTTGGCCCGCTGGTTGGCCCCGCGGATCAAGCGCTTCTGGATGCCCGGCACCTCCTCGATGGGCATCTCCACGCCCAGGTCGCCCCGGGCCACCATGATGCCGTCGAACGCCTCCAGGATCCGGTCGATGCGGTCGAGGGCCTGGCGCTTCTCCACCTTGGCGAGCACCGGCACCCGGATCCCCTCCTCCTCCATGATCCGCCGGGCCGGGTCCAGGTCGGCCGGGCTACGCACGAACGACAGGGCCACCCAGTCCACCCCCAACCGCAGGCCGAACCGAAGGTCGTCGGCGTCCTTCTCCGACACCGCGGGCAGGGCGTCGCCCTTGCCCGGCAGGTTCAGACCCTTGTGGCTGGTGACCGTCCCGCCCGAGAGCACCCGGGCCCTCACCCTCCCCCCCTCCACGGCGACCACCTCCAGGGGGATCGCACCGTCGGCCAGGCTGATCCGGTCGCCGGGGGCGAGCTCCTCGGCCAGGTGGGGGTAGTTCACGGGCAGGGCCCCCGGCTCTGGGGTCGAGGCCAGCACGATCTCCTCTCCGGCGTGGACCACCCGGGGCTTCTTCAGCGTGCCGAGCCGGATCTTGGGGCCGGCCAGATCCAGCAGCAGGGCCACCGGTCGGCCCACGGCCCGGGCAGCCTCGCGCACACACTCGGCCGTGCGGGCGTGGGTGGAGTGGTCGCCGTGGCTCATGTTCAGCCGGGCCACGTCCATGCCGGCCTCTACCATGCGCCGCAGCACCTGTGGGTCGGAGCTGGCCGGTCCCACGGTGCACACGATCTTCGCCCTTCTCATGGGTCCCTCCGCAGGCCGTGATAAGGTTTTCTCACAAAACGGGGAAAACTTACCGTGAACCTTGAGCCCCGTCCAGCCCCGGAGGGAAAATCAAACAAATGGCCGGTTGAGGAAACCTTGTTTGTTTTGGTATGGTGTTTGCAACTCGGGCCGTGTTCACCCATTTGACGGAGGAGATGCCATGAAGAAATTTTGGAACGAGAAGTTCGAGGCCATGCCGGTGGAGCAGCTCCAGGAGTTCCAGGCGCAGAAGCTCCGGGAGACCGTGGCCTGGCTGTACGAACGGGTCCCCTTCTACAAACAGAAGCTCGACGAGAAGGGGGTGAAGCCCGAGGACATCCGCACCCTGGACGACATCTGTCACCTCCCGTTCACCGTCAAGAACGACCTGCGTGACAACTACCCTTTCGGGCTGTGCGCCGTGCCGATGAAGGACCTGGTGCGGGTGCACGCCTCCTCCGGAACCACCGGCAAGCCCATCACCGGTCCCTACACGGCCGAGGACAGGGCCCAGTGGCAGGAGTGCATGGCCCGGACCCTGTGGGCCCAGGGGGTCCGGCCCGACGACATCTGCCAGAACGCGTACGGCATGGGGCTCTTCACCGGCGGGCTGGGCTTCTACCTGGGGGTCGAGGCCATCGGCTCGTGCCTGGTGCCCACCGGCTCGGGCATGACCGAGCGCCAGATCATGCTCATGCAGGACTTCGGGAGCACGGTGCTGTTCTGCACCCCCACCTATGCCCTGACGATCGCCGAGAAGGCCGATCAGATGGGGGTGGACCTGCGCGATCTGCCCCTGCGGGTGGGCTCGTTCGGGGCCGAGCCGTGGACCGTGGAGATGCGCAGGGAGATCGAGGAGCGCATGGGTATCACCGCCCACGAGGCCTACGGGCTGACCGAGATGATGGGCCCCGGCGTGGGGTTCTCGTGCGAGGCGTACCGGCTGCACCTGAACGAGGATCACGTGTACCCGGAGATCGTGGATCCGGCCACTTTGGAGCCCGTGCCCCTGGGCGAGAAGGGTGAGCTCGTGTTCACGGCCCTACAGCGCCGGGCCATGCCGCTTCTGCGGTACCGGACCCGCGACATCACGAGCCTGCGGCGGGTCGAGTGCGAGTGCGGCCGCAGCCTCGTGGTGATGGACAAGATTCTCGGCCGGTCCGACGACATGCTGATCATCTCGGGCGTGAACGTGTTCCCGAGCCAGGTGGAGTCGGTCATCATGGAGTTCGAGGAGATGGAGCCCCTCTACCAGATCCGGGTGTTCAAGAAGGGCCACCTGGACGGCATGAAGGTGGAGGCCGAGGCCAAGCCCGCGGTGTACGCTCAGGGCAAGGAGGCCCTGGAGGACCTGGCCCGTCGGATCAGCGCCCGCATCCACGCCGTGATCGGCATCCACGCGCCCGTGGAGATCGTGCCCCAGGGCAGCATCGCCCGCAGCGAGGGCAAGGCCAAGCGGGTGATCGACGAGCGCAAGAAGTAGGCGGCTCGGCCGGCGGCCCCGGGGTTTCCCCTTGACCCCGGGGCCGCCGGCCGGATATGCTTTTTTGTGTCTCCGAGCGGACCGACCTACCGGCCCCAGCGGCCTAGGGGCGGTTCGCCGATGGGTCGGGGTGGAAACGCCCCGGCCTCCCGCGTTCGGAAAGGAGACGGGTGACCGGTGTTCTGTGCGCCCTCCCCGTCCGACCGCGGGGAGGGTTTTTTTGTGTGTTGCCTCCGAGCCGTGGCGCCTACGGGGTCCGTCCTAGGGCGCGCGGCCGACGGGTTCGGCGGGAAACCGCCGGGCCTCCCGTGCTTGGAAAGGAGGCGGTGCGACGGACGGGTTCCGTGCGGGGTCCGCCCGGCATGCCCGCGCCCCCTTTCCAGCCGGAAAGGGGGCGCTTCTCGTTTGGAGGATTCGCCGCTCACCCATCACGGAAAGGAGGAACGAATGCGGCAGATCATGGGAGTTCTGGCGGTACTGGCGACCCTGGGGGTGGGGGCCCGGCCCGGGTGGGCCCGGGTCGACCTGGTCGAGCGCCTGGAGCAGAGGGGCATCATCACGGCGGCCGAGCGCAAGGAGCTGGAGGCCCAGCAGGCCCCGGCCGTGCCCGCGGCCCCGAACCACCTGTCCTACCGGAGCCGGGACGGCCGGTTCTCCGGCCGGATCTACGGCTACGGCCAGGTGCGCTACACGTTCCGGGAGCTGGAGGACGCCGAGAACCAGAGCAACTTCTCGGTGCAGCGCACGCGCGTGGGGCTCAAGGGGCACGCGTTTCGCAGGAACCTCAGGTACAAGGTCTACGTGAACGTGTACTCGGGCAACGAGAAGGGCACGGACCTGTTCGATTTCTTCGGGGACTACGCGTTCGCCCCCTGGTTCGCCGTGAAGGCCGGGGCCTACAAGGTGCCCTACGGCGTGCAGTGGAACGTGTCGGCCTCGAAGCTCCAGTTCGTGGAGCGAAGCGGGGTGGACGCCACGTTCCGGTTCGACCGGGACACGGGCGTCACGGTCCACGGCAAGCTGGCCGGTGGGCTGTCCTACGACGCGGGCGTGTTCAACGGCGAGGGACGCAACCGCAACAACTCGGGCGACGGTCACCTGTACGTGGGCCGGGTCGTGTGGGCCCCGGTGGGCGGAAGCCCCCTGGCCGGGGAGCCGAGCCTGAACCGGCCCGAGCGCCCCCAGGTGTTCCTGGCGGCCTCGGTGGCCTACGACGACGACGTGGCGGGCCACACCCGCAAGAACCTGAACGGAAGGCTCACGGCCCTGGGCACGAGCGACGTGGTGAGCGTGGGGGGATTCGCGGGGATGGCGTACCGGGGGTTCTCGCTCCGGGCCGAGGGCCATCGCCGCCGGATCGACCCCAAGGCCGACGGCGTGGACGACGAGACCGCCACGGGCCTGTACGTGCAGGGGGGCGCCCTGGTGTGGAGGGACGTGGTGGAGGTAGCCGGCCGGTACGAGTTCTTCGACCCGAACACGGACGCCTCCGACGATCTGACCCAGTCCTACGGGGTGGCCTTAAACGTGTTCTTCAACGGCCACCGCAACAAGATCCAGGCCGACTGGTTCCGGATCCGCGACCAGGACGGGCCGGGCTCGGCCGTGACCGAGGATCGGTTCCGGGTCCAGTACCAGGTGGCGTTCTGACTTCCGCTAGGACGCTAGGAGGCTGGGAGGCTAGGACGCTTGAAACCTCCAGAATTCCCATACGTTCTAGTCTCTAGTTTCTAGTCTCTAGTCTCTAGCTCCCCCCGGACCAACGGGGGTGCCCCTTCGCGTTGTAGGGCCCCGCATGGGCCTGATGAAGCTTCCAGCAGCAAGAAAGGAGAAAACCATGCGAGACCGCCGACGGATCCGTTCCTGGAGCGGGCTGGTGCTGGCCCTGGCCCTGGTCGCCGGCTGGGTCGGCTCGGCCGGTGCCGAGTGCCGCATCCGGATGTCCACCACCACCAGCACCGAGAACTCGGGGCTCCTGGCCCGGCTGCTGCCCCCGTTCGAGGAGACCTGGGGGTGCAGGGTGGACGTGATCGCGGTGGGCACCGGCAAGGCCCTGCGGTTGGGAGCCAACGGCGATGTGGACGTGGTGCTGGTGCACGCCCGGCCGGCCGAGGACAAGTTCGTGGCCGACGGCTACGGCGTGAACCGGCGGGACGTGATGCACAACGACTTCGTGGTGCTGGGACCGGCCGACGACCCGGCCGGCGTGCGGGGCTCGGGCTCGGCCGCCGAGGCCCTTCGCCGGATCGCCAGGGCCGAGGCCTCGTTCGTGTCGCGGGGCGACGACTCGGGCACCCACAAGAAGGAGAAATCCCTTTGGGCCGCGGTCGGCCTCGAGCCTGGCGGAGCCTGGTACAAGGAGGCCGGCCAGGGCATGGGTGCGGTGCTGCGCATGGCCGACGAGCTCGGGGCCTACACCCTGTCGGACCGGGGCACGTACCTCGCGTTCCGGGAGAAGCTGGGCCTTCGGATCGTGTACGAGGGCGATCCGGCCCTGGCCAACCCCTACGGCATCATCGCGGTGAACCCGGCCCGGTACCCGGACGCCAACTATGAGGGCGCCATGTGCCTCATCGGGTACATCACCGGGCCCCGGGGGCAGCGGATCATCAAGCAGTTCAAGAAGGGCGGGGAGCAGCTGTTCTTCCCCGACGCCATCCCGAACCCGTAGCCGCCCCGGCTCCGGGACCGGGGGCTTCGGGGTCCCCGGTCCCGGCGTTCCTCCCCGATGTCTGGAGCTCCACGTTGCCCTTTCCGAGTCTCGTCCCACCGCAGGAGGGGGGCCTGTCCTTCGCCTGCCCGTCGTGCGGGACGCGCGAGCCGGCTCCCAACCCCTGGGCTTTGGAGCGGGTGCGCCAGACGGGGCTGTGCCAGGGCTGCCGGGCCCGCCTCACCCTGGCGCGCCGGCCCGAGCTGGTGCCATTGTTCCTCGGGTTCTGGGCGAGAACGGCGTTCCCCTCGTCCGCGTCCTGGCTTGCGTCCGTGCCAGAAGGGGGCGGGGCCCACTGACCGGCGCCGTTGCAGCGGCCGTGTCACCACGCTCCCAGCCGCCGGTACGCCTCGTACACCACCACCCCCACGGCCGTGGAGAGGTTGAGGCTCCGCACCCGGCCCCAGATCGGGATCCGGAACACCCGGTCCGGGTTCCGGTCGAGCAGGGCCGGCGGCAGCCCCCGGCTCTCGGGTCCGAACACCAGCCGGCAGCCGGGGGCGAACGGGGCCCGGTCGTAGGGCCGGCCGCTCCGGGCCGAGAAGTAGAATACCGGGCCGGAGCCGCTGGTCGCCAGGGCGGCCTCCAGGCTCGGGTGCTCGCGCACCGACACGTAGGACCAGTAGTCGAGCCCGGCCCGCTTGAGGTGGCGGTCGTCCGTGGAGAACCCCAGGGGGTGGACCAGGTGGAGGTGGGTCCGAGTGGCAGCGCACAGCCGGGCGATGTTGCCGGTGTTGGGGGGGATCTCGGGCTCCACCAGGACCACGTGGAGGGCAGCCGGGCTCACGGCCTGCCCTCTATCCACCGGGCCAGGTGCCGGCCGGTGGGCCCCAGGGCCCGCCGGGCCACGTCGGCCGGGGGGCCTGCGTCCACCAGCCGGCCCCCCTCGTCGCCCCCACCGGGCCCCAGGTCGATGACCCAGTCGGCCCGGGCGATGAACTCCAGGTTGTGCTCCACGGCCACCACCGTGTTCCCCTCGGCCACCAGATCCCGGAGCACCTCAAGCAGTCGGTCCTGATCGTCGGGGTGCAGCCCCGTGGTGGGCTCGTCCAGCAGGTAGACCAGGTTGCGGGGCCGACGCCGGGCCAGGAGCTCCGAGGCGATCTTGAGACGCTGGGCCTCTCCGCCCGACAGGGTGGGCGCAGGCTGCCCCAGCACCAGGTACCCCAGGCCCAGGCGCTGGAGCGTGGCGAACACCCGGGCCAGCGCGGCGTGGTCGGCGAACACCCCGGCCGCGTCGTCCACGCTGAGGCCCAGCACCTCATGGATGGTTAGGCCCCGGTATCGCACGGCCAGCACCCGGGGCCGGAACCTTCGGCCGTCGCACTCCGGGCACGGCACGAACAGGTCCTCGAACAGGTACATCTCGAGCTTCTCGTACCCCGTGCCCCCGCAGCGCTCGCACCGCCCCCCCTTCACGTTGAACGAGAACTGGGCCGGCCCTAGGCCCAGCCGGCGGGCAGCGGGGAGGCCCGCGAACAGGTCCCGCACCGCTTTGTACGCCCCCACGTAGGTCAAGGGGATCGACCGGGGGGTGCGGCCCATGGGGGACTGGTCCACCAGCCGGACCCCCTCCACGGGCGGATCGGAGGGCAGCACGAGGCGGGCCGGACCCCGGGCTCCCTTCGACTCCAGCAGCGGCCTCAGGGTGTCGGCCACGAGGGTGGACTTTCCGGACCCGGACACCCCGGTCACGCACACGAGCACCCCCAGGGGAACCGAGACCTCGAGATCCCGGAGGTTGTGGAGCCGGCACTCCTTCAAAGTGAGGAACCCCCGGGGCCGTCTCGGCTCGGCAGAGGGCCGGCCGCCGGCGCGCCGGGCCAGGTGCCGGCCGGTGGGGGTGTCAGCCCGGGCGAGCTCCCGCGGCGGGCCCTGGAACACGACCCGGCCGCCCCGGCGGCCCCCTCCCGGGCCCATCTCGATCGTCCAGTCGGCCCGGCGGATCAGGGAGAGGTCGTGCTCCACAACGATGACGGTGTTGCCCCGGCCGGTCAGCTCCCGCAGCACCTCGCCGAGCACGTCCACGTCGCGGGCGTGCAGGCCCACGGTGGGCTCGTCCAGGACATAAGTGGTGCCGGTCAGGTGGTTCTGGAGCTGCAGGGCCAGGGCGGCCCGCTGGGCCTCACCGCCCGACAGGGTGCGGGTGGGGCGGTCCATCGTGAGGTAGTGGAGCCCCAGCCTGACCAGGGTGCCGATCCGGTCCTCGATGCGCCACAGCACGGCCTGGCCCCGGGGCCCCACGAGCGGGCCCAGGCTCCGTACCCACCGGCCCAGCGCGGCCAGGTCCATCCGGCTCGCGTCGGCGATGGTCCGGTCGTCCACGGTGACGGCCAGGGCGGCGGGCCCGAGGCGGGACCCGCCGCAGTCGGGGCAGGTGCGGGGGCTCCGGTACCGGGCCAGGAACACCCGCACGTGCATCTTGTAGCGCTTGCCCTCCAGGTACTCGAAGAACTCCCGGATCCCTTCGAACCCCGAGCCGCCCTTCCACACGAGCCGCCGGGCCTCGGGATCCAGCTCCGCCCAGGGGGTGTCCAGGGGAACCCCGGCCGCCGGTCCGTGCCGCACGAGCTGCTCCTGCCACCACCGGTTGGCCGGGGTCTGCCACGGCTCCACCGCGCCCTGGCGCAGCGTCCTGTCGGGGTCGGGCACCACCTTGGTCTCGTCCCACTCCAGCACCGCCCCGAACCCAGTGCAGGTGGGGCACGCCCCCAGGGGGTGGTTGAAGCTGAACAGCACGGGCCGCGGCACCGGCAGATCCAGGTCGCACCGGTCGCACCGCCGAAGGGTGCTGAACCGCGCGGGAGCGCCGTCGTCCCCGGTCACGCACACCAGGCCCCGGCCCAGGGAGAAGCCCTGCTCCAGGGCCGAGATGATCCGGGAGCGGCGGGACGAATCGAGCACGAGCCGGTCGAGGACCAGGGTGCCGTCGGCCGGAGGGCACCGGGGCAGGTCCGGCTCCTCCAGGGGCCGGATCCGGCCTTCGACCCGCACCCGGGCGAACCCCCGGGCCGACAGGTGGCGGGCCCACCCTTCCCTCGGTAGCCAGGTCAGGCGGTCCAGGGGCACCTCCACCGTGACCCTGTGCCTGGCCCGGGTCTCCAGCAGGTGCAGGGTCAGGGCCTCGGGGCT
The DNA here is from genome assembly GCA_027021615.1 of bacterium. Lineage (GTDB taxonomy): Bacteria > Desulfobacterota > Deferrisomatia > Deferrisomatales > Deferrisomataceae > Deferrisoma. Next base: position 26,520 of record JALUTY010000056.1, on the reverse strand, counting down.
CCAGGTCCGGCCCGGCTCGCCGCACCGGGGGCACCGCACCCGGCCGGCCGCGGCGTAGAGCAGCCGAAACAGGTCGTAGAGCTCGGTTGCGGTGCCCAGGGTGGAGCGGGCCGTACGCACGGGGTTGCGCTGTTCTAGGGCCACGGCCGGCCGCACGTTGTCCATGGCGTCCACAGCGGGCCGCACGCCCTTCTCCGAGAGGAGCCGGGCGTAGGTCGGTAGCGACTCCAGGAACCGCCACTGCCCCTCGGCGAACACCGTGTCGAAGGCGAGGCTCGACTTGCCCGAGCCGGACACCCCGGTGATCGCCACGAACCGGTCGTGGGGGATCTCGATGGTCAGGTCCCGCAGGTTGTTCTGGCGGGCGCCGACGATGCGGAGAGGGGGGATGAGGGGTCGTTCCATGGGAACCGGAATTATGCGGGCCAGCGCCCGGTGGCACAAGTCCGGCCGGTGGACGAGTCGAGGGTTCCCCGGTAAAATGCCGGGCCGTTCCCGCTGGTTGGCAACCCTAGGGAGGCCCTGCCCATGGATCAGGACTACTCCAAGCGATTCTACGAGAAGGTTGCACCGGTATACGACTGGGTGTTCGGCAAGACCATGGACGAGGGGCGGCGCGAGGCGGCCCAGCGGGTTCGCCCCGGCGAGCGGGTGCTCGAGGTGGGAGTGGGTACCGGCCTCGGCCTGCGCCACTACCCGTCGGGGTGTGAGGTGCTGGGCATCGACATCTGCCCCCGCATGATCCGCAAGGCCCGGTGGCGGGCCTTGGTGAACGGCAACGGCTCGCGGATCCTGCTGCGGTGCATGGACGCCACCGCCCTCGAGCTGCCGGATGAGTCCTTCGACGTGGTGCTGGCGCCCTACGTGATCACCACCGTGGGCGACCCGGCGCGGCTGTGCATGGAGATGCGGCGGGTGTGCCGGCCTGGGGGCCGAGTGGTGGTGGTGAGCAACACACGGGAGGAGGGGGCGTGGGGGGTTCTCAAATGCAGGCTGTCGCCGGTAATGGAGCGGGTGGGGTTCTGCACCGACCTGGACGTACCCGCGGTGCTGGAGGAGGCCGGGCTCCGGATCGAGGAGGCTCGGCGGGTGAACCTGGGGGTCCACAAGCTGTTCGTCGCGCGAAACCCTGAGTCGGCCACCGCCTGACCCGCTCCATCCTCGTTTGCCCGGTTTACAGTCCTTCGGACCGGGTCAAGCCGGCCAGCGGTCGAGCCGAAAGAAGAAAAGGAGCACAGTTGCCGGGGGGGAGAGGTCCGGTAAGACCCGGGGCGGCCCGTTTGCGACGTACAGACTTTGCGTACGTCTTGGTCCGGGCCTTGCGTGCGGGGCATGGGGGCTACCTCCGGCCGGGCCGGGCGCGAAGCCGAGCATGAGACTCGCCGCGCAGGCACAAGACACGGGGGGGCCGTCACGGGTGCGCGCAATGGGTGCGTTTCGCGGTCCGGATGCCGGAGGCACTGCACGGCGAGCAGAGGAGCCGCATCCGGCTCTCCGGCAGACCCCGCGCCCCCGGAAGCTCTGGCGGTGACTCCGGAGCCGCCCGCCACGCTGCCTAGCCGCCCGTCGGGCCAAGGCCCGAATTACTGGAGACCGGTCGAATTGGTGCGGCCGGGAGGAGGATCGCGGCGATGAAGGGGTGGATAGGGTGTGTCGGCATCGCCCTGGTGCTCTTGGGGTCGGGGCTTGTGACCGCCCGGGCCGACGTGAACGATCTCTTGCGGCTGTGGATCCCGTCGTCGCTGGAGTTTTGCGGGGAGCCGGTTCCGCTGGACCGGGCCGACGTGCGGGAACGTTTGGACCTGGAGTTGGTGGTGGTCCTGGGGGACCCCGTCAGCGCCGCCCTGTGGTTCAAGCGGGCTCCCCGGTACCTGCCCGCGGTGGAGACGGCCCTGGAGACCGAGGGGCTGCCCCAGGACCTCAAGTACATCGCCGTGATCGAAAGCAACCTGCGGCCCGAGGCCGTGAGCTCGGCCGGAGCCGTGGGGGCGTGGCAGTTCGTGCGGGCCACCGGCCGGCTCTACGGGTTGCAGAGCCGAGATGGATACGACGACCGCCGCGACTGGGAGAAGTCGACCCGGGCCGCCCTGGCCCACCTGCGGGACCTGTGGGAAGCGTTCGGCTCGTGGCCCTTGGCCCTGGCCGCGTACAACGCGGGCCGCAGGAGGGTGGCCGACGCCATGGAGAGCCAGGGGGAGTCCTCTTTCTACGACCTTCGTCTGCCCAGGGAGACCGAGCGGTACGTGTTCCGGGTCATGGCCGCCAAGCTCGTGCTCGAGCACCCTGACCGCTACGGTATCGACCTCGAAGGAGCTCGCACCTGGTCGGCCTGGGACACCCGCAAGGTCACCCTCCGGGTCGATCGGCGTCGGCTGCCCGTGACGGCGGTGGCCCGGGCCGCGGGGCTGGGGTTCCGCAGGCTCGTGGAGCTGAACCCCTGGATCGTCGGGACCGAGCTGGGAAAGGGTACCTATCGGGTGACCGTGCCGGCCGGCGAGGCCCCGGAGTTCCCGGAGCGGCTGGTCCGGTGGGAGGCCGAGCACCCCGAGCCCCGCCAGATCTACCATCGGGTCCGGCGGGGCGACACCCTCACGGCCATCGCCCGGCGTTACGGGATCACTGTGGGGGAGATCTGCGAGTGGAACGGCATCAGCCGCCGGTCCACCATCTACCCCGGCCAGACCCTGGTCCTGCTGCTGACAGATTGAAGCCCCGGCAGGCCGCGCGCGGCCTGCCGGCGAAAAAGCGATCTGCACCGATCTACGCGTCGTCTCGGCGCTGGGGCATGGGGCCTGCTTCCGGCCGGGCGCGGCTCGGGCCCGGCCGCCCTGGCCCCTCACGCCGTGCCGAAGCCCTGGGAGAGCAGGTGGGGGTCGATGCCCAGGAGCCGGATGGCGCGCTCCCAACGGTCCTCGGGCGGTGTGCGAAACAGCAGGTCTGCCTCGGCTGGCACCACGAGCCAGTCGTTGCGGGCGATCTCCCCCTCGAGCTGGTCCGGCGCCCATCCGGCGTACCCCAGGAAGAACAGGAACCGCTCCGGCCCCTCCTCTCGGGCGATGTCCCTCAGGATCTCCAGGGATGTGCCTAGCCTCAGGCCGGCCAGCACCTCCACCGAGCCCTCGTAGTCCGGCCCTTCGTACAGGACGAACCCCATCTCGGGTTGGACCGGCCCTCCGTAGTGGATGGGCTCGTCGGCTCCGCCCTCGCCCTCGATGTTCTGGCCCCCGTAGATCTGGCCCAGCAGGAAGGGGGTCGGCCGGTTGATCACCAGCCCCAAGGCCCCTTCCTCGGTGTGCTCGCACACCAGAACCACGGTGCGTTCGAAGTTGGGATCGGAGAGCTGGGGCATGGCCACCAGGAAGTGACCTTTGAGGATCGTGCGGTCGATGGGGCACCTCGCTCGGGACGGCGGCTCAGTCCGCGCCGGGTTCGTAGGGCATACAGAAGATGCAGGGGGTGTACCCGGCCGCGTACGCCTCTTCCTTTGTTCGGAAGGTCACCGTGTTGTGGGCCCACTCGATGGCGTGCACGGCGCAGCTGGGCTTCTCGTTGGCCAGGTCATGGACGTGGCGTTTCCGGTTGGGGTTTGCATCACCCACGTACTGGGTGGGATAGTTTCGCCTGCGTTGCATGGACGGCCTCCCTCAAGAAACGGACGCGTCGAAGAGGCGTCCAAGCTAGCAACCCCCTTCACCGCGGTCAAGGCCCGCACGCGGAGGTGCCACGATGAGGAATCCCACCGACCGTTCCCGGAGGGCAGGGCTGGGGGCACTGCCGGCAGCCCTCGTGCTCGTGCTCGGTGTCTCGGCTGCCTGGGGGCAGGAGTACCTGATCCGCCAGCCCACGGAGCCGTCGTCCCAACCGGTCTACCTCACCCAACCGGTGGAGGGGACGGTGGAGGTGACGAACCTACCCGCGGTGCAGGACGTGCGCGTGATCAGCGGGACCTTGGACGGCCCGGTTTCGGTGCAGGGCGCTGTGGAGGTGCGGGCGAGCACCCCCCTGCCGGTTGAGGTGACCAACCCGGCCCCGGTCCGGCGGGGGCCGGTCGAGGTGGAGGGTACCGTGACCGTGGATGACCGGGCACCGGTGCGCGTGCTCGTGACCAATCTTCCGAGCCCGACGCCGGCCAAGCCCGAGGAGCGGTTCGCCGTGTTCTCGTTTCGGGGGGTGCTCGGGGGCAACCGCGGGGTAGTGCGGGAAACGTTCACCCCGCCCCAGGGTATGGTGTTCCACGCCACGGGGGTGACCCTCGACTGCCGGGCCGACGCGTTCCTTCGCCTTCGCCTGCTGGCTGACGCCCGGGCAGTGGACGGGCAGGTGGCGGCGGACGGGGCCGTCCCCTTGTTCCTGCTGGACTCCCGGGTGGCCCCCACCGCCTCCCTCAACCGGCCCGTGCCTTTTCGAGGGCCGTTTGTGGTGGAGGTGGAGGCGCCCAAGGGGCTCGGGGCGCCGTTCACCGCCGTGGTCACCGGGTACGTCTCGGCCCGGTGAGAGGGGGCGGCCTCCCGGGGCTCAGACGGCTTCCAGAAGCTTCTTGCGAATGAGCTCCACGATCTCGTCGATCGCCTGACGCACCCGGCGGTCCGCCAGGATGATCTCCCGCAGCTCCTGGGCCTCGTGGCTGTCGGGCCCGATCCCTTCCTCGATGCGCCGCCGGGCGCCCACCGGGGTCATTCCCTTTTGGTTCACGTAGTAGTCGAGCTTACGGATGCGCTCGACGCACTCCTCCGTGAACCGCCTCTGGCCGCCAGGGGTCCGGTGGGGTGCGAGGAACCCGGGCAGCTTTCGGTCCCACAGGCGGATGGTGTGGGCGGGGACGTCTGTGAGCTCCGACACTTCCTTGATGGAATACAGGGGGCCGCCCTCGGGGGGGGCGACCCCGGGTCCTTGCTGTGCCTCCATGACCAGACTCTCTCCGTTGGGGGTGAAGGGGGATGATTCGTTATCGGAAAACCATGACCGGAACTGTAATGGGACGAGGACCCGAGTTGCAACCGGCTGTCATAGGATTTTGTTTAACGGGTACTCGATGATCCCGGTGGCGCCGGCGGCCAGCAGCTTCGGCACCAGATCGCGGACCACCCGCTCCTCGACCACCGCCTCGACGCTCAGCCAGTCGGTGCGGAACAGGTGTGCCACCGTGGGGGCCTGGAGGCTCGGCAGCAGGTCGATCACGTCCTCCATGCGCTCCCCCGGCACGTTCATCTTGAGCCCGACCATGCCGTCCGCGCGCAGGGCCGCCTGGAGCAGCTGGGCCACCTGCTCGATCTTCCGTCGCCGGGCCGGATCGGCCCACGCCCCGTGGTTCGCGATGAGCTGGGTGTTCGTCACGAGCAGGGTCTCCACGATCCGGAGCCCGTGGGCCCGAATGGTGGAGCCGGTCTCGGTGACCTCCACGATGGCGTCGCACAGCCCCTCCACCACCTTGGCCTCGGTGGCCCCCCACGAGAACTCCACGGCCACCTCAATGCCCCGCTCGGCAAAGTACCGGCGGGTGAAGTTCACCAGCTCGGTGGCCACCACCTTGCCGTGCAGGTCCTCGGGCCGTTGCACGGGGCTGTTGTTGGGCACCACCAGCACCCATCGGGCCGGGTTGGTGGAGGCCTTGGAGTAGACCAGGTCGCACACCTCGGCCACGTCCGAGTCGTTCTCGAGGATCCAGTCCTTGCCGGTCAGGCCGGCGTCGAGCACCCCGTCGGCTACGTACCGGCTCATCTCCTGGGCCCGCACCAGGGAGAGCCGCAGCTCCGGGTCGTCCACGGTGGGGAAGTAGTTCCGTGAGCTCCGGCGGATCCGCCACCCCGCCCGCAGGAACAGATCCACCGTGGCGTCCTCGAGGCTGCCCTTGGGGATGCCGAGCTTCAGGAGGCTCATAGGGCGTACACCTCCTCGGGATCGAACACCTTCCCCTCGTCCTCCACCAGGGCCCCGTTCTCCACGCGGCGGTAGAAGCAGCTCCGGTGACCGGTGTGGCAGGCAGCGCCTCCAACCTGCCGGACCCTCAGGAGCACGGCGTCCGCGTCGCAGTCCACCCGGACCTCCCGCACCTCCTGCACGTGGCCCGAGCTCTCGCCCTTCATCCAGAACTTGTTCCGAGAACGGCTGAAGAACCATGCCTTGCCGGTCTCCAGCGTGCGACGCAGCGCCTCCTCGTTCATGTAGGCGAGCATCAGCACCTCGCCGGTGTCAGCATCTTGCACCACGGCGGGCACCAGCCCGCCGGCTTTATCGAAGTCGAGCTTGGTCGCATCCATCGAGTGCTCCTTGTCGAAGCTGGAAGGTTCGTAAGGATGGGAGGCTGGAAGCTGGGAGGCTAGAAGGGCAAAACCTCTTTCATCTCCTAGAGGTTGCGTTGACACTGCGTCACAGCATCACAGCCGAGGGCATGGGGTCTGTTGGAGAGCCGCCCGCGGCCCGAAGCAGGCCCCTACACCCCGTACAAAAGCCCTGGACCCACGCGAGCCTCCCGTTCCGGCTGCCCCGCCTCGCAAGGGCCTGGGGGCCCTATCGGCCCGACCGGTCGGGGCTCAGCGCCGGAGCAGCCGGGGGGCTTGAAGGGTTCCGCGGATCCGCGCGGTGTAGCGGCCGTCGGAACTCCGTGATCCCGGGAACAGCGCGAACAGAAGGGCAAGATCCTCCTGCACCTTCTGGTTGGGGGTCAAGGAAACGAGGCCGCCCTTGATCGGGCTTCGCCCCAGCGGCCGGCGCAGATCCACCGCCGCCCCGGTAAGCAGGACCTCCAGATCCCCGCCCCGAAAGCGAGCCTCGCGGACCTCGGCTCTCCCCCCTTCCAGGGTCGCCTCGAGCACGCCGTCGCCCAAGCCGACAGCCGGCACGGGGACCCCGCGCACCTTGCCGGGGCCGATGCGGACCCCGGTGAACGAGGCCTGGAGTCGGCCCCGGGCTTCGAGCGCGCTCTGTCTCAGGCCGTCCACCGACAGCGAGCCGTCGGTCTGGCCGGCCAGGGGGAGCTCCTTCCACGGGGGAGGCCTGGGAATCTGCCCCAGGGCCACGTCGGCCCATGACAGATCCAGGGGCACCCGGCCGTACGACCCCACCTCGCCCTCCACCGTGCCGCCGGCCGCGGCGGCGCGAAACCTCAGGGCCGGTCGGCCCCGGAGGGCTCGGGCCCAGGAGGGCCAGACCTCCAGGCCGGAGACCCCCACCCGCACGGCAAGCCCGGGGGGCTCGACCTTCACCGACTCGGCCCGGACCCCGAACCAAGGGCCGGGGCCGAGCCCCCGCACCTGCAGGGTCAAGCCCTGAGCCTGGAGCCGGGTCTCTACGGCCGAGGCGATCTCATCGTAGGGCAGCGACCGCCACAGCGACACCCCGAACGCCCCCAGAAACACCAGGGCGTAGGCGACCCCCCGGCCCAACATCCGCCCGGCCTTCGTTGCCATCACCGTCCCTCCAGGGGCTCGTAGGCGGCGACCTGGAACCGCACGTCCAACAGGTTGGGGTCGTCAAACCGGGGTCGGATCTGGAGCTGTTTGATGCGAAGGAGCTCGGGCGAGTTCTCCACCTGGAACAAGAACCGCACGATCTCGTTCAACCGGACCCTCTCCATCCGGATCTCCACCGTGTTCTCCCGGTAGTATCGGGTGACCTCGCCAGGCTTCGGCTTCATCTGCACGATCCGGTCGTGGATGCTCTGGCGCTTCGCCAGGTTCTCCAGGTACGAGAGGATCGAGAACTTCTTGCTGCGTTTCAGGTTCTTCTCGATCCCCCGGATACGGGTCTGCAGATCGGCGTACCGCTGGGCCAGATCCTCCACCTTCCGGTACTCCACCCGCTTCGCCTCGACCCGGCGTTTCCACAGCTTGATGCGGGCCTGGACCGGTTCCCACACCCCGATCCAGAACGCCACCGCCACGATGGCGGCCCCGCCAAGGCCGATGACGGCCCTCTCCCGGTCCGTGAGCCTCACCGTTTATCCTTTCTTCCCCAGGCTGAGGGTGAGGTTGAACCGAACCTTGTCCTTGGCCGCCATGGTCTCGGCCTTGCTCACGGCCACCTGGGCGAACCGGGGATGCTTGGCCAGCTCGGCCTCGATTCGGGCGATGGCGTCGAAGCTCACCGTGACGCCTTTGATTCGCACCCGGTTCTCCTCCACCACCAGCTCCTCGAACTCCACCTCGATCTCCTTGGGAATCCGCTCGGAGATGTCCCGGAGAAGGCGAAGAGGCGAGATCTCCCGGTCCACCAGGCTTCCGAGGCTGCGGGCCCGGGCCTCGAGCTCGTCGACCCGGGCCGACAGCTGGTCCACCTCGCTCACGATGTTGGTGACCTCCGGCAGGGTGGCCCGGAACCGTTCCCGCACGGCCGAGCTCAGGGTGTCGTACTGGGCCCGTAGGTAGGCGATCTCGAGACCCTTTCCGATCCCCCACAGACCCAGGAGAATGCCGGCGTACACCCCCGCCTGGATCGCGGGCCCCTTCCACGGGGTGCCACGGTCCTCCGGAGCGAACGGGCCCTGGAGCAGGTCCACGCCGGACCGGCCGGGCCGCCATGCCTCCCGAAGGGCCAGGCCCAGAGGCACCGCCCAACCGGGCCACGGCAGCTCGTCCGGAGCCCCTGCCGCGCTCACACCGGGAGGAAGGGGCAGGAGGTCCACCGTGCGGTCCAGGTGCTCCGCCCACTCGGTCCGGTCGGTGTCGGGCGCCAGGGGGCCGCTGACATAGAGGGGGGTGGAGGGGTCGGAAAAGGGGGGAGGGCAGGCGGAGAGGGCGAGGGCCACCTGGTCCAGCAGGTCGGGGTCGGTGCCCCGGCCGGGCAGGCAGCCGAAGGTCACCTCATCCCCCGGCCCCACGGCTGCCCACTGCACCAGGTCCGGGCCCAGATCGCACACCCACGCCGGGGCTAGGCCCCCGGCCCGGCACAGCCCGGCAAGGGCCAGGGGCTCGGCGTCCAGGGCCTCCACCCGGAGGCCGGCCCCGGCCAGCAGACCCACCCGTTCCCCCACCGCGTCCTGGGGGGCGGCCACCACCAGGCATCGGGACCCGGCGGGGGTGCGGCCGAGGATTCGGGTGTCCCACACCAGGTCCTCCAGGGGTAGGGGAAGGGTCTCCTCGGCCTCCAGAGGTGCGGCTTGGGCGAGGCGCTTGCGGTCGGTGAACGCCAGCTCCACGGTCCGGGCGAACAGGCGGTCGGCCGGGAGCCCGGTCACCACCGACTCGGCCGGAAGGCCCAGGGCCTCGAGACCGGGGACGGATCGATCCGGATCCAGGGGCCCTCCCCAGACCCGCTCCACAGCCGCTCCCTTCCACCCGCCCCTCACCCGGACGGCCACGGCGCGGTCGGCTCGGACCTGAAGGCCTAAAGCGGATTTTGGCATGGAGACGGCACCTTCGATCGGCGTTCGCGAAGGCACCCACAGTATCGGAAACAGGAGGGGGGATGCAAGAAACGGCCACCCCCTCCCGACGCGTCCGGGAAGGGGTGGAAGGAGGGGCCTAAATGCGGCCTAGGCGCTGGAGTTTGCGCAGCTGCCGCCGGCGCCGGCGGGCGGCCTTGCGCTCCTTGATGCGCCGCATCTCGCTCTTGCTCACGTAGAACGAGTGGCGCTTCACCGCCGGAAGGACGTTCTTCTGGAAGTCCTTCTTCAGCTTCCGCAGCTCCCGCTCGAACTCGCTGCCGGGCCGCTGCGAGCGTTCTCTTTCCCTGGCCAAGGGCGATTCACCTCCTCCCGTCTGGATTCTCCCGGTCCGCAGGCCGGGAAGCGCACTTGATACCACCGGTAGGGTGTTTTGTCAAATGCCCTCCCCCTTTCTCGTTCAGGCCGTCCCAAAGGGGAGCCGGAGCGACGCGAGACGGGAGGCGTACGACAAGTTGTATGGAGACCGGAACCGATCCTCGCAGCCTAGGGAATGGGGAGAAACAACGATTCAAAATATCGTAATTTGTGAAAACTAAATGAAAAAAAGACGAAAAGTCAAGTTGAGAGCGGTTCGTGCGCGAATTATGCTTGAATCTGTGGGCCCCCCGGTCGGGGGCGGAGGCGCTCATGTCTGTTCGGTCCAGGGTGGTTCTGCTGGTCCTCGTTTCCGTCGCTCCTTTCCTCGTACTCCTCGCTTGGAACCTGGAGGAACAGCGTAGGGACATGGCATCGGTCCTGGCGGCGGAGGCTGCGACCCGAGCCCAAGCGTACGCGGCCCACATCCGCCAGGCCGTGGACGACGCTCGGACTTTGACCCGGGCTTTGGCCGGGGCTCCCGATCTCCTGTCCCTCGGGCGCGATCGGTGCGCTGGCGTGCTGGGCGCGCTTTTCTGGCCCGGGGGCACGGTGCTCTGTGTTGCCGTTGTCGATGCCGGGGGGCGGGTGGTGTGCAGCTCCCGGGGCCTCCTCGCGGGTGGGTCCCACGTCCCCGGCACCGACTACCTTCGGAGAGTTCGGTCCGCCTCGGATGCGGTCGTGGGCGTTCCCGTCCGCTATGGCCCTGCTGGCCGTTTCGGCGTCCCGGTCGCTTCAGCCATCCGTGGTTTGGACGGGGGGGTTCGGGGTGCGGTGCTGGTCGTGGTGGACCTGGCGGCACCCCGGACCGAGCCCAGGAGGAGTGAGGCCGAGTCCGACCCTTACCTGGTGATGGGCCCAGAGAAAACGGTGCTGGCTCGGTGGCCCGGTACCGGAGAGTGGGTGGGCCGGGAGGCGGCCGGTCTGCCGTTGGGTCAGGCCTTGGACCACGAGCGGGAAAGCGGTCGGGTCCCGGGGCTCGACGGCCGGCTCCGGGTGTACGGGTGGGAGAAGGTTCTCATCCCCGGCGTTCCGGGGGGCTGGCTGTGGGCGGTGGCCGGCGTGTCTCCCGAGCCGTCAGCCCTGGGGCTCAGACGGAGCCTGTGGAGAAGCGCCGGGCTCGCGCTGGTCGGGTTGGTCCTCGCCGTGGGGATGGCGACAGCCACGGCCCGGGCCGGCGTCACCGTGCCGATGGATCGGCTCGTGGCGGCGGCCAAGCGGCTGGGAAAGGGTGACCGGAGCGTCTTGACCTCGTTGGCCCAGCAGCGGGGCGAGTTCGGGTACCTGGCCTCGGTGCTGGACCGTCTGGCCGAGGTGCAGGAGACGCAACTGGCGCGGATCCAGACCCTGGCGGCCCGGTATCGGACGCTGGTGGAACGGGGGCCGGCTGTGGTGTTCGAGATTCGAAGATCGCAGCAAGGGAACGGCCGGTGGGCCCTGCGTTATGTGAGCCCCCAGGCCGAAACGTGGCTCGGGGTGTCGGGGCGCGATCTGCGGGCCGATCCGTACCTGTGGGAGGAGTGCCTCAGCCCCCGGGATCGGGTGGTGGCCCGGCGGGTGCTGGAGCGGCTGAGCTCCGGGAGCCGGCCCGGTGGCTTCGAGCATCGCCTGGTGCGGCCCGACGGATCGAGCGTCTGGGTCCATACTCGCATCTTGCCCGTGGTCACCCATCAGGGGGAGCACAGCTTCTTGGGAGTGGTGGTGGACGTGGATCGGCGCAAGCGAGCCGAAGAGGCCCTGGTCGCCTATGCCCGTCGGCTCGAAGAGAGCAACCGGGAGCTCGAGCGGTTCGCGTACGTGGCTTCCCACGACCTCCAGGAGCCGTTGCGGGTGGTGGCGAGCTATGTGGAGCTGCTGGCCCGGAGGTACCGAGGGCGCCTCGACCCGGATGCCGACGACTTCATCGGGTTTGCCGTAGAGGGGGTCCACCGGATGCGGACCCTGATCGAGGGCCTTTTGGAGTACTCCCGGGTGACCACCCAGGCGCGGCCCGCAGGGCTGGTGGATGCCGGCGAGTGTCTGGACGAGGCGCTGGCCAACCTGGCTGCGCTGATCGAGGAGGCTGGCGCCCAGGTGGAACGAGAGCCGCTTCCCCAGGTCATTGCCGACGGCAGCCAACTCGTGCGGGTGTTCCAGAACCTGATCTCGAACGCCGTGCGGTTCCGGGGCAAGGATCCCCCGCGGGTGTGGGTGGGTGCGGAGCGTAGGGGAGGCGAGTGGGTGTTCCGGGTGCGGGACAACGGGGTGGGAATCCCGTCCGACCGGACCGAGTCGGCTTTCCAGTGGCTCCGGCGGCTTCACGGACCCGAGGGGCCGGCGGGGAGCGGCATGGGGCTCGCGATCTGCCGCCGCATTGTTGAGCGCCACGGCGGAACGGTGTGGATCGAGCCCGCCGCGGGGGGGGGGACGTGCGTGGGGTTTACCCTCCCCGCTGCGGATCGCGGTGCCACGGGCTCGGCCAGGGGTGAAGAGAGAGGTAACGGCAGCCAGCAGCTTCCTTAGGCCGCGGGGCGGCCTGTTTGCAGAGCAGAAACTTCGGTCAAGGTGCAGGGCTCCAACGCTCCCGGACGAGGCATGGGGTTCAAAAGGTGGGTTTCACGCTGGAGGGCGGGCCTATCGCCCCCCGGTCGGGGTAGGAAACGCGCCCGTTTACCCGCCGGTTTAGTGCGGGGAGGCTGATCAAGGCATTGTTCGCTCGCGAGCCCGGTGGTGGGAGGGCCTGTTGAAGGACACGAACCGCGCTCGAGATCCGCTGGTGCTCCTGGTAGAGGACGATCCGGCCCATGCCTGCCTGCTGACGGCAGCGGTGGCGGAGACCGGAGTGAGAGCCCGTATCGAACGGGTTAAGAACGCCGAGGAGGCCGAGGAACGGTTGTCTGACCTGTCGAAGGAGAGGCCGGCCCTGATTCTCGTGGATCTGAACCTGCCGGGGAAGAGCGGTCGGGAGTTTCTGGTCGGGATCAAGAGAGACCCCCGCCTGCAGAGCCTCCCGGTGGTGGTCCTCTCGTGCTCCCAGGCTCCCGAAGACGTGGCTGCATGCTATCGGGCCAACGCCAACGCTTACCTGGTGAAGCCGTTCACCTGGGAGGATCTGCTCCGCACGGTGCAGGTGACCTTGGAATTTTGGCTCGGGGTGGCCGTGGCGCCACCGGCGAGGAGGGAAAGCGAAGGGTCGGTTCTGAGGGGGCGCCCCGCGGGCCGGTGATGGAGGGGAGGTGGACCCCATGGTCACCCGAGTTCTGATTATCGACGACAGCCCGGCCGATGGCCGCTTGATCCAGGAGTTCCTTGCCGACGCGTCGGGGGCCGACTTCTCCTCGGGTGTCGCCCACACCCTGGCCGAGGGGATCCGGCTGGCGGCGTCGGGGGCGTGCGACGTGGCCCTTTTGGACCTGATGCTGCCCGACGCCCAAGGGCTAGAGACCGTCAAGAGATTTCTTGCCGGGGCGCCCGGCGTTCCGGTGGTGGTGCTCACCGGGCTGCCGGGGGACGATCTCGCCCTAGCGTCTCTGCGGGCGGGGGCCCAAGACTTCGTGCCCAAGACCGAGCTCGAGCCGGGGCGCCTCGAGCGAGTTCTGCGTTACGCCGGGGAGCGGGCCCGGCTCCAAAGAGCTTTGGAAAGCGCTGCTGCCGACCTGGCAAGGGAGCTCCAGGAGCGCACGGCGGTGGAGCTACGGCTTCGCCGAACGCTGCGGGCCCTCCGAACCCTGGCCGCGTGCCAGGGTGTGATCCAGCAGCATGGCGACCCGGAGGCCGTTGCCGAGGCCTTCTGCCGGGTAGCCGTGGAGGAGGGGGGGTACGCCATGGCCTGGGTGGGCCTCAAGGACCAGCAGCAGAAGCTGGTTCGGCCCCTAGCGATGGCCGGCCCCTCGAAGGACTACGTGGACGGGATTCGAGTGAGGTGGGACGAAAGCCCCTTGGGACAGGGGCCCAGCGGCACCGCGATCCGAACCGGAAAGCCTGCGGTGGTCCGAGACATGGCCCAAGACCCGAGGTTCGCCCCTTGGTGCCGGTCGGCCCTGGCCCATGGGTTTCGGTCCAGCGCCGCCTTGCCCCTTCGGGACGGGGGCGAGGTGGTGGGCATGCTCGGCGTGTACAGCGCCGAGACAGATGCCTTTGACGAGGACGAAGTGGACCTGTTGGGGAGGGTCGCCGATGCCCTCTCGGACGCCCTGCGGGCCACGCGTACGGCCGAAGACCTGGCCCGGGCCGAGGCCCGGGCCAAGCAGGCCGAGCGGCTGAGCGCCGTGGGGCAGCTGGCCGGGGGGGTGGCCCACGACTTCAACAACCTGCTCCAGATCATCCTGGGGCAGAGCGAGCTCCTCCTCTCCTGCGGTGATCTCGACCCCTCCCTCCGAGACCGCGTACAGCAGATCATGGACGCAGCGAGCCGGGCAGCCGACCTAACCCGGCAGCTTTTGGCGTTCAGCCGGAAACAGGTCCTGGAGCCCAGGGTGGTAGAGCTGAACGGGGTGGTCAAGGCGGTCATGAAAATGGCCGGCCGCCTCCTGGAGGAGCACATCCGCATCGAAAGCCGGCTCGCTCCCGACCTGTGGCCGGTACGGGTGGACCCGGGCCAGATGGAGCAGGTGATCCTGAACCTGGCGGTGAACGCCCGGGACGCCATGCCCCACGGCGGGGTGCTCACGATCGAGACGGCGAACGTGGAGCTCGATGAGACATACAGCCAAGCCCACCAAGGGATGGTGCCTGCTGGCTCCTACGTGATGCTTGCGGTGAGCGACACGGGAGAAGGCATGGACACGGAAGCTCAGGCCCGTATCTTCGAGCCGTTTTACACGACCAAGGAGAAGGGCAAAGGCACCGGCCTGGGGCTGGCCACGGTGTACGGTACCGTGACCCAGAGCGGCGGCTACATCTGGGTATACAGCGAGCCAGGCCGGGGCACGACCTTTAAGATCTACCTGCCGCGGGCGGAGGGGCGGCCCGTTGAAGAGGAGGCGGGGCCTGAGCGGGTGCGCACCCGCTCGGGGACCACGGCCACGGTGCTCGTGGTGGAGGACGGCCCCGAGGTCCGGGCCACGGTGCGCGAGGCCCTGATTGCCGAGGGGTTTCGGGTGCTGGAGGCCGACGGGCCGGGTGACGCCCTTCTCGCCGTGGAGGATTACGGCGAGGAGATCGAGCTTGTTCTCACCGACGTGGTGATGCCCAGGATGAACGGACCCGATCTGATCCGGCGAATCCGGGAGCGGGTCCCCGGCATGAAGGTCCTGTACATGACCGGATACACCGAAAATGGGGTGGTCCATCAGCGGGTCCTGGACCCAGGCGTGCACCTGATCCACAAGCCGTTCACCCGCGAGGCCCTCGGACGGAAGGTGCGAGAGACCTTGGACGCGTCGGCGTGAGCCGGGTGAGGGGGGCTCGTGCGGCTCGAGCACGGCGGTGTGACCGAGGGGCTCGACGACGGATCAAGGGTCGAGTCTCGGTGGAAGTGGGCGAGTGCCGGCGGGACGGCGACGGGCCCCGGAGTAGCTCACCCGTCTCGGCCCGGGCTCGGGCCGGCGGAGGGTGGCGGGCGATCCACGGGTTCCCCGGACTCTGTTGTTGGGAGGCTTTGTCTTTTCTATTAGGCGTTCCCTCAGGGGGGCTTGAGGAGGGGGGAACCCTACCGAGGTGATGGATGTTTCAAGTTCTGGAACGCAGCATAGCGCTGGGCTTAGGCAGCAGAGGGATCAGGGCGGGATGTTTGGGGCGAATGTTCAGATATTTGTAACAGAAGCAGGGCATAACTCGATTGATTTTCGGCTTGTTTTTCCCCTGGGGTCCCTTTCCGATACAGTACTGGGGATCTGGGACCCACCCCCAGGTTGTCGAAAGCAACGTCCGATTTCATATTGGTGGAAAAGTTGGATCGGCCCGCGGTGGGGAGGACGATCCCCGGTCTCCGGAAGGGAACGATGCTCCTTGAGCAAATTCTCGGAACTCGAAACCAGATCCGGGTGCTGCGGGCCTTGTTCCGGTGCTCGGGGGTCACCGTGAGCGAGGCGGCCAGGGACGCGGGGCTGCGCCCATCGGCCGCCCTGTTCGCCCTGCAGCGTCTCGTGGAAACCGGGCTGGTCCGCGCCGAGCGGCGGGGGCGGAGGCGGGTCTACACCGTCAACCGGACCCATTTCCTGTCTGGGCCGATCGAGCAGCTGTTGGCCGCCGAGGCGGGTGTCGGGGCACACCTGGTCTCGGTGGCTCGGACTCTTCTGGGGGAGGAAGGGGCAGAGGCCCTGGAAGGGCTTTGCCTGTCCCCCGACGGGCGGGTGTATGTGTGCCACCGCCGGCCCGAGGTGGTGGATGGTCATCGGTTGGACCGGGTCCTCGAGTCCATGTTCGGTCTACGGCTCGCCTCGGTGGTGCCGAACCCTCGACGGGTCCACGAGCCCCATCTGTTCGTTCCGGCGGGGGAGCCAGGGCCTGCGGTCTCTCCCTCGTGGGGCGGGGCCGACTCGGGGTCGGATCAGCACGCGCCTTGACGGGGTCCCAAGCCGGCGCTAGCTTTGGCTCCTCCGAGACCCTTGTTTCCGGCAGAGGCGAACCGACTGCCATGCCCCCCCCACAGAAGCCCCCCTCCGAGCGTGTCTCCCCCCGTTTGCTGCGGTGGCAACCGAACATGGTCGCCGTACTCACGGCCGTGGGTCCGGCCGGGCTTGCCGCCGTGTACTTTTACGGCTGGCGGGCCCTGGCCGTGGTGGCGGTGACCAACGCGTTCGCGTTCGCCACGGAGTACGCGTTCACCCGGCGCCGGGGCGAGCCGGTCACCTCGGCCGCGTTCGTGACCGGCACCCTGCTGGCCCTGTCGCTGCCCCCGGCCGTGCCGTTTTGGATGTGCGCCGTGGGCGCGGTGGTGGCGATCGGGTTCGGCAAGGAACTCTTTGGGGGCATGGGCCGCAACGTGTACAACCCGGCCCTGGTGGGTCGGGCGTTCCTGTACGTGTCGTTCCCCGTGGCCATCACCGGCACCTGGACCGAGCCGTTCTGGGGGGGCGTGGGCGGGCTCACGGCCTGGGCCCCGTCGGCGGACGCCGTAACCTCGGCCACCCTGCTGCCGATCCTGGCCAAGGGGGCGCCCATCGGGCTGTCGGCCCTGTTCTGGGGGGCCATGCCCGGCAGCCTGGGCGAGACCTGCAAGGCGGCCGTGCTGCTGGGTGGGGCTTACCTCCTGTGGAGGCGGGTGGCGGCGTGGGAGATCGTTGCGAGCATGCTCGGCAGCTTCGCCGTGCTGACCGGGGCGCTGCGGGCGGCCGGGCTGGCCGGCCCCGATCCCCTGCGGGCGGTCCTGGCCGGCGGCATCCTGTATGGGGCCGTGTTCATGGCCACCGACCCGGTGAGCGCCAACCGCACCCGGGCCGGCAAGGTGCTTTACGGGTGTGTGATCGGCACGGCCGCGGTGCTGATCCGGGAGTTCGGCAACTTCCCCGAGGGCGCCATGTTCGCGATTCTTCTGGGCAACACCTTCGGCCCGATCATCGAGGAGGCCCTGTCGGCGTGGAAGGCCCGCCGGGCCGGGGGGCAGCCGGCATGAGGATCCAGGATCGGCCCTGGTACCCGGTGGTGTTCATGGTGGTCCTGTCCGCCGTGTTCGGGACCGCGGTGAGCACGGTGGAGGTGCTCAGCCTGCCCCGGCAGCAGGCGGGCGAGCAGGCCCGTCTGCGGGCCCGGGTGCTCCAGGCGTTCGGGGTGGAGGCGCCGACCGACCCCGTGGCCCTGGCCGGGGTGTGGAAGGCCCGGGTGGTCGAGGGCCGCGACGAGGTCGGCCCCTACTACGCCCTGCGGGAGAGGGGGCGGGTGAAGGGGTACGCGTTCCCGTTCGAGGCCCCCGGGTTCTGGGGGGCGATCTTCGGCGTGGTGGCCGTGGACGTGCGGGCCGAGACGATCCTGGGCATTTCGTTCCTGCGCCACGAGGAGACCCCCGGGCTGGGGGGCCGGATCTCCGAGGCCTGGTTCCGGGACCAGTTCCGGGGCAAGTCCCTGGAGGCGCGCGACGGCCGGGTGCTGGAGTTCGTGTTCCGGAAGCCCCGAGGCCCCCGGGAGGTGGAGGCCATCACCGGCGCCACCCAGACCAGCAACCGCCTGGGCCGGTTCCTGAACGAGTTCCTGGCGGGCCTTCCCCAACGGCCGGTGTTCCGGCGAGGGGGCGACGGATGAGGCCGGCCCTGTGGTTGCGGCGGAGCCGGGCCGTCAGCACCCTGCGCCGGGGCGTGTGGGACGACAACCCCGTGTACCGCCAGATCCTGGGCATCTGTTCCACCCTGGCCGTCACGAACCTGCTGGTGAACACCGTGGTCATGGACCTGGGGCTCATCTTCGCCACGGCCATGTCCTGCTGGACCGTGAGCCTGCTGCGCAACGTCACGCCCAAGCGGGTGCGCATGATGGCCCAGGTGCTGATCATCGCCTCCTACGTGATCCTGGTGGACCTGGCGCTCAAGGCGTACCTGCCCGAGATCAGCGAGGCCCTGGGGCCGTACGTGGGCCTGATCATCACCAACTGCATCATCATGGGCCGGTGCGAGGCGTTCGCCGCCAAGAACCCGCCGGGCCTGGCGTTCCTGGACGGCCTGGGATGCGCGGTGGGGTACAGCCTGGTGCTGCTGGCCATCGCGTTCTTCCGGGAGCTGCTGGGGTTCGGCACCCTGTTCGGCTACCCGGTGCTGCCGGAGGGGGTGACCCTGTGGACGATCATGGCCATGCCGCCGGGGGCGTTCTTCATGCTGGGCCTGGCCATCTGGTTCTTCCGGACCATCCAGAAACCGAGGGAGGCGTGAGGACGGCGATACGTTGGGATGTTAGGACGTTAGGACGTTGGGACGTTGGGACGTTGGGACGTTGGGACGTCCCGGCCTCCCGGCCTCCCAGCTTCCCAGCTTCCTAGCCTTCTAGCCTTCCAGCCAACAGGGGTGCCATGACCAGCCAGGGCGCGTTCACGATCTTCATCGCGGCGATCTTCATCAACAACATCCTCCTGTCGAACTTCCTGGGGATGTGCCCGTTCATTGCCGTGAGCCGCGAGGTGCGCACGGCCGCCGGCCTGGGCGCGGCCGTGGCGTTCGTGATGACCCTCACCTCGGGCCTGAACTACCTGGTGTACGCGTACCTGCTGGAGCCGTTGGGGCTCGAGTACCTGCGCTACATCGCGTTCATCGTGGTGATCGCGGCCACGGTGCAGCTGGTGGAGATGGTGATCGAGCGCACGAGCCCCGTGCTCTACTACGCCCTGGGCATCTTCCTGCCGCTGATCACGGTGAACTGCGCCATCCTGGGGGTGAGCCTGTTCATGGTGATCCGGCAGTACTCGTTCGTGCAGAGCCTGGCCTACGGAGCCGGCAGCGGCGTGGGCTGGGCGCTGGCCATCCTCGCCATGGCCGGGCTGCGCAGGAAGATGAAGCGCTCCCGGGTGCCCGCGGCCCTCGAGGGGCCCGGCATCACGGTGATCCTGGCCGGGATCATGGCCCTGGCCTTCATCGGGTTCTCGGGCATGGTGCCGATGTGAGCGGGCAGGCCATGGCCGACGTGCTCACCGCCGTAGGGGTTCTGGTGGGGCTGGGGGCGTTCCTGGCTCTGATCCTGGTGGTGGCCGAGCGCAGGCTCGTGCACTCGGGCCCGGTGCGGCTCACCATCAACGACGCCGACCCGGTCGAGGTGCCGGGCGGCGAGCCCCTGCTGTCGGTGCTTCGCGAGCGCAAGATCTTCGTGCCGTCGGCCTGCGGCGGCCGGGGCAGCTGCGGGCTGTGCAAGGTGCGGGTTCTGGAGGGCGGCGGCTCGGTGCTGCCCACCGAGACCCCGCACCTGTTGCCCGATGAGATCGAGGGCCGGGTGCGGCTGGCCTGCCAGGTCAAGGTGCGCGACGACACGGCCATCGAGATCCCGGCCCACCTCATGGAGGTGGAGGAGTACGAGGTCCGGGTCGAGGCGATCGAGGAGCTCACCTACGACATCCGCCGCGTGCGGCTGGCGTTCGGGCCGGGCGTGGAGTTCCGGTTCCGGGCCGGCCAGTACGTGCAGATCGAGACCCCCATCTACGACGGCCTGGGCGAGCCCGTGTACCGGGCCTACTCCATCAGCTCGCCGCCCCAGGACACCGGCGCTGTCGAGCTGATCATCCGCAAGGTGCCCCGGGGCATCTGCACCACGTTCGTCCACGAGCTGCTGCTCGTGGGCGACCGGCTCCGGATCAACGGCCCCTACGGCGACTTCTACCTGCGCGAGACCCCGGCCGAGGCCGTGTTCATCGCCGGGGGGTCGGGGCTCGCGCCGTTCGAGAGCATCCTGGCCGACATGGCGGCCCGCGGCGTGCGCAAGAAGGTCACCCTGTTCTTCGGCGCGGTGTCCCGCAGGGACCTCTACGACCTGGAGCGGCTCCACGCCTACGGCGAGCGGCTCCCGGGGTTCTCGTTCGTGCCGGCCCTGTCCCACCCCGACCCCGGGGACGACTGGCAGGGCGAGACCGGGCTGATCACCGACGTGGTGGCCCGGCACCACGGGGCCATGGAGGGCATGGAGGCCTACCTGTGCGGCAGCCCCGGCATGATCGACGCCTGCGTGCGGGTGCTCACGGACAAGGGCGTGGCCGAGGACCGCATCTTCTACGACAAGTTCGCCTGACCCCCCCGGAGGCCCGGATGAAGCAGCCGCCCCAGCTCTCCCAGGCCCAGGCCCGCATGGCCCACGGCGCCCTGACCCGCGACGGGTTCCTGGGCACCGACTCCCGGAACCTCGTGGAGATCCTCCAGGACGACGACGGCCGGGTGCGGCGGCTGGGCCTCGGCCACGCCGACCTGGCCGCGGCCCTCCAGCGGCTCACCGACGCGGCCCTGGCCCACTTGGGGGCTCCCGTGGTGATCGACGACCGGTTCGAGGTGCGCTCGGTCGAGGCCATGGGCCGGATGCCGTGCCCCTTCGGCCATCCGGGGCTGTTCGTCAAGGCCGAGGTCCACGGCCGACGGCTCGACACGGGCGAGACCCTGGTCTGGACCCCGCTGTCGGTCCACCTGATCGGGGCCCACGGTTTCTATCAGGGCCGGGGCAGCCCCTACCGTTTGGAGCCAGAGCGGTTGGCGGGGTTCCTGGGGATGGAAGGGAAAGGGCCGGAGGACGTCACGTAGCCGTCGGCCCTTCGGCTCCCCAGGTTCGCCTCCATCTCCGCGGCTCCATCCCGAGCCGTTGATCCGGCGGGCCGGATCTGTCAGTCTTCGCGCTGCGTTTTTTCCAACCGCGAACGGAGACAGGGATGCGACACGCCGAGATCACCGGCTGGGGCAAGTGCGTGCCCCCGGCCGTCATGACCAACGACGACCTGGCCACCTTCGTCGACACCTCGGACGAGTGGATCCGTACCCGCTCCGGGATCGAGCGGCGCCACTACAGCCACGTGACCACCTGCGAGATGGCCCGGGTGGCGGCCGAGCACGCCCTGGCCGCGGCCGGTCGCACGGCCGAGGACCTGGACCTGATCGTGTTCGGCAGCACCACCCCGGACGAGATCATCCCCAACACCGCCTCCAAGCTGAAGAACCAACTGGGCGCGAGCAACGCCGCCGCTTTCGACCTGAACGCGGCCTGTGCCAGCTTCCTTTACGGGCTCAGCGTGGCCACCGACATGGTGCGGGCGGGCACGGCTCGCACCGCCCTGGTGATCGGGGCGGAGCGGGCCTCGTGGCTCATGGACTGGACCCGCCGGGAGTCGGCCGTGCTGTTCGGCGACGCCGCCGGCGCCGTCGTGGTCGAGGCGGCCGAAGGAGAGACCGGCCTCGTCGCCTCGCGCCTGGGGTGCGTGCCCGACACCCGCCACACCCTGCACATGCCCAACTGGGGCCACGGCTTCGACCGGTTCACCGACAACCGGGTCCACCTGTCGTTGCGGTTCGAGGGCCGCGAGATCTTCCGGCACGCCGTGCGGGCCATGACCGAGGCCTGCCAGGACGTGCTCCGGGCCGGCGGCCGCACCGAGGGCGACGTGGACCTGTTCGTGCCCCACCAGGCCAACATGCGCATCCTGAACCTGGTGGCCGACAAGCTCGGGATCCCCTCCGACCGGGTCATGGTGTGCATCCAGGAGTACGGCAACACCTCGGCCGCATCGATCCCCGTGGCCCTGTGCGACGCCCTGGAGGCCGGCCGGGTGAAGCCCGAGGCCCTGGTGCTGACCACCGTGTTCGGGGCCGGCCTGGTGTGGGGCGCGGGGCTCATCCGGTGGGGCAGCCGGGTCGAGCCCCTGTCCCGGTCCGACGCCGAGCTGCCCCCCTGCGACAAGTCCGCCCTGGAGATCATGGGCCCCAGCATCGAGTACTACCTGGGAAGCCTCCCCAAGCCCCTGCGGGGCCGAGGAACGCCCAAGTAAGTTGGCTGGGTCTGGGGGAGCTGCCGGAGCCTGCCGGTTCCGCTGGAAGGCTGGCAGGCCAAAGAACTCTTACATCCTACTGTGGTAGTCGGTGGTTCTCGTCTACTGGCGACCACGCCGACCCCTACGGGTGGAAGCGGCCTCCAGGCCGCGACAAGAACTCTGCCGGGCCCTGCGGCCCGGGATCGCGATCAGGAGGTCGCTCCTACACCAGCGGCCCCGATGCAAGTTCCTCCAGGCGGGTTCCGCATTGACGCCCGCAGGAGCGGGCGACAAAATGAAGGTGTTGTCCACCGAAATTCGGAAGGGCCCGGTGGCCGAGCCCGGGCCGGGGTGAGCATGGGTTGGAGTCCTGTCGGCCTGCGTATATCGCTAAGAAAACAATGCGTATTTCTGGGGGCTTTCGATGCCGACCACCAAGTTGACCTTGAGTACCGACCGCGAGCTGGTGCGTCAAGCGAAGGAACTGGCCCGCCGCAAAGGGACTACACTCTCTGCCATGTTCCACCGGTACATGCGGCTGCTCATCCGCCAGGAAAACGGCCAAGAGCCCTTGGGCGCGCTTACGCGTCAGGCCCTGGGTGTCGTTGAGTTGCCCCCGGACCGAGACGATCAGGAGCTACTGGCCGAAGCACTGCTCCGAGCCAAGGGGGGGTGAAGCGGGTGCGCGTGCTGGTCGACACGAACGTGCTGCTTGACGTGCTGGGGCGAGGGGAGCCGTTTTGGCCGGACTCAGCGAGGGTGTGGACCCTGGCCGAGATCGGGCGCCTGGACGCTTGGGTTTCGGCGATCCGCTTCAACAACGTCTACATCGTGATCCAGTACTTCTCCGCCCAGCACATGGGTGCCGAAGCGATCGTGACCCGTAATGTGGGCGACTTCCCGCGGACCGGTCCCTCGGCCCTGACCCCTGCCGAGTTCCTCGCGGCGAGTCTCTGATACCAAGTTGCATGCAAAGCCATCAGCCCCCTGAGCAGAGGGGCAAGGGACCTGTCTCCGGCCGAGCCCCGGAAGAGGGATCACCGGCGGCCGCGGGTCATCACCGTCTCGATCCGGTCGAGAGCCTCTGCGACGTCCTCGGTCGATACGTCGCAGTGGGTCACCAGGCGGATCTTTCGGAGGCTTAACGCGCTGCACAGCACGCCCGCCCGCCCCAGGCCATCCACCAGGGATGCCGCGTCCCAGGCCGGGTCCACCACCTCGAACAGCACCATGTTGGTCTGCACCGCGTCCAGGTCCACGCGCAGGCCGTCCATCGACGCGATCCCCCGGGCCAGGGCCCGGGCGTTGGCGTGGTCGTCGGCCAGGCGGTCCACCATGGTGTCCAGGGCGACCAGGCCGGCCGCGGCCAGGATGCCGGCCTGGCGCATGCCGCCGCCCAGCAGCTTTCGGTGCCGGCGCGCCCGCTCCACGAACGCTTTCGTGCCCGTCAGCACCGAGCCCACCGGCGCGGCCAGCCCCTTGCTCAGGCAGAACATCACCGAGTCCGCCGTGGCCGCGATCTCGGCCACCGGCCGGCCCAGGGCCACCGCGGCGTTGAACACCCGGGCCCCGTCCATGTGCACCGGAACCCCGTGGTGTCGGGCGAGCCCTGACAGCTCTTCCAGGTGCTCCAGGGGCAGCACGGTGCCGCCGGCCCGGTTGTGGGTGTTCTCCACGCAGATCAGGGCGGTTCGCGGAAAATGGATGTTGTCGGCCCGGATCGCGGCCTCCACCCGGTCCAGGTCCATCATCCCCCTACAGCCCGGAACGGGGCGGGCCTGGCACGCGGCCAGGGCGGCGATGCCCGCGACCTCGTAGTAGAAGATGTGGCTCTCGGCCTCGACGATCACCTCCTCTCCCCGGCCGGCGTGGCTCAGCACGGCCACCTGGTTGGCCTGGGTGCCGCTGGAGAGGAACAGCGCCGCCTCCTTGCCCAGGAGCGCCGCCGCCACCTCCTGGAGGCGGTTCACCGTGGGATCCTCCCCGTACACGTCGTCCCCCACCTCCGCCTCGAACATGGCGCGGCGCATGGCGGCCGTGGGGCGGGTCACGGTGTCGCTACGGAGATCGATTCGTCGCATGGGGGTCCTCCCGAGGGCTCGCATTGGAAGCGGTCGCCGCTGTGACCTGGTCGATTGTTGCCCGTGGTTGCCATCTTACACCCTTCCGGGAGGGATCGTGGCATGCCGGCTCAGAGCGATCGCTCCGGGGCCGGGGAGGCGACCGGGCCTTCCGGCGGTCGGGCATGGTGGGGCTTCCCCGGTTCGGGGTGGCGGAGTGGACCGCCTGAGCCTCGTCCCTGGCCGCCGGATGGATCTCTGTTTGAGCGCAACTTGGCCTGAGTAGGCGTTTTCGGTATTCCGGCCGTCGTTGGACAGGATCTGACCGCCGGGCATCTGCCTCGGGTCACAAAATCTTGCACGAGATAATCTGATTCCCCTACCATGGGCAACGGCCATCCATGAGGGAGGGGAGACCCATGGCGGGGCAATCGGGCGGGACGATCAACCGGGAATCCAAACGGCCACCGCGGCGCCTTGGCGCCCCCGGTGGCCGTTTTTTTCTTAGGCCGTTTGCGCCGGTGTGCCGCGGGAAGTCTGTGCGTTCCTGAGCCGGGAAAAGGACCTGGCTGATGCCGTCCGGCGCAGGGAGCGTGTTGGAACAGTATGCCGACCGCTTCCGGCGGCTTCGCACCGACCGAAGTCGGGCGCACTACCCGGCTTCCACCCGGCATGGGGCGCCCCACAAGCCGCTCTTGCTCCTGTGTGTCATGGACCTCGTGGCCGAGGGCGCCGTGACCGAGAACTTCTTCGAGCCCGGTGCCGACCTGGTGGAGTTGTTCGCCCTCTACTGGTCCCGGGCGATGCCGCCGGACCGGCGCGGGATCGTGGCGCTCCCGTTCTTCCACCTCCGCAGCGAAGGGTTCTGGCACCTGGTGCCGGTGCCGGGGAAGGAGGCACAGCTCGCGGCCGCCAGACGCGTGGACTCCCTGCCGCGGCTTAGGAGCCTCGTGCTCGGGGCAAGGTTGGACGAGCCCCTGTTTGCTCTGCTCCAAGACGTTTCGGCCCGGGAGGCCCTGCGCCAGGTCCTCTTGGAGACGTATTTCGAGCCCGAACTCCACCCGGCGCTCCTGGAGCAATGTGTGGTGAACCAGGAGGCATACCGGTACAGCGAGGTCCTCCTGAAGGCCGGCCGCGAGGCCGGTCCGGTGAGGGCGCTTGCCGGCGAGGTCGAACCCCGCGCCCGGGATCAGGGGTTTCGGCGGGCCGTGGTTCGGGCTTACGAGCACCGATGCGGGTTTTGCGGCATCCGGGTGATCACGCCCGAAGGGCACACCGCGGTCGAGGCGGCCCACATCGTTCCGTGGAGGGTTTCGGGCGACGACCGGGTGGTGAACGGCCTCGGCCTGTGCCGGCTGTGTCACTGGAGCTTCGACGAGGGGCTGTTGGGGCTCGACGCGGACTGCCGCATCCGGACCTCCCCGCAGCTTTCCCGGAACTCGAACCTCCCGGCACACCTTGGCGCCCTGGGCGGCAGGACGCTTCTCGGACCCGCCGACGAGGCGTTTTGGCCCGCGACCGAGGCCGTGGCGTGGCACCGGCGGGAGATTTTCCGGCGTCAGTAACGGGCGCGTGGTTCCAGCCAGGGAACCTAAACGAGCAAAGAGGGGAGGGGCCCATGGCCACAATGATTCCGGAAATTCCGGAAGGGGTGGAGGCGTTCCACACCGAAGGGGAGCGGAGGTTCTACCGGTTTCTCCAGCAGGTGGCCCGGCCCGACAGGGAGTTCGTGGCTTGGTACACCCCGGACGTGGACGGCCGGGAGCCGGACTTCGTGCTGTTCCACCCCGAGTTCGGGCTCGTGGTGTTCGAGGTCAAGGACTGGGCCCTTCATCAGGTTCGCAGGGCCAACCCCCACGACTGGGTGATCGAGGTGACCGACCGGGAGGAGGCCCGGCCGAACCCCCTGCGTCAGGCCCGGGAGTACAAGAACCAGATCCTGGAGCGCCTGCGGCGGGAACGCTCCCTGTGCCTGGCCGACGACCCGCACAAGGTGAAGGTGCCGGTGGCGGCCGGGGTGGTGTTCGCGAACATCAACCGCCACGAGTACGAGGAGAAGGGGCTCGGCCGGGTGATTCCGTCGGGCCTTTCGTTTTTCTGGGACGACCTCCACCCCCAGGGCGATCTGTTCACCGACCCGTCGGGCCGCAAGTTCCGCGAGCGGCTCGAGGCCTCGTTCCGGCCGCTCTTTCCCTGTCGGCTCACGGGCCGCGAGCAGGGCCGGGTGCGGCAGGTCCTTTTCCCCGAGGTGCGGATCCCGGCCGTGCGGCCGCCCGCGCCCGGGGAGGACCGGGAGCGGCTTCGGCTCCTCGACCACAACCAGGAGAGCCTGGCCCGGCGGTGGGACGGCGGCCACCGGATCGTGGCGGGGCCTTCGGGCTGCGGCAAGACCC
>JALUTY010000055.1 GCA_027021615.1 bacterium | reverse complement strand
GCCGGGTGAACGAGGCCCTGTGCCAGGGCTGCGGCGCCTGCGTGGCCGTGTGCCCCAACAAGGCCTGCCGGCTCAAGAACGACAGCCCCGAGCAGGTGATCGGCGAGATCGAGGTGTTTACGGCTGGAAGGCTGGGAAGCTAGAAAGCTGGAAGGCTAGAAAGCTGAAAAGCTGAAAAGCGGCGGAGGACCGGAGGAGCACCCAGGCAAGCCAGGGTCACGAGGCCTTCCAGCCTTCTAGCCTCCTAGCCTCCCAGCCTTCCAGCAGCGACCGAAGGGAGCTCAATGCATCCTTTTGCGACAGAGGTCCAGGAGCTGAGCGGGCAGAACCTGAGCCGGTGCTACCAGTGCAAGAAGTGCACGGCCGGGTGCCCCACCGTGTCCTGGTATGAGTGGCCCAACCACGGCGTGGTGCGCATGATTCAGCGGGGCATGCGGGACGCGCTGCTCGGCTCGAAGACCATCTGGATGTGCGTGGGCTGCGACACCTGCGGCACCCGGTGCCCCAACGGCATCTACCTGGGCCCCATCATGGACGCCCTGCGGTCGCTGGCCCGCCGGGAGGGCCGGCGGGTGCCCGAGCCGGCCGTGCTCGCGTTCCACGAGGCGTTCCTGGCGAGCGCCCGCCGGTTCGGCCGGGTGCACGAGGCCACCATGCTCGCGGCCTACAAACTCAAGACCCGCGATTTCCTCACGGACCTGGGGGTGGGCCTGAAGCTGTTCGCCAAGGGCAAGATCCCGGTGCTGCCCAAAGGCATCCAGGGCAAGGCGGAGGTGGAGAAGATTTTTCGGCTCGGCGGCCGGGCGGCCGGGCGGCGAGGCGGCTAGGCGGCGGGGGAGAGAGCTCAGCCGCCCGGCCGCCAGTACCCGAAGGGTAACCCATGGAGCTTTCCTACTATCCGGGCTGTACCGCCCACTCCACGGCGTGGGAGTTCAACGAGTCCACCGAGGGGGTGTTCCGCGCCCTGGGGTGGAGGCTGCGGGAGCTGCCCGACTGGAACTGCTGCGGGGGGGCGTCGGCGCACACCATGGACCGGGTGGTGGGCCTGGGGCTCCCGGCCCGCAACCTGGCCATCGCCCAGCGCATGGGCCGGGACGTGCTGGTGCCCTGCGCCGGGTGCTACAACAACGTGCAGAAGGCCCGGGCCGCCCTGGAGGCGGGCGACCCCGACGCCCGGAAGATCGAGGACACCCTGGGGTTCCGGTGGGGCAAGGGCGTGGGCGTGCTGAGCCTGCTCGACTGGCTGGAGCGGCCCGGGGTGATCGAGGCGTTGAAGGCCGGGGTGAAGCGGCCGCTCCAGGGCCTCAAGGTCGTTGCTTACTACGGCTGCCAACTGGTGCGGCCGCCCAGGGTGACCGGCCGGCGCTCGTGGGAGAACCCCACCACCCTGGAGCGGGCCTGCGAGGCCGTGGGGGCCCAGGCCCTGGACTGGTCGTACAAGGTGGACTGCTGCGGCGCGGACCTGGGCATCACCCACCCCGACCGGGCCGAGGCCCTGTGCTCGGGGCTCGTGGCCCGGGCCCGGGAGGCCGGGGCCCAGGCGGTGGTGGTGTCGTGCGGGCTGTGCCAGGCCAACCTGGACATGCGCCAGAAGGGCCAGGGCCTGCCGGTGCTCTACGTCACCGAGCTCCTGGGCGCGGCCCTGGGGGTCCCGGGCAGGGAGAAGTGGTGGAAGAAGCACCTGGTGGACCCGTCGCCGCTGTTTCGGTGAGGTGGCAGACAGTGACCCGTCACCCGTCACTCGTCACCGGTCACCCGTCACGGGTTACTCGTCACCGGTCACCCGATCACCGCTCCTGGATGAGTCGCTATGGATGAGGCGTTGAACGAGCAGACCGGGCAGGGCTCCGACACCGCGCTGGTGGTGGGCGGCGGGCTCGCGGGCATGCAGGCCGCGCTGGTGCTGGCCGAGCAGGGCCGGCGGGTGGTGCTGGTGGAGGCGCGGCCGGCCCTGGGCGGGTTCTTCCCGCTCCTGGACAACCAGTTCCCCACCCAGTCGTGCGGGGTGTGCTTCATGGCCTGCGACACCCCCACCTACTGCCCGTTCGTCCAGTGCGAGCTCCACCCCAACGTGGAGGTGGTGACCTTTGCCGCCGTGGAGGGGGTGGAGCGGGACGCCGAGGGCCGGTTCCGGGTGCGCCTCGTGGAGCGGCCCACCTGCGTGGACCCGGACGCCTGCACCGACTGCGGGGCCTGCGAAGAGGTGTGCCCGGTCTCGGTGCCCCGGGAGTTCGGCGACGGGCTCGAGACCCGCAAGGCCGTGTTCCGGTACTACCCCAAGGCCGTGGGCAAGGCCTACGTGGTCGACCCCGACGCCTGCACCCGATGCGGCAAGTGCGTGGAGGCCTGCGATCCCGGGGCCATCGATCTCGACGCAGAGCCCCGGGAGGTCGTGGTCGAGGCCGGGGCCGTGGTGCTGGCGCCGGGCGCCGACGCGTTCCCGGCCAGCCGCAGGGAGGAGCTCGGGTACGGCCGGTACCCCAACGTGCTCTCCGCGGTGCGGTTCGAGCGGATGCTCGCCGCGGGCAGCCCCTCGTCGGGCCGGCCGGTGCGGCCCTCGGACGGCCGCCCGCCCCGGAGCATCGCGTTCGTCCAGTGCGTGGGCAGCCGCGACGCCGAGGGCGGCCAGGGGCACTGCTCCTCGGTGTGCTGCATGTTCGCCCTGAAGCAGGCCCTGTTCGCCAAGGAGCGGCTCCCCGAGGCCGAGGTCACGGTGTACTACATGGACCTGCGGACCTTCGGCAAGGGCTACGAGGCGTACCTGCGTCGGGCCGAGGCCGCGGGCATCCGGTTCGTGCGGGCCGTGCCGTCGGTGGTGCGCGAGGTGCCGGGGAGCCGGGATCTGCTCCTCCAGGTGGCGGGCGAGGGCCCGGCCAGCGCCGAGGTGCCCCACGACCTGGTGGTGCTGTCCACCGGGTTCTGCCCGGGCACGGCCGGCCAGGACCTGCTGCGGGCCTTCGGCGCGGAGCCGGACGCCTCGGGGTTCGGCGGCGGGCCCGAGTTCGAGCCCTGCGCCACGGCCGTGCCGGGGGTGTACCTGGCCGGGGCGTTTCGGGAGCCCCGGGACATCCCCGAGTCGGTGCTCGACGGCGCCCGGGCCGCGGCCCTGGCCGCCGAGCGGCTGGGTGCGGCCGATGCGGCCGAAGAGCCCCGGCTCCCGGCACCGGCCGACTTCCGGGGCGAGGAGCCCCGGGTGGCCGTGGTCCTGTGCGAATGCGAGGGGTTCAACACCGACCGGGCCGACTTCGACGCCCTGGACCGGGCCGCCCGGGAGGTGCCCGGGGTGGTGGCCGTGGAGCGGGTGGCCCATGCCTGCTCCCGGGCCGGCCTCGAGGAGGTGCGCAACCGGTTCGCGGCGGCCGAGGCCAACCGCCTGGTGCTCGGCGCCTGCTCCCACCGGATCGTCGAGCAGCTGGTGAGGGGCGTGCTCCGCCGCAGCGGGTTCCACCCGGGGCTGGTGACCGTGGCGAACCTGCGCGAGGCTTGCCTCGAGGCCGGGGGCGGCACCCGGGCCGCGGCCGACGCCGTGGCCGCGGCGGTGCGCGAGGCGTGGTACGCCGGGTTCCCCGAGCTGCGCTCCGAGAGCCTGGAGCGCACGGTGCTCGTGGTGGGCGGCGGCGCGGCCGGCATGGAGGCGGCGCTCCGCCTGGCCGGCCTGGGCCTGTCGGTGCACCTGGTGGAGAAGGAGCCGGCCCTGGGCGGAAACCTGGCCACGTCCCGGTTCACCCTGCGGGGCGGCGACCCCCAGGCGCTGCGCGAGGATCTGGCCGCCCGGGTCGAGGCCCACCCGGCCGTGAAGGTGCACCTGGGCACCCGGGTCGAGGCGGCCACGGGCCGGCTGGGCGCGTTTCGCTCGGTGCTCCAGACCCCCGAGGGCGAGGTGGAGCTGCTCCACGGCGCGGTGGTGCTGGCCACCGGCGCCCGGGAGGCCGAGCCCCGGTCCTACGGCTACGGCCAGAGCCCCCGCATCGTGACCCAGAAGGAGTTCGAGGCCCTGCTGGCCGAGGGCCGGGTCCCGGAGGGCCGGGTGGTGATGATCCAGTGCGTGGAGAGCCGGGAGGAGGCCGAGGGGTGCCGCCCCTGGTGCTCCCGGGTGTGCTGCACCCACGCCCTCAAGAACGCCCGGCGGCTCCTGGACCTCCACCCCGGCGCGGGGATCACCGTGCTGTACCGGGACCTCCGGGCCTACGGCACGTACGAGGCCCAGTACCGGGACGCCCGGGACCGGGGGGTGGTGTTCGTGTCCTACGACCTCGACCGCCGGCCCCGGGTGGAGCCGGACGGCGAGCGGGTGCGGGTGCGCTACATCGACCCGGCCCTGGGCCAAGAGGTGACCGAGGAGGCCGACTGGGTGGTCCTTTCGGTGGGCATGGCGCCCGACGCCGCCGAGAACGCCCGCCTGGCCGACCTGTACGGGGTCGAGGTGGATGCCCACGGGTTCTTCCGCGAGAAAAACCCCAAGGCTGCCCTGGCCGACGCGACCCGCCCCGGGGTGTACCTGGCCGGGCTCTGCCACGGCCCCAAGCACATCGAGGAGAGCCTGGTGCACGCGGGCGCGGCCGCGGGCCGGTGCGCCGCCGTGGTGGGCCGGGGGGCGCGGCCGGTGTCCGAGAACGTGTCGTACGTGGTGGAGAAGATCTGCTCCCGGTGCGGGGTGTGCGTGGAGGTGTGCCCCTACGGCGCCCGCAGCCTCGACATGGACGAGAACGTGGCCCGGGTCGATCCGGTGCTGTGCCGGGCCTGCGGGGCCTGCACCATGGCGTGCCCCAACAAGGCGGCCCAGCAGTACGGCTCGAGCCCCAAGCAGATGCTCATGGCGCTGGACGAGCTTTTGGGATGAAGCGGCGGCCTGCCGCCAGCGGATGGTTCCTGGCCGCCCGGCCGCCTAGCTGCCGAGCCGCCCAGCGGAAAGGATTTTCCCATGGCTGAAACAGCCCCCAAGACCGAGGCGTTCGAACCCAGGATCGTGGCCTTCCTGTGCCACTGGTGCACCTACACCGGCGCCGACCTGGCCGGCACCACCCGGCAGCAGTACCCCCCGAACATCCGGGTGGTCCACCTGATGTGCTCGGGCGCGGTGGACGTGGTGTACGTGCTCAAGGCCCTGATGGACGGGGCCGACGGCGTGCTGATCGGCGGGTGCCACCCGGGCGACTGCCACTACGAGTCGGGCAACTACAAGGCCCGGCGCCGGGTGGCGATCCTGCGGAACATCCTGGGGCAGCTCGGGATCCCCGAGGACCGGATCTGGCTGCGGTGGATCAGCGCGAGCGAGGGCAAGAAGTTCGCCGAGACCGTGACCGAGATGACCGAGGCGATCCGGGCCATGGGCCCCTGTGAGTTCAAGCAACACTGGGACGTGTAGTTCTCCCGCATCCCTAGGATGGAAACGATGAAAACGGGTGCTCTCCCTTCCCCTTCGGATCCCTTGGCCGCGGCCGAGGCCCTGCTCAGGGGTCTGCTGGAACACGACCTGGTGGACGAGGTGCTGGTGCCGGCCCGGGCTGCCGGCGGCACCACGGCCCTGGGGCTGTTCGCCGATCCGGCCCGCCTCGAGGGCGCCAACCCCTGGTCGCCGGTGATGCCGGTGCAGGGGGCCCGGGCCGTGTCGAACCTGACCTTCACCGATCCCGGCCGCCGGGTGGCGGTGGTGCTCCGGCCCTGCGAGGCCCGGGCCGCGGTGGAGCTGATCAAGCTCCATCAGATCCGCACCGAGAGGGTGGTGTTCGTGACCGTGGACTGCCCGGGCACCGTGGAGGTCACCGCGTTCCAGGCCTCGGGCCTGGACCCGGCCGATGCCTCCCGGTCCCTGCTCGCGGCGGCGGCCGCCGGCGAGCCGGCCGCGCCCGAGGGGCTCTCCCTGCGCACGGCCTGCACCGTGTGCGAGCACCCGGCCGCGGCCTGGGGCCAGATCCGACTCCTAACCTTCGGGGCCGGGGCCGGCGGCGTGGCGGTCGAGGCCGAGGACGAGTGGGCCGACCGTTTGGCCGGGGCCGGCCTGGCCTCGTTCCCGGCCGACCCGCCGGCCGGCCGGGCCGAGGCGGTGGAGGCCCTGGCGGCCCGGCGCCGGAAAGCCCGGGACGAGCTGTTCGAGCGGTTCCGGGCCGAGGCCCGGGGGATCGAGGGGCTCAAGGAGGCGTTCGCCACCTGCATCCGCTGCTACAACTGTATGGAGAACTGCCCCATCTGCTACTGCAAGCAGTGCATCTTCAAGAGCCCCACCTTCGACCACCCGGGCGAGCTGTACGCCCGGTGGGCCGAGCGCAAGGGGGCCCAGCGGATGCCGGCCGAGACCGTGCTGTTCCACCTGACCCGGCTGAACCACATGGCCACGTCGTGCATCGGCTGCGGCCTGTGCGAAACGGCCTGCCCCATGGGCCTGCCGGTGGCCACCCTGTTCCGGAGCGTGGCCCAGGGCGTCCAGGCCATGCTGGAGTACGAGCCCGGCCGAAGCCTCGACGACCCCATCCCCCTCACCGTGTTCCGCGAGGACGAGCTCCAGGAGGAGTCGGGAGCAGGGGAGTGATGGAGGCGGAAGGCTGGGAGGCTAGAAGACTGGCAGACTGGGAAGCGTCCGCACGTCCCAGCGTCCGTACGTCCCAACGGAGATGGACCATGAGCGCGCAAGCCACAAAGAAGATCGAGGTCATCGCGAGCGGAGACCGCCCCATCCTGCCGGAGGGGGCGCGCACGGTGCCCGTGTACATCATGGGCAAGAAGTACCTCCTGCCCGAGACCCTCACCATCCAGAAGGCCATCGAGTACGCGGGGTACCAGTTCATCCGGGCCTGCGGGTGCCGGGGGGGGATCTGCGGGGCCTGCCCCACGGTGTGGCGGATCCAGGGGGACTTCCAGCTCCACTTCGGCCTGGCCTGCCAGACCGTGATCCAGGAGAACATGATCCTGGCCCAGATCCCGTTCTTCCCGGCGAACAAGGCCGTGTACGACCTCGAGGCGCTCGAGGCCACGGGCGAGGTGGTGGCGGCCCTGTACCCCGAGATCATGAAGTGCGTGGGCTGTAACACCTGCACCCGGGCCTGCCCCATGGACATCGACGTGATGGAGTACATCAACGCGGCCATGCGGGGCGACGTCGCCCGGGCCGCCCGGGTGTCGTTCGACTGCATCCAGTGCGGCCTGTGCTCGGCCCGGTGCCCGGCCCAGATCGCCCACTACCACGTGGCCCAGCTCTGCCGGCGGCTCTACGGGAAGTACATACTGCCCCGGGCCGCGCACCTGGAGAAGCGGGTGGAGGAGATCCAGGCCGGCAAGTACGACGGGGTGCTGGAGGACCTGGCCAGGATGGACCACGAGGAGCTTCGCAAGCGCTACGTGGAGCGGGAGATCGAGCCCCTCGACTCCACGGGCTGGGAGCCGGAGGACAAGACGTACTTGTGAGCGCGCCGGGCGCGCTCACGCTGGGCGGCAGCAAGGGGTGAATCTGGGGCCTCCTCCTCCGCTGAACGCCCTCGCAGGGGCCGCCTCGGTTCGGTCCGCTGCGGCGCGTGAGGGCACGCGCCGCGGCCGCTTCCCTGCACCGGGCGGCCCTGGCTGCTCGGGCGTCGCGCTCCGTCAGAGGCCCCAGATTCACCCGCGACGGGCACATGCCTTTTGCGAGGAAACGCGACACGTGCAGCCTGGCTGCCCAGCCGCCTAGCCGCCAAGCCGAACACGGAGAGTCACCATGGGCTACACACCGGAGATGAAGGAGCTGATCAAACGGGTCGAGGCCACCCGGGCCGAGCGCATCGAGCGCACCCGGCGGGGCGAGTACTTCCCGGCCATGACCCTGGAGGAGCGCGAGGAGGTGCTCCGGAAGTTCCACCCCGACTACAAGCCCGAGGGCCGGCGCGAGGTGCGGGTGGGCCCCAACAAGGGCGAGGTGTACCCCGAGGAGTTCGTGGACGTGCTCGAGGCCTACCCCCGGATCCCGCCGGAGCGGGTGGACTTCTCGGTGCTGCCCACCCACACCACCGACGTGCTGGTGATCGGCGGGGGCGGGGGCGGCACGGCGGCCGCGCTCCTGGCCTCCGATAACGGGTGCAGGGTGATCCTGGCCACCAAGCTGCGCCACGGCGACGCCAACACCGTGATGGCCGAGGGCGGCATCCAGGGCGCCGACCAGGAGGTGGACAGCCCCTACTTCCACTTCCTCGACACCATCGGCGGGGGCCACTTCACCAACCGGCCCGACCTGGTGGCGGCGCTCACCCGGGACGCGCCCCTGGTGATCTCGTGGCTCGAGAGCCTAGGGATGATGTTCGACAAGCTGCCCGACGGCCGCATGCGGGTGCGCCACGGCGGCGGCACCAGCCGCAAGCGCATGCACTCGGCCGGCGACATGACCGGGTCCGAGATCATGCGGGTGCTCCGCGACGAGGCCCGGAACCGGCCCGACCGGATCGAGGTCATGGAGTTCTCGGCCGCGGTCGAGATCCTCAAGGACGCCCAGGGCCGGGCCTGCGGGGCGCTCCTGTACAACATGGAGACCGAGGAGTACTTCGTGGTGCGCTCGAAGGCCGTGGTGCTGGCCACGGGCGGGTTCGGCCGGCTCCACATCCAGGGGTTCGCCACCACCAACCACTACGGCGCCACGGCCGACGGCCTGGTCATGGGCTACCGGGCCGGGGTGCCCCTGGACTTCATGCACTCCACCCAGTACCATCCCACCGGCGCGGCATACCCCGAGCAGAACGTGGGGCTTTTGATCACCGAGAAGGTGAGGGGGCTGGGGGCGAACCTGCTCAACGTCCACGGCGAGCAGTTCGTGTTCGAGCGCGAGCCCCGCGACGTGGAGAGCGCGGCCATCATCCGCGAGTGCGTGGAGCGGGGCAACGGCATCGTGACCCCGGTGGGCCGGTACGGCGTGTGGCTCGACTCGCCCATGATCGAGGAGCTGGAGGGCCCGGGCACCATCGAGCGGGAGCTGCCGGCCAAGTTCGTGCAGTTCATGCGCTACGGCATCGACATCCGCAAGGAGCCGATGCTCGTGTACCCCACGCTCCACTACCAGAACGGCGGGCTCAAGATCACCCCCGACGCCGAGACCGCGGTGCCGGGGCTGTTTGCCGCGGGCGAGGTCACGGGCGGGGTGCACGGCGAGAACCGGCTCATGGGCAACTCGCTGCTGGACATCACCGTGTTCGGCCGCCGCGCCGGCCGCAACGCGGCCGAGTACGCGAAGGGCCTGGCCGAGGAACCGGGCGAGCCCACCCTGGACCACGTGCGGGAGTTCGTGCGGGAGCTGGAGGAGGCGGGCGTGGACCCGAGCCGGATCTCGCCCATGCTCCTGCCCGACTACACCACGCCCGACGTCAAGATGCGCCAGCTCACGGCCCACTACCACGGGACGATCCGCTAGTGAGGGGCCGTTCGTCGTTGGTCGTGAGTCGTTCGTGGTTTTCTGTTTCGGGGCGTGTTCGGATCTCCCGTGGGACGGGTTCTGCGCTCTTGCTTTTCGCCTAGTTTCTAGTCTCTAGTCTCTAGTTTCCAGTTTCTGGTCCGGAGGACCCCATGAACATCCACGAGTACCAAGCCAAAGAGATCCTGAAGCGCTACGGGGTGGCCGTGCCCCGGGGCATCGTGGCCACCACCGCCGACGAGGCCGAGGCGGCAGCCAGGGAGCTGGGCACCCCGGCCG
>JALUTY010000054.1 GCA_027021615.1 bacterium | reverse complement strand
CACCGGGGGCTCGGTCCTGGAGCGCTACCGCTGCAGCGCCTTCGGGGAGGTGAGCTTGGAGGACGCCGCGGGGAACCCCCTCGCCGCCTCGGCCTGGGGCGTGGACCGCTTCTTCCTGGGCCGTCCCTTCGACGCCCTGACCGGCCTCTACGACCTGCGGGCCCGCGGGTACGACCCGTCCCTGGGGGCCTTCCTGAGCCCGGACCCCCTGGGCTTCCACGACTCCTGGAACCTCTACCAGTACGGCCTCGCCGCCCCGGGCGCCTGGGCGGACCCGTCGGGGCGGCAGGTGGAGACCGACTCCTATTGGGAGACGCACTGGCTCTCCTACCCCGGTCACGGCGGCGCCTGGTACGCCCGGCGCGGCAAGGGCGGAGATCTCTCCCGCTTCCGGGCCGGCCTGGCGGTGCCCTTCACCTGGTCGGACGGGGAGATCGTCGCGGACCCCGAGCTCCAGGCCCTGGTGGAGCGGGATCTGGCGGCACGCGATTTCTTCGAGGCCTTCCTGGACAATTCCTGGAACCAGATCCTCGGACTGCGGGCCCTTGGCTTGCGCGTCCTCGAGGAGCTGCCGCGGGTGGCCGAGACTCTCTTCCCGGGACCGGCGGCCGCGTATATTCTCGTCACCGGCAAGGACTTTCAAGGCAACCCTCGAAGTCGCCTCGTTGCCGTAGGCGTCCTCCTGACGACGGGTGCTCTGACCTGCGCTTCCAAGGGCTGGCGTGCTGCCAGGGGAGGGCCGCAGCCCAGCGCCCGCCAGATTGCCAAGTTTGAGCGGCAACTCGCCGTTCATGGTCGCCGCTCCCTTGAGCGATCCCAACGGTCCATCGAACGCCGCCTTCGGGAGCACGTACAGAAGTTGGAGAACATACGATCGTCCGGCGGCTACACGAGCTCAGTCGAGGCTGAGATCTCCAACTTCCAGAGGGAGTTGGAAGCAATCCGGCAGGTCCTCGGAAAGAAGTAGCATGGGCAGCCACACTGACATTGCTGCGCTCGCGAAGCTGCTCGAAGGCAGCACGCGTGTCTGCACGTTCGGCTCGAAAGAAGATCCCGAGGCATGGGCTCTGGCACACGCCCTTGTCGATATCTCGGAGTCGTGCGACAGGATCTGCAGAAGCCTGCTGCCTGCACTGATGAGTGCCAAGGAGCAGCATGAAATCGAGGGCGTCCTTCTCGACATCGGGGAAGAACTTCGACATGTCCTCTATCACGTCAAGGCATCACGGTTCTACCGGTACCTCGAGGAGCAGAGCTGTGACTGAGAACGGTGTGGCCGACTAACGAGGCGGGTGATCGTTCGACGATGTCCTTCGTGCAGGCCTTTCGTGCGCGGTTCGCTCGCCCCGAGAATTCATTGGTACCTGCAAAGCCGCCTGCTTCGAGACTGCGTTAGACGAGGTCGGATCCACCAAGCCCGGGCCAGGGCCGCTCCGGCAGCCTGGCAAGGGGGCCCAGCACAGATCCGCGCCCCGTGGCTCTCTCCCGGAAGACCTATCCCGGGGTGGCGTCGCATTGCGCGCCGCGGTACGGGTTTCAGACCGTGCCGGTCCCTGCCCGCCACGCGAGCCTGCATGCAGTCCCGAGTCCAGGACCAGTGCTTCGGTTCGTCGACCTCGATCTGTCGTACCTTGCGACCCCGCCGTCTGGAGCCGGGTCCACCGCTACAGCCTGGACGCGGTCCAGGCGCGCACCCGGGTCGAGACCGAGGAGGCCGGCGGCGGCAGCCCGGCGGTCCAGACCTTCACGACGGACCTGGCCCACTTCTACAGCGAGGTGGAGGTCCCGGGCTCGGGCACGGTGCGCAGCTCCTTCCACGGCTTCCTGCACCGGGACGGGACCTGGGAGTACCGCTTCGACGCCTGGGGCCGTCTGGCCGAGGTGCTCCGCCAGGCGACCGGGGAGGTGGTGCGCCGCCACCTCTACGACGCCGAGGGCCGGCGCGTGCGCTCGGAGGAGGAAGGCGAGCCCCCACGACGGCTCCTCTACCAGGGCAGCCGCCTGGCGGCGGAGTACCGGGAGGGCCTGCCGGAGCGCCGCAGCTACGCCTACGACGATCTCGGCGCACACGAGAGCCTGCTGGTCCTGAGCGGGACCGGGTCGGGAGACGGAG
>JALUTY010000053.1 GCA_027021615.1 bacterium | reverse complement strand
GGGCAAGGATTTCAGGAGACAGACTTCAGCGGACAGAGGACAGGTGTTCAAAAATGCTCCCCCGACTGCCGGGGTAGTCCCCCTCTGTCCACTGGCATCTGAATTCTGGCCCCTGATAAGGCCGCGCCCGGCTCTCCGGCAGGCCCCTTGCCCCTCCGAGCAGGAAGCGATAGTGCCTGTTTATCCGCCGGGTTAATAGCCTTTCATTCTCCGCCCCCAGCGGGCGGAATCCGTGGGAGACGATCGTGAAGAGGATCTGGCTCGTTGTGCTGCTCGCGGCCCTGGCGGCCTGCACCAAGGGGGGAGAGCCCGAAAAGGCCCAGGCCTCGAAGGAGACCGAAGCCCAGGTGGATCTCTCGCCCGCCTATGGCGACACCTTTGTGGACGCCTCGATCGGGGACGCGTCCACCCTGCTCCCCATCCTGGCCACGGACTCTGCGTCCCACTCGGTGGCGGGGCTCGTGTACAACGGGCTCGTCAAGTACGACGGCGAGTACAACGTGGTGGGGGACCTGGCCGAGTCGTGGAAGGTCAGCGACGACAACCTGACGATCACCTTCCATCTGAGAAAGGGGGTGCGGTTCCACGACGGGGCGCCGCTCACGGCCCGGGACGTGGAGTTCACCTACCGGGTCACCATGGACCCGAACACCCTCACCGCCTACCGGGGAGACTTCGAGCCGGTGGAGTCGGTCGAAGTGGTGGACGACTACACCCTTCGGGTGCGGTACAAGGAGCCGTTCGCGCCGGCCCTGATCTCGTGGGGCGCGGCCGTGCTTCCGCGGCACCTGCTCGAGGGCAAGGACATCAACACCTCGGAGCTGGGCCGCAAGCCCGTGGGCACCGGCCCGTTCCGGTTCGTGGAGTGGCTCACCGGCCAGCGGATCGTGCTGGAGCGAAACCCTGACTACTTCGACACCGATCCGGACACCGGCATGCAGTTGCCCTACCTCAGCCGGTACGTGTTCCGGATCATTCCGGATCTGGGGGTCCAGTTCAACGAACTGATGGCCGGCAAGATCGACATGATGGGGCTGAAACCCCTGCAGTGGACCCGTCAGACCGACAACGAGCGGTTCCGCAGCCAGTACAACAAGTACAAGTACCTGGCCAATGCGTACACCTACTTAGGTTACAACCTCGAAAAGCCGATGTTCCAAGACGTGAGGGTGCGCCGGGCCCTGACCCACGCCATCGACAAGAACGAGATCGTGGAAGGGGTGCTCCAGGGACTCGGGGTACCGGCCACCGGTCCGTATAAGCCGGGGACCTGGGTGTACAACCCCGACGTTCCCAAGTACCCCTACGACCCGGACCGGGCCCGCGAGCTCCTGGCCGAGGCGGGGTGGACCGACACCGACGGGGACGGGGTGCTCGACAAGGACGGGAAACCGTTCCGGTTCACGGTGCTCACCAACCAGGGCAACGACCAGCGGCTCAAGACCGCCGAGATCATCCAGCAGCGCCTCAAGGCGGTGGGGATCCAGATCGAGATCCGGGTGCTCGAGTGGGCCGCGTTCATCAACGAGTTCGTGAAACCCGGTAAGTTCGACGCCGTAATCTTGGGGTGGACGATCACCCAGGACCCGGACCTGTACGACGTGTGGCACTCGTCCAAGGCGGTGCCGGGGGGGCTGAACCACACCCACTACCGGAACCCGGAGGTGGACGATCTCCTGGTGCGGGCCCGGAAGACCTTCGACCGGGCCGAGCGCAAGCGGCTCTACGACCGGTTCCAGGAGATCCTGGCCGAGGACCAGCCCTACACGTTCCTGTACGTGCCTTACGCGCTGGTGGCCGTGTCGAACCGGGTCCACGGCATCCGACCGGCCCCGGCCGGCATCACCTACAACTTCGAGCGCTGGTACGTGCCCAAGGCGCTCCAGCGCCACGCGGAGACGCCCTGATCCATGCTGGGGTACATCGCGAAGCGGATCGCGTTCATGATCCCGATGCTCTTCGGGATCACCCTGATCTCGTTTCTGCTGATGCACATGGCGCCGGGCTCCCCCACCGAGCTCTACACCGAGCTCAACCCCAAGGTGGGCGCCGAGTTCCGGGAGCGGTTCGAGGCGTACTACGGGCTGGACAAGCCGTTGCCGGTCCAGTACGTGACCTGGCTCGGCCGGGTCGCCCGGCTGGACCTGGGAGTCAGCTTCAGCCCGGACAAGCGCCCGGTGTGGGACAAGATCCGGGAGAGGCTGCCGGTCACCCTGCTCCTGAACCTGCTGAGCCTGGTGCTGATCCTGGCCACGGCCGTGCCGCTGGGGGTGATCTCGGCGGTGCGCAGGGGCTCTCGGTTCGACCGGACCACCACGGTACTGGTGTTCGCGGGGTTCTCGGTGCCCAGCTTCTGGCTGGCCCTGCTGCTGATGAAGTGGCTGGGGGTGGACCTGGGCTGGCTGCCGATCTCGGGGCTCGAGTCTCTGGGTGCGGCCAACCTGCCGCCCCTGGCCCGGTTCTGGGACCGGGTGCAGCATCTGATCCTGCCGGTGTTCGTGTCGGCCGTTGGGGGCCTGGCCGGCATCAGCCGGTACATGCGGGGCTCGATGCTCGAGGTGATTCGTCAGGACTATGTCACCGCGGCCCGGGCCAAGGGGCTGCCGGAGTGGCGGGTGGTCTATGTGCACGCCCTGCGCAACAGCCTGCTGCCCATCGTGACGCTCATGGGGTTCTGGATCCCTGCCCTCATCGGGGGCAGCGTGATCTTCGAGACGATCTTCGCCATCCCGGGCATG
This sequence comes from bacterium, assembly GCA_027021615.1. Lineage (GTDB taxonomy): Bacteria > Desulfobacterota > Deferrisomatia > Deferrisomatales > Deferrisomataceae > Deferrisoma. The sequence goes on along the minus strand of JALUTY010000053.1, from coordinate 36,181 downwards.
GGGCAGCTGTTCTACCAGAGCGTGATGGCCCGCGACTACCCGGTGATCCAGGGCATCCTTCTCCTGGGCAGCGGGCTCACCCTGCTGGGCAACCTGGTGGCCGACGTGGCGTACGCCCTCGTGGACCCGCGGATCCGGTTCGGGAGGACGTAAAAAGCTCCAGCAGGCCCCTGCGGGGCCCTACAACGGGAAGGGTAACTTTGGTTGGTCCGGGGGCCATTGCTGGCGGCGGGACAGGGGGGTCAGGAACCAGATGAATTCTGGCCCCTGAAACCCATGTCCCCCGGCTCCGACGTCGGGGCGGGCCTTCGACCGACGACCAACGACTGACGACCAACGACCGAAGTTACTGGGAAGGGGACGACGGTGCCTCGACGAAAGCGGCTGGGGGAGATCCTGATGGACGCTGGTCTCATCACCGAGACCCAGCTCCAGGCGGCCCTGAGCAGCCAGAAGACCTGGGGGGGGAAGCTGGGATCCACCCTGGTGCGCATGGGGTTCGCAAGGGAGGAGGACATCCTCCGGTGCCTGTCGGCCCAGCTGCGGCTGCCCGCCGTGGACTTCCGGAAGGTCCGGATCTCTCCTCGGGCCGTGGCGGCCGTGCCCCTGCGGATCGCCGAGAAGTACCATGTGATGCCGGTGGCCCTAAAGGAGGAGCTGGGCAAGAGGGCCGTGATCCTTGCCATGGCCGATCCCACCAACCTGGATGCGATCAGCGAGATCGAGTTCCAGACCGGTGTAAATGTGCGGCCGGTGGTGGCCACCGAGTCCGGCATCACCCGGGCCATCAACTACTACTACCGGAAGCAGGGCAAGGACCCTGCGGCCCAGACCCCCCGGTCCGAACGGGTGCCCGTGGGGGCGGCCGGGGGCCCGGGAGGGGAGGATGAGATGGTGATCCTCCAGAAAGGAGAGGAGCGGAGGGTGGGTGCGCTCGATGGGCTGGACACCGGCGAGCTGCTGAAGGTGCTGATCCGGGTGCTGGAGGCCAAAGGGGTGCTCACCCGCAAAGAACTGGAAGCAGCCCTGCGATCCCAACGATGACCCAGATCCCCCACGTGGGCCCTTGGAAGACGCTGTGGCGCCGTCTTCGCCGGAACCGGCAGGCCGTGGCGGGGTTGGCGATCGTTTTGATCCTGGCCGTGGTGGCCGTGCTCCACCCCTGGATCGCTCCCTATGACCCGGCCCAGGTGGATGTCCGCCACATCCTGGAGCCGCCGAGCGCCCGCCACTGGTTCGGCACCGACGAGCTGGGCCGGGACGTGTTCTCACGCCTGGTGTACGGAGCCCCCATCAGCCTTCTGGTGGGGTTCGTGGCGGTGGGAATCTCGGTGGGCATCGGCACGGTGCTGGGGTGCACGGCCGGCTACTACGGGGGCTGGTGGGACAGCCTCGTCATGCGGTTCGTGGACCTCATGCAGTCCATCCCGACGTTCTTCCTGATCCTCTCGGCCATTGCGTTTTTGAAGCCGTCGATCTGGCTGATCATGGTGATCATCGGGGCCACCGGCTGGATGGGGGTGTGCCGGCTGGTCCGGGCCGAGGTGCTCAGCCTCAAGGGGCGGGAGTTCGTGCTGGCGGCCCGGGTGCAGGGGGCGGGGGACCTGCGCATCCTGTTCCTTCACCTGCTTCCCAACGCCCTCGTGCCGGTGCTGGTGTCGGCCACCCTGGGGATCGCCGGCGCCATCCTGGTGGAGTCGAGCCTGTCGTTCCTGGGGCTGGGGGTGCAGCCGCCCCAGCCCTCCTGGGGGAACATGCTGGCCCGGGCCCGGGACAACCTGGCCAGTGGGTGGTGGGTCACTGTGTTCCCGGGCATGGCGATCTTTCTGACGGTGTTGGGTTACAATCTCCTGGGTGAGGGGCTGCGGGACGCCCTGGACCCCAAGGTCAACGACTGAGAAGCCCCCAGGCTCCTGTGGGGTCAGGCGACGATGGAAGTCGCTCAGGCCCCTGGGGGGCGGACACCGGGAAAGGGTAACTCTTTTTGGTTCGGGGCCCATTGCCGACGGCGGGGCATGGGGCCTGCTTCCGGCCGGGCGCGAGTGCAACATCCGATCGCCGCGCCTTCGCATGCCGTTGCCGGAGCAGCTTGTTCGGGCGGCGGCAGCGGAGGGCCCTAGAATTCGACAAAGCTACGGATGTTCGGGGGGCGCGGCGAGCCAAGGAGCCGCGCCCGGCGCTCCAGCAGGCCCCATGCCCCCCGGACCGTGAGGTGGAGGCGAAGTGGCATGGTGATTCCTAGAACGCGTGGGAATCCGGGGGGGCAAGCGTCCTAGCCTCCTAGCCTCCCATCTGCCCCGCCGCTCAGTGGGCCGGAGGCCCGATAAGGAGTGCGTGCTTGCCCGAACTCCTCGAGGTCGAGAATCTCCAGGTCTCGTTCCACACGCCGGCGGGCGAGGTGCCGGCGGTGCGCGGGCTCGACCTGCGGGTGGGGGCCGGCGAGGCCGTGGGGCTGGTGGGCGAGTCGGGGTGCGGCAAGAGCGTGACCGCCCTGTCCCTGATGGGGCTCGTGCCCGAGCCGGGCCGGGTCCGGGCCGGCTCGATCCGGCTGGACGGTCGAGAGCTGGTGGGGCTGCCCCCCGAGGAGTACCGGAAGGTTCGGGGCCGGGAGATCGGCATGGTGTTCCAGGAGCCCATGACCAGCCTGAACCCGGTGTTCACGGTGGGGTTCCAGGTGGGGGAGGCCCTGAGCACCCATCTCGATCTGTCCCGGGACGAGGCGAGGCGCCGGTGCGTGGAGCTCCTGATGGAGGTGGGGATCCCGGCCCCGGCGGAGCGGCTGCGGGCCTACCCGGCGCAGCTTTCCGGGGGGCTGCGGCAGCGGGTCATGATCGCCATCGCGGTGGCCTGTCGGCCCAAGCTGCTGGTGGCGGACGAGCCCACCACGGCCCTGGACGTGACGATCCAGGCCCAGATCATGCGGCTCCTGGGGCGGCTCCGGAGAGACCGGGGCATGTCCCTGCTGCTGATCACCCACGACCTGGGGCTGGTGGCCCAGAACGTGGACCGAGTGGTGGTGATGTACGCGGGGTATGCCGTGGAGGAGGCGACCACCGAGATGCTGTTCGAGGAACCCCTGCACCCCTACACCCGGGGCCTGCTGGGCTCCCTTCCCGGCGCCCCGGGCCTCCGGAGGGGGGAGCGGCTGCGGGCCATCCCCGGGAACGTGCCCCACCCCTCGCGGGTGCCGTCGGGGTGCCCGTTCCGGGACCGGTGCTCGGAGGCGGTGAAGGAGTGTGTGGCCGCGGTGCCGGTCCTGGAGGAGAAGCGGCCGGGTCACCGGGCCCGGTGCGTGAGGGTGGAGCGCCGTGTTTGAGGCCAGGGGGGTCCGGCGCCACTACCCGGTGCGGCAGGGGGCGTTCGCGCCCCGCCGGTGGCTGCGGGCCGTGGACGGGGTGGACCTGGTGTTGGAGCCGGGCGAGACGCTGGCCATGGTGGGGGAGTCGGGGTGCGGAAAGAGCACCCTGGCCCGACTTCTGCTGCGGCTGGAGCGGCCCACGGCCGGCGAGATCCGGTACCGAGGCCAGGACCTTTGGGCCCTGGACCGCGCCGGCGTCCGTGGGTTCCGGCGGGAGGTCCAGATGGTGTTCCAGGATCCCCACGCCTCCCTGAACCCGCGGATGCGGGTGGGCGCCATCGTGGGTGAGGGCATGGCGATTCACGACCTGGCCCGGGGCCGGGAGCGGCGTACGCGGGTGGAGCGGTTGCTGGAGCAGGTGGGGCTTCCCCCGGAGGCGGCCGAGGCCTACCCTCACGAGTTCAGCGGAGGGCAGCGCCAGCGGATCGGGATCGCCCGGGCGCTGGCGGTGGAGCCCCGGGTGGTCGTGGCCGACGAGCCGGTATCGGCTCTGGACGTGTCGGTGCAGGCCCAGATCCTGAACCTGCTCCAGGACCTGAAGGAGGAGCGGGGGCTCACGTATCTGTTCATCAGCCACGACCTCAGGGTGGTGGAGCACGTGTCCGACCGGGTGGCCGTGATGTACCTGGGGTGGGTGGTGGAGGAGGCCCCGGCCGAGACCCTGTTTCCTCGGCCCCTCCACCCCTACACCCGGGCCCTGCTCTCGGCCGTGCCCGTGCCGGACCCCGACCGGCGCACCGAGCCCACCGTGCCGGAGGGCGACGTGCCGAACCCGATCGCCCCGCCCCCCGGCTGCCCGTTCCACCCCCGGTGCCCGGAGCGGTTCGGCCCCTGCGATCGGGATGTGCCCGAGGACACCCGGCCCGAGCCGGGCCGGCGCGTCCGCTGCCATCTGTTTCGCTGACCCCGACCGGAGGCCAAGGCCCATGCAGACCGTGTTGCGGCCCATGGGGACCCGGGAACGCAGGCTGTTGACCCTGTGCGTGGGGGTGAGCCTGGCCCTCCATGCTTTGCTCGTGTGGATCGCGCTTCCGGCGGGCCCCAAAGGGGGGAGGCGGGGGGCCCCGGCCGCCCTGGCGGAGCGGTTCGCATCGGCGGTGAACGCGGCCACGGACCTCGACCCAGCGGTGCGCTCCCGGCTCGTGGCGGCCCTGGCGGGGGTCCGGCGATCGTCCTGGCGCCGGTTGGCGATGGCCCGGACCCTGCAGGAGGTGGCCCGGGGAGCGGGCGTGCCGGTGTCGGACTGCAAGCTGGTGCGGTCCCTGGATCCGGAACGGGCCCGGGAGGGCCGGTGGGACATCCGGGTGTGGGTGCGGTGGGATGAGGACGTGGCCGCCGACCCGTTCCTGATCGTGGCGTTCCTGGTGGGGGAGGGTACGCTCAAGAGCGACTTCGGCTCCCATCGGCTCTGGATCCAGGTGGAGGCCCCGGAGGGCACTGGCCGGGTGGCCCTGGAGACCATGGACTGCCGGCTGTTCCGGGCCGGCAAGCTCTCGGCCGCCGACCTGCTGCACCGGGCCCGGTGGTACGACGGGTAGCGAGGTGTTACGTATACTATTGCGGTAGGGGTGAATCTGGGGCCTCCTCCTCCTCTGTACGCCCTCGCAGGGGCCGCCACGGTTCGGTCCGCCGCGGCGCGTGAGAGCACGCGCCGCGGCCGCTCCCCTGCACCGGGCGGCCCTGGCTGCTCGGGCGTCGCGCTCCGTCGGAGGCCCCAGACTCACCATCGGAGTCAGGCTCCATGCTCCCGGAGGCCCCGGCGGCGGCCTGGGAGCTTGGGGGTTCACGGCTTTTGACTGACGACCGAAGACCGAAGTTCCTGGGACGTTGGGACGAGGGGTGGCTAGGCGGCGAGGCTGTCACCCGTCACCGAAGTTCCCACTGGTCACTGTGTCACCGCTTCTCAGCCTTCTGGCTTCTTAAGGAGAGACGGTCCATGTTCTACTTCGACCCCTTGTACTTCATCCTGATCGGTCCGGCGTTCCTTCTGTCCTTGGCGGCCCAGATGTGGGTCCAGTCGGCGTTCCGAAAGTACGGCGAGAGGATGAACCGGAGGGGCGTCACCGGCGCCCGGGCCGCGGAGCTGATCCTGGCCCGGGCTGGGCTCCACGACGTGCGCATCGAGACCGCCCAGGGGTTCCTCTCCGACCACTACGATCCCCGGTCCCGGGTGCTGCGGCTGAGCCCGGACGTGTACGCCACGCCCAGCCTCGCGGCCGTGGGGGTGGCCGCCCACGAGGCGGGCCACGCCCTGCAGCACGCGGCCGGCTATGCGCCGCTCAGCCTTCGCACGGCCTTAGTGCCGGCCGCGTCGGTGGGGTCCCAGCTGGCCTGGCCCCTTTTGGTGTTCGGGTTCCTCCTCCAGGCCACGGCCCTGGTGAAGCTGGGAGTGGTGTTCTTCGCGGCGGCGGTGGCGTTCCAGCTGGTGACCCTGCCCGTGGAGTTCAACGCGAGCCGTCGGGCCCTGGCCGCGGTCGAGAGCGTGGGCATCCTGGGGCCCGACGAGATGTCCGGCGCCCGGCAGGTGCTCACGGCCGCGGCCCTCACCTACGTGGCCGCCGCGGTCACCTCGGTGATGCAGCTCCTTTACTTCCTGCTGCGCTCCGGCATGCTGGGGGGCAGCGACGAGTAGGCCCTGCGACGGCCGAGGCCATGCCCCCGCGACGCACGACTGATACCAAGTCGCATTCGAAGCCAGCGATTTGGGGGCCGTTGGCCCGGAGCGCTACGGCCGAGCCGTAGCGGCTTCGGCGAGGCCGTCTTTTCCGGCGGAGGACCAACGGCCCCCAAATCGCCCCTCTATGAGCTCATCTTGATCGCAAATTGGTATGACGACCCGCGACCAACGGGCTTCAGCCTCATGGCCTCCCAGCCTCCCAGCCTCTTAGTCTTCCAGCCTTCCAGCGGGCCGAAGGCCCCCGACCGACGACCGTGGACCGTAGACCGAAGACCGACGTTCCCTGGAAGCGGCTGGTAGATCAGCTCACCGACGAGGGGTACGACAGCCCCTACCTGGACCGGCTGCGCCAGCGCCTTGACGTGTACCAGGCCCAGGACGAGCTCGAGAAGGAGATCCTCCGGGAGATGGCCGCGGCCGTGGGCCGGGCCGAGGAGAAGGTGCTGGTGGCCCTGCTGGAGCTGGAGGTGCAGGGTCGTCGAATCGACCGGTGGGAGCAGGAGGGCCGGCCCGTGCCGGCCGAGGAGATCCAGGCGTTCAACGCAAAGCGTCGGGTCGCCAAGGAGCGGCTGTGGGAGCTGGTGATCCACCGGGAGGCGCTGGGGTTCCGAAATCACCGGATCCTGGAGGAGTTCTACCCCATCCCCCCGCCCCGTCGGGCCTAGCCCCACCCTGCGCGTCCTCCGCGTTCGGCTGGGGCCACAGCTCGGCCGTCAGGGTGCCGGCGACGATCAGCAGCCCGCCCACCCACGCCGTGGCCGAGAGCCGCTCCCCGGCCAGCCACACCGAGAACACCGCCGCGAACACCGGCTCCAGGGTGTAGATGAGCGCCGCCCGGGCGGGCGTGGTGTAGCGCTGGTACGTGGTCATCACCCAGAAGGCGTACACCGTGGCAAAGACCGCGGTCACCACCACCGCGGTCACGAGGTCCGGGGCCCAGGCTGGGGGCCAGGTCACCGGCTCGAACGCGGCGCTTCCGGCCCAGGCCCACACGGCCATGGTGGCCACCTGCACGAAGGCCAGGGCCCGGGCGTCCGTGCCGTCGGTCAGGGCGTCGAGCCCCAGCACGTGCAAGGCCACGAACACCGAGCATCCCAGCACCAGAAGGTCCCCCGGCCCCAGCCCCCAGGGGGTGCTGCCGGTCAGGAGCCACAGCCCGACCACGGCGCAGACCATACCGACCCTGGCGCCGGCCGACGGCCGCTTGCCCAGGAGCGGGCCGGCCAGCAGCGGCACCCACACCACGTTGAGCCCGGTGAGGAACCCGGCGTTGGCCGCGCTGGTGCGCTCGAGGCCGAAGGTCTGGAACAGGTAGGCCAGGAACAGCACGGTGCCCAGCACCACCCCCCGGGTCCAGCCCCTGCACCCCAGCCCCGCCAGGCGGGGGCCGGCCAGGGCGGCCAGCAGCAGGGCGGCCAGGGCGAACCGGACCCACAGGAAGCACAGCACGGGCACCTGGGCCACGGCGTCCTTCACCACCGGGAAGGTGCTGCCCCAGAACACGGTGACCGTGGCCAGGAGGAACTCGGCCCGCAGGCGTCGGCCTCGGGTGGGAGACAGGGACAAGGGGGCTCCTTCCCGGTGACCCGTTGCCCCTCGCCCGGGCGACTCGCTCAAGGGCGCTCGCCGCGCAGCCGCCGACTGCGGCAGGGGGCTTCAATCGCCTGGGCTTGGCTTGCCGGGTCCAAAGGGCTGTGGTATAAGCGGCTTCCCTTTTATCAAATCTGGTTTCGTCATGCCACAACGGCCGAGGTGTTGCCATGGAGCGCGGGGAAAAGGAGCCGATCCAGGTCGTGTGCCCCCGGTGCCGGTTCACCCAGATCATCTACCTCCCGGTCGAGGACCTGCCCCAGTGCCCGGAGTGCGGCACGGGGATGGTGATCGAGGAGCTGCTCGACGAAGGCAAGTCCTACTGACCCCGCCGGAGTGCCTTCCCCACCCCCTTCGTTCCGAAAAGGAGGTCTGCCATGAGACGCATCTTCCGCACCCTTGCCGTCCTGGTCGTCGCGGCGGTGGTCGCCGCTCCCCTGGCCGCGGCCGGCACCCTAGACGAGATCCTCGACCGGGGCAGCCTGCGGGTGGGCCTGGAACCCGGGTACATGCCGTTCGAGATGACCAACCAGAAGGGCCAGATCATCGGGTTCGACGTGGACATCGCCAAGCGCATGGCCAAGGCCATGGGCGTGAAGCTGGAGCTGGTAAGCACGGCCTGGGACGGCATCATCCCGGCCCTGCTCACCAAGAAGTTCGATATTATCATGAGCGGCATGACCTTGACCCAGGAGCGCAACCTGCGGATCAACTTCGCCGAGCCCTACATCGTGGTAGGGCAGACGATCCTGCTGCGTAAGGAGCTCGCGGGCAAGGTGAGGTCCTACAAGGACCTGAACGACCCCGAGTACAAGGTGGTGTCGAAGCTGGGCACCACGGGCGAGCAGGCCGTGAAGCGGATGATCCCCAAGGCGAAGTACATCTCGTTCGAGACCGAGCAGGAGGGCGTGATGGAGGTGGTCAACGGCAAGGCCGACGCCTTCGTGTACGACTCGCCCTACTGCGCCGTGGCCAACGCCCAGAAGGGCGAGGGCAAGCTGGTGTTCCTGGACAAGCCGTTCACTTACGAGCCCCTGGCCTGGGGCGTGCGCAAGGGCGACTACGACTTCGTCAACTGGCTCAACAACTTCCTGCGCCAGATCAAGAACGACGGCACCTACGACCGCATCTACCGGAAGTGGTTCAGGAGCGACGCCTGGCTCAGGGAGCTGCAGAAGTAGGCGTTGGAAGGGCCCCGGCGTGCCGGGGCCCTCGGACCTTCGGCCCGCTGGAAGGCTAGAACGCTGGGAGGCTGGGAAGCCGGAAACTGCACCACAACGCGGGGGAGAGGCTTTTAGCCTTCCAGCTTTTCAGCCTTCCAGCTTCCTAGGGCCCGAAGGCCCAATGTTCCCGCAAGGTGAGAAACGGTGAAGCAAAAGACCCCCACGTGGCCCTGGACCCTCCTGCTGGGGCTGATCCTCCTGACCGTGGCCGGCGGTATCTGGTGGGCCACGAAGCGGGTGGACTACACCTGGCGTTGGAACCGGGTGCCCCAGTACTTCGTGTACCGGGCCGAGCTGGTGGAGCACGCCCCGGCCGACGGCCGGGTCGTGGAGGTCCGCACCGACGGCGACGACGCCGTGGTGGTGTTCGAGAGCGACACGGGAGAGCGTACCGAGATCCGGGTGGACGTCGGCACGGTGCAGGTCTCGGAGGGGGAGGACCTGTTCGAGGGCGACCCGGTGGGAGCCCGGTTCCGGTGGCGGGTGGGCCCGCTGACGAAGGGGCTGTGGACCACCCTTTGGATCTCGTTCTTCTCGGGGGTGCTCGGGCTCGTGCTGGGCCTGGTGGCCGGGCTCGCCCGGGTCTCCAAAAACCCCACCCTCAGGGGGCTGGCGATCCTCTACGTGGAGCTGATCCGGGGAACCCCCCTGCTGGTGCAGATCTTCATCTTCTACTTCTTCATCGGAACCGTGCTGAACCTGGACCGGATCGTCGCGGGAATCCTGGCCCTTGCGATCTTTGCCGGCGCCTACACCGCCGAGATCGTGCGGGCCGGGATCCAGTCGATCCCCCGGGGCCAGATGGAGGCGGCCCGGTCGCTGGGCATGACCCTGCCCCAGGCCATGCGCTACATCATCCTGCCGCAGGCGTTCAAGCGGATCCTGCCGCCGCTGGCGGGGCAGTTCATCAGCCTGATCAAGGACTCGTCCCTGGTGTCGGTCATCGCCATCACCGATCTCACCAAGAGCGGCCGTGAGGTGATCACCTCCACGTTCGCCACCTTCGAGATCTGGTTCACGGTGGCGGCCCTGTACCTGCTGATCACCTCGCTCCTGAGCCAGGTGATCCTGTGGATGGAACGGAGGCTCGCGGTCAGTGATTGAGGTTCGGGATCTCGTCAAGATCTTCCACGCCCGGGGCCACGTGGTCCGGGCCGTGGACGGGGTGAGCACCCACGTCGCCCGGGGCGAGGTGGTGGTGGTGATCGGGCCGTCGGGCTCGGGCAAGTCCACCTTTCTGCGGTGCCTGAACGGCCTGGAGACCTTCGACGAAGGCCACGTGGTCATCGACGGCATGGACCTCGCGGACAAGAAGACCGACATCAACCTGGTCCGGCGCGAGGTGGGCATGGTGTTCCAGCAGTTCAACCTGTTCCCCCACAAGACGGTGCTCGACAACATCTGCCTGGCCCAGGAGGTGGTCCGGAAGCGCTCGCGGCAGGAGGCCGAGGCCAAGGCCCGGCAGCTCCTCGCCAAGGTGGGCATCGCGGAGAAGGAGTCAGAGTACCCCTCGCGCCTGTCCGGCGGGCAGCAGCAGCGGGTGGCCATCGCCCGGGCGCTGGCCATGGACCCCAAGGTGATGCTGTTCGACGAGCCCACCAGCGCCCTGGACCCGGAGATGGTGGGCGAGGTGCTCGACGTCATGAAGCAGCTGGCCCGCGAGGGCATGACCATGGTGGTGGTCACCCACGAGATGGGCTTCGCCCGCGAGGTGGCCGACCGCGTGCTGTTCATGGACGAGGGCAAGATCGTGGAGGAGGGCCCGCCGGACAAGCTGTTCTCGGCCCCCGAGCACGACCGCACGAAACTGTTCCTGAGCCAGGTGTTGTGACGGCTGGGAGGCTGGAAAGCTGGAAGGCTGGGCAGCTCCTGAGCCCCGACGCCAAGACCTAGGGGGCGTGGGGCCTGCTGGAGAGCCGGGCGCGGCCCCTTCGCTCGTCGCGCAGCGCCTCCGACGTCCGTACCGCGAAACCGTCTGTGCGGCGTTGAGCTGTGATGAAACCACCGCCGGCGTTCTGTGCCTGCGCGACGAATCTCATGCGCGGCTTCGCGCCCGGCCGGAGGCAGGCCCCATGCCCTCGGCGCCGGGCTGACGGCCCCGCAGGTGCTGGGTTCGTTGCTTTCCGGTAGAATCCCCTGCATGATCCGCTGCCTCCCCACACCCTCTCTTCGAGCCGGCGACGCGGTGGCCCTGGTGGCCTCGGCCGGGCCCGTGGATCCCGAGCGGATCGAGGGGGCCCGCGGGCTGCTCGAGGCCCGGGGCCTGCGGGTGCGCTTGCGGCCCGACGCCGGGGCCCGGCACGGCTACCTGGCCGGCGGCGACGATCGCCGGTGGGCCGAGCTCTGGGACGCCCTCTCCGATCCGAAGGTAGCCGCCGTGTGGTGCCTGCGGGGCGGGTACGGCACGGTCCGGCTCCTTGCCCGCCTGGCCCGCCGAGATCCGCCCGCCCGCCCCAAGCCGATCGTCGGGTTCTCCGACAACACCGCCCTCCTGTGGTTCGTGCGCAGCCGGTGGGGCTGGCCGGCGGTCCACGGCCCCCACCCGGACCCGGCCGATCCGGACGGGATCGACGCGGTGTTGGGAACCCTGGGGTTCTGGGGCGAGCCGGCCCGTCCGGCCGCGAGGGGGTTGAGGCTGTGGAACCCGGACCCGTGGGAGCCCCGGCACGGGCCGGTGGAGGGGGGCTGCCTGGCGCTCGTGGCCGCGCTCCAGGGCACCCCGTTCGCGCCCCGGTTCGACGGGTGCATCGCGTTCCTGGAGGACGTGGCCGAGCCGGCCTACCGCATCGACCGGCTGCTGTGGCAGCTCGGCGCGGCCGGCGCGTTCGAGGGGTGCCTGGGGGTGGTGTTCGGGCGCCCCGAGACCTTCGTGCCCGAGGGCGAGGGCACGGCCGCGCTGGAGCCCCTGCTGGAGGAGTTCGCCCGGCAGGCCCCGTTCCCGGTCCTGTCGGGCCTGCCCGCCGGCCACTGCCGGCCCAACCTTCCCCTTCCCCTGGGCGGGCGAGCCCTCCTGGATCCGGTCGAGGGCCGGCTGGCCTGGATCGACCCGGCGGTGGGGCCGTGATCGAGCGGCCGGGCCGGCTCCTGGTGGTGGGGTTTCCGGGAACCACGCCCCCGCCGGAGCTGTTCTCGTTCGCCAGGAAGTGGGGCCTGGCCGGGGTGATCCTGTTCTCCCGCAACGTGCCCGAGGGCACAGACGTGGCCCGCCTCGTGGCCTCCGTACGCCAGGGCCTGGCCGAGGCCGACCCCGGCTCTCCGGCCCTGGTCCTGGTGGACCAGGAGGGCGGCCGGGTGGAACGGATCCGCCACGGCGTCCCCCGGCTGCCCCCGGCCCGGGAGCTGGGCGCCCGGCCCCTGGCAGAGCTGGCCTCCCGGGTGGAGGCCCAGGCCCGGGCCCTGGCCGGGCTGGGCATCGACGTCAACCTGGCCCCGGTGTGCGACCTGCCGGCCGAGGGCGAGAGCGGGGTGATCGGCAACCGGGCGTTTGGCAGCGATCCCCGGGCCGTGGCCGCGTGCGTGCGGGCCCACGTGCGCGCGTGCCTGGGGGGCGGGGTGGCCCCGTGCGCCAAGCACTTCCCCGGCCACGGCCGGGCCCGGGCGGACAGCCATCGTCGGCTTCCCACGGTCCGGTCCGGGTGGGACGACCTGTGGGGGCGGGACCTGGTGCCGTTCCGGGCCGCGGTGGCCGCCGGCGCGCCCCTGGTCATGGCCGGCCACCTGCGGTTCCCTGCCGTGGACCCGCGGCCGGCCAGCCTGTCTCGGGCGTGGATCGAGGAGGTGCTCCGGAGGCGCATGGGGTTTGCGGGCGCCGTGATCTCCGATGACATGGAGATGGGGGCCTTGGACGGGCTGGGGGCGCCGGCCGAGCTGGCGGTCCGGGCCGTGGCCGCGGGGTGCGACCTGCTGATCTACGGCCGCACCCTCCGACCCGATCTCCCCCTGGAACCGGTGACCGAGGCCCTCGGCAGGCGCCTCGGGCCGGATCGGGCCGAGCAGGCGGGCCGCCGGGTGGGCCGGGTGCGGCGGGGGGAAGCGCCGTGACCCGAAGGCCGGAGCCCCGGGAGCTGGCCCGAGTGTTCCCCGACCTGGGGCGGGTCGAGTCGGTGGTGCCCCTGGCCGGGGACGGCTCGACCCGGAGGTTCTTCCGGATCCGGACGGGGCAGGGGAGCCGGGTGCTCCTGGTGGGGCCCGACCCGCAGGAGAACGCGGCCTATGTGCGGATCGCCCGGCACCTGGGGGCGCGGGGGGTGCGGGTGCCGGAGGTGCTCGGGCTCGATCCGGCCCGGGGATGGGTCCTGGCGGAGGACCTGGGGGACCGCAGCCTGTTCGGTGCGCTGCGCGAGCCCGGGGCCGACCGGGTGGGCCTGTACCGGCCGGTGCTCGACCTGCTGGTACGGATGCAGGTGGCCGGCTCGAAGGGGTTCCGGCTCGAGACCGGGTTCGCGCCTCGGCCCTACGACGCCCGGACCATGGTGGAGGACGAAGGGCTCTACTTTGTCCGCGAGTTCCTGGAGGGGGTGCTGGGCCTCCGTGCCCCGGCCGGGCTCGGCACGGACCTGGAGGCCCTGGCCCGACGGGTGCCCCGGGAGGCGGGGCGGTTCTTCCTCCACCGGGACTTCCAGAGCCGCAACATCCACCTCCTACCCGACGGGCCGGCCGTGATCGACTTTCAGGGGGCGAGACCCGGGCCGCTGGCATACGACGCGGCCGCTTTGATCCTGGACCCTTATGCCAACAATCCTAAAGAGGTGCGGGAGGTCTTGATGGCCGAGTACCTGCACCGTCTTCGGAAGGCGGGGGCCGGGCACGCCTGGCAGCCGGAGGCCTGGGCGGTCGTGGGCACGTTCCGGCTGCTCCAGGTCCTGGGCGCGTTCGGCAAGCTGGGCTGGCGCATGAAAAAGCCGGGGTTCCGGGAGCACGTGCCCGCCGCCCTGGACCTCCTGAACGATCACCTGGCCCGGGTCGACGGCGTGGCCGCCGTGCGCAAGGCGGTGACCCGGGCCCGGGAGGCGTGGGCGTCCCGTTCCCCCTGAGGCTACAGCCCCATCCCCCCCACCCGGTACTCCACGGCCAGCCGCCGCTGGAGCTTCTTGGCCTGCCGCAGCGACTCCAGCAGGAACCGCCGGTCCAGGCTGTTGAGCCGGTCGGGAACGACCCGGTTATCGGGCTCCCGGCCGGCTCGCTCCTGCTCGTACTGGTGGCGGAGCCGGAGCATCTGCACGAAGAGGTGGGCATGGATCCATGCCTCCACGTCGGCCCGGGCGAGCCGCCGGGGGCCGGCCGCGAACCGCAGGCGCTCGGCCGTGTTGCTGGTGGGCGCGCCGTGGGCCAGGCCGAGCACCCGGGCCGCGTCCACGAACAGGGCCACCCCGTGGGTCTTCAGGTCCAGGGTGCCCCGGTGGGGGCCCCGGCTCTCCACCACGAAGTCGCGGAAGAACCCGATGGGCGGGGTGCGGCCCAGGGCGTTGGCCGCGAGCAGGTGGAGGAACATCTCCCGCTTGGGGGCCTCGGCCGCAAGCCAGGCCCGGAGCTCCTCGCCCAGGGCCAGGTCGCCGAACAGGGGCCGCAGGTCGAAGAAGATCGTGGCGTTGAGCAAGGCCTCGGGCGACGGCGTGTCCATCCACCGGTGAAACCGGTCCTTCCACTCGGACAGGCTCAGGCACCAGGCCGGGTTCGAGGCCATGACCTGGCCCTTGCACAGGGGGAACCCGCACTCGGCCAGGGCCTCGTTGGCCCGGCGGGCCAGGGGCAGCAGGCGCTCCCGCCCGGCATCCTCGGCCCCTTCCGGAGCCGCAAACACGATCCCGTTGTCCTGATCGGTGCTCAGGGTCTGCTCCATGCGGCCTTCGCTCCCGAGGGCGATCCAACACAGGCGCACTCCCCCCAGCTCGGCCGGCGCGAGAACCAGCTCCAGCACCCGGGTGGTGACCTGATCGTTGAGGGTGGAGATCAGGCGGGTGAGCTGCTCGGCCGACACCCCCTGGGACAGGAGCCGGTGGGCCAGGGCCTTCACCTCGGGGGCGAGGCGGGCCAGGTCGCGTACGTGGGGGGCCGTTCGGATCCGGTTTCGCAGGTCGGTCAGCCGCAGCCCTTGGCGCCGAAACAGCTCCTCCTCGGACACCAGGCCCACCACCTTTCCTCCCCCTACCACCGGGATGTGGTGGAACCCGTTACGGGCCATCACCAGGGCGGCCTCGAACCCGTCGGCCTGGGGGCCTAGGGTCACCGGGTCCGGGGTCATCACCTCGGACACCGGCCGGGACACGTCGTGCTGGGGCAGGGCGACCCGCCGCAGCACGTCCCGCAGGGTGAACAACCCCCGTGGGCCGCCGGCCGAGTCTGCTACGATCACCACGCTGGAGTCCTGGCGGTCCATGACCGTCAGGGCATCCCGGATCGGCGTCTCGGGGGGGCAGGTGGGAGGATCGGGCCGCATCAGATTGCCCACCGGCGAGCCGAGCCCCAGGTCCGCTTCCGGCTCCGGGACCGCCCCCTCCGACCCGGACGCCCCAAGGAACGACTCGAGCCGGCACCGGCAGAACGCCTCGAACCCCGGGTTGCGCTTCTTGAGGGCGGAGAACTCCTCCACCGGGATCTCCAGGCACCACACGTCGGTGCGGGCCCGCCAGGCCGCGCCAGAGGGCCGGTGCCCCTCCAGGGCCTCCACCGGGAAGCACTCGCCCTCCACCAGCTCGGCCACCGTCCGGCCGTTCACCTCCACGGCCACCGTGCCCTCCTGGATGAACCGCAGCCGCTGGGGCACGTCGTCCGGGCCCAGGATCAGGCTCCCCTGCCGGTAGCACACCTCGCGCAGCCGGCCGGCGATCCAGTCCAGGTCGGGCTCGGACAGCCCCGCGAACGGCTCCTGGCGTCGGAGCCTCGCGAAGAGGGCCTCGGGCATGGGGGCGTCGGGGCGGGGAGTGCTCACGGGAACCCTCCGGTGTGAAAGGGGAAGAGGCGTCAAAAGAGTCCGGCGGCCCTCCTCGCCGTCCCCTCTGGGTGCTCGGCCGGGGAGGTCGCGGAGCGCGCCACCCCGGCCGCGCTGTTGCTCCGGAGAACCTGGAGGGCGACTTGGAGCTGTGGATCGTTGTCCGGCGTGGCACCACCGTCGGGGGCCGCGACCTCCCGGTCGGGCGTGAGCCCCACGTCGTGCCAGGACGACCCGTCCGGCAAGAGGATGCGAAGCGACGGCACGAACAGGGCCGACCCATCTGCCAGGACCGCCACGTCCTGGGCCACCCCCTTGCCGAAGGTGCGCTCCCCCACCAGGGTGACTGCTCCGGAGTACCGGAGCGCGCCGGCCACGATCTCCGAGGCCGAGGCGGAGCCCGCGTCCACGAGGACCGCGAGGGGAACCGGCTCCACGTTTTTGGAGAACCACTCCCCGAACCGGTAGCTTGTCCTGAGGTCATAAGCGTCCACCATGTGGAACATCTCCTGCCCGTCCAGAGCGCCCCCGGCCAGCAGATCGGCCAGCCGTACGGCCCCATCGAGGCTCCCTCCCCCGTCCTGTCGGAGATCGAGCACGACCCCCGAGACCGGGCCTGCGGTCCTCACGATCTCTTGGTAGTCGTCCCAGACCCGCTGGGCCGTCTCGGTGGTGAACTTCCGCACCCCCAGGTACGCCACGTCGCCGTCGAGGATCCGGCCGATGTGGGTCTCGGCCGCGGTGGCGGTCTCCACCGCGGCTCCGTCGCGATCCAGCACGAGGATGGTCTCGGCTCCCTCGGTGTGGGGCAAGAGGGCCCGGGCCTGGTCCAGGCTAAGCCCGTCGAGAGAGGTTTCCACGTCCGTAGCGGGGTCCCGGATCCCCAGGATCCGGTCTCCTGCCCGAAGGCCGTCCCACCAACCCCGGGTGTACGGCAGCACCGCCTCCACACTGGGCACCGTGTCCCCCTCGGCGAGGGTCAGCACGATGCCGATGTAAGCCCGCTCTCCAGTGATCCCGGGTTCCACAGTGCCGGAGAACGACTCGGCCGTGTAGTACACGGCGAACCGGTCCTCCGGGGACAGGGCTCTCAGGTACCCGGCGGGGGTTTCGATGTCGGCCACGTCCGGGGGCAGGCGATCCGGCTCCAGGTACCGGTCGTGGAACTCCAGGCAGGTCTCGGCCACCAGGAACGGCACCCTTTGGTCGGCCGGGTCCTGGCAGGCGGGCTCGGCCAGGGTTCGGTCGTACACCGAGGCCAGGTATGCGCTCGACGCCCCAAAGGCGCCGTCCGGCACCTCGAGGACGAGCTCGGCACCTGGCCGGGTGACCTCGCCCGCGCCCACCACCAGCCCGTCGTCGGAGGATCCGCCCCCACATCCGGCGAGGACGGCCAGGGCGAGAAGGAGGACGGTGGGCGGAAGGCGGCGATATCGCACGGCAGCCCCTCTCTTGTCGGGTGCGGTAGGCCGCGGGGCGGCCTGTTTGCGGGTCACAGACTTTGCATACCCTTCCACCCTTTACGGCCTATCGGCCACAGATCTACACAGACGGACACGGATGGTGGAAAGGCGATGGTTCCGGCTCCATCGGTAGCCGTCCGCATCCCAGAATCCGTGCCAATCTGTGTTCATCTGTGGCCCCCAGCTTCCCAGCGGGCCGAAGGCCGATTCTGCCACACGGTAGCCGGCTTGGCGACTGTTGAGCAAAGAAACGGGGAGGCCCATTCAGGGCCTCCCCGTCTCGCGCGGTTTGCCGCGGCACCGGTCGTGCTAGTTGTGGCGGGCCGCCTCGCGGATCATGCGGGCCGCCTCCTCCTTGATCTCCACCAGGTCTTTCTTCATCTCGGCCAGGCCGTACCAGGTGACGTAGTCGGGGTTCATATGAAACGCCCCCTGGAACGCCCGCATCCGGTGCTCCAGAAACATCACGTACAGGGTCTGCTCGATCGGGGTCCTGGCCTCGTAAAAGGTCAGAATGTCCGGATAGGCGGGTTTGCCGGGCTCGGGCTCGATGATCCCCCGCTTGTAGAGGTCGGCCACGATCTCGATGGCCTCGGCCATCAGCTTGTCGGCCTCCTTGATCATGGCGTCGGCGTTCTTGAGGTTGGTCTCGGCGTAGGACCGGCTGTGGCACTTGGTGCACACGTTGAGCATCCGATCCCGCTCGGCCTGCCACTCCTCCTTGGTCAACCGGGCCACCTTGCCGGCCTTCACCACGTCGAGGCGGGCCGTGGGCTTGCCGTCGGGGTCAAGCACGTGGAGGCCCTTGAGGATGGTGAGCCGGTAGTTCATCCACTCCTTGTCGTCCTCGGGCAGCCGCAGGGCCAGGAAGCCCCAGGCCGTCATCACGTTGTGGTTGCCGTTCTCCATGTGGCAGGTCTGGCACTTGGGCGCCCGGCCGGTGTCGCCCTCGGTCAGGTAGATCACGCCGTGCTTCGAGCTAGACCACATCTCCCACTGGGGGTGGTCGAAGCCCATGTGGCAGGTGCGGCACGCCTCGGGCCGCTGGGCCTCGGCCTTGGAGAACTTATGGCGGGTGTGGCACGAGTCGCACGGCGATCCGTACCGGGACTCGGCGCGGACCGACTCGTCCCGCACACCCACCTTGTGGCAGCCGCCGCAGCCCTTGAGGCCCTGGATGTAGGCGTGGGGCTGGAACCCCGTTTTGGGCATGGCCGCCATGGCGATCCAGCCGGCGGCGTGCTTGCCGGCCATGTACTCGTCGTGCTTTTCCTGGTGGCACTGGGCGCAGGTCTTCTCGGTGGGCAGCTTCACCTTGGCCACGTCGTCGGCGCTCTGGTGATCCGACCCGTGGCAGTTGGAGCAGTCGATCCCGGCCTTGCCCATCTCGCCCGACAGGAAGTCCTTGACGATGTTGGGCGTCACCTTCCGGTGACACTCCATACAGGCGCTCTCACCGGCCCAGGACGGGCCCGCTGCGAGCACCAGCGCGGCCGCGGCCGCGACCACCACGGTGATGTGAAAGCCGACTCGTTTCCCCATGTTCCCACTCCTCCTCGCCCGGACGTGGTTTCCAGCCAGCTCCTGTGGGACCCCGCCGGGCTTCGGGACCCCGCCGGCTAGCCCGGTGTCAACCCGGCGACAAAGCAGGCTCGTCTCTCCGAGGGCGGGGCAAGGGCCTGCGGTTCAGGGACCAGGGATCAGTGGACAGAAGACGGGGGCGAACCGCGCCCTCGGGTATCCTGTTCGCTGAATTCAGAACTCGGCCCACTGAAACGGCCGCGCCCGGTTCTCTGGTAGGCCCCTTGCCCCCCGGCCATGGGAGCAAGTACGCTCATTTCGTTGCCGGTTTGACAGGTATGCGGGCTACAGGCTCCGCTCGGAAACGATGCGTCCGTTGCGGCCCACGACCACCTCGCGGGCCGGGATCTGGGCCCCGGCCTCCTGGAGGGCCTGGGTCACCATACCGGTGAGCCCTCCGCAGCAGGGCACCTCCATGCGCACGACGGTAACGGACTTCGGGTCGCCCTGTTCGAAGATCTGGATCAGCTTGCGGAAGTGGGCGCCGGGGTCGTCGAGCTTGGGGCAGGCCACGGCGATGGCCCGGCCGGCGAGGAACCGATCGTGGAACCCCGCAAGCGCGAACGGCACGCAGTCGGCCGTGACGAGCAGCTCGGCGCCCCGGAAGAACGGGGCGGTCGGGGGAAGAAGCGCGAGTTGGACCGGCCACTGGCCGAGCCGCGAGGGCTGGTCCCCGGCCTGCGCGGTCGGAGCGGCGGACGTGCCGGGCCGCAGCTCGAACATCTGGGCCGAGGGGCAGCCGGTGGGCTGGGGCCGGGCAGCCTTACGGCCGATCTCGGCCAGCCGCTTCTCCACGAGCTCCTCGTCGAACGGCTCGGCGTCGCGCTCCTCGATGATCAGGGCCCCCTCGGGGCAGTGGCCCAGGCAGGCGGCGAGACCGTCGCACAGGGCCTCCTTCACGAGCACGGCCTTGCCGTTGCGGATCTCCAGGGCGCCCTCCGCGCAGTTGGGTACACACTCGCCGCAGCCGGTGCACTTGTCTTCGTCGATGCGGATGATGGCTCGTTTCATGGGGCTCTCCTCGTTGGGCTGGTTTGGGGCGGCAGAAGCATAACGCGGCCCGCATTTCCCGCAATTGACTCGGGTCAAGAATCGGGAGGTTGTCGGTCAAGCTTGAGGATGCCGTGGGTCGTTGGTCGCGGAGCGTTGGGACGTCGGGCCGAGGGGCGGCCGGGCCGTCACCCGTCACCCGCCACCCGTCACGGATCACGCGTCACGGCCGTTCCCCGTCACCCCAGTCCCCACTCGTCACCGCGTCACCGCCGCTCTTCCTTGACGAGCCGCCCCGCCCGAGTAGCCTGACGAGGCGGGCGGGGCGGGGGCCTGGTTCCGGCCGGGTGCGCTCGCCGCGCCTTCGCATGCCGTCCTCTGGGTCGTCGGTCCAGGTGGCGATGGCGGAACCCCTGAGAATCTGGTAGTACTCCGAACGTCCGGGGGCGCGGCGAGCGAAGGGGCCGCGCCCGGCGCTCCCCCGGGCCCCATGCCCACCGAGAGTTTGGCGTCGGCTGGGGAGCCGTCTAGCGGGCCGAGGGCTCGAACGTGCCGGGAGCAAAGGGGTTTTGGGCCTCCTAGCCTCCTAGCTTCCTAGCGTCCCAGCGGAAGTCACATAGAAGGAGGGAACCATGCGCCAGTACGTGATCTTGGGGACCGGACCGGCCGGCACGGCCGCGGCCGAGGTGGTGCGGCAGGAGGACCCGAAGGCCCGGATCACCCTGGTGAGCCGGGAGTTCACCCCCTTCTATCTCAAGCCGGCCCTTGCGGTGTTCGTGGCAGGCCGGCTGGAGCGGGACCGGCTGATTCGGCCCGACACCCCCGTGCTGAAGGACCCGTACACCGAGGTGCGGGCGGGTGCCCGGGTGTACCGGGTGTTCCCCCACGAGTCGCGGGTGCTGCTGAGCGACGGCACCAGCCTGTACTTCGACCGGTTGTTGGTGGCAACGGGCGCTGTGTCCCGCATGGGGCGCCGGGCCACGGAGCTGCGTCACAAGGTCCACACCTTGAACTCGTTTGCCGATGCGGTGCGGATCGCCGGCACCGGGGTGGGCAAGGGCGCGTGGGTCCTGGTGGAGGGGGAGGGGCACACGGGGCTCGAGGTGGTCCGAGCCTTCGCCATGCGGGGATGCCGGGTGGTGTATCTCACCAACCACACCCGGTTCTGGCCGCCGGGGTCCCCGGTGGCCCGGGCCGACGTGCTCGAGAAGCTCCTGTCCGAGAAGGTGGAGGTCCTGTTCGACGAGACGGTTTTGGACATTCTCGACCGCAACGGCGACGGGTACCGGGTGGTCACCTCGACCCGGCGCGCCATCGACGTGGACCTGGTGTGCGAGGCCGGCGCCCTGGAGCCGGCCGTGGGGTACCTGGAGGGCAGCGGGATGCTGGTGGACCGGGGGGTGGTGGTGGACCGGGAGCTGCGCACGAGCTTCGACAACATCTTCGCGGCGGGCGACGCGGCCCGGGTGTTCGACAGCGAGAACGGGTGGACACGGGGGAACTTCGGCTGGCAGAGCGCCCGGGAGCAGGGAAGGGTGGCCGGGTACAACCTCGTCCACGGCGGGGGCCGACGGGTGGGAGCCTCGGAGGCCCACTTTCGCAGGCTCACGGGCACGGCCCTGCTGGAGCGTTGGGGAGACTAGCGTAGGCGCAGGGGGAAGGGAGCCCCATGCCTCGGGTTTCGGTGGTGATCCCCACCCGCGACCGCCTCGGCCTCGTGGGCGAGGCGGTCGCGAGCGTTCTGGCCCAGACGTTCCCTGATCTGGAGCTGGTGGTGGTGGACGACGGCAGCACCGACGGCACCGCCGAGCACCTGGCGCGGCGGTTCCCGGACCCCCGCCTCCGGTTGGTGGTCCAGGAGAACCGGGGGGCCAGCGCGGCCCGGAACCGGGGCGCGGCCGAGACCTCGGGCGAGTGGCTGGCGTTCCTGGACTCGGACGACCTGTGGCGGCCCGAGAAGCTGGAAAGGCAGCTGGCGGCGTTGGACGCCCATCCGGAGTTTCCGGCCGCGTACACCGAGGAGGTCTGGTACCGCCGGGGGCGGTGGGCCAACCCCAGGAAGATCCATGCCAAGCACTCCGGCTGGATCTTCGAGCGGTGCCTGCCCCTGTGCATCATCAGCCCCTCGTCGGTGATCCTGCGGCGGGAGGTGTTCGAGGAGCTGGGCGGCTTTGACGAGAGCCTGCCGGCCTGCGAGGATTACGACCTCTGGCTTCGCCTGACCGCGCGCCACCCGGTGCTGCTGGTGCGCGAGCGGCTGATCGTCAAGCGAAACGGCCACTCGGGCCAGCTCTCCCAGGCCCACTTCGGGCTCGACCGGTTCCGGGTGCGGGCCCTGTGGAAGGTGGCCCACGACCCCGAGGTGCCCGACGACCTGCGGGCCAAGGCCCTGGAGACCCTGGCGGCCAAGGCCCGGGTGGTGGCCCAGGGCGCCCGAAAGCGGGGCGCCAGGCAGCGGGCCGAGGTCTTCGAACACTCCCGGAGGGAGGCTCTGGCGTGGTTGGGACGGATCGGATCGAAACCGTCGAGCTGAGCCGGCTGCGGGCCGAGCCGGACCGGTACTCGTTCTCCTGGCCGTCGGCGGACGAGCGGGCCCGGTTGGAGCAGAGCCTGGCCCGGGCAGGGGTGTTGCGGCCGCTGTGGGCCCGCCCCGAGGGCGACGGGTTCGTGGTTCTGGCGGGGGCCCGGCGGGCGGCGGCCCTGCGGGCGCAAGGGGCGGCCGTGGCCCCGGTGCGGGTGACCGAGGTCCGTGGCCCGGCCCTGTGGGACCGGCTTCTGGACGACCACACGGACCACCGGCCGTGGAACGCGGTGGAGGTGGGTCTGTACCTCGTCCGGCGGCAGGCCGACACCGGCGAGCCCCTGGAGGCGTTGACCAAGGGGGTGTTCCCCCGGCTCGGCCTGGCGCCCCGGATCGGCGCCGCGGCGGGCCCCCTGTGGTTCGCGGCCCTGCCGCCCCGGCACCGGGACGCCGCAGCCGGGGGCCGGCTGCCCGTGGCGGCGGCCCGGGTGCTGGGCGACCTGCCTGAGGCCGAGGCCGTGGCGATCCTGGACTGGTTGGGCCGGTGGCGCCTGGGCGGGAACCGGTTCGCCGAGCTGGCCCGGTTGGCCCTGGAGTGTGCCTGGCGCCGGGGTCGGGACGTGGGGGCGTGGCTGCGGGACGAGGGGCTGGACCGGTGGGCCGGGGATCCTCAGGCCCTACGCCAGGAGCTGCGGCGACGGCGGTACCCCACCCTGGTCGGGTGGGAGGGGCGGTTCGCCCGGGTTTCGGCCGAGATCCCGGTGCCCGAGGGGGTCCGGGTGGAGGCCCCCCAGCACTTCGAGGGCGGCCGGCTGCGGTGCGTCGTGACGTTCGGTAGCCTCGCCGAGCTGAAGGGCCGGCTCGACCGGGTCTATCGTGCGGTCGAGGAGGGGGCGTGGGCGCCCCTCGCGGAGTTCCTGGGGTGAGGCCCCCGTTCGCCCGGGTGGTGGTGGACCGGGAGGTGGCCGACCTCCGGTTCACGCGGGAGTTCCTGGACCGGGTCGGGTCGGCCGTGCCGGTGGAGATCCTCGGCCCCGGAGCCCCCCCGCCCCGGGGCCGCACCACGGTGCACCTGACCCGGGAGCCCGGCCGGTTCCTGAAGCCGTGCCCCTGCAGCCCCGGGGTGGTGCGGTGTGGGTACTGGGTGCTCTCCCCGGCGTTCCAGTGCCCGTTCGCCTGCGCGTACTGCTTCCTGCGGTTCTACGCCCCGGACGAGCCCCTGACCCTGTACGCGAACCTGGCCGACGCCGAGGCCGAGCTCCGGGACGCGCTGGCCCGGTGGCCCGGGCCCGTGCGGCTGGGCACGGGGGAGTTCGCCGACAGCCTGGCCCTTGACCCCTGGACCCGCCATGCCCGCTGGCTCCGAAACCTGGTGGCGCTCCACCCCCGGGTGCTCCTGGAGCTCAAGACCAAGAGCGACCGGATCGAGGGGGTGCTCGAGGACGGGCCCGCGCCGAACGTGGTTTTGGCCTGGTCCGTGAACCCGCCGTCCCGGATCCGCACGGACGAGCCGGGAACGGCCCCTCTGGAACGGCGGCTGGCGGCGGCTGCCGAGGCGGTTCGGGTCGGCTTCCGGGTCGCGTTCCACTTCGACCCGGTGATCCTCGAGGGGGGCTGGCGCGCGGCGTACGCTGGGGTGGTGGAGGCGATCTTCGATGCGGTGCCGCCGGAGCGGGTCGCCTGGATCAGCCTGGGCACCCTGCGGTTTCCCCGCCGGTTCCTGGAGCGGTGGGGGCCGGCGCTCCGGGGCCGGACGGCGTTCTTCGGGGAGCAGGTGGCGGGGGAGGACGGGAAGCTTCGGTACTTCTGGCCCCTGCGCCGGGACGCCTACCGGTTCCTGGCCGGCCAGATCCGTCGCCGGACCGGCCCGGGCCTGCGGCTCTACCTCTGCATGGAGACCCCCGCCATGTGGCAGGCGGCGCTCGGCTGCGGGCCCGAACTCGAAGGCGACGTGGAGCGCTGGCTCGCGGTACCGTTCCGGGGGGCGGGATGTTAGGACGTTGGGACGCGAGGACGTTAGGACGTTACGTTCGCACGTCCACGCATCCTAACGTTCGCACGGTCCTACCACCACCACGGCCGGGTGCCCACGGCCGGGTCGTACCAGGGGGGGTACCACAGCTCCTGCCGGCCGAACGGGGAGCGGGCCATCTCCCGGCGGGTCCAGGCCCTCACCTCCGAGGCCCGGACCGCCAGGTATCTGCGCTTCGCGCCGCCCTCGGAGCGCTCCACCACGCCCGCGATCTCTCCCACAACCGTCACCGGCCGGCCCGGGGCAAAGAGCTTCGGAGCCAACTTCCCTTCGTAGCGGGCCAGAATCCGGCCATGACCCAGCAGGTCGAGCCGGGGCCGGTCCCGGCCGTCGATCGGCTTGTGTAGGAGCACGATCTCGGTCGTCCCGTGCCTCCTGCTCACCTGCTGGAGCACCCCGCCGACCACCACGAACCGGCCCACGCGCTCGGGCGCCTCGGCCAGGAGCTGCTCGTACCTCGGAGGGACCTCGTCGTCCGTGCGCACCTCGAGCCGGCCCGCGCACCCTGCCGCGCACACGGCCATCGCAACCACCACGGCCAGTCTGCCCATCCGGGCCCGTGCTCTCATTGGGATGTCCTCCGGAAAAAGGGGTGTCCCTCTGTATCGGTCCGCGTGCCCGTCGAGATGAGGGCGTGCGCTTGCCTGGCACCCCCGTTTTCCGTACCATCCGGGCGTTGCGCGGGCACGACGGGGGGGCCGCCCCCGGGTTGGCGAGAGTCACTTGCCCTGGGGGCCAGGAGACCGAAGACCGTCGACCGAGGTTCCATGGAAGCCCCCGTCGGTCCTGGGGGGCCTACAACGGGGAGAGTAACTTTCCCTGAACCGGGTAGCTGCGGCGGGCATGGGGCCTGCTTCCGGCCGCGCGCGAAGCCGGGCATGGAGATTCGCCACGCAGGCACGGGGCACCGGCGGTGGCTTCATGACCGTTCGGCGGGGCACGAACGAACTCACGGTGCGAACGTTGGAGGTGCTGCGCGGCGAGCCAAGGAGCCGCACGCGGCTCTCCAGCAGACCCCATGCCCCCCGAGATCGTGAGGTGGCGCCAAAGAGGCGGAGCCATACTTGGAATGCTCTGAAATCAGGTAGGTTTTATGCGTCCTAGCGTCCTAGCGTCCTAGCGTCCCAGCGGAACTTATATGGAATGGAAGAGAGGGGAGCCTCCATGTCCGACACGTCCGAACCGGCTCGCACCATTCTGGTCACCGGCGGGGCCGGGTTCATCGGCTCCGCCGTGGTGCGGCAGTACGTGGCCGAGACCTCTGCCGTGGTGGTCAACGTGGACAAGCTGACCTACGCGGGCAACCTGGAGAGCCTGGGGCCCGCCCGGCACGACCCGCGGCACCGGTTCGAGCGGGTGGACATCTGCGACCGAGCCAAGCTGGACCGGGTGTTTCGGGAGCACCGGCCCGACGCGGTGATGCACCTGGCTGCCGAGTCCCACGTGGACCGCTCCATCGACGGGCCGGCCGAGTTCATTCGCACCAACGTGTTCGGCACCTACACCCTGCTGGAGGCGGCCCGGGCCTACTGGAGCGGGCTCGAGGGGGAGCGGCGCGAGCGGTTCCGCTTCCACCACGTGTCCACCGACGAGGTGTACGGCGACCTGGGCCCGGAGGACTCCGCGTTCACCGAGACCACCCCCTACGCCCCCAGCTCCCCCTACTCGGCCAGCAAGGCCTCCAGCGACCACCTGGTGCGGGTCTGGCACCGCACCTACGGCCTGCCGGTGGTGATCACCAACTGCTCCAACAACTACGGCCCGTACCAGTTCCCGGAGAAGCTGATCCCCCTGATGATCCTGAACGCGCTGGAGGGCAAGCCCCTGCCGGTGTACGGCCGGGGGGACAACGTGCGCGACTGGCTGTACGTGGAGGACCACGCTCGGGCCCTGCGTCGGGTGCTGGACGAGGGCAGGGTGGGCGAGACCTACAACATCGGCGGTGGGGCCGAGCGCACGAACCTGGAGGTGGTCCGGGCGATCTGCCGGCTGGTGGACCAGCTCCGGCCCGACCCGGAGGGGCCGCGGGAGCGGCGGATCCGGTTCGTGACCGATCGGCCGGGCCACGACCGGCGCTACGCCATGGACACGGCCAAGATCGAGCGGGAGCTGGGGTGGCGGCCCCGCGAGACCTTCGAGACCGGCCTGGCCAAAACCGTGCGGTGGTACCTGGACAACCCGGGTTGGTGGCGGCGGGTCCAGGACGGCACCTACCGCCGGGAACGGCTGGGGCTGGGAAGCGAGGCGTCCCAACGTCCCAACGTCCCAGCGTCCTAACGTCCCAACGTTCGCACGTATGAACGGAGGTTCCATGCGCAAAGGCATCATCCTGGCCGGCGGGGCCGGCACCCGGCTGCACCCCATCACCCTGGCGGTGTCGAAGCAGCTCCTGCCGGTGTACGACAAGCCCATGGTGTACTACCCCCTGAGCACCCTGATGCTGGCGGGCATCCGGGAGATTCTGCTGATCTCCACCCCCGAGGACACCCCGCGGTTCCAGGCCCTGCTGGGCGACGGCAGCCGGTGGGGCACCCGGCTCGCCTACGCGGTGCAGCCCCGGCCCGAGGGGATCGCCCAGGCGTTCCGGATCGGGAAGGAGTTCCTGGACGGGGCGCCCAGCGCCCTGGTGCTGGGGGACAACCTGTTCTACGGCCACGACCTCGTGAAGATGCTCCGCCGGGCCGCCGAGACCGATCGGGGGGCCACGGTGTTCGCCTACCCTGTGCGGGACCCCGAGCGCTACGGCGTGGTGGAGTTCGACGCCGAGGGCCGGGCCGTGAGCCTGGAGGAGAAGCCCCAGAAGCCCCAAAGCCGCTACGCCGTGACCGGGCTGTACTTCTACGACGAACGGGTCGTGGAGTTCGCCGAGGCGCTGCGGCCCTCGGCTCGGGGGGAGCTGGAGATCACCGACCTGAACCGCCGGTATCTGGAGGAGGGAGATCTGCGGGTCGAGGTGATGGGCCGGGGCATGGCCTGGCTCGACACCGGCACCCACGAGTCGTTGCTGGAGGCCGGGGCGTTCATCCAGACCCTGGAGAAACGCCAGGGGCTCAAGGTGGCGTGCCCGGAGGAGGTGGCGTACCGCATGGGCTACATCACGGCCGACCAGCTCCGGGCCCTGGCCGAGCCGTTGGCCAAGAGCGGGTACGGCCAGTACCTGCTTCAGATCCTCCGGGAACGGGTGTTCTGATGCGGGTGGTGCCCACCGAGATTCCCGGGGTGCTCGTGGTGGAGCCCCGCGTGTTCGGGGACCGGCGGGGGTACTTCCTCGAGACCTTCCAGGCCCGCCGGTACGCCGAGGCGGGCATCGCCGGCCCGTTCGTGCAGGACAACCTGTCGTTCTCCCAGCAGGGGGTGCTGCGGGGGCTCCACTACCAGCACCCCCGGCCCCAGGGCAAGCTGGTGTGGGTGCTCCAGGGCGAGGTGTTCGACGTGGCCGTGGACATCCGACGGGGCTCGCCCACGTTCGGTCGGTGGGTGGGGGTGCGGCTGTCGGCCGAGAACAAGCGCCAGCTTTGGATCCCGCCGGGGTTCGCCCACGGGTTCTGCGTGGTGAGCGAGACCGCGCTGTTCACTTACAAGTGCACCGACTACTACGCGCCCGAGGCCGAGGGCACCATCCGCTGGGACGACCCGGACCTGGGCATCGGGTGGCCCGTGGCCGGGCCGGCGCTGTCGGCCAAGGACGCGGCCGCGCCGCGGCTGCGGGAGGTTCCCCCGGAGCGGCTCCCGCCGTATGGAGCGGAGCCTCGATGATCCGGGTGCTGGTGACCGGGGGCGAGGGCCAGCTGGGCCGGGCCCTCGCCGCCGAGGCGGCCGGGGGGGTCGAGGTCGTCGCCGTGCCCCGGAGCCGCCTCGACGTCACCGAGCCGGCAGCCGTGGCGCGGCTGCTGGAGGAGCTGCGGCCGGGCTGGGTGGTGAACGCGGCCGCCTACACCCGGGTGGACCAGGCCGAGGCCGAGCCGGACCGGGCGTTCGCGGTGAACGGCGAGGGCGCGGGGATCGTGGCCGAGGCGTGCCGCCGGGCCGGCTGCTACATGGTCCAGGTGTCCACCGACTACGTGTTCGACGGAACCAAGGGGCGCGCCTACCGGCCCGGGGACCCCCCGGCACCCGTCAACACCTATGGCCGGAGCAAGCTCGCCGGGGAGGAGGCCGTGCGGTCGGTGCTGGGGGACCGGGCGCTCATCCTGCGCACGGCCTGGGTGTACTCGGTGGAGGGGCCGAGCTTCCTGACGACCATGCTCCGGCTGTTCCGCGATCGGGACGAGCTCGGCGTGGTGGAGGATCAGGTGGGCACGCCCACGGCAGCCCGGTCGCTGGCCCGGGCGGTGCTGCGGGCGGTGGACCGGGGCGTGACCGGGCTCCACCACTGGACCGACGCGGGCGTGGCCAGCTGGTACGACTTCGCCGTGGCCATCGCGGAGGAGGCCGTGGCCCTGGGGCTCCTCGGGCGGGCCCCCCGGATCCGCCCGATCCCCACGAGCGACTACCCCACCCCGGCTCTCCGGCCGGCCTGCTCGGTGCTCGACAAGACCGCCACCCGCCGGGCTCTGGATCTCGACCCGCCCCACTGGCGCGAGGCCCTCAGACGGACGCTGGGAGGCTAGGAAGCTGGGAGGCTGGGAGGCGGCCCGCGTAGCCGGCCATGGGGGGGCGCCCCGGCCGCCCAGCCGCTCCGCTGCCCAGCGGACGCGAAGCGTCCCAACGATCCACGGCAGCTTGGCGGTGACCAGTAACGAGGGATGGGTGACGACGCTTCGCGTCCCAGCGTCCTACCGTCCTAGCGTCCCAACGATTCACGGCCGTTCCCAACAGTGATACCGTCCCAACGCCTACCCGAAGGAGGGGTCCCATGAGCATGCTCTACTCCGTCAGTCCCGACGGCGAGCGGTTCCCGCTGCCCGATCCCGAGGCCTACCAGACCGAGCTTGCCCGGCTCGAGCGCCTGGCGGCCGAGCAGCGGGCCCGGGGCCGGGAGGTCGTGGTGGTGGTGGGCGTCGGGTTCGTGGGCGCGGTCATGGCCGCGGTGGTGGCCGACGCCGAGGACGCGGAGGGCAACCCCACCAAGTTCGTGATCGGCATGCAGCGGCCCAGCGTGCGCAGCTACTGGAAGATCCCGCTGCTGAACCGGGGGCTCTCCCCGGTCAAGTCCGAGGACCCCAAGGTGGACGAGCTGATCCGCCGGTGCGTCCACGAGAAGAAGACCCTCACCGCCACCTTCACCTACGACGCCTTGAAGCTGGCCGACGTGGTGGTGGTCGACGTCCAGTGCGACTACCTGAAGGAAGACCTGGGCAACGTGCGAAACGGCCGGGCCGACATGGCCGCCCTGGAGCAGTCCCTGGAGATCATCGCCCAGCACATCCGGCCCGACGCCCTGGTGCTGATCGAGACCACCGTGGCCCCGGGCACCACCGAGCAGGTGGCCTACCCGATCATGCGCAAGGTGTTCCGGCGGCGGGGCATCGAGTCCGACCCCCTCCTGGCCCACAGCTACGAGCGGGTCATGCCGGGCCGGCAGTACGTGGACAGCATCCGCAACTTCTGGCGGGTGTGCAGCGGCATCAACGACGAGGCCCGGGACCGGGTGGTCCGGTTCCTGAGCGACGTTCTCAACGTGGACGAGTACCCCCTCACCGTGCTCGACCGGCCCATCGAGTCCGAGACCGCCAAGATCGTGGAAAACAGCTTCCGGGCCACCATCCTGGCGTTCCTGCACGAGTGGAGCCTGTTCGCCGAGCGCAACGGCGTGGACCTGATCAAGGTGATCGAGGCGATCAAGGTGCGGCCCACCCACTCGAACATCATCTTCCCGGGCCCGGGCATCGGCGGCTACTGCCTGCCCAAGGACGGAGGGCTCGGGGTGTGGTCCTACCACCACATCCACGGGTTCGAGGACGACATCTTCCGGATCACCCCCTTGGCCATCGACATCAACGACACCCGATCCCTGCACGCCTCCCAGCTGGTGCGCGACGCCCTCAGGAACATGGGCCGGCCCGTGGCCGCGGCCGAGGTGCTGGTGCTCGGGGCCTCGTACCGCGAGGACGTGGGCGACACCCGTTACAGCGGGTCCGAGCTCCTGGTGCGCCGGCTCGCCGAGATGGGCGCCGAGCCCCGGGTCCACGACCCCTACGTGGACCACTGGTGGGAGTTCGAGAAGCAGGACGAGTACCCCTCGCCCGAGTACAGCTGGAAGCGGTTCTTCCGCAACCAGGAGAAGCTCAAGGAGCTTCGGGTGGAGAAGGACCTGGACAAGGCCCTGGCAGGGGCCGACGCCGTGGTGTTCGCCGTGCGTCACGCCCCCTACCTCGACCTGGATCCGGAGGGGGTGGTGGCGCGCACCGGCCAGCCCGTGGCCGTGATCGACTGCTTCGGCATCCTCGACGACGCCAAGATCCGGCGCTACTTCGAGCTGGGTTGCGAGGTCAAGGGCCTGGGCCGGGGCCACGTGAAACGGATCAAGGACGAGGTGAGGGGGAGTCCGCTGGGAGGCTAGGAGGCGGAAAGGCCAGAAAGCCACAGATGAACACGGATTTGCGCGGATCTTGGGGTGCGGACGCCCCCATCCACCGGTGGTGGGCCCCTCCCGCTTTTCCCACATCTGTGTTCATCTATGTAAATCTGTGGCCGATGAATCGCGGAGGCTAGGCGACGGGCACGAGGGCCCACATCGGTAGGAGCCTGCTCCTGCAGGCGATCCCGGGCGGGATGAACGGCCGTGAATCGTCAATCGTAAATCGTGAATCGTTGGGAAAGGCCGCGGGTCGTGAGTCGTTCGTCGTTTGTCGGGGGCCGTTGGAACGCCGGGCCGTCACCCGTCACTGATCACTCGTCACGGCCGTTCCCCGTCACTGATCACTTGTCACGGCAGTTCCGCACGTGTCCGTCGTGACAGATGGAGAGGCAAAGGGTACACTCTGAAACGCGCACTTGGCACGGCTTTCCCGTGCGGTGGCGCTCGCGGAACGGAGCCCGGAACGGCTCGAGGAAGACGACTTCCATGAGGAAGGACCTCGCCTGGGGGTGGCGTCGCCGGCCCGCCGAGCACCTGCTCGAGGTGGTCGCCGGCAGGAGGGGTCAGCCACATCGTCAAGGACCTCCCGTTGGCTACCAGGAGAAACGTACCTTGCTACTCGGGGAGCCTAGCCATGCCTTCATCCCGGATCATTTCCACCCCGCACGTCATGTTCGGAAAACCGGTGATTCAGGGGACTCGGATCACGGTGGAGTTCATCTTAGAGGAACTCGCTGCCGGCCGGACGCCTGAGGACCTGGCTCGCGAGCATCCCGGGCTTGAGGTCGAAGACGTTCGGGCTGCTCTGCGTTTTGCGGCGCAGATCCTGGGAACCGACATCGTGCATCCGGTTTCCGAGGAGGCGGCGTGAGGATTCTGGCAGACGAGTGCATCAGCGCCTTCCAGCCGACGCGAAGCGTCGACACTCGTCACTCGTCACCGCAGTTCCCACTCGTCACGGCAGTCTATCGTCCCAACGGAGCTTTTCCATGTCCCTCTCCGAGCGCCTCTTGGACCTGTGCCGTCGCCACGACCTAGTGGCGATCTACGCGTTCGGCAGCCGGGCCGCTGAGGCGGCGGCGAGGGTGCGGGGTGGGGACGTGCAGCCCGAACCCGGCGCGTCCGACCTGGACATCGGGGTGCAGCCGAGGCCGGGTCGGCGGCTGGGAGCCTTCGAGAAGGTGGAGCTGGCCCAGGCCCTGGAGGACCTGTTCGGGGCGGGCCGGGTGGACCTCGTCGTGGTGACCGAGGCGCCGGCGTTTCTGGCGTACGAAGTGATCCGGGGTGAGATCCTGGCCTGCACCGACCCGGATGCCCAGGCCCGGTACGAACTCTACGTGCTGGCGCGGGCCGGAGACCTGGCCCATTGGCACAAGGAGAGGCTCCGGGCGATCTACCGGGAGGGAGCTCGATGACCCCGTCGACTCTTCGGGCGGCCGTGGTGGCCGAAAGAGTGGCCTGGGTGCGGGAGATGCTGGCCTGCGTGCGGGGGCTTCCCCTGGGGAGCGCCGACGAGTTCTTCTCGGACGCTAGGAACGTGGCCGCGGCAGAGTCGTACCTCCGCCGGGCCCTGGAGGCGTTGCTGGACCTGGGACGCCACGTGCTCGCAAAGGGGTTTGGGGTGGCGCCCTCCGAGTACAAGGAGGTGGCGAGGGGACTCGAGCGGGTCGGCGTGCTCACACCCGACGTTGCCCGGACCCTCGTCGTTCTGGCGGGCTATCGGAACCGGATGGTCCACTTTTACCACGAGGTCGGGCCCCAAGAGCTCTACGAGGTGTGCTCCCGGCGGCTCGGGGACGTGGAGGACGTCTTGGACGCCATGCTGTCCTGGTGCCGCGGGCACCCGGAGCGCTTCGATGCACCGGTAGAATAGAAAGGCGGTGACGGGTGACCCGTGACGGATGAAGGCCCCGCCGCCCAGCGTCCCAACGCCGCCACCCCGCCGGGAAGAGCCGTGATCTACCTGGACACCTAGGTGGCCTTGGCCCATCTGCTCGCCGAAAACCGCCCACACACGGCGTCCGTTGCATCGTTGCGCGAGGCCCAAAGGTAGCGGCCCGCAACGTCCCGGGCTAGAATGGCCCTTTGCCCGACCTTTCCTTTCCAACCCCCACGACCGGTTTGTGCGCGAGGTGTTCCCCCTGCCCGAGGCGGCCCGGGACTTTTTGCGCCACTACTGCCGGCCGAGGTGGTGGCGTGCCTGGACGTTTCCTCGGTGTCGGCCGTGCCGCGCACGTTCGTGGATCCGGAGCTTCGGGCGCACCTGGCGGATGTGATCTTCCGGGTGGCGCTACGGGGGGGCGGCGAGGCGTTCGTATACGTGCTGATCGAGCACAAGAGCCACCCGGACCGCTGGGTGGCCTTTCAGCTGCTCCGGTACGTGGTGCGGCTGTGGGAGCAGGCGGTGCGGGTATCGATCTCTACCTCCCGCAGTCAATCCCGGGCAGGAGGCCGCGGCCCCGCGGTTTCAGCCTGCTGAGGCTCGAGACGGGACCCCCTCGGGCATCTCCCGAAACGAGAACTCCTCCAGCCGAGCGTTCGCTCGTGCGTGCTCGATCGTGAGGCTCACCAGATTCCCTTTCTCGTCCAAGTCCACGTAGATGTCCTCACCCAGCTCCCGCGTCTCGGCGACCTCCGCATCCCGAAACTCGATCAACGCCGTGTCCGTGTCCGAAAAATAGGTCACCCTCATCGCCCCTGCTCCTTGAACGAACGATCGAAAAAGGCGTTATGCATCGTCTCCCCGTCTTCCAGGACGATCACTCGGAGGTGCTTCCCTTCCTCCTCGATCCACGCCCACCTCCGGATCCTCCCATCGGACTGTCGTTCTTCATACTGGGGATCCCGCAGCACACGCACGATCCAGTCTTCCCGGATGCGTGCCCGGTCGGGCCGCTTCCGGACGAACCGAAAATAACGCGTCGTTTTCATCGCCCCGATCCCATCTCGTCCCGGTCTCTCGCGGACCAGAAGGGTCCATCACACAATCCACCATAGCCGTCCACACCCCTACGGTCAACGCGCTCGCAGCCACCCATGGCTCGCTCCGCGGATCGCTAGCAAGCTGGCAAGCTAGAAAGCCTTCCAGCGTTCCAGCGTCCAACGATTTACGATTCACCATTCACGATTCACGGCCCTTCCCACGACGAACGGCCCACCGCCCCCCTTGTCCCCAACCGCCGTTTTCCGTATCATTCGGCGTCCGCCGGAGAACGAGCGGGAGAGATCGGCCTCCCCGTGCTCCGGCATCCTGGCCTCCCAGCATTCTAGCCTTCCGGCTTTCCAGCCGAATCCCAGGGAGGGGCAGCGGTCATGACCGAAACAGAGCGCCAGCCCCCGCGACGAGCCTTTCTCACCCGTCACGGGTCACGCGTCACCTGTCACTGCCTTTCCCCCTCGTCACGGAAATGCGGTCGTTGGTCGTTCGTCGTTGGTGGGCGGCAAGGCGGCCGGTCCCTCCCTCGTCACCCGTCACCTGTCACTCGTCACGGCAGTTTCCCTTCTTCCGCAATCCGGGTTGTCCGTTGGGCTCGTCCCGACGGGGTGCGGCCCGTTACGCGTCCTGCGGACGGGGGTGCGACATGGCGGCGAGGAGGGGCGGGCAGGCAACTATGCAGCAACCCGAACCCCCTGCTCCTCCTTCACCCTTCTCGGATTCCGGTCTGCCTTCGGACGGGGTAATAATAAAGTGAGGTTCCCAGATATGGGGTTGCTATCAGTCAGGCGGGGATACTCCTCTGTTCGTTTTTTTAATAGAGATGATATTTTTGTAAAAGTATTACGCGGAGGGGTTGGGAGCTTTATTGTTAAAATAGGAAACGTGCTGCTTTTGTTGTCAGTTTCTGTAGTCCTGGCCCGCTTGTTGGGGGCGGCTAAATACGGAGTCTACGCGTATGTTTTTGCGTGGATTACTATTTTAGGTATTCCTGCACAGCTCGGGTTGCCCAATCTTCTAGTTCGAGAGGTGGCGGCATGTCAGACACGTTCAGAATATGGATTAATGAATGGAATATTGCGCTGGGCCTTTAAAGTATCTGCCCTTTCTGGTATTGTGATTGGCCTGCTTGCTGTAGTGGTTGTTTATTTTTTGACGGATTCATACAAAAGCGGAGTATTCTTTACGTTTGTTTGCGGTGTGTTCCTTATACCATTAATAGGATTAGGGGAAGTCCGCGGGGCGACTTTAAGAGGGTTGCGAAAAATTGTCTTAGGTCTGCTTCCAGAAAAAATACTTTGTCCCGCTCTTTTTCTTGTCATTCTTTTGTTGATAAAATCGCTTCTCCCAAACATGAAAATATCTCCTCCCTTGGCAATGTCTTGCTATGTAGTAGCCTCTGCTTTGTCTTTTTGTGTGGGGATTTTCCTTTTGATGAGGAATTTGCCAAGGAAGGCAATAAATGCTTCTCCTAAATATGACACCAAGGTCTGGCTGTCGAGCGCGATATCGATGTCTCTTATAGCCGGTGTATCCGTTATTAACAGTCAGGCCGACATTGTTGTTTTGGGTATTTTCTCAGATAGCACCAGTGTCGGTGTGTATCGAATCGCAGCTCAGGTTTCTGCGTTGATAGGTTTTGGTCTTCAGGCGATGAACACGGCAGTTGCGCCTTTCTTTTCTCAACTCTACACCTCCGGAGATGTGCGTCGCCTCCAAAAGGTCGTTACTGGGAGTGCTAGGGTGATACTTGCCTTGGCCCTCCCCGTCGTTTTAATTCTTGTCGTTTGGGGGAACCGCATCCTTTCCGTCGTGTTCGGAGCCGAATTCGTATCTGCATATGCCCCAATGGCGATTCTCGCGTTAGGAAATCTAGTCGATGCTACGGCTGGATCTGTAGCATTACTTTTGAATATGACAGGGTTTGAACGAATTACTGTTCGATGGCTTGCGTTAACTTCAGTTGCAAACATATTTCTAAATCTATTTCTTGTCCCTCTATACGGGATCTATGGTGCAGCCGCTTCTACGGCATTTACAACAGTCATGTGGAATGTTTTGTTGTGGCTATCGGTGCGGAAGTCCATAGGGATAGACACCACAGCTTTCGCTTTTCCGGTATGAACTCCTCTAGGTGATTTAAGTGAAGATATTGTATCTTATATCTATTCATAAATTTTATTGATGAGGTTAAATTGCACTGTATGAGATGATTGCCAGAAACTGACAACCTACTTTCGATTTCTGGTGATTCATGCGACCGAAGAGAAGCGAGCAAAGCGGGCGAGTGCAAGGGGACCTGTTCCGGGCGCGGCTGGAGCAAATCCTGGACATGGGGCACCCGTTGGTGAAGTTGGCGAAGG
>JALUTY010000052.1 GCA_027021615.1 bacterium | reverse complement strand
TCATCTGGGACGAGGAACAGGGCACCTGGGTGGTGCGGCGAGGCATTCCGGAAGACTACCGCGAGAGCCTGTCGTGGCTGCTGCGGCGGGTGCGGGAGAGGCACGAGTACGAGACCTCGGCGCTGGAGCGGCTGGTGGGCGCGGGCAAGGAGCTGGTCAACCGGCTGGCGCGTGAGAACGCGGCGCTTCTGTCGGAGCACCTGGGCGGGCGGGCGACGCTGGCCGACGGGCGGGAACTGACGGTGGAGGAGACCGCCGAGCTGTTCCGTCGCCGGGGGTCCGGTGTGCTGCCGGTGGCGGACGGTGCCGAGGCCGAGGGGGCGGCGGCGATGGCGGCGCTGCCGGCGGTGGAGGCCATCGTGGCCATGGTGCAGGCGCTGGGGACGCGGGGCCGGTCGGTGGTGCGGGACCCGCGGCGGTTCGCCGAGGACCTGCGTGCGGCCATGCGCCATTCCCGCAGCGAGGCCGAGGCCCTGGGCGAGCTGGGCGGGAGGCAGGCGGTGCGCCACCGGCGACACCAGACACATCCGGACTACGTGGATCGCTACCAAGGTCCCGATGACATCACCCGGAGCCCGGAGAATCGGCTGGCCGAATGGGAGTTCAAGGGGAGCGCCTGGGGGCGGCCCTCGCCGGCGAAAAACACCCGGCGCCATCGCCAGGGCTCGGCTGCCAAAAACGAACAACGGGCGAAGGAGATGGTGAAGAACAAGGCCCGCAAGGTGGGCCAGCCCTCCGGCCGCCAGGGCGGGCCGTACACCGAAGGCGAAATCCGGTTGTGGCAGGAAGTTCTGGACAGGAGAGGCAAAAAGGACCACTACTTCGTCCACACCGACACCCGGGACGGCCTGGTGAGGGTGTACCGGCAGGATGACGACGGGCAGGTGATGGAGAAGATCGACGAGTTCTACATGGAAGGCTTCGAGGTGGCCAAGAAGATCATCAGGGAGTTCTTCGGCAAATGAGCGCGCAACTCCACGCCCCCGAGCAGGAGCAGATCGACCACTGGCTCAAGGTGGCCCGGGACGATCTGAAACGGACCGAGGAGGATCTGCGCACCGGCTTCTACGAGCGCGAAGACATCCCCCTGCAACTGGTTCATGTGGGCACGGCCAGCACCCATGCCCACCTGGGCCGTGCGATGTTTCTCAACGGCGAGCCCGTGGAGGCCGTGCGGGAGGAGTTCCGGCAGGCGGCGCGGCACGTGCTCAAGAGCTTCCGCATGGCCTACGACCCGTCCGACCCCGACTACGTGGGCGACCGGCCGCCGCCGCCGGGCAGGGACCCCGGCTGGGGCGAGCTGTCCCTGGCCGCCGTATCCGAGAACGAGTTCATCGAGGGCGCCCACTGGGCGCTCATGGGGGCGGACCCGGCCCTGGCCCGGGAGCTTGCGGAGTGGTACCGGGAGCCGCCGGACCCCGAGCCTGACGACGAGGTGCTGCTGGGCTACACGCGCATGCTCTCGGCGGAGCTGCGGGAGGCGGAGAAGCTGGCCCGCCAGTACGCCCGGGTGCAGATGGAGTGGTGCACCAGCCGGGAGCTGGAGTCGGGTTACGAGGAAAACGTCTGCACCATGAGCAAGGCCCTGGCCGGCATCGTGCGGCGCCGGGAGGGGGCGTTCAACGAGGGGGTGCGCGCGCACCTGGAATTCTACCGGCGGCGGGTGGTGCCCGAGGTGCGCGACACCGACCAGGAATTCATCTGCGACGATGCCGTGGCCCTGGCCAACCTGGGGCTGTTCCGGGGCCTGGAGGTCACCGTCTCCCACCCCCTGCTCCCGCGGGGACTGCTCGTGACCGGCGGCTGAAGGCGCACCGCATCCCGGCTGCCGGCTGGCCGAATGGGAGTTCAAGGGGAGCGCCTGGGGGCGGCCCTCGCCGGCGAGGAACACCCAGCGCCATCGCCAGGGCTCGGCTGCCAAGAACGAACAACGGGCGAAGGAGATGGTGAAGAACAAGGCCCGCAAGGTGGGCCAGCCCTCCGGCCGCCAGGGCGGACCGTACACGGCGGGGGAAATCGAGCTCTGGGACAAAATCAGGCGCGCGAAGGGCAAAAAGGACCACTACTTCGTCCACACCGACACCCGGGACGGCCTGGTGCGGGTGTACCGGCAGGACGAGAAGG
>JALUTY010000051.1 GCA_027021615.1 bacterium | reverse complement strand
CGTCGATGGACGAAGTGCTGAAACGGACCAACCCACTCCCAACGAACCCGGAGCTGCCGGTGGCTGCCTGATCTACCAACCGAGGATGACGCGGTCGGTTTCTTACACCACCTTGACGGACGTGACCCACCGGTGCTCCGCATTTCGTGCAGATTTCCATGTCGTCTCCCTCTCCCTATTTCACCTTGAGGATCCCTTTCACCAGCTCCCGCAACTCGGGCTCCGGGGTGGTCCGGAACGCCTGGTGGACCTCCATGTATCGGGGCGGAAGGGGCGCCTTCCACCCTTGCCTGTGGCTCCCCGTGTGGGAGTCGAAATAGTCCCGGGCGTTCTTGATCGTGTTGGCCTTCACCCCCAACACCTTGGCTGCATACGCGAACGTCTCCCCCTGGTTGCCTAACTGCAGGCGCTCGTGGTCGAACTTCGACAGGTAGTACGCCACGATATGGGCATCGTGTTTGTCCGAGCGGTCCCGGGGGCCAGCCGCCCTGCCACGAGGCGAGGGGCGAACCACCTTCGGGTTTCGCCCGGGCCCATCCCCCTGCGGTCCAGGCTCCCGGGCCATGTGCGGAGCCACCAACTGCCAGGCGCGGAGAAACAGCTCCGAAGTGTCTGCGACCTTGTGATGCAGCTTCAAGACCGGCTCGAGGATCTTCTCCCGAAAGGCCTCCGGGCCCAGCAGATCGAAGGTCACTTTTCCCCTGTCGGGATAGAAATCCTTGACTTCCTGGGCAGCTTCCCGCGCGAACTCGAGCCGCCGGGGGGTGACGACCGGCGCCACGAAAAGCACCTCGATCGGCACCTCCGGGAAGCAGCTCTCCAGCACCAACGCGGTCCGCAGGAACTTCTTCTGCAGCCGGTTCTTCGTGTCTTCGTTGCCTCCGTACGACAGCCCGTTCGAATGGAACGCGGTGTCCACCCCGAACAACCGCTCGACCCTGCCCCCGGCCCCAAGCCTCACGCCCAGGACGTCGATCTCGGCCTGCCGCAAGAACTGACCGATCGAAAGGGTCTGCTTGATCGCGTCGGGAAACCGGCTCCGTGCATCCCGGAACACACCTGCAAGGTGAGCGGACGGCACGACCTCCCACGTCGGGGAGGGCTTCCAGTTCAGTTCGGCCACCTGGCACGCCTTGCAGTGGCGAAGCCAAGAACGAACCAGCGACTCGCCCATCTCGATTTTCATCTGGAACTGCCCTCCTCTCGCTCTCCATATGCTTGGTCCCCCCGTTGCTCCGTTCCACCGTTTGGATCCGTTCCGCCCGTCATAGCCCCAGCCGTTCCGTCACGTCTTCGTACCGGCGGTCTTCCACGTAGAGTTTCTCGAGTTCACTGCGGGCCCGCCGACGGTGGCCAAGGTCCTCGTAGACCAAGGCGCGTTCGTACCGAGGGCATTGAGGAGCCGTGGCCCGAACGAAAGCGAACCGCCCGACTTGCTCAGGTTCAATGAGAGCCCCGGCGCGATCTTCACCCGCCGCCAGAAACGAAACCCCATGCGACACCCCTTTCTATGGCCGGATCGCGCGCCCCTTACGAAGCGCTACCCAATGCCGATCCCCATCGGTCCCGTTTGAGGTTCCCCCAAAGCGAGTTCAGTGAGCGTCCAACGATAAAGATCCCCCGCCGACTCTCCCCTCATGTAGCGTTCCCACAGCGAGTCGGCGCCCGCGGGTTGCAAAACCTGCCCGTCGCCTCGCAGCAGCACCTTTCGCCCTTTGTCGGAACAAATCGAGAAATAACCCGGGTGTTCCCGTTGGTCTGCGGCAGGGTCCAAAGGGCGGCATTCACGTTCGAGCAAATAGGGGTGGTTCCACACCCGGGCACTGTGCTCGTGATTCAACGCGACGAAGGCAGCCAAGCGGAACAGGAGGACATAGGAGCCTCCCCAACGGTGATGGCGACAGTGGATGTGGGACTTCTCGGGGTAAGGGGAGAGACCGAGGTGCCGAACGGCCTCGGCAAGCATCGGGGCCACCGGCTCGCCCTTCGCGGCCCGGTCTCCGGTCTTGAGCCCGTGGTCACCGGCAGACCCCGTGATCCAGTTCTCGACATTCCCCGCCATCGTGAAGCGGCCGATGGTCGTCGGATTGCGATGACAGGGGGCACCATGAACGGCGCAGGGGAGTCGGTCGAGTTGGATGCCGTAGTAGCCGAGCCCCTCCCTCATGATGACGTGGGGGACGATCCCGTGTGAACAATAGAAACGCTCGCAGAACTCCGCCGCGAGGTACCATGCCAGCCCCCAGCCGTCCCCTCCGCTGCGCTGCCGCCACGCCTCAAAGGCCTGTCTCAGATCCACGTCAGGTCTCGCATCTTCGACATATCCGGCTCTCTACCCGAACTCCAATCCGTCCAACAACTCCCGCACGAGCGCCAAGAACCTCCGGAACGCGGGCGTCCTTTCCATGGGGTCCGCACCCGGCACCGGGTGCGGGTAGGCGTTGCTGCCGGACGAGCGCACGGCCCGCGCGCCCACGCGCATCTCCAGCTCCCACTGGATGCCGTCGAGCACCA
The DNA here is from genome assembly GCA_027021615.1 of bacterium. Taxonomy (GTDB): domain Bacteria; phylum Desulfobacterota; class Deferrisomatia; order Deferrisomatales; family Deferrisomataceae; genus Deferrisoma. The sequence goes on along the minus strand of JALUTY010000051.1, from coordinate 37,651 downwards.
GCAGGTTGTCGTACCGCGCGTCCCACCGCCATACGCCGATCTCGTCGCAGCCCTGCCAGAACCGGCGCCACGCCTCCGGGGTCGGGCACACCTCATGGACTTCGCCGTCGTCCAGGTTGCCCCAATGCCTCCGGTACCGAAGCACGCCGCCCCGCCACACCACCTCCCAGTTCGGGCCGGTGAACCCGCCGATCCGGGCCGAGAACGCGTCCGGGGCCGTGCCGTCGAGCGGTGCCTGCCAGGCTCTCAGGTCCGTCACCAGCCCGTCCCGGAACGACTTGCCCCACAGGTACCGGTCCTTGTCCCGGAGCGACAGCCCCTCCGGCGCGGACCGCTCCACCCGGGCCTGGAACTCCTGGTAGCGCTGCCACAGGGTGTCGAAGTTCCCGTACATCTCGGGGACCCGGGTACCGACCACCTGCGCCACCCGCGCGTCGCAGATCGTGAACGCGTCCGGGTACAGCACCGCCAGGATCGCTGTGGCCACGGGCATCCGAAAACCCCAGTCCACCACCAGGACCCGGAGCCGCGCCTTCGCGTCCGGGGCCGCCGCGATCCGGCCGGTCAGCTCCGCCACGGCCGCGTCCAGGGACGCGTGGCCCCGGGAGAGCAGCTTTTTCGCCACCTTCGACTTGGCCCGGTTCGCTTTCCAGACGACGATGCAGAAGAAGTCGAACGCACCCAGCCGGCGGTCCCGGTGAAACCGGGTATGCACCTCGGAGAACAGGTACTCCTCCAAGTGGTAGAACGCTCCGTAATCCAAAAGGGTTCTCCCACCGCCGGCGTCCGCGCGAAGGCGTGGAGGAAGACGGCCAGCGAGCGACGCCAGCGGGTCGGACCGGATCCGGCGTTACGTCAACCTCAGCGCCTTGAACGCCGTCTGGCGCAGGTCGCCGTAGAACACCGGGTCCACGTTCTCGAGCACCTCGGCGGAGACGTCTGAGAAGCTGCGCTCGTTCTCGATGGGGAGGAGGGCGAGCTTGGCGCCGTTGTCCATGGCGACCTGCAGCTGGTCCATCAGCGACCGTACGGGCTTGATGTTGCCCTGGATGCTCAGGCCCCCGAGGACCAGGAGCCCCGGCTGGGCCGAGGCTTTGCGCAGCACCGAGTAGACGGCCACGAAGAACGCCACACCGATTCCTGTCATGAGTCTGTCATGGCTCGCAGGGACGCCTCGTTTTGAATGGGCACCCCCACCTTGACAGTCAGGCCTGGAACCAGCGCCGGAGCACATCGCACAGCCGCCCGAAGGCGGCATCCTGGCAGCCCCGCAGGGTGACCTTCTCGGCCAGTTCTCGGTAGAGAGCCGAAGACCGGGGGATGCGCTTTTCCCGCAATGCGTCTTCCACGGCCGCCTTCGGGTCCGCCGGCTTTGCACGATCCTCAGGCCACAGGCCCCGGATCTTCAGCCACTCACGCAGCGGCGGCCGGGCCCCTGCCCAGCCCAACACCCGCTCCACGTGGGGCGACCGGCTCCACACCCACGCTTCGATCTCGGGCTCGATCACCACCACCTCGGCGCGGTCGGCGATGCCCAGGGCGGCGAACTGCTCGCGCACGGCCCGTTCGGTGTCCGCCGCGCTGGGGTGGGGGTTCCCTTCCCACGCCTGATCGAACACCAAGAGGCCCCGCGCGGGAGTGTCCCCCAACAGCCCGCGCAAGAACTCCGGCCCTCCGCGGTAGCAGCCGGGGTCTCGCAAGGGGTGAACGTGGACTTCGACCGAAAACTCCCTGAGACGGATGGACCGCCTGCGTTCGCGCACCAACGTCGAGATCACGGCCTCGATGTTCTTGTCGGCCACCACGCAGACGAGACCTGGGTTCATCCCAGCACCCCCGCGGCGAACAGGCTCGAGAGATCGAGCGCACCCTTCCACTGCCTGAGCCCCGGATGCTCGGGCCCCGGGACCACGTCGGTGGCGCCCTCGGCGTTCCTTCCGAAACACAGCAGATCCGCCGGGTCCGCCATGCCCAGGATCACGGGGGAGTGGGTCGCCAGGAGCACCTGGGCCCCGTACACGGACGAAAGCGACTGGAACACGGTCTCCACAGCGCGGGGATGGACCCCGTTCTCGGGCTCCTCCACCAGGTAGATGCCCCCCTCCACGTCAGCGGTGTAGGCCAGCAGCGTGAGCGCGAGCATGCGCAGGGTTCCGTCGGACACGAGCCAGGAAGGGGCTTCGAGCCCGCTCCGGTACCGGATCACCAGGTACCGGTGCCGGTCCTCCTCCCGCTCCTCCGTCGTGATGGTCTCGAGATCGGGCAGGGCCTCCCTGACATGACCGACCCAGCGCTTCAGCCGGTCCGGGGCGGTCCGGGCCAATCGGTCCACCACGTATGGAAGGTTCGACCCGTCGGGGAGGTAGCCCTTCTTGCGCGTTGGCGGGCACGGCCTGCGCATGGCCTCGCCCGAGAGCGCCAGGCGACGCACACCGGAGGCGAGTACGTCGCGCAGCCATAACGTCACGGGAAAGCGATCCCTCTCCTCGGGCACGGTTGCCAGTGCCGCCTTCTGCGGATTCAGCCCGAACGGGGAGTTCCAGTTGGTGGTTTCCGACCGGAAGTACACCCGGCCCGGCTCGCCCCGAGCCACGATCTTCCGCCATCCCTTCGGGGTCTGCGTTCCCGGTTTGCGCACGATGCGCTCCGGGGGTTTGAGCGGTGCGGGGAAAAAAGACACCTGCCGGGCCTGCCGAACAGGATCGCGTCCGGTCCGCAGCCACACGTTTTCCACCTGGATGCACGGCGTGTCCGAGACGCCGATGCGCACCTCGTAGCGAACGCGCGCATAGGAGTCGTTGGAACACAGCGCAGCCGGGATGACGAGCTCCACCGCGAGCTCGAAGGCGTCCTGCCCGCGAAGCCAAGTGAGCTGTTTGGGGTCGGGCGCCCTCAAGGGAATCTCGAGTCTCGGGTCGCCGCCCACCGCGGTTTCCAGGTCGGTTCGCAGGAGATCGCCCAGGAAGCCCACCACGTCGAGGAACGTGGACTTGCCGCTCGCGTTGGGCCCCACCAGAAGCTGGAACGGCCGCAGTTCGGTGGCCACGTACCGGAGGCTTCGGTAATGGAGCGCTTCGATCCGGCTCACCCCCGTCGCTGCCGCACGGCTTTCTCCTTCTTTCATCACACCACCTCCAGACGGGGCGCTAGCGTCGCCATCCTTCCCCCCTACTCCGCGATCGCCTTCAGCAGCGCATCCCGGGCGTCCGAGTAGAACTGGATGTCGATCCTGGTGGCCATGTCGTCCGACAGATCGAACAGTTGCCGCCGGCAGGCCACCGGCATGAGGAGGGCCGTGGCGCCTTTCTCCAGGGCGATCTCGGCCATGGTCACGGCGTTGTGCACGGGCTCGATGGAGCCGCCCAGGTTCACCTCGCCCACGATCACCAGCCCGCCGCGCACGCTCTTCTTCAGCAGGGCGGTGCACAGGGCGATCAGGGCGGCCACGCCGGTCTTGGCCCCGGTCTTGGCCGCGTCAAAGGCCCGGAGCTGCACGGTGAACTCATGGTGTCGGGGGTCCTTGTCGCCCACCAACTGCAGGGCGCGGGCGTATAGGTTCTGCTCGGCATAGCCCGTGCTCTCCCGGAACGGGGGCGGCACCGGCTTGTTCAGGATCTTCACCCCGGAGCCGGGCCCCTCGTTCACCTCAATCCGGAACAGCCCCGGGTGCTCCCCTTCCCCGCCGGGCGAGATGGTCCACACCTGACCCGGCTCCAGCGGGTCTGCGCCGATACGGTTCTCGTTCTGGAGCTCCGGGGTCGAGACGAACTTCTCCACCCCGTCGGCCCCCATCACGTAGCTGAAGTGGGTGTTCCGGAACTCGGCCGCGCCGATGCGCTTCTGCTGCTCCTTGACCCGGCGTCGAGCTTCCATGGCGATCCGCACGGCCCACTCCAGCTCGTCGTCCGGAACCTCGCCGCCGCCCGGGTGCAGGAGCTTCAGGAGCCCGCTCGCGGTCTTGTTCACCGCGTTCGTGTCGCGTCCCGAGAGGGCGCCGCCGTAGAACACCCGGTTCTGCAGCACGCCCACGCGGCTCTGCCTGCGCAGTTGGCTCCAGCACTCCGACAGAAAGTCGCTCACCAGGCCGAAGTGGTCGGTCAGCAGCTCCCGCCCGATCTTGGGCACGTCCCACCCCGGCAGGTAGGCGTGGATCCGGTCCATGAACGCGGTGTCGTTTCGCATCTCCGGCGGCAGGGGGCCGAACAGGTGCCCGATCCGCTGCTGGTGCTCCACGTCCACGTCGAAGTTCCCCACCAGCACGATGCTCCCGTCGGCCCGGATGCTCTCGCGGCCCCGGCTGAACTCCCCCGACTCCATGTAGCCCTTGAGGATGTTCACCCCGTCCTTCTGATCGAACGAGATGCCCGATACCTCGTCGAAGCACACCACGTCGTACTGGCACACCAGGCCCCGCTGGCCCGTGGCGTTGTTCACGAACATCCGGGCCACGGTGGCCTTGCCCCCCGAGATCAGGTGGGCGTAGGGCGACACCTGCTGGAACAAGTGGCTCTTGCCGGTGCCCCGGGGCCCCAGCTCCACCAGGTTGTAGTTTCTTTCCACGAAGGGGACCATGCGCAGGAGGAACGCGTTCTTCTGTCGCTCAGTCAGCCCTGCGGGCTCGATGCCGATGGAGCGCAGCAGGAAGTCCTTCCACTCCTCCGTGGTGAACGCCTCCCGGGCCTCGGCCAGGGTCTCGAGCACGTCCCGCTTGGAGAGCTGGATCTCCCGAAGCGCCTCCACGCCGAACGGCCGGCCGTTTCTCTCCTGGGCGATGATCGCGTCGTAGCACAACGTGATCTCGGCGTAGAATCCGCCGGTCAGCATCCGCTCGTGCCGCCGGACCAGCTCGTCCTCGATCCGCACGTCCGTGAGCCTGAGGCTCGGGATGGTGGCCAGGTACGAGTCGGTTTTCGCGTCCAGCCGCGCGGAGACCACGTCGATGATCTTGACCCGCCCGCGCTCCCGGGCCCGCGACTTGAAGAGCTCCTCCTCGCCCGCCTTCACGGTGCGCTCGGCCAGTTGCCGCTGGACGATCTCCAGCCCCTCCTCGATCTCGTCCGGGTCGGTGCTGGCGCAGTACCGGCCGAGCATGAACTCCACCACGTAGGTAGGCACCGGGAACTGCCGGCTGAACGCGCGCACCAGGTCCTTGCGCACCAGGTATCCGTCGAGCACCGACGCCGCCTTGCGGTCCAGATGGTCGAGCTCCATCACCGCGCCTCCCCGCCGATCACCGTGGGCACCTGGGCGATCAGACATCCCCTCTCGTCCAGGAGCACCACGAACGCCTGTCTCCCTTCCAAGGCCTCGTCCTCCACGACCACCGAGGCGGTGCCGTGCTCGCCGATCGGCTTGATGCTGAGAGCGACGCTCGCCCCGGGATCACCCGCATGGGTTCGAACGTCGAGCCGGAGCCCTGCGAACTCCCCATCCACCGCCACCTTGCACCGGAGGCCCTTCCACACCACATCAGTCACCTCCACGGCCGCCGAGGCACCCCCGCCCGCGCCGGCAGATACCGTGAGCCGGAGCAGGCAACACTCTTGGAGGCTCAGGCCGCCGTGGGCGTACTCCAGCCCGGTCCGGTAGCACCCGATGCCGTCGGCCAGGGCCACGTGCTGGGTGGGGTCCCAGTGCCAGGGGTAGAGCCGCTCGTCCGTGGACGCGCCGGGCTTGAGGCTGGCGCACCGGCCCCACTTGTGCTCGGTCAGACCGCTCGCGAGCTCCGTCTTTGGAAGGCCCCCGGGCAGGAGCAGCCAGCCGTGGTCCGTCACCACCCGCACCCGTCTCCACCCGGACGCCAGCAGGCCTTCGACCTTCTCCCGGACCTCCCCGAGCAGCCCGTCCAAGTGGCGCACCATTTTCCAGCCCTTGTCGTGGCCCTCGTGGTCGATGTCGCCGAACTCGCACCACGCACGGCCCCGGCCGTCGCCGTTCTCCCCGGGGCCCAACACGGTCCACCCGGCCTCGGTCAGGAGCCTGCGCAGGTGGTATCCGCCCTTGAGAGACTGGCCGGTCTCGTCCACCACCGGCTCGAAATCCGCGGTGCCCTCCGCCCCCCGGATGCGGTCGGCCACGGGCGAGACCGCCGGCTTGCCCGTGGCGGTCACGGTGGGCAGTGCGGCCCAGAACGGCTCCTCGTCCACCGCGAGCCCGGCCCGTTCCAGAAGAGCCGCGAGCCGCCTGGCCAGGTCGAACCGCAGGCCGTCCACAAAGAGCACGCAGTCCCCGTCTTCTCCCCCCACCGGCCCGCACGAACGGAAATCCCCACCGGGGTACCCGTCCCGGGCCGCCACCTGCTGAAGGTAGCGGGCCGAGTCCTCGAGCCAGGGCGCGTACACCGCACGGATCGCGGCGGTCACCGCCTCCCGGTCCTGCGCCGCCGTCGCGCAGGCCAGGGCCTGCACCGCGGCATCGTCCGCCTTCCATCCGCCGGTACGGAAAGCTGCCACCAGATCCTCGGCCGTGCCCCCTGCCAGGGCCGACTCGGTGTGTTCGGCCAGCGCGGCCAGGTGCTCCAACGAACACGCGAGCGGGGTCTCTCCCAGCTCCGCCCACACCAGGGAGCGCCGCTCGCCGTGCCGCCGCTCCAACTCTCGAAGCCGTTTGCGGGCCCCGTGGGGGGGCAGGCGCTCCAGAAGGGTTAGGCTTCCCCGGAGGCTTTGTTCCTGGGTTTCGTTCCACTGGGGCCAGCCGCCGGCCGTGTCGCAGTTTGCAAACAGATCGAACGCCGGAGGTTTGCACTGGCGGATCCGGTCCGGAAGGTTCGGGTACCGGCGGGGCGCCTCGCAGAACCGCTCCCACACCGCCTGCCACGGCCCCTGCCGAGCCGCCAGCTTTGCGGAACCGGCCAGCACCCCCTCGTTTTGCGGATCGAACCCGAGCTGCGACCGGCACACCGACACCAGCGCCTTCCACTTGGCCTCGTCGCACCCAGCCTGGAATTCGTCGCCCTGGTCGAGCCACCGAAGCAGGTCCCGGATGGGGTCGCCCCCGGTCAGGAGCGTGTTGAGGTCGTCCGCGTCGAGGCGCTTGCCCCGGAGCCGCTCCACCTCTTCGTCGAGGAGGAGCGGCAGGGCCAGCAACAAGGCGCTTTTCGTCTCCTGGTTCTGGGCCACGTCGAGCCCCAGGCCCCCCTGGTCCGACTTGAGGAAGGCGAGCACCGTCCAGTCCTTGGCGTTGACCTGCGACCAGATCACGCCCCGGTACTGGAGCTCCGCCAGGGGCTTCAGCCGGTCGGGGCACTCCTCCACGGCCCGCAGGTCCGCCCGGCCCACCCCGGGCAGGTACAGGATCGGCACCCGGTCCCCGGGCAGAGCCACGTCGTCCACCGTACCGGCCAGCACGCACCGGAGCCAGATGGCCGGCCCGGTGTGCCGCTCGGGCGCGTACTCGCCGAGCACCAGGAGCTCCGGCAGCTCGCTTTGCAACCGCGGGATCACGGCCTCCCACTGCCGGTCCCTGTCGGGCCACAGGATGCACGCCGGCGCCACCTGCACGTCCGGGTTGTGCCTTCCGGCCCGGCGGATCGCTGTGACCAGATGCTCCACCACTCTCATGGGGCTTTCTCCCACCCCTTCGACCGGAGGCCGAAGTACGGGTTGAACCCGTCGATGTACACGATCACCCCCTGGCCCATGAATCCTCGCTTGACGCTGCCGGTCCGATGCCCTATGGACCGACTATCACCCCGCCGGGGATAGCATCCCCGGCCCGACGCCCCGCCAGGGGCGTTTCTGCTTTGGGCGGTTCTGCCGCCCTCGCCGGGGCGCACCACTTTTTTCCGCCGGGACCAACCGATCCCCCCCTCACCCCGGCCCTCTCCCCCCGGTGGGGGACCCTTCAATCTTCTCCCCCTCCCCTGGTGGGAGGGGGCAGGGGGGAGGGGGATGAGGAAGGTGCCCCCGATGCTCACTCGCGGATCAAGTCCCTCTCCCGTGCCATCGCGTCGTTCATGACGGCCACCGCCGTGGGTGAGAACGCCCACGTTTTCACGGTCGGGCGCAGCGCCTCGTACAGCGCCTCCTGAAGAGGGGGCAACCACTCCTCCCGGTGGCCCTGGATCACCAGGACGAACTTCACGTCAGCTCGAGAGAGATCAACTGCTTTGAAACGATCCGGCAGCTCCGCATCGGCCCGCCGATGGCGCTTCAGGCAGCACGCCCACACCAGCGAGAAGGCGTTGACCAGTTTCTCCCGGATCTCGGCGATGAATAGGTCGAAATTTGGCTGTGTTTCTGGCCTCGGCGTGCTCGACCTGGCCTCCACCACCCAGAGAGAAGCCGGCCTTCGCTTGCCCTCGCGCAGCAGCACGAACTCCGCGACCTTCACGCCTTCCTGGATGGCTGCGTAGGCGCGGCTGTTCTCCACGTGAAAACACCTACCCTCGGGATACGGCCCAAAGGTCATCCCGGACTCGACGATCGGCTTCGTGGTCATTCGAGCACCAACTCCACTTCTTCTTTGTACAGCCGGATCGACCCCTGGATGATGGGGTTCTCCGGCATCCCTTCGCGGAGATCCGCGGACGCCCACTGGCTTTCGTGGCATGAGGCCACGGGGATGTGCAGGTCTTCCTTTTGGGCGATCAAGAACAGCTTTTTGACCACGAAGTACGAATGGCTGGCCAGGAAGAACTGCATCCCGCGCTTGGCGAGCAACGCAATGATGTCGAGCAGCCTCAAGAGCCCGTCTGGATGCAGCGCGGCCTCCGGCTCGTCGATGAACACGATCGAGCCCGGATCCAGATAGCGGTTCCCAAGCAGCGTATCCAGAATGGCGATCTTCTTGACCCCTTCGGCGGTCACCCCGATGGGAAACTTTTGGTTGCCTTTCTTGAACTGCCAACGCCCGGACGCCTCGTCGTACTCCACACGCCCCCCCAGCATTCCCTCCAACTGCCTCCTCGACTCGGCGAATTCCCGATAATTCTTTCCTTTTACAGGAACCTGGCGCAGGGCCCGGGCAAGATCGAGGTACGTATCGTCGAAACCGAATACTTTGTCCTGCTCGCGGGACTTGAGAATGATGTTGTGGATGGACAACACTTCCTTGGCTGGCAAGAAAATGGAATTGCTCGCCCTGGGAGGAACATGGTTCTCCAGGAACGAGATCTGCTTCGTCGTATCTCTGCCAAACCGGTACAGAAAGTCCCGCCCGTCAACCTGGACCCTGCACGACAAGCCGCCGTCCGCCCCCTTTGTCACCAGGTCGCCGATCTTGTCCGGCTGGAAGGTCCAGTAGAGCTTCTCGGCCAGAATCTCGGCCGCGCTTCGTCGCTCGTCGCCCCGCTTGTACTCCTCTAGCGTCCGCACGGCGGTGTAGAGGACCTTCAACAGGAACGTCTTCCCGGATCCGTTGTCACCGATCACCAGATTGATCGGCCCGAGATCCCGCCAACCCAGCTCCACAAGGGGGCCGAAGTTCTTGACCTCGACTTCATTCAACATGCTTTGCCTCCCGGACGGCTCGTTTCTCGACCAGGGTCAGGTGGTGGTCGTTGATGCGGTCGTCTTTGAACACTTCGTCTGGGAACTGGACTGTCGCTGAACTTTTCCCCGGCCCAAGCGCCTCCCGTTACCGTCCAACCTCGCGAAGCCGGGCAGCATACTCCTCGCACGCGCTCACCAGCGACGGCGGTTCTGGGGGACGCAGCTTGCCGTCGCGGCACATGGCCACGAGAACTTTCACGTGCCTTCCGCACTCGCGCTCGGGACGCAATCTGGGGTAGTCCTTTCTGGCCTCGTCCACGCTCTCCCCGTCGAGATAGGCAAGCCAGGTCTCGATGTTCCAAGTGGGCACAAATGCCGCGACCGGCTCTCCCGGCCGGCGGGCCGGGATGCCCTTGGCCGTGCAGGCGTCGTCCAGGCCGCGGACACGTGCATCCACCCCATCCGCATCGCCGTCCAGCATCACCACGAGGGCCTGGGCCGCGTGGCGCCGCCGGTGCTCGCCCAACTCCAGGGGAAACCGAGCCCGCACGAACTGCTCGCCCGAGCCGCGCCCTCCCGGCGCTTTCTCCACCCGGATCCTGTGGCGGTTCCAGCCCATCCTCTTGAGAAAGCGTCGGGCAAACGCCTCGTGCTGGGAGTCCTCGCACAGGAGGACCAGTTGCGCCCTCCGGCTCATCGCTCCCACCCCCGGGCCACCAGCTCCGACAGCTTCAGCCCTCCCTCCTCGGGCGGCACTTGCACTGCCTCGGGCACGATCACGCCAGAAGCCTCCCTCCGCAGCATCACCCCGCACTCGGGGCCGAGGTAGTCGATCAACTCCGGGTGATGGGAGCAGAGCAGCGCCTGGGGCACTGCCTCGCCACAGGCGTCTTTCAGGGCCATCAGCCACGGCTGGATCTCCGGCAGGGCGACGTAGTTGTCGGGCTCGTCCAGGAACAGCGAGTAGCCCTGCCCGGCGGTGGCGATCACGAGGGCGTACAGCGCAAGGAGCGCCCGCTGCCCGTCGGAGATCTCGTCCAGGCGAAGCTCGTACCGCCCCCCGGCCGGCTCCTCGAACATCACCATGAGGGCTCGTGCGTCCTGGCCCACCCTCTCCAGGCGCACGCTGTGAAACGCGTCCACCACCTCGCGGACCGCTTCGATGTAGTCCGGGATCAGGTCCTGCCGCTCCTGGAAAATGTGGCGGTACCATGCCGAGAAGTTCGAGCCGTCCCGGCTCAGCATCGGGTCCTCCCGGCGGGACTCGGCCTCGAAGCGGGCCGGATACAGCCCGCACACCACGATTCTCCGCACGAACTCGCGCGCCCGGCACAGGCGCTGGTTGTCGTGGCGCTCGGCCACGCGAGCCATGGCCGACTCGGACCAGTCCGCAGTGTACACAGGCCCTTCCGAGTGTTTGTCCCGGTAGAGCTGGACCTCGCCCTCCCGGAACTCGAACAACGGGCGGTCGCCTGCCGCGAGCCGCTCCAGCCACACACGTGCCCGGTGCCTAACGCGCTCGTGCTGGACCTCCAGCCGGTACGTCAGGGGCTCGGGCTCGTCATCGAACTCGAAGGTGAGCTCGAACACCTGCACATCGCGCGACTGCCACCGGGTGAGGGTTGAGGTCGGGAATATGTCCGGATCTGTGATCTTGGCCACACCGCTGAGGAGCTGGCGGATCGCGTAGAGCACATCCAGCACCGACGACTTCCCTACGCCGTTGGGCCCTAACAGGAGCGACAGCTCGTCCAGCTCCAGGTCGAAGTTCACCAGGCACTTGTAGTTGTCGATATAGAGACGTCTGATCATGGAGTGTCTCCCATCAAAGTTTGCGTGCCCTTGCTCACCCAACACGAGAACCCGCAGTAACATGGCGCGTGGCCCCAGAACAAGGCGGGCCCACTGTCTGCCCTGGTCCGCCGACCACACTACGGCAGAAGCCACCCGGTTATACTAGTTGTAGGCCGTCGTACTCTCCACCGAGGCCAGCAGGACATCAAGGATTGCAGCTGATGCGATGGTACTCCTTCCCGCTACACGATTCGGTGAGGTTCCTATTGTCTTGCTTCGGTAGCAATCTCCAGAGCTTTGTCTCGCCATGCCTGTAGCACTGAACGAGGTGTCAATGGTGCTTTAACCCCCCGAGCTGTTTCTCCCTGGATTTGTGAAATAACATCTTCCGTAGCCGCCTTTAGTTTATGGAACAGATCCTTGCGCCTTTCTGCGGCCGCATCATTGACACCGGCCTTCTCCAGATACTTCTTGGCAAAGGGCCACACGTCTGTTTCCGACAATGGCGGGAGATTCACAGTATTACCGAGTCGCTGCCATAACGCACGATAGTCCCTTTTCATCTGATGCGAGACATCGCTCGCGAACGCGCTCTCGGTTACCGTTGTATTCCAGGCCAGCAGAAGCGCAATTGGAGCCCCTTCAAGAGCTTGGTCAACAAGGTGGCGGAGGTCCGTTAGAAAACGGGCTCGCCGCGATGACGTGATGACTCCGGGCCGCCAAAGCTCCTCAAGCTGGTCGATCATTACGAACCACACCTGTAGCACCTTCGCGGCCCTCGACAACCTGAGCAGATCTGCAACCGCACGAACAGCCTCGCCCTCACTTTGCAATACACCAGCGATGCCCAGTTTCGCGCGTTGTGCAGGTGTGGTGTATTCACGACGAAGCCAGCGTGACATCCATATGACCGCATCATTCTCAATGTCTTTCTTAAGTAAAATCTTGAATGGAATCGCTATTGGGCTACCGTCACGGAGTGTGTTAAGTATCTCGTCCTGCTTGTGGTTCTGTTTTGCTGCTTCGATAATTTTTTTGATAAGCCCCGTCCCAGGTTCGTCGTCAGTCTCTTGGAACGGAAGGTATCGTAGGAATAGATTGGCGAGGACCAGCCGTGTCATCCCCTCGTCTGCGAGCCCCTTTCTTAAAACTGGTGTGAACTCATTTTGAGACAATCCTCGCTGCAGATATCTAAGCAGATGAGTCTTTCCTACACCGATGGATCCATAGATAGCAAGCGGATGAACTGGGCCAGGAGAGCCCTTATCCAATGCTGTCGCGTTTCCGACTTCTTGAATCCATCTATTTATCTGCGCAATCTCTTTCTCCATATGTCTTTGGTATAGAACTCCGGAGTCCACCCCTGCTGCTGGGAACGGATTATCTCTGAGGTCAAAACGTTCAAACGGATTCGTGGAATCTTCGCTCGCACCGTAGATAGGAATCTGAAAAAGATCACTCATGACGTTCTCCTGTACAGAAGATCTCGTGTGCCATCTATGGCCTCCAGATCTATCCTTTCCCGATCCCAGCCGCCTTCGGTGAGCCGCGCAATCTCCTGGAACCTCTGACCGGACGACGTTCCCCCCTCCCTAGGTTCGAATCCGTCGAACACTCCCATGCTCCAAAGTTTGTCCCACGCATGGACTATGCGGGCAGGGGCCACGCCGAGACGCCGCAAAAACACATCGACCAAAAGTGTATAAACAGGAATCGCGGGTTCGGGTCCTCTAGGGACAGCATCAAGAATGGCCTGGCGCATTTCGGTCAATCCCGGCCGGGAGCCCCCCGGAAGCCACTGCTGATCAATGTATAGCCCCTGCGATAGAAGGGCTGCCAATGCTCTTGCGCTACCCTGCGTCTTTTCGGGTCTTTGGGGTGGATTTTTGTTCGTGGCCCATTCCTCAAGCGGCAACCACCCCCGAAGCAAATCGAAAAGGGCATCATGATCATTACTACACCAGGCGGCTACCAAATCTTCGTGCCGTGATAGGCGACGCGCTACCCACGAGTTTAAATCAACGTCTGCCAAGTCAAGCTCCTTAAGAAAGGCACAGAGGTGGCGCCGCGCCTTTTCGTCGGCAATGCCTTGCGGGAGATGGACCTCATTCTTCTCACTGGCAACCAAAGTACCCAACACATCGAGTGTGGTCTTTGCGGAAAGGCGGAGATTCCTATCCAGCTTGAGCATATTCTTCGAAGGAACTCGCCAAATAGATCCTGGCGCTTCTTGCCTTGTATCTGGGGCTGCTCTGTTCTCCGCTGTTACGGAGTTGTCCGCCTCGCTCAAGGAACGTGCAATGAGTTCTCCGGGGCCCCCGCCGTGGACATCCTCTAAAGCAGGTTCTGCTACGTCGATCCAGGGCTTCAGATAATCCGATGGCCACATGGGATTATCAAAGGCACGGAAGGCCCACGTTTTCCCATCATGTGCCTCAAGTTTCACCTGATCGCCGATACACAACAACTCCCATATCAGCCGAGCGGGGTGGCGTGACACCCGGAATCCTTGGTCGGGTCCAGGCCACCAACTGCAAGGGAACAGGACGTCACCGGCTCTCACCTCGCGCACCTGAGCAGCAATCAGGCTTCCCTCGGGCAGTTCGGTCGCGGCGCGGCGGGCCAGCGCATTGTCACCGGTGACAAAGAAACGCTCGAGCTTATTCACACGATCGTGGATACTTCGCCGCACAGCACGCAAGAGCAAGGTATCGGACTCCGACGACTTGGTGTCCGCTGATCCCCGCGACAGAAGCAGCGCCGTATCGTCCAACTCAAGTTCGCGCCACAGTATTCGCTTATACCCCACTTGTTCCCGGAACCGGTTTGCCGACAAGTAAGCTTGGCGAGCACCGAGCATCTTCGCCCGGTTCTCCGCCTGGTTGTCCTCCTTTGGGACCTTTTCGTTAAACCGGGCTTGCCCCTTCAAATCTTGGAGTTCTCGAAGGGTAACTGCGGTTACCACGAGATCGCATCGGTCGGCGAAATGGTCGGCAAGCCAGTGTCCAATGCCCTCCACCAAGGCGTTGGTGTCGAGGATAAACTCGACGCGAGAGGGCTCCGACCGGACGACGATGAGGCGGAGCAATGCCTCTGGGTCCAGATGAGGGCGAAGCCATCCGGCTCTGGTGAGGGCCTTGCCTACCATTCGCCCCACGCGCTCCGCCCCCTCTCCAGTAAACTTGTCGGGATTGGGAGAGAAGCGAAACGCTCCGAGCACAGGATTGAGTTCCCCAAGAGTGAATTCGGCGCCACTTCGCCATGTGAGCCTTATTGTGAGTGCCTCTTGCGGCAAATGGCATTCGTCCCACCAGCCGGAAAACCCCTCAGGGATTGGCAACCTCATGATGCACCCTCCTCCCAGACGAGCTCGTCAACCGCACCCATCATGCTAGAGAGGAAGTCGATCACATCTATCGCTAGGATCGGCCACGGAAGTTTGTACTCCCTTCCCAGCTGACCTGGTTCATTCTCAAGCGGCAGTTCCCAGCCACTGTGCTCACGATGCAGAGGATTCGGTGGGCTCTCGCCTGCAAGCTCTCCGCTCTCCCATGCTGCCGATGCCAGTTTTCTATACATGGCCCGAAGGTCTTTGCTCGACAATTGGTTCCCGCTTCGCTTCAGCTCAACGCCGTTATCTTCAGCTTCTTTGAGGACCCGAGCCACGCTCGCGAGCACTTCCTTCTCGACTGCTGGCACTGAAACATCAATATCACGATTCGCACGAGTGATTCGCAACTCAAATGACGTGTTCGGTGCACTGGAATCTCTCATCACACACTCTCCTCCATTTTTTCCCGTCCCGCCCGCTTCTCGGCCAGGCTCAAATGGTGGTCGTTGATGCGGTCGCCTTTGAACAGGGGGTACCAGGGGGCGGATTCGACGTCTTTGCCCCGGTCTTTTTTCCAGTGGATGTTCGGCTTTTCGCGGAGGACGCCGGCGCCTTTTTTCTTGACGTCGGGCACGGTCATGAAGGGGCGGATGTTCAGGCGGACGCCGTCGTTGAGGTCGGGGTCCCAGCCGATGGGTTGTTGCTCGATGGGCTTCCAGCGCACGAAGATGTCGTAGGGGGCCTCGCCCTCCAGGATCAGCTCCAGGCGCTTCTTGAGCCCCTCGGCCGCGGCCAGGCGCTCCGCCGCGCCGTCCACGCCGTCGGCAAGGTCCTGCTTCTGGCGGGCGATCCAGTCGCCCAGGTAGGTGTAGATCAGGGTCTCCAGGTTCTTGCGGTCGAGCTTGTGGTAGTTCACCAGCGCGGCGAACCCCTCGCGCAGGCCGTCCCAGATGTGCCAGATGAACGGGCGGTGGTGGAACAGCTTGCAGTGCTGGGCGAAGAACTTGTCGCGGAGCCAGGACTCGAGGGTTTTGCCCGCGTGGTCGGCGTTTCGGAGGAGCTCGGCCAGGATGTCGTTCGACCAGGCCCCTCCAGGGACCTGCCCCTCCTTGACTTCCCCCTCCCCCCAGGCCCCCCTCCCACCAGGGGAGGGGGGATTCAAGGTAGGGGATTGATTATAGGCCGCGGCCAGGAGGTTCAGGAGCCGCTCGGCCGCCGCCGGCTCGCCGCGCACGGGCGGGATGCACACGATGCCGTCTTCGTCGGCAAAGGGCAGGAGCGCCTCGCAGCGCCGCACCCACTCCCGTTGCTCGTCGGCCAGCTCCATGTCGGGGTCCAGTTCGGCCGGCCAGCGGTAGCCCAGAAGCCGCGCCACGGCCACCTGGAGCACGGTGTGGTCGGTGCGCAGCGGGCCGTGGGCCGTCCACTTCTTTTCCTCGTCCCAGATCACCGACCCGCACGGGTGACCGTGGAAGATCCACTGGGTGGGGTCGTCGGAGTAGGGTTTGGGCAGGCCGTGGGGGTACTTCTCCCGGGCGACCCTGGTCCAGTGTTCGAGGTCGAAGGGGACCTTGACCAGGGTGGCGTTGGTCACCTTGAGACTTTGGTCGATTTGGCCGACCGCCTCGTTGTACTCCGGGGAGGAGCAGAAGCACCAAATGGCGGGGAGGTGGGCGCGGTCTTTGGGGATAATTGCAACCACGTTTTGATGAAACAATCTCTTGCAGTAGTGGTACGCGAAAAGGGAGTCCATTCTGTGTATTGCAACACCATCTTTGCCAACAGCCTTGAGCCCTTGTACTCTTGACCCCTTTGATTCATTTAAAAGAGAACCTGTACTATACCATCTCAAAACGAACGACTGGCCTGTATGTTCTACACAGGCAGTTGGGGTATTCTGCAAGAGGGACCAAACTTCTTTGTGCCAGAAAACCTCCCAGAATCTGACCACAAAAAAGGGGTCATCCCCTGTCTGAATACCAACCAACGCCGAAGCCAACTTACTCAACAACTTGACATTTTCTTGTGCTTCCAACGCCACCCTTGCATCCGGATTCTCCAACTGCTTCACCTGCTCCACGGTCTTGACCTCGGCGGTGCGGAGCAGGGCGGCTTTTTCGGCGGCGGTGCGGGGTTCGGAGGCGTCGAGGCCGCGGATGGGGTTGTCCGCCCCGCCCGCCCCCAGCAGCCCGCCGCCGTGGCCGCCGGCCGGGCCGCGGCTCAGGGTGAGTAACTGCACGTTGAAATCCCACATCGGCGTCTGAAAAGCCTGCGGCCCCAGCCGCGCGATCAGGTGCCAGGTTTCGTCCTGGAGCAGCTTCTCCCGGAGCTTGCGGTAGGTGGTAAGGAACAGCCAGTTCTGTGGCAGCACGATGCTCACGGTGCCGCCCTCCACGCAGAACTCCAGGCAGCGCTCCAGGAACACGGTGGCGAGGTCGTTCTTGGCCTTGGGGTAGCGGCGCTGGCAGAACGCCTTGAGGGGGTCGGCCTGCTTGCCCCGGGCCAGGTATGGCACGTTGGTGATGACCCAGTGGTACCGGCCCGCGAGCAGGCCCGCGGCCTTGGCCAGGCCGTGGGCCACCACCGCGGCCTCGCGGCGCTCATGCCCGTTGTCGTCGGGCGAGGCGGCGAGCGCCTGATCCAGGGCGGCGGACAACTCGGACCACTCCACCAGTTCGGCCGCGTCGGTCCTGGCGGGGTTCAACAGGCTCCCTAGCACGGGCGCGTCGCGAAAGGCGTCGTGCATCCAGTCGAGGGCCAGGGCCAGGTTCTTCCGGCCCAGGCCCAGGCGCTTCCACTCCTCCTTGGCCGCGGCCACGGCCAGGCCCGAGCAGGCGATGTGAAGCTCGGGCAGGGGCCGGTAGCCGCCCGCGCTGGGGTAGGTCCAGGCGGCCAGGGCCAGGGCAAAGGCCGCGATCTCGGTCACCCGCTGGTCGATGTCGAGGCCGTGGAGGTTTTCGGCCAGCACCCGGTCCACGGCCTCGCGGGCCGAAAGGCCCTCCAGCTCCATGCGCATGGGCACGAGCATCAACAGCGCGGCCACCAAAAAGTGCCCCGAGCCGCAGCAGGGGTCCAGGACCTTGAGCTCGGCCAGGCTTTGGGGCCAGGCGTCGAAGGTGCCGGCCGCGGGGGCCCAGACATATCCGTGCTCTGCGCCCTCTCCCTCTCCCCCCTGAGGGGGTAGAGGGCCGGGGTGAGGGGGGGACACAGGGCCGTCGCCGTTCCCAAGGCTCCCTCCCCCCAGGCCCCCCTCGCGCGAGGGGAGGGGGGATTCAAGGTGGGGGGTTTTTACTAGGCGCAGGTACGTGAGCGGCACGCCGTCCACGGAAGCCTTGCGGCGCAGCTCTTCCTCGTCCGCCGCGCTGCGCCAATCCTCCGGGCCGAGCCTTCGGGCCGCCCACCAGGCGCCCAGGGCGTTGTCGAGCAGGAACTGCACCATGTACGGCTCGGTGAAGAGCTGGGTCACGGCCGGCAGCTCTCGGGCGCCGATCTTGACCTCGCTCTTGTTGACCTCGTCCTTCCGCTTGGACTGCCAGAACTGGTACACCCAGCCCAGGGCGTCGGAGGCACGGAACACCTCAGACGGCAGGTCGGCCAGCAGCTGCTCCAGGTCCTGCTGGTGGTCGGGGGGCAGGTCCAGCTCGAACACCGGCGAGTCGGGCCGGAAGATCTGGGGAAGCATGCGCGACGCGAACCGGGCCGCCAACTCCCAGCCGTTGCGGGCGCCCTCGTCGGCGGCCAGGTCCTCGCACTCCTCCAGGGTCACGGACACCGGAGCGTCCGGATCGGGGTACATGAGCAGGTCGTTCTCGGCCAGGAACCGGGCAAACAGCATGCGGTGCCAGTGCTCGTAGGCCACCTCTTCCACGAGCCGTTCGAGCTCCTGCCCACCCCGGGGCGTTTGCCGGTCGCCGAGCTGCCGGCCGTGGGCCCGCAGTCGGCGGCGCAGGTCGCTCTGGGCCTCGCCCAGGTGGGGAAACCGGGTAGGCTCGCCCACGCCCACGGTCTCGAGGGCCGCCCGGGCGCCCCTCTCCGCGATCTCGCGGGCCTCCTTGACGGTGCGCTCCAGGCGGTTGCGAAGGGATCGGTCGAGCGGCTGCATCCGTTCCTCCTGTAACCAACTCTCTTCCTTGACTCCCCTCTCCTCCCGGGAGAGGGGCCGGGGGTGAGGGGCGCCTGGGAGGGGATTCAAGGAAGACAATTTTATTGGATGGACACGGGGCCTTGCTCCAGGGCGTTGCGGAGCTTCTGGCGCACCTCGTCGAGCCAAGCCTCGATCTCGTCGGGGGTCTTGAGGGTGCGGCGGGGCAGCCGCACGAACTGGATCTCGGGCTCGCACAGCTCGGCCGCCCGCCTCGCCACGGCGTCGAACCGGGCGGGCATGGCCGCCACCCGGTCGGCAAAGGTGGCGAGCGGCCACTGCGCCAGGGTGGCCAGCACCTCGGCCGTGGTGCCCACCTGGACCTGGGGCCGGTGGGCCAGGGTGAGCTTCTGCTCGGCCAGGAGCTGGTTGCGCTGCTCCGGCTCGAGCCGGTCCCAGTTGGGGTCGGCCCGCAGGCGGTCCATGCCCTTCTGGAACCCGGCTTCGTAGGCGGCGTCGAGCCGGTTGAGCTCGTCGCGCAGCCGCTGGGTCAGCTCGCTCACCAGGGGCTCGACGGGATCGGGCTGCTGGAGCAACTGCCGGTGTTCCTCGACAGCCCTTGCCTGGGCCCGGTACACGTCGGCATCCGGCAGGGCGTCGGCGTGGGCCAGGAGGCGGGTGAGCGTCTGCCACCCGGGCCAGCGCTCGTCGATGGCCCGGGCCCGGGCCTTCCACTCGTCGATGCAGGCGCGGATCTCGTCGCGCTGGTTGTACAGGGCCAGGAGCTGCTCGTTGCCCGCGCTGCGGCGGATGTCCTCGAGGAACGCGGTGTCGGGCAGGGCCGGCTTGGGCGGATCGCCCCCGGCCCGGCCGGCCAGGTCAGCCAGCTTTTCCAGGAACGCGGGCACCTGGGCCGACTCCTCGCCATGCCTGGCCGGGATCTCCAGCTTCTGCAGGAGCTTTCGCACCTGGATCCGCTGGGCCGTGGTGACCGTGGTGGACTCGACCTTGAACACGGCCTTTCCGATGGCCCGGCGCTCCAGGCGCCTCGGATCGATGGCCTGCCCCTTTTCGTCGTAGACCCGCACCAGGCCGGCCACCAGGAGCACCTGCAGCGCCCCGTCCACGGCGTCGCGCGACCAGCCGTAGGGCGGGCCTTCGAAGTGCTCGCGGATGTCGGCGCCTTTCTTGCCACCGGCGATGTGGCCCAGCACGGCCTTGCACACCGGGTTGCGGGCCGGCTCACCCTCGTAGCCCACGGCCTTGAGGGCGTCGGGCACGCCCTTCTGGGCCCGTTCGTACACCCTGGCCCAGCCGGGGTGGTCGGCCGTGGGGAACCGGGGGTACAGGCGCTGGAACGCGCTGCGGGCGGCTTCGAGTACGGCGGCCTGCACGTCGCCGGGGACCTCGGTGCCCCCACCCTGGAACACGCGGGCGCCGGAGAGGGCCTCGTCGATCAGCTCGTTGATGCGGGCCTCGGCGGTCTGGCGGGTGGTCTCCATGGCCGCCCGGGCCTCCTGACCCTCGGGGGTGTTGGGCACGCCCCGGATCTCGAGGGTGGCCAGGGCGGCCTTGTAGTCGATGAGGTGGTGGCGTAGGTCGTCGGCCGAGCGCTTGGGCACGAACACGAACACCGTGGGCGAGTGGTTGCCCGCCTGGCGGGCGTCGGCCCGCACCGAGTTCTCTTCGGTGCTCCAGCCGTCGCGCACCCACACGTACACCCGACGGTCGGCATCGGCCGGCAACTGGGGGTCGAACGTGAGGTGGATCTGGCGGCTCACCTTGGACTCGCCCTGGGTCACGGTGAGGGGCTGCACCCGGCCGGCGAACCGCTGCCGGATGCGGTCGTCGCGCTCGGCTTCGATGCGGTGGGCCTCGTTGGCCAGGCGGTTGCGCTGGCTCAGGAACTCGTCGTTCCAGGCCGCGCTCTCCTCGGTCTGGATGCGGTACTCGTCGCCCACCTTCATGAGCAGCTCGCACCGGTCCAGCAGCCCGGGCAGCCGGCCTCGCAGGGCGGTGCCGCCGTCGTTCAGGTCCTCGACCATCAGGTCGGCCACGGTGTCGGCGGTGGCCCGCAGCCCGAGCTCCCGGTCGGCGTCGGCCATCTTGTTGATCAGGAACACCAGGCCGCAGGCCCGGGCCATGAGCCGCTCGTCCTCGGTGCCCCGGATCCAGGTCAGGGTCTTCTCGTGCACCTTGCGTGGCAGGACGCGGGCCTGCAACAGCTTGTCCGCGGCGTCGAAGTAGAGGTAGTCGGCCGGAATCACGTGGCCCAGGGGCTCGTCCAGATTGGTCTGGATGGCCTTGTGGATCATGCTGAGCTGGTTGCGGAGCTGGCTGTCGGTGCCGGTCCGGTCGAGCACCCGCAGGGTGGCCTCCCAGAACCGCCGCCGCACCGGCAGGATGGGGTAGTCCTGGGGGAAGACCGGGATGTCGTCCTGCCGGTGGCCGAGGCCCGTGCCGGCCAGGTGGCGCGAGATCTCGCCCAGGTTGGCCTGCATGACGGCCTCGATGGCGGCCTCGGCCCCGGGCTTCTTGGCCAGGACCACCTTGCGGATCACGGCGTCCACGTCGGCGTCCGACAGCTCGATGCGCACGGTGAACCGGCCTTCCAGCTTCTTGAGGTTGCTGGTGGCGGTGACCGCGGTCTGGCCTGTGGCGATGAACAGGAGCTTGCCCCCGATGCGCTTGCAGCACGCCTCCACCGCCTCCTGCACCTCGATGGAGCGCTGGGTGCTCTCGCCGATGTACTGCTGCACCTCGTCGAGCACGATCAGGGTCAGGGGGAACCTGCCGTCGCGGGTCAGGGCCTGCTGGATGGCCTTGACCATCTCGCCGCTGGAGACGTCCTCCACGTTGGGATAGAGGTTCAAGAGGACCTCGGCGCACAGTTCGGGCGACCGGAACAGGTTGGGCTTGACCGCCACCAGGGCCTGGTGGAGCCCCTCGGCCACGTAGAGGTTGTCGATCTCCTCCTCCCAGTCGAACCCGTTCTGCTCCACGTGGCGCCGCACCGCGTCGTAGATGCCCTCGCTGCGGAGCCACATCACGAACCGGGCTCTGGGGTAGTATTCGGGAAGCCCCGCCGACTTGAACACGATGCGAAGGAGCGCCAGCCGCACGCTGCCGCTGGCTGCGGCGCCCAGGGTGCCCGATGCCGCGTGGAGCCCGCCGTGGCGCCGGCCCTGGGTGCTCAGCTCCTTGAGGCTGTCGAGAATGTGCTGGGGAAGGTGGGCGATGCCCCGGGCCGTGGCGCCGTCGTCGAACCGGGTGTCCACCCACAGCGCCCGCAGCATCTTGACCAGGTGGGACTTACCCGATCCGTAGAAGCCGCTCACCCACACGGCGGGCTGCTGCGCCTGGTCGATGTTGTGCAGGTAGGTGTCGAGGATGTGAGCCAGGCCTTTCTCGTACTGCCCGTCGCACACGAAGGTCTCGAGCTCGTAGCGCAGCACTTCGAGGGCCCGGCGGCTCGTGTCGTCGTTGACGTTGGCCACGCCCTCGTTGACGAGCTTTCGGGTGGACGGGTCCTTCTGGTAGATCTCGCGGTTCGTCATTCGAGCCCACCTTTCTCAGAAGGCACGGTCGGCCGTGATCGGCACGGCCAGGTAGTTCCAGCCGTCGTAGGCGTCGAGGAGCCGGTAGTTGTTGTCCTCGTGGCTGCCGGGGAAGAATACGAGGAACCGGCCCGGCACCAGGGGCGCCAGCCGGTCCACCATTTCTTTCACTTTCAGGAATCCGAACAGGGAGCCCACGCCGAGCACGGCTACCACGGTGTCGGCATCGGCCCCGGTCTGGGCGAGAAACGCCTCGAACCGCTCCTGGATGTAACCCAGGTACTTGGGCAGGAGCGGCGCGAGCAGGTGCGGTTTCGCGAAGTACTTCTTGGCGTAGCGCTGCGACGCCATCCACTCGGCAAAGGTGTCGGTGAGGTCGAACAGGGCCCAGCCGTGCCCGGCCTGGCGGGTGGCCAGCTCGAACTCGTCCACCTTGGCCCGCAGGGAGCGCTCCTCGGCCTCGGGGTACACGCAGAAGATCACCCGCTGGGCCGGGGCCGCATCGTCCCGCCACGGCACGGCGATGTGGGCGGCATACGATCGCACCAAACGGTCAACTCTGCTCACGGACCCGCTCCGTTTCCTGCGCGGTGAGGATCTTCGGGAACGCGACCTCGACCACGTCTCCGATCCGCTTCATCACGATCCAGCCCCGCCGGGAAGCCTCTTCGGCCAGCTCGGCCGCCTGCTCGGCCGGCACGTCGAGGCACCGGGCGTAGTCGGTGTGGAACAAGGCCTGGCCGCGGCCGCCCCCTAAGTAGCCCAGAAGCAGGGCGTAGGCGGCAGCGCCGGCCGTGGGCCGGGCCCGCGCCCGGACCTTGCGGGCCCTGCCCTTCAGGTGCCCCGCCTGGGTCCAGGTGGCCGCGACATTCTGGGCCGTGGACCTGAGCGTGGCCTTGCTGAACCGCCCGGGGTCGAGGCGGTCGAGGAACCCTTCGAGTTTCGCTCGGTCGCAGGGTTCGCCCTCGCGAAGGCCGAACACGAACGGCGCTGAAGCCCGGAGGATCGGGTCCCTGGCGTAGGCGCAGAGGAGGCTCAGGAGTGGCCGGCCCTCGGGATCGCGCTGCCAGAAGAACCGAAGCGCCCGGAAGACAGCCACCCCGGGGTCGAGGCCGTAGAGGGAGACCAGATGCCGGTACGACAGCCAGCGGGTCTTTTGGGAGCGCTTGCCCAGGCGGTTTTCCTCGACGACCGCGCGGCGGTACGCCGCGCGCCCCGAGCCGGCGTCGGGCACGGCGACCAGCAGCGCACCCAAGTCTTTGAGCATCGCGGTCCGGGCCGTGTGCGCCCCCCCCCGGCCGCACCGGAACCCCCAGCGGGTTGCCGGGGGGGATTGATCTGGATGGGAACGTGGTTCCGTCACCTGCAGGATCCTTTTCGCTTGGTGGGTGAACCCCGCCGCGTCGTACGCCCCTTCGTACCGGGAGCCAGGCGTCCCATCGACGCGCCAGAGGCAGGGCCCCACCCCGGTCGCGGATCCAAACCTAGAACGATCACCGAAGGCCGCGCAAGAAGGGTGGAACCAGCAAAAACCCGGAGATCCGCCTCTCGCAGACCACGGCCGTTTGCCCCCTGCCCCCTCGACCCTGGCCACGTTCCCGCTCACCAAAAACGGCCACCCCGGCGAATGGCTTCGCCGTGGGTGGCCGTTTCGGGTGTCACGGTGCCGACCGTGCTCATGCGATCCCCCTCCGTGGAAACAACGGTTCGGGATGGTAGCCCAACCGACGGCGGCAAGGCAACGCCGGGGCCGCCAGAACCCGCTGAGGGTACCACGGAAGGCGGTCAGATCCTGTCCACCTTCAGAGGTCGCCTACGCATACCTGTTCGCAAAGAAGGAGGACGCCCGAAGAGCACCGCGTTCTCCAACCGCGCCGCCCCCTTTTCGGCGGAACTCTCGGCCACGCAACCCGTCGGCCCGTGCCCTTACCCCGGCTTGGGATTGTCATGGGGTATCCGCCTCTTGGGGTCTTCCATGGGGTATCAACCTTTTCGGTTCTCTCATTCGGTATCCCCGGCTCACGCCCCGCGGATCCGGTCCAGCCAGTCCGGACCGTGGGAGAACAGGTCGGTGAGTCGGGTCCCGTGGACCTCTTGCTGAGCGGCGATATACGCGGCAACGTCGGCGGGCGAGCGAATGGGTTCCGTCAAGGACACGTGGGGCCAGGCTCGGTCCAGCAGCGCCGCCATCCGACTCAAGGGAACGTCTCCGTGGCCTTCGCCGACCCAGACCAAGTTGTGGGCGTGCACCAGTTGGTGGTGGGTGACGACCACGATGCCCAGCGCGCACACCGGGACTCGTGACTTCCGGCCGAGCGTCTTCAATGCCTTCCCGATACGGGCGTGGAACCGGCCGAAGTCGTTTTCGTCGCGCGGCGGCCGGACACCTTTCGGGAACGTCAGCGTGGAAATCAGTTGGAAGGGGTACTCCATGAGCCAACGCCGAAAAGCGGTCGTGAGTTCATGAGTAGGCCGTCTCAGGTTCATCGTCGGTCTCCTTCCCCCGGAGCTACGGCACAGCGGGGGCGTCAAGGGCATGGGGCCCCGTCCAGTGCGCACACCTGTCCCCTTGGCTCGGGACGGGCGGTTCTCTCCGGGCAGGGAGACCGCCGCGATCACGAGCCCGTTTCCGCCCCTGAGAACAGAGGCGCGAAGTTTTCCCGGGAAGAACTTCTGGTTTGGCGGCGGGCCCTACCGGGCCCGCCATCGGACCACCTCAGTCAGGCAGCGACGTCCGGCTCCTTCCGTTCCGCGATCCGCGCCTCAAGCCACGCGTCGATCTCCTCCTCGACCCAGCCGACGGCGCGTTCCCCGAGCTTGATCGGGGTGGGGAACGTGCCCTCGGCCATCATCGCGTAGATCGACGACCGGCCCAGGCCGACCTTGTCCATCAGGGCGGGAAGTCTGAGGATTCGTTTCGGCATCTCGGCACCTCTCTGGATGGGGTTGAAGGGTGCGGGAAAGATGCCAACGGCAAGCCGGAAAAGGACTGGGAGAAGTGGGAGAAAGTCAGGCGTCTTCTCCCAGTCTGTCCGTCGTCACGAGGCGCCGGATGTCCGTCTGGTCGTAGTCGGTATCGTATAAGGTGTTGGTAACAGTGGCGATTACGGCAAGCAGCGGCGTCCCGTACTTCGCCCGGTTCCGCTTGGCCAAGGCCCGCAAAAAACGAATCGCGCGGACGTTTTTTCCTGCTCGGACCTTGCCGGTGGCGTGACAGAGTTCCTCGTGGGCGGCCGCGGCAGCGCGTTCCAGCACTTCGAGCACCGCGATCCGCTGGATCTTCCGCTCCTCGATCCGCGCCCGAACGTCCCACGGCAGGGCTTCCAGCACGTACACGCCGTCGAACACCTCCTTCCGGATCCGCTCCCTCTCGAGCCGAACCACGTGGTGGGAGAGGCCTGCGGCCTCGTAGAGCACCTTCAGTTCCGTGCTGAGGGCGCGGATCCTCTCCCCGAGTTCCTGCCGGTCCTTGTTCGAGCGGTACTGGTGGCGGGGCAGATCGGATGCATGCTCCACGGCCTCGAGGAAGGCCCAGACCCAGGTGTCGTCCCGCGGGGTCGCCCGCTTGGCCAGGGACCGCCACATCGCTTCGTGTTCCGGGTAGGCGGTGAGCCGTTTCATGAGGTCCAAGGACCGCGACGGCCCGGCCCGCTTCAACTCGTCCATCACGGAAAGCACGTCTTTGGGGAACTTCACCGCCCTATCCCTCCCGCAGCCGGTCCAGGTAGTCCGCCCACGCCTGCATCATTTCCCTCCGTTCCGGGAGGTACTCCGCATAGTTGTAGGCGGCCCGCACCGAGTTTCGTTCGGCGTGGGCCAACTGTCGCTCGATCGCGTCCGGTGGCCACCCCTGCTCGTGGAGGAGCGTGGAGGCTATGCTCCGGAAACCGTGACCGGTCATTTCGTCTTTGGTATAGCCGAGGCGCCGCAATGCGGCATTGACGGTGTTCTCGCTCATCGGGCGCGTCTCGGTCCGAACGCTGGGGAACAAGAACCGACCGTAACCGGTGAGCGGATGGAGTTCCTCGAGGGCCTTCAGTGCTTGGCGGGACAGGGGGACGATGTGGGGACGACGGGCCTTCATCTTCTCGGCGGGGATCCTCCACTCCGCGGCGTCGAAGCTCACCTCGCTCCATTCGGCTCGCCTGAGCTCTCCCGGGCGCACGAAGGTGAGGGCAGCGAGTTGAAGGGCGCACCGCGTGATCGGGGACCCCTCGTATCCGTCGATCGCCCGCAGAAGTTCACCGAGCTTCTTGGGATCCGTAATGCTGGGGTGGTGGCGTCCCTTCACGGGTTGCAAGGCGCCCCGCAGGTCGGCTGCCACGTCGCGCTCGGCCCGACCGGTCGCGATGGCGTAGCGGAAGATCTGGCCGCACTCCTGAAGAGCGCGGTGAGCGGTCTCGACGGCGCCGCGATTCTCGATCCGTCTGAGAACTTTGAGGAGCTCTGGGGCACTGATCTCGCCCACGGGACGCAGCCCGATGTAGGGGAAGACGTCCCGCTCCAACCGGCGGATGATGCGCCTTGCGTGCCCCTCGCTCCAGACCGACGACCGCTTCGCGAACCACTCCCTCGCTACGGTCTCGAAGCTGTTCGCCCGCACCTCCCGGCGAGCGAGCCTCTCGGCTTTTCGGGCCTCGCTCGGATCGACCCCCGCCGCCACCAACTTCCGAGCGGCTTCCCTTCTCTCGCGTGCCTCCTTCAGGCTCACGTCCGGGTAGACACCGAGAGAAATCCGCTTCTCCTTGCCATCGATCCGGTACTTGAACCTCCACCACTTGCCCCCGCTGGGGGCGACTTCCAGATAGAGGCCGCGGCCATCGAAGAGCTTGAACGGCCTCTCCCGGGGCTTGGCGTTGCGAACCGCGGCGTCCGTGAGGGGCATTGGGGGCAACTCCTTTCTCGCCGAGGAGAGTTGCCCCGCATGTTGCCCCCAGGACACCTGGATGTCAATGGACGTAGCCGGCAAATCGTAGACACGAAAAAGCCCGGAAACATGCCTCATTCGAGGCACATCCCGGGCTTTTCCGGGTTTGGGTGGATCAAAAAATGGTGGAGGCGGCGGGAATCGAACCCGCGTCCGAAGACCATCCGCTCGGAGCCTCTACGTGCGTAGTCCGTGCTTTGGGTTTAGCGGCCACGGGCTCCCACGGACAGGATTCCGGGACCGCGAGCCCCCTTGAAGTTTCGCCCCGGCGCCAAGGGGCGGAGCGCCGGAACTAGCCTGCGTTAATGACACCCGGCGCCGTCCTGCAGGCAGGGCCGGCGCGGGCGTCGCGGCCTACTTAGGCCGCGAGGGCCAACTCGTAGTTGTCGGCAGTTGTGTGTTTGCCGGTTGTTTTACGAGGCCAACCGGCGACCTCGGCACGCAGCATCCGGCTTCAGTGTCCCCGTCGAACCCAGATCGCCCCCAGGATTCGTTGCGATCAGGGGGTTCCCGACGGGGCGGGAACCGGTGGAAGCGCGTTCAGTATGGGCCCCGATGACGTCGGGGTCAAGCCCCGCGATCCCTGGCCCGCACGAGGAGGTGGGCGCCCTCCCCTGCCTTGGGGAACGGGATCAGGGCCCAGCGCCCCCGGAGCCGCGCTCCCTCCAACCGGACGGCCCAATGCCCGCCCGGTCCGCCCTCGACCGTTTCGTAGGTTCCCCGGTCCCAGATCGCCACGGTTCCGGCCCCGTACTGCCCCTCGGGGATCTCGCCCTCGAAACCGACGTACTCGAGGGCGTGATCCTCGGTGCGCACCGCGAGCCTCCGCTCGCCCGGCCGCAGGGGCACGCCCTTGGGCACGGCAAAGCTCACGAGGGCCCCACCGTGTTCGAGCCGAAGATCCCAGTGGAGGCGGCGGGCGTGGTGCTCGTGGACGACGAACCGGGGCATGGCAGGCGCACGTTGGGACGTTAGGACGTTGGGATGTCGGGACGCTGGGACGCCGGGGTAACACGAGAAGCACGGTTCTTCTGCCGGTTTCAAGAGGGATGTTCGGCTGGGCCCGGGCATCCGGCGGAGCACCGGGCTCTCCGATGGGGTTGGGGCCCCACGACGGAAAACGGGCCCGGGGGTCGCCCGGGCCCGGGAGGGGCGGGGAGGATGGTTTTGGGGGCTACTCCACTTTGACAAACGGACGCAGCGCTTCGAGCTTCTTCTCGCCGATGCCTCTGACCCGGATCAGGTCGTCCACCGACCGAAACGGACCGTTCTGCTCCCGATAGTCCACGATGGCCCGGGCCGTCACCTCGCCCACTCCCTTCAGACCCATGAGCTGTTCCACGGTTGCCGTGTTCAGATCGAGGCGCTCCATCGCCGCCTGCTGGGTGCCCGTCTCCTGGGCCGCGGTCGCCGCCACCGGACCCGTGGCGAGCGAAAGCGCGACGCCGAGCACCGCTGCTCTCAAGGCGCGACTCGACATTTCGTTTCCTCCTAGAGATCAGCCTCCCCTGCCCCCCTCCGGCGGCCACCCTAACACCGGCCCCACTGCCGTCAAGGAAGGAAACCCCATACGGAAATTATGACCGGTTAGATCTTTTTTTCTGGACACCGGCAGCCGGGATGATATCTTATGGCCCGCCTTCCGTTAGGGGGCGCGTTGTTCCATCCACCCACTCGACCAGGAGGGAAGACATGAGCGCGATCGGAGACCTGTACAAGCAAGCCGACTGGAAGGCCGAGAAGCACGTGCCGGTGATCGAGTGCGCCGATACGGTGGCGGCCGACGAGACGCTCGAGGTGAGGGTGTGCGTGGGCAAGGAGATCGCCCACCCGAACACCACCGAGCATCATATCCGGTGGATCCGGCTCTACTTCCTGCCCGAGGGGGGCAAGGCCCCGTTCGAGGTGGCGAACCTGGAGTTTACGGCCCACGGGGAGTCGGCCGAGGGGGCGAACGCCGGCCCGGTGTCCACCCACCACCACGCCAGCGCGTTCCTGAAGCTCAAGACCTCGGGCAAGCTGATCGCCACCAGCTACTGCAACATCCATGGCCTGTGGGAGAGCACGAAGGACGTTCGGGTCGGCTGATCCCGACCTCCCGCGGCCGGGGCGACGCACACTTGCCCCGGCCGCGGTCTTGTCGGTTCACGGAGTCAGGGTCACGTAGTAGGCGACCCGGCCCCGTTGGACGACCAGCACCACGGTTTCCCTCTGGCTGGCCGCCAGCACGGCCTCCCGGAAGGCGGGCGCGCTGTCCACCCGCTGGTCGTTGATCTGGCGCAACACGTCCCCCCGCTCGATGCCGGCCCGCGCCGCGGCCGAGCGGGGCGTTACCCGCACGATCACCATTCCCCGATCCGTGAACAGGCCGTACTTCCTGGCCAGGGCCCGGGAGTTGGGGGTCACCTCCAGGCCCAGCCACTCCTTGGCCAGGTACTCCACGTATTCGTCCGGGATCTCTCGGGTTTCGACGGTGCGCTCCGCCTCCTTGCCACGGCGAAGCACCCGGAGCCGAACCCGGTTACCGGCCGTGTACCCCGCCAGACGCTGGAAGAACGTCTCCCGATCCTCCACCGGCCGGCCGTCCATGGCCACGATCACGTCGCCCCGCTCCAGGCCGGCCTGGGCCCCCGGGCTGTTCTCGAACACCCGGGTGATCACCACGCCTTTCTTCACGCCGAAGTAACGGGCCAGGTCCGGGTTCAGGTCCTGGATGTGGATACCCAGCCACGCCCGGTGTACCGTGCCGTAGGTCAGCAGGCTCTCCACGATGCGCCGGGCCTTGTCGATGGGGATCGCGAACCCGATCCCCTGGGCCTTCTGGTAGATGGCTGTGTTGATGCCCACGAGCTCGCCTAGGATGTCGAGCAGGGGGCCGCCGGAGTTGCCCGGGTTGATCGAGGCGTCGGTCTGGATGAAGTCGGTGTACACTCGGTCGTTGTCGCCCCGGATCGTGCGGTTCACGGCGCTGACCACCCCCGTGGTCACGGTGTGGGACAGGCCGAAGGGGTTGCCGATGGCGATCACGGTTTCCCCGATCATCAGGTCCCCTGAGGTGCCCATCTCCAGGTAAGGTAGCGTCCCCTCGGCCTTCACTCGCAGCACCGCCAGGTCCGTCTGGCCGTCGGCCCCCACCAGCTGGGCCTCGTACGTCTCGCCGTTGACCCGGGTCACGGTGATCCGGGTGGCGTTGGCGATCACGTGCTCGTTAGTCAGGATGGTGCCGTCCGACCGGATGATCACCCCCGACCCAAGGCTGCGGACTCGGCGGGCGGCCTCGGGCAGCTCGCCAAAGAAGTCGCGGAAGAACTCCTCGAAAAAGGGATTCAGGCCCACGAACGGCCTCTCGCGGCTCACGATCTCGGTGGAGATGTTCACCACGGCCGGGCTGGCTTTGCGCACGGCCCGCACCACCGGGGTCTCCCGGGGGTTGCCGGCCGCGGCGTTCCCGCCGGGCAGGGCGGTCATGACCATGGCGAGCAACGCCACGCCCCCGATCCGGACGGGGCGCCCTGCTCCGTGTCGCAGGCTCCCCGGGGCCCACTGGGAGGCTCGGCGACCGGGGCGTGCACCCGATCGGTTTCCAGGAAAAAAAGCCCGCGAGAAGAACCAGCCCGTTGCCATCACTCCCATGCTCCTTCGTTCCTGGTGCTCCAGATCAGCTCCAGCCCTCCGCTTCGACGCCCCCTACCCTACCCCACCCCCCCTCCCTACGAAAAGAACGGCTGACCCCGTTCCCGGCGGGGAGGTTGTTGCATCCGGGCGGCCCTTTTTCGTACTGTTAATCGCTCTCCTCGCGTTCCCCCGACCGGGGGGCGGAAAGGGTCGGTCCGATGCGGTTGTTCCTTTGCCAGATGAACGCCACCGTCGGAGACATCGACGGCAACGCCCGGAAGGTGCGCGACGGCATCGAGCACGCCAAGCGCCTGGGCGCCGACCTGGCCGTGTTCCCCGAGGGGGCCCTGGTGGGCTACCCGGCAGAGGACCTCCTGTTCAAGCCCTCGTTCGTCGCTCAGAACCTCCAAGCCCTCGACGACCTGGCCGGGGCCACTCGGGGCATCACCGCGGTGGTGGGGTTTGTCCACCGGGACGACGACCTGTACAACGCCGCGGCCGTCCTCCACAACGGCGAGGTGCGGGCCGTGGTGAAAAAATGCATCCTGCCCAACTACGGGGTGTTCGACGAGCACCGCTACTTCCAGCGGGGCGACCACACGGTGGTGTTCCGGCTCGACGGATGCGTGTTCGGTGTGACCATCTGCGAGGACATCTGGTACCCGGGCGGGCCGGCCCGGACCCAGGCCCTGGCCGGTGGCGCCCAACTGCTGGTGAACATCTCGGCCTCCCCCTACTACGCGGGCAAGGTGGAGTACCGGGAGACCATGCTCTCGACCCGGGCCTCGGACAACGCGGCCGTGCTAGCCTTCTGCAACCTGGTGGGGGGCCAGGACGAGCTGGTGTTCGACGGCAACTCCCTGGTCTTCTCTCCCTGGGGCGAGCCGATCGCCCGGGGGGTCCCCTTCGAGGAGGACTACCTGGTGGTGGACCTGGATCCGGCCGAGGTGCTTCACCAACGGCTCCGGGACCCCCGCCGCCGGGTGGCCGTGCGCAGGGAGACGCCGGCCGTGCCCCTGGCCGGCGTCCTGGACCTGCCGCCTGTGGCCCACCAGGGTCGCCCTCCCCTGCCCCGACGCATCGTGGAGCCCCCCGGCCCCGAGGAGGAGGTGTACCGGGCCCTGGTGCTGGGGTGCCGGGACTACGTGGAGAAGAACGGGTTCTCCAGGGTGGTGCTGGGGCTGAGCGGGGGCATCGACTCGGCCCTGACCGCCTCGATCGCGGTGGACGCCCTCGGCGCCGACCGGGTCACCGGAGTGACCATGCCCTCGCCCCACTCGAGCCGGGGCAGCGTGGAGGACAGCCGAGCCCTGGCCGAGAACCTGGGGATCGCGTTCCTCCAGATCCCGATCGGCCGGGTGTACGACAGGTTCCTCGAGACCCTGGCCGAGCCGTTCGCAGGCCGGGACCCTGACGTGGCCGAGGAGAACATCCAGGCCCGTATCCGGGGCACCCTGCTCATGGCGCTGTCGAACAAGTTCGGGTGGCTGGTGCTGAGCACCGGTAACAAGAGCGAAACCTCGGTGGGGTACTGCACCCTGTACGGGGACATGGCCGGCGGGTTCGCGGTTCTCAAGGATGTAACCAAGACCTGGGTGTACCGGCTGGCCCGGTGGAGAAATGCCGAGGCCCGCAGACCCTGGATCCCGGAGGAGATCCTGATCAAGGAGCCCAGCGCCGAGCTCCGGCCCGGCCAGAAGGACACGGACACCCTGCCCCCCTACGACCTGCTCGACCCGATCCTACAGGGATACGTGGAGGACGACCGGCCCGTGGAGGGGCTGGAGGCCGAGTTCGGGGCCGAGGTGGTCCGGCGGGTGGTGGCCATGGTGGACCGCAACGAGTACAAGCGCCGCCAGGCCCCGCCCGGGGTGAAGATCACGCCGCGAGCCTTCGGGAAGGACCGTCGGTTTCCCATCACCAACGGGTTTCGCCCCTGGTCCCACCCGGCCGGCGGCAAGGCCGGGAGGTAGAGGGGGCATGGGGCGTCCGCAGCACCGGAGGCGCGTTCGCCCTGGGTGGGAGAAGACCGCCCGGTACTTCTACTACCGGTGTGTACGGATCCACGGCCGACCCCGAGAGGTCGCCTTGGGCATGGCGATCGGGCTGTTCGTAGGGTTCACCCCCACCATGGGGGTCCAGATGATTATTGCCGTGGCCTTGGCCGCGCTGCTCGGCCAGAACAAGCTGGCCGCCGCCCTGGGTGCGTGGATCACAAACCCCCTGACCGCCCCGCCCATCTACTCCATGACCTACGCCCTGGGAGCCTGGATACTGGGAATGCCCCTTCGGCCGCCCGAGGGGTTCTGGCAGGCCTTCACGCATCTCAGCGGCCTGACCCACCACATCTTCGTCCCCCTTTGGCTCGGGGGCCTCGTGCTCGGGGTACCCGCGGCCGGGCTCGGCTGGTGGCTCACCTACGAGGCGGTGATCGCCTACCGTTTGAAGATCAAGCACCGGAAGGCGAACCGGATGCACAAGTGGAAGTGGAGCCCCCAGCACGGGTGGCACCGGGTCTCGCTGAACCGGCCGGACCCGTCCTCGGGCCCGGGCGGCTCTCCCCCCGACGAGCCAGCCGCCGGCACCGGAGGCAAGCATGGATGATCGTGAGCGCGCCGCCGAGATCGATCGGATCCTCCGGGCCCGGTACCCGGAGACCACGGCGTTGAGGTTCCGCGACCCGTTCACCCTGCTGGTGGCAGCGATTTTGGCGGCCCAGTGTACCGACGAGCGGGTGAACCGGGTCACCGAGACCCTGTTCGAGCGGTTCCCCACCCCGGAGGCGTTCGCCCTGGCCCCCCTGGAGGAGATCGAGCAGGCGGTCCGGCCGACCGGTTACTACCGCCAGAAGGCCCGCACCCTCCAGGCCTGCTGCCGGGAGCTGGTGGAGCGGTTCGGCGGCCGGGTGCCCGGGAGCGTGGAGCAGATGGTGACTCTGCCGGGCGTGGGCCGGAAGACCGCGAACCTGGTGCTGGGCAACAGCCTCGGGGTTCCGGGGGTGTTCGTGGACACCCACGTGAGACGGGTGTCGGCCCGCCTGGGCCTCACCTCCCACACCGACCCCGACCGGATTGAGGCCGACCTGGAACGGATCGTTCCCCCGGAGCGGCAGGTGGCGTTCTCAAACCTCCTGACCCACCTGGGCCGCGAGCTCTGCAAGGCCCGAAAACCGAGGTGCGAGGCATGTCCCGTGGAGTCCCTTTGCCCGAGGATCGGGGTGCAGCCGTGACGAGGGGGGGCCCCTTGCGCGTGGCCGTGGTGGGCATGGGTGCACTGGGGTCCGTGTTCGCCGCCGTGTACGAGGAGGCCGGGCTCCGGGTGCTGGGGCTGGAGCGGGACCCGAACCGGCTCCGCCAGCTTCGGGACCCGAGCCTCGGCGTGTGGTTTCCCGACGGCACCCTGCGCCCGTACCCCGAGGTCACAGGATACCCCCTGGGGGAGCCCGGCGCGTTCGACCTGATCCACGTCTCGGTCAAGGGCTATGATACGCCCCGGGCGGCCGAGGACCTGGCGCCCCTGGTGGGGAAGGCCTCGGTCATCCTGTCGGTACAGAACGGCCTGGGCAGCCTGGAGGCTCTGGCCGCCCGGTGGGGGGGCGACCGGGTGTTGGGAGGCGTCACCGCCCACAGCGCCGAGACGCTTTCCGACGGAACCGTGCGCTACCGGGGCGGCCGGGGGCCCCTGCTTGCCGTGGGGCCCTTCGGCACACCCCGCCCTCCCGTGCTCCCGGTTATCCAGACTCTGAATGCCGTCTTGGGGGGCCGCGGGTACCAGGTGGAGCCGGTGGACGACGTGGAGTCCGTGCGCTGGAAGAAGCTCATCGCCAACGTGGCCACCAACCCGGTGGCAGCCCTCACGGGCCGGACCGGCCGCGAGATGCTTGCCAGCCCTTCCCTATGCCGACTGATCGACCTGCTGGCCGAGGAGGCGGCTGCCGTGGCCCGGGCGAAGGGGCTGCGGTTCCCTGAGCTGATCGACCCCGGCGGGTTCAGCCGGTGGGCCCTGGAGGGCGTGGGCGACAATCGGATCTCGATGCTCCAGGACGTGCAGGCCCGAAGACCCACCGAGATCGGCAACCTTAACGAGGCCCTTGTAGTCGAGGCCGAGCAGCTGGGCCTCGATTGTCCGGCCCATCGGGCTTTGACCTTGCTGGTACGAGCCCTGGAGGAAGCCCGCCTTCCTGACCCGCCGAGGCGTCCGCCCGCCCGAACGGATACCTGATTGTAGACCAATCGGGTATCTTTAAGACCCGGACGGGTAAAACGACGTCTCCCCCCCTGGGCCGTTTCGCAGCCCCCCGCTATATTGCGGACTCGATCGTATCGCTTTTTCCTGGAAAGGAGCGCATCGATGAGTCCGCAAGCCCAGCCCGGCCCATGCCCTCCCCCCACCCCTGTCCAACGGCGGGATCCTGTGGTCTCCGCAAGTCCCATGGCCCTGTACCTCCGGGACATCCGCAAGACCCGGCTTCTGACGCCCCAGGAGGAGATCGAGCTGGCGCTCCGGATCGAGAAGGGGGACGAGGCCGCGCGGCGGCGCATGATCGAGTCAAACCTCAGGTTGGTCGTCAAAATTGCCAAACGTTACGTCAACCGCGGCCTGCCGTTCCTGGACCTGATCGAGGAGGGCAACGTGGGTCTGATCAAGGCGGTGGAGCGGTTCAAGGCCTCGAAGGGATGCCGGTTCTCTACCTATGCCACCTGGTGGATCCGTCAGTCCATCGAACGGGCCCTGACGAACCAGGTGCGCACGATCCGGCTCCCGGTGCACGTGTCCGACGACCTGGACCGGCTTAGGCGGGTGACCGAGCATCTCACCCGCTCTTTGCGCCGCCCCCCCACCGAGGAGGAGCTGGCCGCGGAGACCGGGTTCAAGCTCGGGTACGTGGCCCGACTGTTCAAGATCCAGCGGCGGGTCCTGAGCATGGACCAAGCCCTGGACGTGGACGGAGACTTCACCCTGCAGGACAAGCTGGAGGACCCCCACGCCCCGAACCCGGCGGACAACCTGTTGCGCGAGAGGGTCACCCAGCTGGTTCGCTCGAAGATCTCGGTGCTCAACGAGCGGGAGAAAAGGATCCTGGTGCTGCGGTTCGGCCTGGATGGGGGCGAACCCATGACCCTGGAGCGGATCGGCAGGATTTTCGGGGTGACCCGGGAGCGGATCCGGCAGATCCAGGTGGAGGCCCTGGCGAAGCTTCGGCAGGCCATCGAGGCCGAGGGTACCGGGTTCCACGACCTGGCTTGAGCCGGCCGGGGCGTGTTGGGGAGAGGAGCCCTCCCGGGGGCTCCTTTCTCCGTTCCTTCTCGGGTCTTCGGCCCGCTGGGACGCTAGGAGGCTGGGAGGCTGGAAGGCCAAAACCCTCTTTCATCTCCTGGCGGTTCAAACAGGCCTGCGTCACAGCATCACGGTCCAGGGGGCATGGGGTCTGCGGGAGAGCCGCGTGCCCCCGGGGCCTCGACGTCGGGGCCCAGCAGCCGCCCGGCCGCCTAGCTGCCGAGCTTTCCAGCGCGCCGAAGGCCCAACGTCATGGCCTTTCGACCGACGACCGACCACCAACGCCAACGACCGCCGTCAAGAAGGTTTTCCCTTGACACCGGAGAACGAGGTCCGTATAAAAGGCGCCTTCGTTCCCCGGTAGCTCAATCGGCAGAGCGGGTGGCTGTTAACCACTAGGTTGGCGGTTCGAGTCCGTCCCGGGGAGCCAGGAAGCCGCCCGCCAACTTTGGCGGTTCTGGATGGTGTACGAAGACCCCGCCGGGATACCCCGGCGGGGTCTTCGTGACTGGGGACCGGAGGAGCCGATGGCAACTCACCGCATCGCCGACGGACTGTTCCTGGTGGACCTGGACCTGGCGGAGCCCGAAGGGTTTCGGCGGTTCCTGAGCGCTTGGGTGATCCGGGACGGCCCGGCCGCCGTGGTGGTGGACCCTGGCCCGGCGGCCACCCTGCCCCAGCTCCTCGAGGGCCTTGAGGAGCTGGGGGTCACGGGGGTCGAGGTCGTGCTCCTCACCCACATCCACATCGACCACGCCGGGGGCACGGGTCTGCTCTTGAATCGTCACCGCGGCGCGCGGGTGGTGTGCCACCCCAGGGCCATCCCCCACCTGGTGGACCCCTCGACCCTGTGGGAGGGATCCCGGAAGGTCCTGGGGGCCCTGGCCGAGGCCTACGGTCCAATCACGCCGGTGCCCCCGGACCGGGTTGGCTTCTCCCCGACCCTGGAAGCGACTGGCCGCGGGATCGCGGCCCTTCCCACCCCGGGCCACGCCCCCCACCACCTGGCGTTCCGGGCCGGGGCGTGGTTCTTCGCGGGCGAGCTCGGCGGGGTGCGCTACCCCCTGCCCGGCGGGGACTACTGGCGGCCCGCCACGCCCCCGCCGTTTCGGCACGACGTGTTCCGCGAGTCGTTGGAGACCGTGAAGGGTCGGGCGGGCGGCCTGTGTTGTCTAGGGCACTACGGAGCCGTGACCGGTGCCGAGGAGGTGCTGGCCCAGGCATCCGAGCAGCTCGACCTGTGGGTCGAGGCGGTTCGGCGCCACCGCCGCATGACCGGGGAGGAGTTTGAGGAGGCGGTGCTGGCGAGTCTGCGGGCCGAGGATCCTCGGTTCGGACGGTTCCGCGACCTGCCGGCCGACGTGCGTAACCGGGAGCGATACTTCCTCGCCAACACCCTCAAAGGCCTGCGGGGATGGGTGGAGAAGCAGGGCTGAGCCGTTCTGGGCTGGGGGTCGAAGGGCGGAGCCCGCGAAGGCTCCGCCCTTCGAAATTCGTCCCTGCAGGACGGTCTACTCGACGAAGTTGAACACTTGGTCGAGCTCCTCGTCGGGCACCATGAACACCGTGTTGTGGGGGGGCAGCGGCTCCCGGTACATCCAGTCCGGCAACCGGTCGTCCGCGCTTGTAAACCCGGCC
>JALUTY010000050.1 GCA_027021615.1 bacterium | reverse complement strand
TTCGGTGCTGGTGGTGTCGGCACCGCGGGGCGGCCGGCTTGCCCCGGCGGCCATCCGCATGCGCGCGCAGGACCCGGCGGCGCCCCCGGGGCAGGCGGCCGTGGTTGCAGGTGTGGTCCGCGATGGGCTCAGTGGCATGCCGGTCCCGGGGGCCCGTATTTCCCTCACTGGTGGCATGCGGGCTGTCGTGACCTCCGGCGGGGACGGGGGCTTCCAATTTGGAGCCGTTCCGGCCGGTCCCGTCCGTGTCGGCGTATCCGCGTCGGGCTACCTGGCGGCGGGGGCAAGCCTCCAGGTGGAGCCCGGCGCCAGGGTGGTGCTGGCGTTTCATTTGATCCGGACCGGGAACCCGGGAACGGCCACGGTGACGGGCCGGGTGATCGACGCCGCCACCGGCAACCCCGTCAGTGGTGCCCGGGTGGCGCTGGCTTCCGGCGGTGCCACGATCTCGACCCTCGCCACCGGTGAGTTTCTGCTTGCGGGGCTGGGTGCCGGCACGGTCACGATTTCCATCGCCGCGCCCGGCTATGCCACCCAGAACTTCCTCGTCACCATTCCCTCCGGGGCCCTGCTCCGGCTCGGCGACATCCCCCTGTATACGCCGGCACCGTCGGCGGGCAACCAGCCCCCGGTGATAACGAGCCAGCCTCCGGCAAGCGCGACCGCGGGTCGTCCCTACGTCTACCAGGTGCAGGCCACCGATCCCGATGGTGATTCCCTGACCTACGGCCTCCGCGCCGCGCCGGCCGGCATGGTGATCGATCCCGTGTCCGGGCAGGTGTCATGGGTTCCCACTGCCGCCCAGGTGGGGCAGGCGTCGTTCAATGTGGTCGTGAGTGACGGGCGGGGGAACCTTGTGACCCAGGCCGCCATGGTGACGGTTCAGCCGGCCGGCCCGGGGGTGTTCGTGGTGACCGACGTCGAGACCCTGTCGGGTCTCATCATCGATGACGTGGTGCCTCAAAACTACACCCTCGGGTCATATCTCCAGGGGGGCACCCTCAATTTCACCAGCGTCGCGCCCGCGTGCCCGCTGGCTTTCAGATTCGGGCCGGGGGGTGCGGCCGCGCTCGGCCAGACGGCCGTGGCCCTGGATCGCAATGCCCTGCAGACGGCGACGGCAGAGGATGCCATCTACGACCTGGGACAGCCCTTCGAAACCGTCACCATCTTTCCCCAGATCGACCATGGTCCCTTCCCGCAGGAAGGGATCGAGTACACGGTCTGGGGCAGCAACGATCCCGCTGCGCCGTTTCCCGACGGCTGGTCCCTGGCCGGTCTTGTTGCGATTTATGCCAGGGGCTATGAGACCGATCCGGCCTGTGCCGGGCAGATCGAGACAGACGATTACGCGGGGCTCTACACCTTTGCCGGAAACTCGTTCCGCTATATCCGGGTCCGCGCCAACTTCTCCATTTCGATTTTCGATACCCCGGCCAGGACGGCCTGGGCCGGCCAGGCCGACGATGACGCTGCCACGCCGGGATGGCAGTCGCACGATGCGGAGGTGGACGGCGTGGGCGGCATGCTGTGCGGCGCGCCGCCCGCGGTGGATGCCGGCAACGCCATCACCGGTGTCGCCGGCCAGCCGGTGTCGTTCTCCGCGTCCGGGCCGCAGGACATCAGGGCATGGGGCTGGGACGTCGACGGCGACGGGGTCATCGACGCCTCCGGCCAGACCGCCAGTTACACGTTTTCCGTGCCCTTCGACGGCCTGGTGCGCCTCATTGCCGTCGACGCCCAGGGATGCATCGGGACGGACACGGTGAGCGTTCTCGTCAGGGAAGGGCTCTCCCTGCCGGATCTCACGGTTCCCTCGGTGGACCCCGCCGGGGTCACTTTCGATATCGACACCCTGCGCGTGGAAGGCAACGTGGTGGCCCGGATCGACAACGGGGGGCAGGCCGACGTGCGGCAGGGGTTTGCGGTGACGGCCTTCTTCGACACCAACGGCAACGGGATCTTCGACAGCGGGCAGGACACGGCCCTGGGGGAGGTCGCGGTCCCGGCGCCACTGCCTGCCGGCGGCACCAGGCAGGTGGTCATCCCCGTCGCCGGTACCGCGTTCATGCCGGACCAGCCAATCCACGTCATGGTGGACAGCGCGGGGGCCGTGGACGAAACCGACGAGTCCAACAACACCGGCAGTGGCAACGCCGCCTGTTCCGCGCCGTTGCCCGATCTCGTGCTGTCCGGCCTTCACAT
>JALUTY010000049.1 GCA_027021615.1 bacterium | reverse complement strand
CACCGGAGCTTGTCCCCCGCCTTGACCCGCCGCCCCCCCCCGGTGTGCCCACCCCCCCCCGCCTCGAACAGCCGCGCGAACTCCTCCCGGGTCGCCTCTTCGGCGGGCGGAGCCTCCGCCCCAGGATCCTTGCCGTCGCTCATGATGCCCGCTCTCCTTCACGCACAGGATTTGGCAGAGCATACACACGGCGGTTGGCGGGCACAAGCGCCGGATGCCGCACGAGGTTTGACAACCGGCGGGGGCTGCATTATTACCCCGGCGATCGACCAGGCGTGCTCGACCCGACCCTCCGGTTCCCAACGACCCCAACACCCACGAGGGGATTCCCATGGCTGTCGTGCTCTCGGTCCACCCGGTCACGCCCCAGGCCCGGCACATCCGGCGGGCGGCTGAGCTGCTGCGCAATGACGGCGTGATCGTGTACCCCACCGACACGGTCTACGGCCTGGGGTGCGACATCACCAACAAGCACGCGGTGGAACGGATCGTCCGGATCAAGGGGCGCGATCCCAAAAAGCCCATGAGCTTCGTGTGCGCGGACCTCACCCACATCAGCCGCTACGCCCGGGTGTCCAACTTCGCCTACCGAATCCTGAAGCGGTTCCTGCCCGGCCCGTATACCTTCGTTCTGGAGGCCAGCCGCGAGGTGCCCCGACTGCTCCTGACCAAACAGAAGACCGTGGGGATCCGGATCCCGGACCATCCCGTGTGCCTGGGGCTGGTCAAGGAGCTGGGCAATCCCATCCTCTCCACCAGCGCCAACCCCAGCGGCGCCGACCCCCTGAATCGGCCCGACGAGATCCAGAGGGTGCTGGGCAGCCAGGTGGACCTGATCCTGGAGT
This sequence comes from bacterium, assembly GCA_027021615.1. Taxonomy (GTDB): domain Bacteria; phylum Desulfobacterota; class Deferrisomatia; order Deferrisomatales; family Deferrisomataceae; genus Deferrisoma. The sequence continues at coordinate 40,540 of JALUTY010000049.1, read as the reverse complement.
GCGGGGTGCTTCCCCGGGTGCCGTCCACGGTGGTCTCCCTGGTGGGCCAGCAGGTGCGGGTGCTGCGCGAGGGCGCGGGAGACGCCTCGTTCTTCCGGGAGCTGGAGGAGGCCGGGTGATCCGGAGCATGGCCGACCCCAGGGCGGCGGGCGCCTTCTTCTACCCGTTCCGGGGGCTGAGGTTCCTGACCCGGCACCCCCGGTTGGTGGGGCTGGTGGCCGTTCCCGTGGCCATCAACACCCTGCTGTTCGCCCTGTTCGCCTGGCTCGCGGGGAGCCGGTTCGGGCAGTGGCTGGACCGCATGCTGCCCCAGGGCGAGGGGTGGTGGTGGGCCCTGCTCTACTACCTGGCCGCGTTTGTCGGCGCGGTGATCCTGCTGGTGGTCATCGTGTACGCCTTCGCCCTGGTGGGTAACCTGATCCTCGCCCCGTTCAACGACCTGCTCAGCGAGCGGGTGGAGCGAATCTACACCGGCACCACCCTGGACGAGCCGTTTCGGCTGGGCGCGTTCGTGCGCGACATGGGTCGGTCGTTCCAGGCCGCACTGGGCCGGCTGGCCCTGTATCTGGCCGGGTTCGGGCTGGTGCTGGCCCTGAACCTGATCCCGGGTCTGGGCTCCGTGGCCTCGGCCGTGCTGGCACCGCTGGTGGCGTTCTTCTTCCTGGGGTGGGAGTACCTCGACTACTCCCTGGAGCGGTGGCGGCTGCCGTTCGGGGCCAAGCGCCGGGCCGTGTTCCGCAACGCCCCGGCCGTGGTGGCGTTTGGATGTGGGGCGTCGCTCCTGCTGATGATCCCCCTGCTGAACCTGCTCGCGATCCCGGTGTGCGTGGTGGGCGGCACACTCCTTTTTTGCGACCTGAGGCGGGACGGACGCGTGCGCCTGCCCGCACCCGTATCGGATCCATGAGCCACGACCCGGACTGGAAGAAACGTTACGCCTCGCGGGTGATGACCCGGGAGGCCGCCCTGTCTCGGATCCAGCGGGGGGCCAAGATCTTCGTGGGCTCGGCCTGCGGGGAGCCCCAGTACCTGGTGGAGGGCCTGGCGGACAAGGGCCGCCGGCTGGCAGACTCGGAGATCCTGCACATCCTCACCCTGGGCATCGCCCCCTACGCCGACGAGAAACTCTCCAAGGTGTTCCGCCACAACGCCTTCTTCATCGGCGACAACACCCGCCGGGCCGTGGCAGAAGGGCGGGCCGACTACACCCCGGTGTACCTGTCGGAGCTGCCCGCCCTCTTCCGCAGCCGGCGCATCCGCCTGGACGCGGCCCTGGTGCAGGTGACCCCGCCCGACCGCCACGGTTACGTGAGCTTGGGGGTCAGCGTGGACGTGACCCGGGCGGCCGTGGAGACCGCCCGGGTGGTGATCGCCGAGGTCAACCCCCACATGCCCCGCACCCTGGGCGACTCGTTCGTGCCCGTGGAGCGGTTCGACGCCCTGGTGGAGCACGCCTCCCCGGTGATCGAGTACCTGCCCCCCGCCCCCGACGAGACGGCCCTGCGGATCGGACGAAACATCGCCCGCCTGGTGGGCGACGGCGCCACGATCCAGATCGGGATCGGGGCGATCCCCCACGCCGCGGTCCAGGCCCTGCGGGACAAGCGGGACCTGGGCGTGCACACCGAGATGTTCTCGGACTGGCTCCTCGACCTGGTGCGGGCCGGCGCGGTCACGAACCGGCGCAAGAGCCTGCACCCGGGCAAGGTGGTGGCGTCGTTCTGCATGGGCTCCCGGGATCTGTACGACTTCATCGACAGCAACCCCATGGTGGCGTTCCACCCCAGCGACTACACGAACGACCCCTTCGTGATCGCCCAGAACGAGAACATGGTGGCCATCAACACCGCCTTGGAGATCGACCTCACCGGCCAGGTGTGCTCCGACTCCATCGGCCACCAGTTCTACTCGGGCATCGGCGGCCAGGTGGACTTCATCCGGGGCGCCGCCCGCAGTCCGGGGGGCAAGGCGATCATCGCGCTTCCGTCCACGGCCCGGGGCGGGGCGGTGAGCCGCATCGTGCCCCAGCTCTCGCCCGGGGCCGGGGTGGTCACCACCCGGGCGTCGGTCCGGTACGTCGTGACCGAGTGGGGGTACGCGGACCTGTTCGGCAAGACGATCCGCGAGCGGGCCATGGCGCTCATCAACATCGCCCATCCCAGGTTCCGCAAGGAGCTCCTCGACGCTGCCCGCCGGCTTCACTACGTCTGGCCCGACCAGATCATCCCCTCGGCCCTGGACCTGTACCCCGAGCGATACGAGCGGTGGGTCACGGTGGCCGGCGTGCGGCTGCTGCTGCGGCCGGTCAAAGTCACCGACGAGCCGCTCCTGAAGGAGCTGTTCTACAGCCTGTCGGACGAGTCGGTGTACCGGCGGTACTTCACGGTGATCAAGTACATGCCCCACGAGCGGCTCCAGGAGGAGCTGGACCTGGACTACGAGAAGAAGATGGCCCTGGCCGCCGTGGTGGAGCACGACGGCGTGGAGGAGATGGTGGGGCTGGCCCAGTACGTGCTGGACGAGGCGAGCGGGCTGGCCGAGGCCGCGTTCCTGGTGCGGGACGACTGGCAGGGCAAGGGGCTGGGCCGGGCCCTGGTGGAACACCTGATCGAGGTGGCCCGGGACAAGGGGATCCGGGGCATTATGGCCACGGTCATGCCGGAGAACCGAGCCATGCTGCACCTCTTTCAGAAGGCCGCAACAAAGATGGAGACCCGGTTCGAGGACGGGGCGTACGTGCTGGAGTTCGAGATCTGACCCGGTCCAGGGCTACACGCCCGGCTCCTCCAGGTCGAGGCGGATGGGGGCGGCCTCGCCGACCCGGGCCTCCAAGAAGTCCTCCCGCAGCGGCTCCACCGCGCCGAACCGGGTGCTGAGCTCCAGTTTGTAGGCCAGGAACCACATCATATAGATGCCGAACGCCCACCACACGAGCTGCCACCACCACAGGGGCGCCACGCCCAGGGGCCAGGTGGACGGGTCCCGGGGGTCCATCAGGCCGAAGAAGGTGTTGCCCACCACGGCCAGGGGACCGATCCCGAACACGAACCACAGGAGCACCAGGGCCCAGGCCACCTTCTTCAGCGGCGCCTTCCCGGCCGGCACCGAGGCGTGCTCTCGCAGGTACCGGTGGTAGCCCAGCCGACGCAGGTACTCCTTACGCGCGGGCTGGGTCACCGCCGACACGGCCACGGCCACCACCGTGTTCGCCAGGATGCCCCACCCCGCACAGTGGATCGTGAGGGGGTAGGCCCCGAACCCCAGCGCCCGGTGGAGCGCCACGAACGGCGCCCAGTGGAACGGGTAGGTCAGGAGCACGGCCGCCATGCCCGCCACCAACCCGGCCACCACCCCCTGGCGGGTGAACCAGGGCACGTACAGGGTGGCCAGGAGCGGAATCCACATCTGGGCTCCGAACGACACGGCCAGCCCCCCGAGCAGCACGAGGGCGTCCTCGGAGTAGGTGGCCACCAGGAGCGCGGCCAGGGTGATGATCACAACCCACACCCGGCCCCAGAACTTCTGCTGCCCGGCCGTGGCGTTGGGGTTCAGGTACCGCACGTACAGATCCCGGGTGATCATACCCGCCGTGGTGGACATGTATGCCGAGCCCGTGGACTGCATGGCGGCCAGGGCGCAGATGGCCAAAAACCCCACGACCATGGGGGCCTGGTCGCTCACCAGGTTGATCAGGGCGGGCACCAGGTTCTCCTGGTTGCCGCCGGCCAGAAGGTCCACCAACAGTTTTCCCTGGCCGATCAGCACCCATCCCCCGAGGCCCTGGATCACGGAGAACACGAACAGGCACGCGCCCACGGCCAGGGCGCTGGCCCACACCTGCTGGGGCGCGAACGGACGGGGGTTGGTGTTGGAGAACGCCCACATGGTGAACGCGGGCGAGGCCTGGATACCCATCAGGGCGAACAGGTAAGTGAGGATCATGGTGCCGGTCCACATGCCGCCCTCGGCCCGGGTCGCCGACGGCACGGCCTGGATCGCCCCGGGCACCGCCACCAGCCGGTGGTACCCCTGGGGGGTCAGGGCCGGCCGGCCCAGGAGGTCGGAGCCCCGGGCCGCGTCGGACCGGATCATATCGGCGAAGGTCGAGGTGAACGGCCCCCACCCCCCGGTCTTCACGAGCACGATGACCCCGATGGCCACGATGCCGGCCATGAGCAGGATGCACTGGGCCGTGTCCACGTAGGCCACCGACCGCAGCCCTCCCAGCACCACGTACAGGAGCACCACGACCGAGAGGGCCCACATGCCGAAGTTCACGTCCACCACGCCGCCGCTGAGCACATTGAACAGCACCCCCGACGCCTTGAACTGGAGCCCCAGGTACGGCACCGCGTAGAACAGGGCCACCACCACGGTGAGCCACCGCATCGCGTCGCTGCGGAAGTAGTCGGCGTACATCTCGCCCGGGGTCACGTACCCGTGGCGCTTGCCCATCACCCAGGTACGCTTCAGGAACAGCACCCCGGTGAACGGGATGGCGATCACGTAGAACGCGGCGAACGCGTAGGGCAGGCCGTCGCGCCACACCAGGGCGGGGTGGCCCACGAAGGTCCAGCCCGAGAACGATGTGGCCGTGGCGGCCAACACGAACACCCACATCGGGATCTGCCGGCCGGCGATAAAGTAGTCGGCCGCGGTGCGGGCCCGAGCGTACCCCTTGAGCCCCCAGAACAGGCAGTAGGCCCAGTAGAAACCGGAGAGCACGAACAGCCAGATGACGGACTCGTGGGTGCCCATGGCCGATCCTTTTCGGGGAACTTCGGTCGTTGGTCGTCAGTCGTTGGTCGTCGGTCGGGGGCCTTCGGCCCGCTGGGCGGCTGGGCCGCTAGGCGGCCGGGCGGCTCTTGAGCCCCGACGCCAAGGATTCGGGGGGCATGGGATCTGCCGGAGAGCCGCATGCGGCTCCAAAATCCAGTTTCTAGTCTCGAGTGCTCTAGTGTTCCGTTTCGCAAAAACGTGTGCGGATTACGGCGGTGGGGCTGAGGGCACCGACGAAGCGCGACGGCCGAGCAGCCCGGGCCGCCCGGCGCCAGGGGAGCGGCCGCGGCGCGTGCCCTCACGCGCCGCAGCGGACCGCGCCGAGGCGGCCCCTGCGAGGCCGTTCAGCGAAGAAGGGGCCCCCAGCCCCACCCCTTGGGAACAGCACGAAATTTCCGAAACACGACACTAGTCTCTAGACGGCCCCGCAGGGGGTTCGGGGGCGTCCAGAAACCGAAGCTGGGCCAGGACCCGCTCCCGGACCTGGGCGGTGGGCTCCGGCTCCCGCACCAGCCGGCCGTCCCGGATCCACTCCATGGTCCGGGGCTCCCACGCTGCGCCACACGGGCACGCATCGGCCGGCCTCCGACCCCGGGGAACGACCCGCGTGGCCAGGCACACCGGGCAGCCGTACACCTCCTTGGCCCCCGAGCGCTTGCCCCGCTTGGCCCGGGGCTCGCCCTCCACCTCCACGATGTCCATGGAAAAGTCCACCGTGCGGGCCGCGCTGATGGAGGTACCCACCCCGAACCCCTGAACCAGGGGCCGAAGCTCCCGCAGATCGTCCTCGGTGAGCCCGCCCGAGAGGAAGATGCCCACCCGCTCGAACCCCCGGATGTCCAGCTCCCACCGCACCTCCTCCACGATGCGCTTGAAGCTGCCCCGGCGGCTCGACGGGGTGTCGAGCCGTACGGCGAACAGCCGATCACCCAGGGCCTCGGCCACCCGCACGGCCTCGAACTTCTCGTCGTTAAAGGTGTCGATCAGGCTCACCAGCCGCACCTCGGGCCCCATGGCCCGCCCGTAGGCTTGGGTGGCATCCACGCAGTCCCCGAGGATCAGGATCAGGGCGTGGGGCATGGTGCCGGTGGGCTCGATGCCCAGCTTCTCGGCCGCGGTCACCGTGGCCACCCCGTCGCACCCGCCCAGGTAGGCGCTACGCTCGATCATGGGCGCGACGGCCGGGTGCATCCGCCGGGCTCCAAACGAGACCAGCAGGCGGTCGCCAGCGGCCAGCCGGCACCGGGCCGCCTGGGTGGCGATGCCCGAGGCCTGACACAGGAACCCCAGGATCGCGGTCTCGTACACCCCGAACTCCCGGTAGTCGCCCTCGATCTCCAAGACCACGTCCCAGGGCCGGAAGATCGTGCCCTCGGGCAGGCCCCGTACGGTCACGGGCAGCCGCTTCAGGAGCTCCAGGGCCTCGTCCACGCCCGCCAGCACGGCCCAGGGCCAGCCGTCCGGAAACCCCTTGGCCACGAACTCGGCCACCACCCGCTTGCGGACCCCCTCATTTTCTAGCACCCGGAGGGTCCGGGTGAAGTAGACATCGGTGACCTTTCCCGAAAGGATCTCCTGGTTGGAAGCGGTCCACAGCTTGGGCATGGATGGGTCCTTTCTGAGCCGGGAGGCTGGGCAGCCCCGTCAGGCCCCTGCGAAGCCCTACAACGGGAAGGATAACGTTTGTGGGGCCGGGGCGGGCTAGAAACTAGAAACTAGAGACTAGAGACTAGAACGTATGGGAATTCTGGAGGTCTTCGAGCGTCCTCGCGTCCCAGCCGAAGTTACCGGGGAACACGCGCCGTTACGGCGCTTGCCGGTCCACCAAGCGGGCGCCGAGCACCCGCTCCATCTGGCGCAGGGCGAACGCGTGGTCGCCGGGATCCAAACCGGCCACGGCGTCCCGCACCACCTCCACTTCATAGCCGCGCATGGCTGCGTCGGCCGCGGTGTAAAGCACGCAGATGTTCGTGACGCACCCCACCAGACGCACCGTTCGGGCTTCCCGCTCCCGCAGCACCCGGTCCAGGTCCGAGCCGTGGAACCCGGAGTAGGTGGTTTTCTCCACCACGGGGTCCAACGGCCGGGGCTCCAACGCCTCGACCACCCGGGCGCCCCAGGTGCCCCGCACGGCGTGGGGCGGCCACCCCATGCGAGAGAACTCGGGGTCGTCCGGTTGATGGGCGTCGCACACGTACACCACCGCCTCGCCCCGAGCCCGGGCGTCGGCCACCTCCTGGACAACCCGGGGGAGAACCGCCTCGGTGTCGGGAACCCGCAAGCTCCCCTTCTCGTCCACGAAGTCGTTGAGCATGTCGATCACCAGAAGGGCCCTGCCCATCACCACCCCTCCTTTCCCACCAGGGGTACGAACCGGCAGCCGCCCAGACCCTCCCGGAGCACCCGGCCGCCCCAGCGGGTGAGCCGCAGGAGCTCCTGCACCCCCCGGTCGCCCACCGGGATCACCAGCACCCCGCCCTCAGGGTGCAGCTGGGCCTCCAGCGACGGAGGAACCCGGGGGGCCCCCGCGGTCACCAGGATCGCCTGGAACGGCGCCTCCTCCGGCACGCCCAGCGTGCCGTCGCCCACCACCACCCGCACGTCATAACCCAGCCGCTCGAGCCGGCGGGCCGCCTGCTCGGCGAGATCCGGATCCCGCTCCACCGAGATCACGTGGCAGCCCAGCTCGGCCAGCACCGCGGCCTGGTACCCCGACCCGGTGCCCACCTCGAGCACCTTCTCGCCGCCCTGAAGCCCCAGCGCCTCGGTCATCAGCGCCACCATGTAGGGTTGGGAGATGGTCTGGCCTCCGCCGATGGGCAGGGGGGTGTCGTCGTAGGCCATGGCCCGCAGGTTCTCGGGCACGAACTCGTGGCGGGGCACCCGTGCCAGGGCAGCCAGGACCCGGGGGTCCCCGATGCCCCGCCGCCGGATCTGAGCCTCCACCATGGCCGCGCGCATCCGGTCGTAGTCTAGCGCCATGATCGGCACTCCCCAGTGACCTCGGTCGACGGTCGTCAGTCTGGGGCCTTCGGCCCGCTGGAAGGCTCAAAGGCTAGAAAGCTGGAAGGCTAGGAGGCTTAAAAATCTCCCAGATTCCAATTCGTTATAGGAATCACCACACCTCCTCGCCTCCACCTCACGGTCAGGGGGGCATGGGGCCTGCTGCAGAGCCGGGCGCGGCCCCCCGCCGCAGCCCAAAGATTAGGTCTGCGGCCTCCGGTGTCAACGGCCGGGCGTCCGTTGAGCCAGATTGGACAGCACCAGCCGGGCTACCCCCTTCAGGGTCTCGAACACCCCCCTCCCCTCGGCGGCCACGGCCTCAAACTCGGGCACGCCCGGGGAGCCGAGGCATCTCCGTAGACCGTCCACCGGCACGGCGCCTTCGAGGTCGCGCTTGTTGTACTGGATCACAGTGGGCACCCGGTCGCGCCGCAGCCCGTACCCAGCCAGGTTCCGGCCCAGATCGGCCCACGACTCGGCGTTGGCGTCCAGCCTCAGGGGGTTGCTGTCGGCCACGAACACCAGACCGTCCACTCCCTTGAGGATCAGCCGGCGGCTCGCCGCATAGAACACCTGGCCCGGCACGGTGTAAAGATGGAAACGTACCTGAAACCCCCGGAGGGTGCCCAGGTTCAGGGGGAGGAAGTCGAAGAACAAGGTCCGCTCGGTCTGGGTGGCGAGGCTGATCAGCCGGCCCTTCTGGCGGGTGGGGGCCCGGGCGTACACGTGCCGCAGGTTGGTGGTCTTCCCCCCCAGCCCGGGGCCGTAGTACACGATCTTGACGTTCAGTTCCCGGGCGGAGTAGTTGACGAAGGTCATGGCATCAGAACCGGAACAGCTCGTCGATGTCCTGGTCGGTGATGTCGCACAGGGGGTCCACGTCCAGCCGGTCGTCCAGCCGCATCCGGGACAGGATCCGGCGGAGCACCGCCTCGATCTCGGCCCCGGCCCGGCGCACCCGCAGGCGCACCATGCCCAGGGACGCCTCGGCCCCGAAGATGACCGCCAGGATGACCCGGTCCCCGATCAGGCTGATGTGAATCGAGTCGCGCTTGCCCTGATGGAACAGGATCGTGAAGTCCTTCTCCCCCACCAGCCGGGCCATGCTGGCCGTGGCCGCGATGTTCGAGGCGGCCAGGGAGCAGAAGCTCGTCACGTCCAACCCCGAGGTGTCGCCCCACTTGGCCACCAGCTGGCCGTTCACGTCCAACAGAAGCACCGCCCGGGCTCGACTATGGGAGTGGATCCGGGCCAGGATCTGCCGCAGATCCCGGTGCTCCTCCTCGAACACGACCAGCTGGGGTACGCCCTCCCGCAGGCTCACGGCTCCTCCTCGACGTCGTCGATCTCCAGGATCCGCTCCCCAGCCACGTAGGGTTTGGACACCACGGCCCGGATGCGCTCGAGCTTCTTGAGAATGTCGCGGATGCGCAGGACATTGGCCTGGATGGTGCGGCTCTTCCTCACCACGTCCGGGGCGTCCGTGTGCTTGCGCTCCAGGGCCTCGGCGCACATGAGGATGGCGGCCAGAGGGTTGTTCACCTCGTGGGACACGCTGGCCACCACCCGGCGTAGCGTGGTGATCTTCTCGGCCTCGGTCTGGAGCGCCTGCTGCCGCACCCGGGACACGGCCGACGCGATCCGGGCCTGGAGCTCCCGGATGTCGAACGGCTTAGCCACCAGGTCGTCGGCCCCCAGGTCGAGGCTGCGCATGCGGTCCTCCGGCCCGGCGCGGGCGCTGACCACCACCACCGGCACCCCGGCGGTCTCGGGACGGGCCTTGAGGGCCCGGAGCACCTCCCACCCCTCCATGTCGGGCAGAATGAGGTCCAGGAGAACGGCATCCAGCGACCGGAGCCGGGCCTGCTCGAGCCCCTCGGCACCGGAGAGGGCCCCGATCACCTGGAAACCCTCGGGCTCGAGGAACAGCTCGACGAACCGCACCATGGCCGGGTCGTCGTCGATGACCAGAAGCCGGGTCGTGGCCCCGACGTCGGGTCTCGGCCGCGGGTTCTGGATGGTCAGGTCCACCGGTCATCCTCCTCCCCGGGGTGCCAGACCCCGGTCACCTCCACGTCGAGCCCGCCCCGGGCCAGCGTCACCGCCAACGGCTGACCCGGCCGGCAGGCCCCGGCGTCCCGCACCACCCGGCCGACCTCGTCCCGCACCAAGGCGTACCCTCGACCCAGCACCCGGTAGGGCCCCAAGGCGTCGGCCCGGCCCGCCAGGGCCGTCACGTCCCGGCGGCGGCGGTCCACGCCCTCGACCATACCCCGGTGGAGCCGCATCGAGAGCTGCGACACCCTTTCGTGCCACCGCCCCAGCCGCGCCCGGGGGTCCTCGGCCCGGGCCCTGAGCTCCAGCCCAGACAGCCCCTGACGGGCCTCCCCCAACCGGCGGTCCACCGCGGCGCCGGCCCGGTCTGCGAGCCCGTCGACCTTGAGCCGGAGCCGGTCCACCAGGAGCCGGGGCGACCGGCGAACCGGGTCGGCCGCCCCGAGCCGCGCCCGCAGCTCCCGCACCCGCCTTCCCACAGCCTGGCTCAGCCGGACCTCGAGGCGCCTCAGGGCCTCGGTCCACCGGCCCCACTCCCCCGCAGCCAGCTCGGCCGCGGCCGATGGGGTGGGCGCCCGGAGGTCGGCCGCGAGGTCCACCAGGGTGACGTCGGTCTCGTGCCCCACCCCGGTGATCACCGGCACCGGGCTCCGGGCCACGGCCCGCACCAGGTCCTCGTCGTTGAACGGCCAGAGGTCCTCCAGGCTCCCCCCTCCCCGGACCAGCAGCGCCACGTCCACCCCGGGCAGGGCGGCCACCCCCTCCAGGGCCTCCCGCAGCTCCCGCGCCGCCCCGTCGCCCTGGACGCTCGCCGGCGACACCACCACCCGGATCCCAGGGGCCCGCCGCCCCAGCACCTGGAGCACGTCCCGCAGGGCCGCGCCGGTGGGAGACGTGACCACCCCCACCGCCCGGGGCAAGGACGGGATCGGCCGCTTCCGGTCGGCCGAGAACCACCCTTCCGCGGCCAGCCGCCGTTTGCGGGCCTCGAACTCCCGCAGGAGGGCCCCCTGACCGGTCAGGGGCTCGAGCAGGTCCACAACGAGCTGCAGGTCGCCCCTGGGCTCGTACACCCCCACCCGCCCCCAGGCCAACACCTCCATGCCGTCCCTCAGGTCCACGGTCTGCAGCCGCAGGGTGGACCGGAAGCATATGGCCCGGAGCTGCGCCGCCGGGTCCCCCAGGGTGAAGTATGCGTGGCCCGACGACGGGATCCGCAGGTTGCGCACCTCGCCTCGGACCCACACCGACCCCACCCCCTCCTCCACCGCCTGACGCACCCGTCCCACCAGCTCCGAGACGGTCCATACCTCGTCGGGGGTCCAGGGGCTACTCAGAGTACACCTCCCTCACGCCGGGGTCCTGCTCGAGGAACCTCCGGAGTTTCTTGAGCAGATCGGCCTCGAGCTGGCGCACCCGCTCTCGGCTCACCCCGAACTCCTCGCCCAGCTCCCGCAGGGTCACCGGGTCGTCGGCCAAGAGCCTCCGGTCCAGGATAGCCCGCTGGCGATCCCCCAGGGTCTCCCGAAACTCCCGGATCCGATGCCGCACCCGGTCCAGGAAGTCCCGCTCTGCCAGCGTCTCGCTCACGTCGTCCTCGTGGTCAGCCACGAAGTCGAGCCGCGAGGCGTCTGAGTCGTCGTCCAGGGGAGCATCGAGCGACACGTCCGCCCCGGCCAGACGCTTCTCCATCTCGACGACCTCGTCCTCGCGCACATTGAGCCGAGCCGCGATCAGGCGGGGCTCGGGCTTGAACCCGGCCGCCTCCAGCTCCTGCTTGGCCTTCTTCAGGTTGAAGAACAGCCGCCGCTGGTTCTGGGTGGTACCGATCTTCACCAGGGACCAGTTGTTGAGGATGTAGCGGATCATGTACGCCCGGATCCACCAGGCCGCGTACGAGGACAGCTTGACCCCCCGGTAGGGGTCGAACTTCTCCACGGCCCGCATCAGCCCGATATTCCCCTCCTGGATCAGGTCCATCAGGTTGGCGAAGTTGCGGCGGAACTCGTAGGCGATCTTCACCACCAGCCGGAGGTTCGCCAGCACCAAGGTGTAGGCGGCCCGCACGTCCCCCTGCTCGCGGTAGCGCACGGCCAGGGCCTTCTCCTCCTCGGGGGTCAGCAGGGGGTAGCGACTGATCTCGGCCATGTACTGCTGGAGCGGCCCGGCCTCCACCAGGCTGGTGGACACCACCGCCGGCAGGTCGGCCTCGTCGAAGTAGCTCTGGCCCTCGCCGAGCCCCTCCTCGGCCGCGGGTTCGGTTCCCTCTTCGGAAAGGGCCTGTGGGGTGCGTTCTTCGTTCATTCGGGATCCCCTCCCGACGGAAAGACGGAGTTGCAGCGCTGGCGCTCGGTCGAGAGCCGTCCTCTCATCGACCATGGCACCCCTTGCACCACCCCCGCAGAGCCGCCCGGTCCAGGCGGGACAGGCGGGCCGGGCTGTGGGGGTCGTGGCACGAGGTGCACCCCAGGGGCCGGCCCGGCCGCCGGGGGTCGCGCCCTCCGCGCAGGGCGTGGCGGAACCGGCGGTGACGCTTGCGCACGTCGTCGTGGCACCGGGTGCACAGGGGCTCCACCTCCTCCACGGCGCGCCGGGCTCCCTCGTGACACCCCCCGCACCCGGCCCGGCGCAGCGCGCCGTGGGCCTCGCCCCGCCAGCGGTGACACTCTCCGCACGACCCGGCCTCGTGGCACCGGCCGCACGGCCCGGCCTTGCTGTGGAACCGGCCCCGCCCGCCGGGCAGGCGTTCCAAGATAATCCGTTTCCCCTCCACGTCCACCCGGGCCCGAACCGCTCCGTCGGGGCCGACGGGCAGGCGCACATGGTACACCCCGTCCTCGGCCCGGGCCACCGGCACCCGGACGCCACCCGAGGCCACCTCGGGGGCGGCCGACGCCTCCAGCACCAACCACAGCCCCTGCGGACCGGGAGCCTGATCCGGCACCGGCGCGAGCACCCGGACCTCCCGGGCCCCGGCCGCCACCACTCCCGCCCACAGAAACGCCGCCAGGATCAAGCCCGCCCCCCTCACGGGCCGCCCCCCAACAACGCCACCGAGGCGGGCCAGCGGTCGGCCGCCCGTAGAGGAAACACGTCGGAGTCCTCGTCCAGGCCCAGGGGCACCCCGGCCACCGCCCACCAGGCCGGGGACGCGTCAGGCCGAGGCATCCAGCCCCCGCCGGGAGACCACATAGGTCCGGATCACCCGGGAGGCCTCCTCCGAGAGATCCTCGAAGGCTACGCTCGCCCGGTACCGGCGCGGCAGGGTCAGCCCGCCCAGCTCAGCCACCACGTTGCCCACCACCCGGGCCGACACGCTCACCACCGGCGCCCGGCCCAGCTCCACCAGGATCTCGGGAATCCGGGTACCCCGCGGCAGCCGGCCCAGCTCGGCCTCGTACTCGAACGCGCACCCGCCCTCGCTCACGTTCACCACCGGCGCATCGCACCGGAACGGCTCCAGGAACGACAGGGAGGCGTCGCCCGTGGTGTCCACCCGAGGGCTCTTGCGACGACGTTCGCCGCACACCGCCTCCGGGTAGGCCAGCTTGAACGCCGGCAGCTCGTCCAGGTACTGGACCTTGCCCAGGACGCGGGCCTCGAAGGTGTAGGTGATGCCCTGAAGCAGGGTCTCGAAGTCGAGCAGCCGGCCCGGCACCCCGAACCGGTCGCCTTCGGGGGGGGAGAAGGTGTCCACGAAAAACCCGTCCCTTCCGAGCCCCAGCACCACGGTGGTGTACGCCTCGGGCCCGGCCGGCCGCACCAGCACCTGGGCGCCGGCCTTCTGGAGCCGCTCGAGAACCCGGACCGTTTCGGCGGGCGGGGGCGGTACCTGCGGCTCAGGGGACGGGGTCTCCGGCTTCTTCTGCTTCTCCTTAGCCTTCCGAAACAGCACGGTCCGCTCCTTTCGGCCAGCCCGGGCCCGCGGGCCGCCAGGCAACGGTTGGGTGGGGTCCTCATATAGCAGAAGGGTTTCGGCCGCATCAATCTGCGCCCGGTCGTTGGTGGTTGGTCGAAAAACCGTGGATCCTGGGTAGACGCCGAAGCCAGGGGCATGGGGCCTGCTGGAGTGCCGGACGCCGCCCCTGCCATGGAATCCCACGGTTGGTTCTGATCCTCCAACCGAGCGTTTGGAAATGGGGTCACACCGTTTTATTATGCCTGAAGATTTTTCACCCAAACTGAATTTTGATGTTGAACGCCGGGAAACCGGCGTGCTATGTTCTGCTGCCGTAAACGGCTTTCACTTTCAATTTATAGGTTGACCCAACCCCAACCGTGAGGAGGAGATGCCGTGGAACGCACGACACCGTACGACAACATCCCGGTGAACCTCGACGGCCCCAACATGCCGGACTATGACGAGGTTTGCCGCACGTTCCGCCTGGACGTGCCCGAGTATTTCAACTACGGGTTCGACGTGATCGATCGGTGGGCCCAGGACCGGTCCAAGCTGGCCATGGTGTGGGCCGACCGCACCGGCGAGGACGTCCGCAAGTACTCGTTCTTCGACCTGATGCAGCTGTCGAACCGGTTCGCCAACGTGCTCCGGGAGCTGGGGTTCAAGAAGGGCGACCGCCTGTTCGTGATGGTGCCGCGCACCGTGGAGTGGTACGCGGTGATGCTCGGCAGCTTCAAGCTCGGGGTGATCCCCCTGCCCTCGCCGAACATCCTGGTGCCCAACGACGTGCGCTACCGGGTGAACCAGGCCGAGGCCGTGGGCGCGGTGATGTGGCACGAGCACGTGGGCAAGCTCGACGCGGTGCGGGCCGAGTGCCCCACCATGAAGCACACCGTCGCCGTGGGCGGCCCGGCCGAGGGCTGGCTCTCGTTCGGGGAGCTGATGGCCAAGGCCTCGCCCAAGCTCTCGCCCGACGAGGTGGAGCCCACCCGGTCCGACGACATCATGCTGATCTACTTCACCTCGGGCACCACCAAGTACCCCAAGATGGTTCCCCACACCCAGGCCTCGTACGGCATCGGCCACATCATCACCGCCAAATTCTGGCAGGACCTCAAGCCCACCGACCTCCACTGGACCCTGTCGGACACCGGCTGGGCCAAGGCGGCCTGGGGCAAGCTGTTCGGCCAGTGGCAGATCGGCGCCGCGGTCATGGTGCACGACGCGTCCGGCAAGTTCGACGCCAAGACCCACCTGAAGCTCATCGAGACCTGCGGGGTGACCACCTTCTGTGCGCCGCCCACGGCCTACCGGATGCTGATCCTCGAGGACCTCGGCCGGTACGACCTCTCGAGCATCCGCCACTCCTGCTCGGCCGGCGAGCCCCTGAACCCCGAGGTGATCAAGGTGTGGAAAGAGCACACCGGCACCACCATCTACGACGGGTTCGGCCAGACCGAGACCGTGAACCTGATCGCCAACTTCCCGTGCATGCCGGTGAAGCTCGGCTCGATGGGCAAGCCCACCCCCGGGTTCCATGTGGACGTGGTGGACGACGACGGCAACCCCGTGCCCACGGGCGAGGAGGGCCACATCGCGGTCCAGGTGAAGCCCGAGCACCCGGTGGGGCTGTTCCGGGGCTACTGGAAGAACCAGGAGGCCACGGCCGAGGCGTTCGTGGGGGACTGGTACTTCACCGGCGACAAGGCCTACAAGGACGAGGACGGGTACTTCTGGTTCGTGGGCCGGGCCGACGACGTGATCAAGGCCTCGGGCTACCGGATCGGGCCGTTCGAGGTGGAGAGCGCCCTGCAGAGCCACCCGGCCGTGGCCGAGAGCGCGGTGGTGGGCTCGCCGGACCCGCTGCGGGGCACCATCGTGAAGGCCTTCGTGATCCTGGCCCCCGGGTTCGAGCCCTCGGACGAGCTCGTGAAGGAGCTCCAGGACCACGTGAAGAAGGAAACCGCGCCCTACAAGTACCCCCGCGAGATCGAGTTCGTGAGAGAGCTTCCCAAGACCGTGTCCGGCAAGATCCGTCGGGTCGAGCTGCGGAAAATGGAGGAGGAGCGCAAGCTTGGCAAGACCGGCTGATCGCGCCCCATTGTCAGTCGAAGAGGAGGGGCGGCCAGGACCGCCCCTTTCGCCTGGCCCGTATTCTGCGCCGGCTCGTGCCTGATGCAACCGGGCCGCCAGCGCGGGCTGGCGTTGAGCCCGGCAGTGGTCATGGGTCAGGCCTTCACCCCGGCACGGGTGGCGATCCCGCTCATAGCCGGCGCCCTGGCCCCGGGGCTCTCCACCGTGGACGGGCTGCCCATAGCGTTCGGCCCCGGCATCTACACCACCCCGTCTTCCCAGACCGACGACCGCCGCAAGATGAAGATGGGTCCCTTCTTCGTTGCATTCGGCGGTGTCGTCACGATCTTTGTGGCCCTGCGGCCCCCGGAGTTCCTGCTGACCAGCTTCCTCTGGGCCTACGTGGCCTCGGCCCCCATCTTGAAGGCAACGAGCCGGGCGCGCTTTCGGCGATGAGGGCATAGGCCCTGCTACCACCTCAGCATCACCCGGGGCTCTCGGGCCCCTCCTCTCCGTGGGGTGGATACAGCCGTCGGGAGCACGCTGGGCACACTCCGTGGGTGAACTCGAACCCGGCGTGGGTCTTGAGGTACGCCTCCACGTGCTGCCAGTACCCCGCGTCGTCACGGATCCTCTTGCACTCCGAACAGATCGGGACCAGGGTCTTGAGATCGCGGAGCACCTTGAGGTGCTGGGCCAGGGACCGGCTCTGGGACCACAGCTGCCCCAGCATCTCGCCGGCCAAAGCCGCCATGGGATCCCCTCCACGGTAGCGTTCGAAGCCCCGGACGAGCCGTTCGATGTGCCGGGCGTACTCTCCATCCACGCCCCCCCCTTTTTCCCCCGAGGCAAGGAGAAGCAGCACATCCATGCCCGGATCCAACAGGTAGAACTCCAGCCGGTAGGCCACCAGGAACGCCCGGGCAGGGTCTGGCCCCGGTGGCTCGGCCAAGAGCTCGGCCACCCGAAACTCGAGCACGGCCAGGTCCCGGGCCAGCCGCCCCGGCTTCCCCAGCACCTCGGCCACGGATCGGTCCGCCCAACGCCGTAGGGCCTGGCTCCAGATCTCCACGTGACGAGCCTCGTCCGCGGCCATCTGCCTCCACAAGGCCGCGAGGCCCGGATCGGCTGCGGCCCCGGCGAGGCAGAGATAAAACTCGCGGGCCTGGCGGTCGATGCGCAGGCAGGGTTCCAGGATCTGGCGGGCAAGGACCGGGGGCATGGCGGGCCATCCTCGCGAAGTCGGACCGAAACGGCCCTGGTTAGGGCATCCCGCCGGGCACAGGGGTTTCGGGTAGCGCGGCGGGCCGAAGGGAGGGCGGGCTCAGCCGGACCCGAACACCACCTGGTTTAAGACCTCCACCACCTTCTCCTCCTCGAACGGCTTGAGGATGTAGTGCCTGGCCCCGGCCTTGGCGCATTCCACGATTTTGTCCTTGCTCGACATGGAGCTCACCATGATGACCGTGGCCCGGGGATCCAGCTTGCGCAGGAGCACCAGGGTCTGGATGCCCCCCATCTGGGGCATCACCAGGTCCAGAGTCACGAAGTCCGGCTTGAGCTCTTTGTACTTCTTGACCGCCTCGAGCCCGTTGGAGGCCGTGGCCACCACCTCGCACCCGTGGCGTTCCAGGATCTTCGTGAGCTCCTTCTGGATGTAAGGGCTGTCGTCCACCACCAGGGCCCGCTTCGCCATCGTCTCCGCTCCTTGTTCCGCTCGCCCTCAAGGCCTCTCGGGCGCCAGGGACACCACCAGATCCACCCGACCTGCCTCGGTCTCCAAGGGCAGGAGCACGCTCTCCATACCTTTGCCGAAGTCCAGGTTTACCGCCTCCCCGTCCACCACGGTGGGCGGGGTGATCCCCTCTCGAACCCCCAGATCGTACAGGTGGCCTGTGGCGTTTCCGACGATGGTATTCGCCAGCTCCGCCAGGATCACCCGAACCTCCCGAGCGTCCTTCAGGGGCCCCCCCACGACCCGCTCGGCCACGGCCTGCGCCACAGCATGGGAGGCCGCGAGCACCACCGCCCCGTTGAGGCGACCCTGGAGGCCGATGAGGATGCACAGGCTGTCGCCCAGCCCCAAATCCTCGAGCCGTTGGGGTTTGCCCAGCCTTACTGAAGCCCGGGCCATCTTCTCCAGAACCCGCACCGACGGCACGAGGAACGCGTTGACGTACTCGGCCCTCATCCCCTACTCCACCGCCTTGGTGACCCGGATCACCTCCTCCAGGGTGGTCACCCCGGCCACCACCTTCCGGAGCCCGTCGAACCTCAAATCCCGCAGGCCGTTGGCCTGGGCCGCCCGGCGGATCTGGCCCGTGCTCGCCCGCTCCAGGATCAGGTCCCGGATGGCCTCGTCCACCTTCAGCACCTCGTGGATGCCCGTGCGTCCCCGGTACCCACTGCCCCCACAGTAGCCGCAGCCGCGACCCCGGTAGAACGTGACCTTGCCCACTAGGGCCTCGGCCCCCGCCTCGGCGATCTCGGCCGGCTTGGGGTCGTAGGGCGCCTTGCACTGAGGGCAGATCCGACGGGCCAGTCGCTGGGCCAGGACCCCCAGCAGGGTCGGCGCCAGCAGGAACGGCGCCACCCCCATCTCCACCAGCCGGGTCACCGAGCTGGGCGCGTCGTTGGTGTGCAGGGTGGACAGGACCAGGTGCCCGGTCAGGGCCGCCTCGCCGGCGATGTGGCCGGTCTCGGGGTCCCGGATCTCACCGATCATGATAACGTCGGGGTCCTGCCGCAGGATCGACCGGAGCGCCCCGGCAAAAGTCAGCCCCCTCTTGGGGTTCACTCCTACCTGGTTGATCAGCGGGATCTGGTACTCCACCGGGTCCTCCACCGTGACGATGTTCTTCTCGATGGAGTTGATCGCGTTGAGGGCTGCGTACAGGGTGGTGGACTTGCCACTGCCCGTGGGCCCGGTGACCAGCACGATACCGTTGGGCTGGCGGATCATCGACTCGAACAGGGCCAGGTTCCGGGGCGAGAACCCCAGGTCCTCCAGGCTCACCCGGACGCTGGCCCGATCCAGGATCCGCATCACCACCTTCTCGCCGTAGTACACCGGCAGGATGCTCACCCGGAACTCCAGCTCCCGCTCCCCCATCTTGAGCTGGATCCGGCCGTCCTGGGGCCGCTGCCGCTCCGAGATGTCCAGGTCCGATAGGATCTTGACCCGGCTCACCACGGCCGACGCCAGCCGGGTCGAGAACGCGAACCGCTTGTGGAGAACCCCGTCGATGCGAAATCGCACGAGCAGGTTGTCCTCGCCGGGCTCGATGTGGATGTCGCTGGCACCCTCGCGCACCGCCAGCTTGAGCACCTTGTCCACCAGCTTCACGATGGGGGCTTCTTCGCCGGCCCGCCGCAGGCTCTCGATGTCGGCCACCTCGCCCCCCGAGTCCACGTCGAGCCGACTCAGGGTGACGAAGTCGTCCTGCTCGTCCTCGGCCTCGTCCTCCCCTCGGTAGCGGGCGTGCACCGCCTGGAGCACCTGGGTCTCGCTGGCCAGCACCGGCTGGACCTGCCGTTTGAGCATGCCGGAGAGGAGGTCGATCACCTCGATCTTGGTGGGGTCGGCCACGGCGACCGTAACCTCGTCGCCGATGGCGAACAGGGGGACCACCCTGTGCCTCCGACAGAAGTCGGCCGGGACCTCCTCCAGGAGGGCCTCCTGGATGCTCACGTCCTCCAGGTCCATCACGGCCAGATTGAACTGTCGGCCCAGGGCCTGGAGGTACTCCTTCTCCTTGACGTACCCCGCCTCCACCAGGAACCGTCCCAGGGGCCTGCCCGCGAGCCCCCGGCTTTGGCGCTCGGCCAGGGCCTGCTCGAGCTCCTCGGGGGTGAGGGCCCCGTCCTCGACCAGCAGCTGGCCCAGGCGGGCCTCGACCTTTTTGGGCATGGCCTGGATCACCCGGCTACCCTCCGAACAGGGCGTCGATGTCGTCCTGACTCACCCTCTGCTCCACGGGCTCGGCCGCGGAGTCGGCCGCATCCTGGGCCGCCTGAAGGAGCTCCTCCAGGGCCGAGTCCCCTACCGGGGCCTCTGGCCGCGCCCGATCTCCGGCGGGCTCGACCGCTGCCGTCCCCCGGCAGGCATCCGCACGCAGGGCCGATCCGCACCCGCCGCAGAACCGATCGGACGCCAGGTTTCGGAACCCGCAGCGGGTGCAGAACGAGGTCAGCGGCAGGCCGCACCCACCGCAGAAGTTTCGCTCCGGAGCGTTCAGGTGTCGGCATCGGGGACAGTTCATGGCTTCCTCACCACCACGCGGTTTCGGCCCTCGCTCTTGGCCTGGTACAGGGCCTCGTCGGCCAGACCGATCAGGTCCTGGGCCCGCTCCACCCCCGCCGACGGGCAGGCTGCCACACCGAAGCTGGCCGTGACCTTAAGGGTCTCGCCCTGGGCAGGGAACGGATGGTTCTCCACGGTAAGCCGCAGCCGCCGGGCGAACTTGGCCGCGCCCTCCACCTCGGTGTGGGGCAGCATCACGCAGAACTCCTCGCCGCCGTAGCGACCGGCCACGTCCGAGGTGCGCACCGCCTCCCTCACCATCCGGCCCAGCTCCCGCAGGACGTCGTCCCCGGCCTGATGACCAAAAGTGTCGTTCAAGCGCTTGAAATGGTCGAGGTCGAACATCACGAACGACAGGGGGGTGCCGTACCGGTCGGCGCGCTCGAACTCTCTCTCGAGCACCCCCATGAAATGACGACGGTTGTACAGACCGGTGAGGGGATCGGTGGACGAGAGGACCCGGAGCCGGTCGTTGGAGGCCTTGAGGGCGTCCTGAAGGGCCTTGATCTTGAGCTGGACCTTGATCCGAGCCAGCAGCTCCCCGGCGTCGAACGGCTTGGTCACGTAGTCGCTGGCCCCCAGCTCCAGCCCCCGGATCTTGGTGTCCACGTCGGTCTCACCGGTGAGGATGATGACCGGCACGTCCCGCAGCTCGGGCCGGGCCCGTACCAGGGTCAGGAACTTGAACCCGTCGACCGACGGCATGATCAGGTCGCACAGGATCAGGTCGGGGTGGGATCCTACTGCCTTTTTGAACCCCTCGAGCCCGTTCGAGGCTTCCCGAGCCTCGGTCACGAAGTCCACCCGGTCTAGAAGGGCCAGCACCTCGCGCCGCAGGCCCGGGGAGTCGTCGATCACCAGGACCCGGAAGTCCCGGCGTCCCATGAGGCCCTGGGGGTCGGGGGCAGGCGCAGTCCCTACCCCGGGGGCATCCGGTGCAACAGGGGCACTCGGCTTGGCTTCCACCCTTCGGTTCCCTCCGCTCGTTCCACGGTGACCCCCGGCGGGAGCCGAAGCACGAAGAGGTCCGGTTCGAGACCGTCGGCCGGCGCCACCCGGGTGAGCTCCATCTCATAATCGGCAGAGGGCTCCCGAAGCTTCAGTCCGATCCGGGCGGGGTACCAGAACCTCACCCCAGCTACCCGGCCCTCCCAGGAGATCTCGGCCTCGACCCGGCCCTGCCGCACGAACCGGGCCCGCCGGGGCCGCCGCCCCTCGGGCCCCCACTCCACCTCCTGGGTCCAGCCGCCCGGGCCCCCGAGCAGGAGGACCGTTCCGCCGTCCGGCGTGCGCCAGGCCGCCCGGGCCGGCCCCATCGTGGGCACCCGTCCCAGCAGCACCCGGGCCAACCATGCGCCGCCCGTGTCCAGCTCCACGGCCCGGCGCTCGCTCGGAACGTACACCCGACACCGGTCGTCCCGACATGCCAGGACGAAGGCGGTCGTGCCGAAGGGCCCGGCCACCGCGTCCACCCGGACTCCCGCCCCCTCGGCCACGGCCGCCCCGAACCGGGCCCGGCCCCAGGCACCGGACCGAAAGACCCCGGCCAGCCGGAGCTGCCGGGGTCCACGGTTATACTCCTCGAGGGCCCGAACCCACGGGGCCGGGTCCACGGCGGGGCCGGCCCCAGGCCGAACGAACCGGGGGCCGCACCCGGCCAGGGCGAGCAGGAGGGCTAGAAGTACAGGAGCCGTCCGAGCGCTCACTGCAGGGCCTCCAACTTCCCCCGCACCGATTCGGAGTCGGGGGCGAACTCCAGGGCCTTGCGGTAGGCCTCGGCCGCGTCTTCGTCGCGGCCCAGCTCCACCAGAGCGTCGCCCAGGTGTTCCCAGATCACGGGGTCCTCGGGCTGGGCCTCCAGGGCCTTGCGCAGGGTGGCGGCCGCCTCCGCGTACCGGCCCTGCTTGTAGTACACCCACCCCAGGCTGTCGGTGATGAACCCGTCGCCGGGCTTGAGGTCGAGGGCCTTCAGCAGGAGCCGCTCGGCCTCCTCCAGATGAATGCCCTGCTCGGCATAGGTGTACCCGAGGTAGTTGAGGGCGTAGGGGTCGTCGGGGTTGAGCTCCAGGGCCCGCTTCATGGCCTCGACGCTCTTGGACCAGTCCTTGAGCTTGTCGTACAGCACGCCCAGGGTGAAGTACACTCGGGAGTTCCGGGTTGGGTGGTCGGCCAGGTACCGCTCCAGCACCTCGACCCCCTTCCGGAACTCACCCCGGTCCTCCCAGAACCCCACCAGGGCCAGGGTCACCTCCTCGTCGTCCGGGTGCCCGGCCAGCCACCCCTCCAGGAGCTGGCGGGCCTCGCCGGCCCGATCCAGGCTGTCCAGCGCGATGGCCCGCCGCACCACGGCGTCGGGGTACTCCTCGGCCGACTCGGGCACCCGCTCCAGGGCGTCGAGGGCATCGGCGTACTTCTCCTGGGCCAGCAGGCTCACGCCCAGCAGATACCAGGCCCGGGGGTCGTCGGCGTGGGCCTGGGCCATGGTCCGGAACACGGTCTCCGCCTCGGCCGGCCGGTCCTCCTGGAGCAGGAGCACCCCCAACCGGAACCGCAGGGACGGGTCACCCCCGCTCCAGCGCTCGGCCGCCTCAAACACCTCCAGGGCCTCGTCCACCCGGCCTTGCTTGAGCAGCACCTGGCCCAGCCGGAACCGGGCCTCCACGTCGTGGGGGTTGGCCTCGATCACCCGACGGTACAGCCCCTCGGCCTGGGCCGCGTTGCCCGCCTCGGCCTCCAGCCCGGCCAGGGCCCGAAGCGCCGCCCGGTGGTTCGGATCCTTGTCCAGGGCCCGCCGGAGGGCCGCCCGGGCCTCGTCGGTCCGGCCCGCCCGGCCCAGCAGCCGCCCCCGGGCGAACCAGGCGTCGGCCGAGCCCGAAGCCTCGGCCCAGGCCCGGGCCAGATCGAGGGCCGCGTCCACCTGTCCCAGGCTCTCGCGGATCCGCACCGCCAGGTCATAGGCCCGGTCCCCGGCCCCGGCCTGGGCCGCCCGGGACGCCGCCTCGGCCGCCTCTTCGGACCGGCCGAGCACCTGGAGCAGCTGGGCCCGCAGCAGGAGGAGGTCGGGGTGGTCGGGCCGGGCGGACAGCCCCTCGTTCACCACGGCCAGGGCCTCGTCGTAGCGCCGCTCCCGCCCCAGGGTGCGGGCGATCTCGGCCCGCAGGAACGCCGAGGACGGGTCCGCGTCCAGGGCCCGCTCCAGGGCGTCGAGGGCCGCGTCCACGTCCCCCTCGCGCTGGTGGATGTAGGCCTCCACCACGGCCGGCAGGGCCGAGGCCACGGCCCCGGCCGGCACCAGGAGCCCCAGCACCAGCGCGAGCATTCCCAGCACGGCGGCCAGGAGGCCCGGGGACGGGGCCCGGTGGAGCGCCGGACGCGGCCCCTCAGCTCGCCACGCCCTCCCCCTGTGCGACCCGCCTGCGGAGCCCTCGGTGTTCCGTCGGCGAGGCCCGAGGTGCCGGCCCAGCCAACGGCATGGAAAGGCGCGGCGATCGGATGCCGCACTCGCGGCCGGCCGGAACCGGGCCCCGTCCCCGGGCCGCAACCGTGGAGCCGATGCTCCGGACCCGGCGCGGGCGCCGCTCCGCCTCTCAAGGCCCCTCATTCCCGGGCCTCCTTCTCCAGCAGATCCCGGGCCCGGGCGCGGAGCTCATCGAGGCGGACCAGGGCCTCGACCGGGGTCAGGCCCTCCACGGGTACCGAGGCCACCTCCCGCACCAGCCCCGTGAGCCGGCGCTCCCGGGCCGCGGCGAACAGGTCCAGCTGCCGGGGGGGCGCCGCAGCGGCGAGCCGGTGCGAGAGGGCCAGCCGGGGCCGCCCCCCCTCGTCGAGCTCCCCCTCCTCCAGGTTCTCCAGGACCTCCCGGGCCCGGGCCACCACGGCCTCGGGCAGGCCGGCCAGCCGGCCCACCTGGATGCCGTAGGAGCGGCTCGCCCCGCCCTCCACCAGGCGGCGGAGGAAGATCACCTTCCCTTCCCACTCCTTCACGGCCACGTTGTAGTTGCGCACCCCCTTGCAGGTGCGCTCCAGATCGGTGAGCTCGTGGTAGTGGGTGGCGAACAGGGTACGGGCGCCCAGGTCGTGGATGTGTTCGGCCACGGCCCAGGCGATGGACAGGCCGTCGAAGGTGGAGGTGCCCCGGCCGATCTCGTCGAGCACCACCAGGCTGCGGGGGGTGGCGTTGTGGAGGATGTTGGCCGTCTCGGTCATCTCCACCATGAAGGTGGACCGGCCCCGGGCCAGGTCGTCCGACGCCCCCACCCGGGTGAAGATGCGGTCCACCAGGCCCACCGACGCGCTCTCGGCCGGCACGAACGAGCCCATCTGGGCCATGAGCACGATCAGGGCGGTCTGCCGGAGGATGGTGGACTTGCCCGCCATGTTGGGCCCGGTGATGACAGCCAGGTGCTGGTCCGCGTCCAGGGTGAGGTCGTTGGGCACGAACCGCTCGCCCTGGAGGCTCGCCTCCACCACCGGGTGGCGCCCCCCCTGGATGGCCAGCTCGAACCCCTCGTGGACCTTGGGGCAGGCGTACCCGCGCTCCACGGCCACCTCGGCCAGGGCGGCCAGCACGTCGAGCACGGCCAGGGCCCGGGCCCGGGCGTGCAGCGCGTCCAGGTGGTGGGCCACCTCGTCGCGCAGCTCCACGAACCGCCGGTACTCCAGGGCCTTGGCCCGGTCCTCGGCCCCCAGCACCTTGGCCTCCATCTCCTTGAGCTCGGGGGTCACGAACCGCTCGGCGTTGGCCAGGGTCTGGCGGCGCTCGTACTCCGGGGGCACCAGGTGCAGGTTGGCCCGGGTGACCTCGATGTAGTACCCGAACACCTTGTTGAACCCGATCTTGAGCGACCCGATGCCCGTGCGCTCCCGCTCCCGGGCCTGGAGCCCCGCGATCCAGCCCCGGCCGTCCCGCTGGATCAGCCGGAGCTCGTCCAGCTCGGGGTCGAACCCGTCGCGCAGGATGCCTCCCTCGGTGAGGACCACCGGCGGGTCGTCCACCAGGGCCCGGGTCAGGAGGTCGGTGAGGTCGGGCAGGGGGCCCAGGTCCCGGCCCAGGGCGGCCAGCAGGGCCGAGTCCGCGCCGTGGAGGAGCTCGGCCAGCCCCGGCAGGCACCCCAGCGAGGTGCGCAGGGCCACCAGGTCCCGGGCGTTGGCCGTGGCCATGGCCACCTTGCCGGCCAGCCGGCCCACGTCGTACACCTGCTTGAGAAGCTCCCGGATACGACGACGAGTGTCGCCCCGGCGCACCAGCTCGGCCACCGCTTCCTGGCGGGCCCGGATCGCGTCCACGTCCCGCAGGGGAAACGCCAGCCACTCCCGCAGGCACCGGCCTCCCATGGGCGTGCGGGTCCGGTCCAGCAGGTGGACCAGGGTGCCCTCCCGCCGGCCCCCCGACAGGGTGGCGAACACCTCCAGGTTGCGCAGGGTGGTCTCGTCGAGCACCAGGTGGGTTCCCGAGGCGTGCCGGGCCAGGGACCTCAGGTTGGCCAGGGCGCTGGGGTAGTTGGCGCCCACGTAGGTGAGCACCGCGGCCGCGGCCCGGAGCCCCTCGGCCAGGTCGTCCACGCCGTAGCCGGCCAGGTCGGCCCCGGCCAGGTGGTCCCGCAGCCGCTTCCGGGCCCGGCGTCGGTCGGACTCCTCGGCCGGCCGGCGGGTCACCTCGACCCCCGGGCCGAACACCGCGGGCGGCACCTCCTCGCCCTCGGGCACCAGCACCTCCCGGGGGCCCACCCGGCCGAGCTCGTCGGCCAGCTCGTCCCAGTCCCGGGCCTCGCCCACCCGAAACGTGCCGGTGGTGACGTCGGCGTAGGCGAACCCCACGGCCCGGCGGCCGGGCGTCACCGCGGCCAGGTACTGGGGCTCCTTGGCCTCGATCATCTCGGTGTCGGTCACCAGCCCGGGGGTGATGACCTGTACCACCTCGCGGCGCACGATGCCCTTGGCCTCGCGGGGGTCCTCCACCTGCTCGCAGATCGCCACCTTGTGGCCGCGTTCCACCAGCCGGGCGATGTAACCCTTGGCCGAGTGCCAGGGCACCCCGCACATGGGCACGGCGTTGTCCCCCTTCTCGCGGCTGGTCAGAGTGATCTCGAGCTCCCGGCTGGCCACCTCGGCGTCCTCGAAGAACATCTCGTAGAAGTCGCCAAGGCGGAACAGCAGGATGCAGTCGGGGTGGGCCTGCTTGAGCTCCAGGTACTGGCGCATCATGGGCGTGAGCCGGGGTGCGCCAGCCTCGTTCTTGGGTTGGGGGGCGGCCGGCATGGGCTCTCCGCGGTGCTAAAGAGTGGGCTCCTCCTCGGGGGGAGCGGCCGCAGGCGGGGCGGCGGGGCCGGTCTGGGCCGGGGGGCTCGGCTCGGGCGGGGGCGGGGGCAGCTCGGCCAGCTGCTTGCGCAGGCGCTCGAGCTCCTTCTCCAGCTCGCGGATGCGGCGGTCGCGCTTGCGCACCTCGGCCCGCCGCGCGATCCGCTCGAAGATCCCGTGGAACCCGGCCACCACCAGGCCCAGCAGGAAGAACACCCCGAACAGCAGGGCCACCGGGAACGGGGGGGTGGAGTAGAAGGTCCACAGGTCCCAGAGCTTGATGTGGAACTGGATCGTCTGGCCCAGGGCCTGGAGGTTCTCGGGCTGGATCGCCACCAGGGCCACCGCCACGATCACCGCGGCCAGCACCACCCGCTTGATGAAACGAAACATGGACTCCTCCTCGAAGCCGGACGATCCCCGCCCTCAGGCCCGCTCGGTCCAGGCCTCGCGGATCTGGGCGTACAGGTCCTCCAGGTACTGATTCACCACCCGCACGTCGTCGAGCACCGGGAGGAAGTTCGTGTCGCCCACCCACCGGGGCACCACGTGCAGGTGCAGGTGCTCGGCCACCCCGGCCCCGGCGGCCCGGCCCAGGTTGAGGCCCACGTTGTACCCGTCGGGCCGCACCACCCGGTCGAGGGCGGCCTTGGCCTCCACCGCCAGCCGCCACACCTCCGCGGCCTCGGCCGGGGACAGGTCCTCCATGCCGCCCACGTGGCGCACCGGCAGCACCATGAGATGCCCCGCATTGTACGGGTAGCGGTTCATGATGACAAAGGCGCCCCCGCGCCGCCGGAGGATCAGCGCGCCCGGGTCGTCCCCCGCAGCCAGGGCGTTGCAGAACACGCACCCCTGGGGCTTGGGCCCCCGGATGTACTCGATGCGCCAGGGCGCCCACAGCCGCTTCGGGGTCACCCCGGCACCTCCACGAACTCCACCCCCACCACCCCGGACGGCCCCACCTCCACCAGGGCCACCGTGCGGCGGAGCGACCAGCGCCGATCGAACGCGGAGCCGGGGTTCACGAGCCGAATTCCTCCCACCATCCGGTCCTCGGCCCGGTGGCTGTGGCCGAACACCACCAGGCTCACCTCCTCGGCCCGGAACACCCCGGCCACCCGGTTCACCAGGCCGTCGGGCGGACCCCAGCCGTGGATCAGGCCCACCCGGCACCCTCCCACCTCCAGCACCCGGGTGGGGGGCAGCCGTCCCGCGAGCCCGGGCCCGTCCATGTTGCCCAGCACCCCGTGGTACGGCCGGGGCTCCACGAACTCCAGGTGGTCCACCACGGCCGGCCCGGTGTGGTCGCCCGCGTGCAGGAGCATCTGGGCCGGCCCCAGGGGGCCGGCCAGCACCGCCTCGAGCCGCTCGTCGGGCTCGGACAGATGGGTGTCGGAAAGAACACCCAGCACCATGGTCAGAACCGCCGTTTCGAGTCCAGCAGCAGCGTCACCGGCCCGTCGTTCACCAGCTCCACCTCCATCTCGGCCCGGAACCGACCCGTGGCCACCGGCACCCCGGCCCGGCGCAGGCGCTCGGCCACGTCCTCGTACAGGGCCTCGGCCAGGTCGGGCGGGGCCGCACCCGTGAACGACGGCCGACGGCCCTTGCGGCAGTCCCCCAGCAGGGTGAACTGGCTCACCAGGAGCACCGCCCCGTCCACGGCCGCCAGATCCCGGTTCATCCGGCCGGCCTCGTCCTCGAACACCCGCAGGCCCGCCACCTTGCCGGCCACGTAAGCCGCGTCCTCGGCGTCGTCGTCGGGCTCCATCCCCACCAGCACCAAAAATCCGCGGCCGATCCGGCCCACCGGCTCGCCCCCCACCCGCACCTCGGCCCGGCTGACCCGCTGGACCACGGCCCTCACGGCCGGGCCTCCCGGGCCACCTCCATCCGCGGCGACAGGGCCTGGAGCCGCTCCACCCATCGGGCCGCCCAGGCCCGGTAGGCCTCGAGCTCGGCCCTGGGGACCGGGTCCCCCGCCGGGTAGCGCTCGGTCAGGGGGTTGACCCACCGGCCGCTCTTCTTCACCCGGAAGTCCAGGTGGGGGCCGGTGGCCAGCCCCGTGCTCCCCACATACCCGATCACCTGGCCCTGGCGCACCCGCGTGCCCCGCCGCACCCCCCGGGCGAACCGGGACAGGTGGTTGTAGTAGGTCTCGTACCCCCGGCTGTGGCGCACGATCACCACCTTGCCAGCCGACCCCTTCCAGCCCGCGAACTTCACCACCCCGTCGGCCACGCTCCACACCGGCGTACCCCGGGGCGCGGCGTAGTCCACCCCCCGGTGGGGCCGCACGACCTTCAGGATCGGGTGGCGCCGCCGCAGGGAGAACCGGCTCGAGATCCGGGTGAACCGCAGGGGCGAGCGCAGGAAGCTCTTGCGCACGCTGCCGCCGTCGGGGTCGAAGTACCCCTCGGTACGCTTGGAGCGGTAGTACACGGCCGTGTGGGTGCCCGAGCGGCCCCGGTACTGGGCCGCCAGGATCCGGCCGTTGCCCACCAGCTCGTCCCCCACCCACAGCCGCTCGTAGATCACCCGGAACTCGTCCCCCTCCCGGGTCTCGCGGGTGAAGTCCACGTCCCAGGAGAACAGCTCCACGAACGCCATGACCAGGTCCACGTCGGCCCCGGCTCCCAGGAACGCCTCGTACAGGCTGCCGTCCACCCGGCCCACCAGGCTGGTCTCGCGCCGGTCCACCGGCACGTCCACCCGCCAGGCCCTCCACCCGCCCGCCGGGATGGCCTCGGCCCGGTACACCTCCAGGGGGCTGCGGCGGTACTCGAACCGCACGATCCGGCCCCCGGGCCCCACCCACACCTCGTAGTCGTCGCCCGGCCGTATCCGCCGGGGATCCAGGGCGGGCTTCAGGGCCTTTGCGAACGCCAGCACCTCCCGGGCCGGCACCCCGGCGGCCCCCAGCAGCGAGGCCAGGTTCTCCCCCCGGCCCACCTTGCCGGCCACCCTGCGGGCCCCGGCCGCCCGCAGCAGCCCGTCCTCGGCCCGGTCGGCCAGGATCTCGGACAGGGGCGGAACCACCGGGTCGGCCACCGGCTCGAACACCGGGGCCACCACGTCGGGGGGAAGCCGCGGGGGGATCGACGACCACAGCCGCTCGGGCCGGGCCAGGATGAGAAAGCAAGCCGCCAAGAGGAGCGCCTGTACCACGGCGCGGTCGGAAGGTCGTCTCATGGCTCGTCCGGGGGAAGCACGGGGCCGGGGCATGGTAGCCGAACCGCCCCGGACCCTTCAAGCACCGCCCCCCAGGGGGGCCTCCGGCCGTACACCCCGCTACGAAGCGACGAGCTCCCTCACCTCCAGTTGGGGACAGACGATGCGGAACCGGTCCACGGTCTCGGGGTGGCAGGTGAAGAAGAGGATCTGGGCCTCGTCGGCCAGGTCTCGGATGGCCTCGCACGCGGCCCGGGCCCGGTCGGGGTCGAAGTTCACGAGGATGTCGTCGAACACCAGGGGCAGGGGCTCGGTGCCCCGCAGGAATCGGCGCACGAACCCGAACCGGATCGAGAGGTAGAGCTGCTCGGCCGTGCCCCGGCTGAGCTGCCCGGGCGTGAGCTCGGACCGGTCGGCCGCGACCACCCGCAGGGCCCCCTTCTCGCCCAGCGGAGACCGGATGCCCACATAGCGGCCGGAGGTGAGCCGGGCGAAGGTGGTCTCGGCCTCCCTCAGCACCTCGGGCCGATGGCTCTCCTCGTACTTCTCCCGGGCCTTCTCGAGGACGAACAGGGCCAGCCGCAGCCGCGCCCACTGTCGGGCCCGGTCCTGCAGGGCCCCGGTCTCGGCCGCGAGCCGGAGCCGGAGGGCCGAGATCTCCTCCTTTTTCTCCAGCTGGTCGAGCTCGCGTCGCTTCGCCCCCAGGCGCTGGTGGAGCTCGCTGATCCGGTCACCCAGGGTCTCCAGCTCCTGGGCCAGCGCGGCCTCCTGCTGCCGGTAGTCCTCCGCGCTCCGCTCCCGGTAGGCCCGCTCCAGCATCTCGAGCGCCCCGTCGCCCAGCAGGTTCGCCAGCGAGGCCTCCCGGATCCGTACCTCTCGCTCCAGCTCGGCCCTGCGCCGGAACACCTCGGCCTTGCGACGGAACTCGTCCTCGTCTCGGGCCCCGGCCTTCCGGAGCAGGCCCTCGATCTCGGAGCGGTTCGCCCGCAAGGGGCCCTCCAGGGACCGCAGCTCCCCCTCCAGGTCGGCGATCCGGGCCTTAAGGCCCTCGGCCTTCTGAAAGGCCCTCTGGGCGTGCTCCAGGTCCTGGGCCAGCGCGGCCACCGCGCCGGGCACCTGCCCCGGGTCGCAGGGCGGCCGGCCCAGCCCCGCCAGCACCTCGTTCGCCCGGCGGAGGAACTCCGCGGCCCGGCTCTTGCGCTGCTCCAGCCCTGCGCGCCCCTCCTCGATGCGATCGAGGATCTCCTGGCACGCCTCGACGCGGCGGAGCACGTCCACGGCCGCGTCCACCGACAGCCCTTCGGGCAGGCCCTGCTCGCGGACCCAGGCGGCCCACGCCGCCTCGGCGCGCTCCAGGGCCTGGCGCGCGTCCCGAAGCCGCTCGTCGGCCTGCCCCAGGGCCTCCTCGGCCCGCTCCCGGTTCCGGCGGGCCTCCTCGGCCCGTTCCCGGGCCGCCTGTTTCTGGCGCACGAGCTCCTTGACGCGGTCCGCCTCGGCGAGCAGGTTGCCGACCGTCTCCACGAACCACTCCGGCTCCACCGGTGGCCGACCCAGGCGCGCCAGGAGCGCGTTGAGCCCGGCCACGTCTGCGCGCAACGTCTCCTCCATGCGCTCGATCCGGTCCTCGAGGCTACGGATCGAGCGCATCCGCTCCCGGGCCGCCTCCAACCGGCGCAGCACGTCCACGGCCATGTCCGGCGACAGGGAGGGGTCGAAGCCGTTCCGGCCGAGCCAGTCCGCCCACTCCCGGCGGGCCGCCTCCAGGGCCCGCCCCGCCTCGGCCCGGGTCTGCTCGGCCGCCTCGAGCCTCCTTCCCGCCTCGGCCTGCTCGGCCCGGGCCTCGTCCGCCGCCCGAAGCAGCATCCGGCGCTCCCGGAGCTGGCCGGCCCAGGCGTCGAGCTCCGCCTCCAGGGTCTCCAGCACCTCGTCCGTGACCGGCACGGGG
Source organism: bacterium (assembly GCA_027021615.1). Classification (GTDB taxonomy): domain Bacteria; phylum Desulfobacterota; class Deferrisomatia; order Deferrisomatales; family Deferrisomataceae; genus Deferrisoma. The sequence continues at coordinate 9,010 of JALUTY010000049.1, read as the reverse complement.
ATCCCACCGGCCTCGCACAGGTCGGCCAGCTCCTTCCGGGCCGCCCCGAGGCGGTCTTGCAGGGCCTCCCGCTCGGCCCGCACCTGGTCGCGCCTCCTGCGGAGGGCCTGCTCCGCGGCGGCCACCTGGGCGGTGCGCCGCCGCACGAGCCCGTACCCGACCGCCCCCCCGGCGGCCAGCACGGCCAGGGCGGCCGCCAGCGCCGCGTTCCCGGATTGGAGCGCCCAGCCGGCCACGGCCACCAGGCCGACGCCGGCCGCGCCCCACACCCACCCGGGCAGCCGGGTCCCGGCGTCCGAGTCGGGCCCGCCCCGGACGCTCAGCGACTCCTCCAGGTCGGCCAGGCGCTGCTCCCCCGCCCGGACCTCAGCTTCCAGGCGCAGCACGGCCCCGTGCCGGGCCCGGAGCCGGCGCACCAGGTCCCGGCGCTGCCGGAGCTCGTCCTCGTCCCGCACGGGCGGGGCCGGGGCCTCCCCGAGCCGCCCCTCTGCCTGGAGCGCCTTGACCCGGGCCTCTTCGAGCCGCTCCCGGGCCTGGCGCTCGGCCAATTCCGCGCGCGTGACCGCCTCGTCGGCCCGGGCCAGGCGGTCCTGGGCCCGGCGCACCCCCTCCCGCAGGGTCACCGTGCCGGTGAGCCCCTCGATCCGCTCCTCGGGCCAGTCCAGGTCCACCTCCTGGAGGAACCGGGCCAGGTCGTCCCGCTCCCGGCGCAGCTCCTCCCTGCGCAAGGGCAGGTCGCGAAGCGCCGCGGCAAAGTGCTGCTGTTTGCTGTGATGGGCCTGGATCTCCCGTTCGTCGAGGCCGGGGGGAGGCTCCGGGATCTCTTGGTACGCCTCTGCCCGCTGGCGTTCGATCTCCACGGCCTCGGCCCGCGCCCTCTCGGCGGCCTCCCGCTCCCGCTGCAGGGCCTCCACCCGGTGCCGGCCCTCCCGCACCGCCTCCTGGAGTTCCCTGAACGCCTCCCGGCTCCGGCTCGACAGGTCGAACCGCCTCAGCCGTTCCGGGTCGGCCCACCCCGGCCCGATCTCCCGGGCCAGGGACTCCAGCCGCCGCTCCAGGTCCTGGAGCTCGCGCTCCAGGGACCGGACCTGGCCCTGGGCCTCCTCGAACCCGCTCAGGCCCCGCTCCAGCCCCCGCACCGCCCGGGCCTCGGCCAGGAGCGCCCCGTCCCACTCGACGGCGGCCAGCTCCCGCCGGACCTCGTGGAGACGTTCCCCGAGCTGGGCGCCGGTCCGCTCGAGGGTCCTGCGTTCCCCCGCCAGGGTCTCGAGCCGGCCGATCCCGTCGGGGGGGAACGAGGGCACCCGGGGCAGCTCGGCAAGCTCGGCCGCGGCCAAGGCCCGCGCGTGCCAGTCCGGCCACGCGTGGATGAGGTTGCGGACCTCCACGAGGAGCCCCCCCTTCTCCCTGCGCTCGGACTCCAGTGACCGGAGCTCGTCCTCCAGCGAGGCGATCTCCTCGCACAGGCGGGCGTAGGCCTCCGGGTCCCGCTCCATCTCCCGGACGCGGTCCCGGAGGTCCTCGATCCTCCGCAGCCCCTCGGTGACCGCGGCCTTGTGGGCCCTGGGGGTGAACAGCTCCCGGAGCTCGTTCTCCCACTCCGCCCGCACCTGCCCGAGCCGCTGGGGGTTCTCGCCCATGGCCGCCACCGAGAGGGCGTCGGCCACCTGGTTGCTCGCAAGGGTCTCGAAGGTCTGGAGCTCGTCCAGGCTGAAGGCGAGCACGCTCTGGTACACGTCGCGGGTGGTGCTGCCCAGAAGCCGGCTCAGCTCGACCTCGCCGCCCTGGGTGCCGTCCGCGAACACCACCTTCACGGGCCCGCCCCGGGCGCCCTCGACCCGTTCCACCACCACGCGCTCGTCGCCCCGGAGGAACACCAGGCGCCCCTTCTTCTTGCCCCCGTGCACGCAGTCGTAGTGGTTCACGTTGGACCGGCGGTCGGGGAACCCGAACAGGATCCGCCGCACGAACGCCAGCAGGGTGCTCTTGCCGGCCTCGTTGGCTCCGTGGAACACGCACAGGCCCGGCGGCAGGTCGGTGATGGACCGATCCCGGAGCGCCCCGAACCCATCGACGTGGATCTCCACGAGGCGCATCACCCCTCCTCCGCCGGGACGAGCCGGTCCACGCACAGGGTCTCGACCTCGTCCAGGAGCTCGAGCAGGTCGTCGTCGGTCAGGTCCGGAAGGAAACGCGACGCCCGGGGGTGGCCGAACAGCTCGTCGAGGCAGGCCCGCAACGGCTCCCGCCCGCCGGCGCCGGCCCCGCGGTACTCCTGGATCAGCCGAAGGCACTCCCCCACGAAGTCGTCACCGGAGCGGCGCCGGTCGAGGTCCACCTCGGGCCGGGTGCGCACCTCCACCCGCTCCGGCCACACGAACGGGTCGAGATCGGCCCCGGCCCGCTGGGTCGACTCGAGGAGCGCGGCCGCGGTGCCGCTCCGCAGGAGCTCGCCGTGCAGGGGCCCCCGGCCGCTCAGCTCGATCCGCACCACCACCGGCCGCCCGTCGCTGCCGCGGGCCTCCTCGTCGAGCAGGGCCCCGAGCGCCTGCTCCAGGGCGGGGATGTCGGGCAGCCCCTCGATGGACAGGGTGCGGCGGCTCCAGCGCACGGCGTCCACCGCCACGAACTCCGGGGGGGCCATCCGGCCCGCCTCGTCCACCCGCACCAGGAAGCAGCCCCGGGGGCCGGTCTCGTTGGCGTGGAGCCCCTGGAGGTTGCCCGGGTACCCCACGAACGGGTCGCGCTCCGAAAGCTCGCTCCGGGTGTGGACGTGGCCGAGGGCCCAGTAGTCGAGCCCGGCCCGGCGCAGCTCGTCCAGGGTGCGGGGCACGTACTGCTCGTGCCCGGCGTGGGGGCCCACGGTACAGTGCAGGAGCCCGATCTGGAACGGCTCGGGCCCCTCCCGCTGGATCTTCCGGGCGAACCGCTTTCCCACGGTGCGGGTGGGGAAGCTCGCTCCGTGGATCCGGGCCACCGGCTCCCCCTCCTTCTCGAACACCGCCGAGGACTCGGTCTTGCCGAACACGTGCACGGTGTCGGGCAGCCGCACCGAGTGGACCCGGGAGTCGAGGGGGTCGTGATTGCCGTGGGCCACGTAGGCCCGGATGCCGGCCTCGGCCAGGTGCCGCATGCCGTCCCGGAACGCCAGCTGGGCCCTCAGGCTGCGATCGGCCGCGTTGTACACGTCGCCGGCCACCAGGAGGAAGTCCACCCGCTCGTCCAGGCACAGCCGGATCAGGTTCCCGAACGCCTCGAACGTGGCCCGCCGCAACGTCTCGAACACGTGGCCGTGGGAATCGGGCAGGCCGGCGAACCCCTGGAACGCCGCGTCCAGGTGCAGGTCGGCCGCGTGGACGAACGAAAAGGCCCTCATGCTTCTTGGCCTCTGGGCCTTCGGCCCGCCGGGAGGCCGGAAGGAAGGGAGGTTAGGATCCGAAAGACCTCGATCATCTCCTCGCTCCGCGCTCGCACCGGACCACCCGGGCCGCCAGGGTCTCGGACGCGTGGCGGGTGAGCTCGGGCGACGCCGAGCCGAGCAGAAAGAGCCGGCCAGGAATCCGGTGCTGATCCACGAGAGCTCGCAACACCGGAAAGAGGTCGGGCACACGCTGATCTCATCGAGGATGACCAGAGAGTCTGCGAGCCGGCGCAGGTACAGCTCGGGATCGCGCAGCTTGTTCGCATCGGAGGGGAGTTCCAGGTCCAGGTAGACGGCCGGTCCCTCCCATTCGCGGAGGATCGCCTTGGCGAGGGTGGTCTTGCCCACCTGACGGGGGCCCAGGAGCACCGCCACCGGATGCCGGCGAAGGAATCATTCCACCTGGGACCGGAGCGTTCGGCAAATCATGCTTGCAAAACAAAAGGATGCCTTTCCATTTGCAAGGATAGCTTCCCCGCGCGCCGCAACCCGGCCCCCCACGGCCGTCGAGGAAACGCGGAAGCCCGCTCCGCAATAACCCAAAAATCTGTCAACGCCGCCTCCCTTAATGTCAGTACCGTGTTTCAAGGGTCAATTCATTTATTCCACTCATGGTCTATCCGTCTCCCCAGAGCTATCACTGCTCCCATTTCCCATAACTGCCACTTCAGGCGTACGTGGAAGCCCTTGTCGCTGTAAGTAAAGAGCATAACGTTGCTGGATACGAGTTATGTAAGGTGGAAGAAGGCGACCGATACGCGTGCTTTTTAGGTCTTTCCATTTTTTTACTTTTAGATCACGAAATAGAAACTCGATAATTATACCATCATCAATACATCCTATTATGGCATGGTTGACCTTTTCTATAAACTGCCCCTCCATAAAGGGAATTCCAGATTTTTTATTTATCGTTTTTTCGTCTATGACGCGCCCTTTAAGACAATAAAGCTCTATCTTGTCAGGACTTGATGAACGAAGCAGGTCACATTGTGCCCTAATATTCAAATAATATCTGAATTTTCTACTACCGTTATCAACATATTCTTCTTTGAAGATGTCGCCTGTACCAATATCGTTCGCCTGCAGATGATCCGACCTTATGAACCGTTCTCCCTCAAGTACTTTTCTTATCGCATCTTTCTCAATCCCTGGTCCTCGTTTCTTAAGAATCTCATCGGAAAATTCAAATGGCGACATTCTAGTGTATATATTGCGTGTAATCATTTCGCCAAGTTCGAGAGATTTGTTTGATCCATCGTCTGCAAAGGATTTCCATAAAATCTTTGGCCAGTAAGGACTAATTTCAAAAAGCTCATTAAATAATTTATTTTTTGCTTTATGATATTCTTTCTCCCACGTTTTAAGCACATATATTGACGGATTTCTAATAGCCCATTCATCTATTGTTTTGAAGAGTCGACTTCGAGCAGTATTGTTTTCCCCAGATAATTCACTCTTATTTTTTATAAAAATACGATTACATCCATTTTCGTGATATAAACTATGCTCTTTTAGTTTAGAGATAACATCGTCTTTTGATTCGTTTGTAAAAATGAAGATGGGGACAAAACATGACTTTATAAGCTCCTTAAGAAAATCAATGTTTTCCCGAATGTTGGCTTCACTTGCACCTTCAGGAAGGCGTACGCCTTCTGTGGTGTCAGCTACGGCATTGTTATTATGTAATTTCCAGTCAAGAATAATAAAAGAAATGCCGCTGAAATGATGGATAACATCGGTTTCCGGTAATTGGTCGTATGTTAGGCAAGGCATTCGGCGCTTATTTATCTGAGAAACAAGATTATCAATAGCGCGATCTTGACCTATCTCATCATCAATAACAACCGCAATTCCTGTGAAAACCGTTTCCATTTATTTGTCCTCCGCGACAAAATTAACCACGAAGTTCGCTCCCGGTAAGATCTTTTCTGATTTCAGCCTCGCCAATTCAATTGAGTAATCATTTCTTTCAAGAAGTTGCCTAGCGATATACAAACCAAGTCCGCGGCCTTCTTCACCTTTCCCAGAATAAAATGGCTCGAAAATATAAGGAGCATCTTCCTTGTCAACTCCTGGACCGTTATCAGAGAAAACCATCTGCCCATTGTCACCATCCAGGAGAATTTCTATTTTCTTCGCCTGTACAGAGGACTGTTGAAGCCAGTAAACAGAATTGTCAAATAGGTTTAAGAGGAGCTGCAACAGAACCGCATCCGTTGTCTTCGCAAGCAGTGGGGAACCAATCCCCTGGATAACAAGTTCAATGCCTTCCTTTTTTAGAAGCCGACGATATATGCGCTCGACTTTTTCCAAAACCTCTTTGACTTTTATATTCCTACGTCGTTGCTTAGAGGACTTGAACAGCAGTTGGATGTCTTTGAGTTGCGCTTCAATAAAAGATAGCATTCCGCGAAGTGATTGCAGTTCTTTATGTAATTCGTTTTGATCCAAATCATCATGTACAGAATCTCGAATGAGGCTATCGATACCCGCCATAGCCTTGCTCATGATTGCCATAATGTCGTGTGAAGCGGTTTCAACCGAGAGGCCAACCCCTGCTAAATCTTCTGTAGTTTCCGCACGCCTTATGAGGTAACGCCGTTCTACCTTATATTCTTTTTCAGCTTTGGAAATAAGATTAAGGGCTTGCTTGTTATCCTTAACTACTTTTTTAAGCGCCTCAAATTCCCTTTGGACTTGCTCACTTCTAAAAACATCTTGTTCATTTTTATCCTTAATATCGTTTCTATAACGCGCATAAGGCTTCTGCCGAATATAGGCCAAGAATACCTGTAGCAATGCAATAAAATCTGCCGTTGCATTGCCTTCCTCAATCAGGCCTTCACGATTGGTTTTATCTTTAAGCTTTGGATTTTCTTTTTGAGAGATATTGATGTAACCAACGACCTGATCATTGCTGAGGAAGTGCCCAGCCGCTACAGTGCCGCGATACGCATCAATGCGTAACCAATCATCGTCTGGCTCACCATATGGGTAGACTCGAATACCATCCCGATACAGATAAATACGATGATCTCGTATAATTTCTTTATCATCTCTATCTAAGTTAAACTTAGGCGGAGCCTTTGGGCTGAAATCAAAAATATAAAAGCCAAACTGGAAAGGGCCGCATTCGGTATTTCTTTCATCCAAGACCTTGCCGCCCTTATCGAAATGATCTTTAAAGACTTTAAGCCCCATAAGACTAGGCTCGCGCAATTTAAGAACTTGAGATGTCCCATTCAACACAAACCGAAACTCGTTTTTTTTGTCATCGTAAACACCATTTTCAATGCGTATAACCGAGCGGTCTTCGAGCAGTGTGTGCAGCTTCTCAAGATATTGTTCTTGATAATTAAGCGCTCTTTCATCTTTGTATATCCGGACTACGAAAGATTCTTTTGGATCCTTGTCAGTTCTCTGGATATTATGGGAGAATATTGATTCAAGCCGGGCAATATCTCGATAAACAGCCTCGACTTTTTTCTCAGACCAACTACCTTTAAGTTCTGAGATTTCAATACGGGTTCCGTGGGGAGGTCGTTTAACCTTCCTCGCTCCCAACGGGAACAAATACTCCCGAATTATTTTAGGATTCTGAGTTTGAAGAGAAACGCTCAAATCATCAATAAAAAGATTTTTAGCTTTACCTTCCTCCGATAGAAAATCGTCATCGTATTTGGAAAAATCATAGTCAACAACGTGCTCGACATTCTCGCCCTTTGCTCGAGTAATAACTTTGATTTTGCGACCCAGCTTAAGGATTGCAAAACGGCCAATACCCTTTTCTCCTTGAATGATCCGCCCTGACGGTGTTGTATTCTTCTTGGCTTTTCTCCGCAACTTTTCCGGTGTTGCAGGGTTTAGCCAGTGCTCTTCAATAATCTCAGCATTCATGCCACAACCGCTGTCTTCTATGACAATTTTAGATTCGGAATCGAAACGAAAATTGTCATTGAACCCAACAAACGATATTTTTACCCATGGAGAGTCGGCGTCATAAGCATTTTTAATTAGTTCTATTAGAGCGATCCTCTCATTTTTAATGAGCTGTTCCCCAAGCATGGTCAGCAACCTAGCATAGGGACGTATTTTCAGCTTTTTGCATTTTGCCATCACTTCCTCCCAATCAGGATAAATTCTTCACTGTACACTTTTCGCCCCAAGTCATCTGTAGTAAAACGGCCTCGCTTGTCCCGATATGGAGTTAAAATCTTTTTACTGATCCTACGTTTAGTAGCATATACATCAGCGAAACCACTGCTAAACAAAGATTCAGCGAGATGACAGGCATTATCTATTTTTACGCCTTTGTATTCTGTATTCCCGATAACAAACAGTGCCATTCCTCCGTTATTAAGCATCGAATGACATACAGCGGCAACCTGTTGCATATCCAGAAAGTATTTCGCGACTGAACGGGCCTTCGGTTTATGCCTGTCCAACAACCTAAATACAATACTGCTGCCGGTGTTGTTCAGCCGTTTCAATTCTCTTTCAAAATTATAAACATGGTGAAGACTACCAATAGAGCCGTTTCGAAGTTCTCTGTAGTCCTCAGCAAAACCTAGCCATAGCGATGACAACTGATGTAGATCCGCATATTCATAAGAAGTGACATAGGGGGGACTGGTAATTATCATGTCTACTTTCGGCCTATTGACCGATGGATCAAGGAAGTTTCCAGTAATGATGTCAATAGTTGATTCTCCGGAGACGTCGCTTTCCTCATTCGCCGCCATCATGAATTTGCACTGATCCTTAAAAGCCACCATCACATCAGTTGGTTTTTTGCATGGATCAATTTGTGGTTTTATGGACTTTGTCAGCCAACGAGAGGTTGCTTTGAGGATATTAGAGAATGCACAAGTAAAGAATAAACGATAATCGCTACTTGGAGATGTAGATTCTTCAATTGCGCTCTTCAGACGGAATAGGTCCTCGTAATGCTCTCGGTCATACCAATATTTAAGTCGCTCATTTGCCGAGCTATAAGCATTGTCAAAGGTAGACCTCAGAAATGCTTCAATGATAGCTTCATAGTACTTTTGCAACCGCCAAGGCTGGTACTTCCGGCTTTTTGCTTTGGCAATCATCGTTGCCACCGGGTTTATGTCGCAGCCCCAGAAATGGATATTATTTCGTTTTGCTTCAAACGCTACAGTACCACAACCGCAGAAAACATCTGCCACACATGATGTTTCGACCCCGTTTTGTTGTGCAAAAACAAGAGCCTTTGTAGTAATGAAGGCCGGAAATTTGGCAGGGTAAGCATGAATCCGATGCATTTTTAGCTCTTTGGTCTCTCCTGTGTTCCAAAAAGAATCAACAGGCACCGAATCAAAAATTGCTTGTTTTATGTCATCAACACGTATCATGATAGCTTTGTCACTTTCGAGTCCACTTGTTGGTCCAAGAATGGGGAGGGGCGTCGTGCGTCGTGTTGTCGTCGTCCCTGAAGAATTCCAAATCGGGCCGTAGTCAGCTCATCCGGCCTGGGTGGGACTCCAAGACCCGAACGGCCTCCAGGTCTCCAGAACCCTCTCCTGCCACGTTCTGCGCTCCGTGGAGGCCTCCTCAAGGCTCTGG
>JALUTY010000048.1 GCA_027021615.1 bacterium | reverse complement strand
GAGCTGAAGACCCTGGAGGACCCTCACCTGGTGGCCCGGGTGGTGCGCAACCTGGAGAAGGCCTACCACCGGTACTCGTCCTGGCCCACCGACCCCGAAGCCCGGAGGGTGTACGGGATGGGGATCCGCGACTCCTACGAGGCGATCCGTCCCGGTCTGGGGGAGACCTACCAGCGGGGACGGAAGGGCATGGTCTCCGCCTACGGCTCCCGTCGACCCGACCACTTCCACGGCTGGCGGAAGCGCGTCAAGGACCTACGCCATCAAATGGAATTCCTCGCCCCTCTCTGGCCGGAGGTGGTTGCCGGGATGGCGGTGACCCTCCACCGCCTGGGGGAGCTGCTCGGCGAGGACCACGATCTGGCGGAGCTGGCGGTGCTGGTGGCCACCCGCACCGACCTCTGCCCCGACCCCCGGGAGCGGTCCCTCCTCGTTGCCCTGGTCCGCCAGCGCCGCTGGGAGCTGGAGACCGCCGCCGAGGTACTGGGCCGGCGCATCTACGCCGAGAAACCGGCGGCGCTCACCTCCCGCTTCGCCGAATACTGGGACTCCCGCCGCCTCGCCATCGAAGCCACCTCCGTCGTCGTCTACTAGCCCCCGCGTTCCTAATGCTCCAGGGCCCGTATTGGGGCTGTTGGGCTTTGATGCGGTGGGTCGTTGGATGTCAGCGTGGGCTGCTTTCAAGGTGTTGTTGGCTGGTTTAGGGGGCTGCTGGCTGGAGTGTCTGCCTGTGGAGTCTGGTGAGGTTGCGGACTGCCAGGATGAGATGCCATTCGCTGTCGACGGCGGTGAGACCTCGACGGGAGAACCTGGTGAACCGGAATCTGGTTTTGAGATGCCCGAAGGTGCCTTCGGCTTGTGGTGCTCGTCTGGCGTATGCGGCTCTGCCTTCTGGGGTGGTTAACCGGTGCCGCATTTTCTCGGCGGGGCTGGCATCGTCTGGGGGTAGGCCGGTGCCGTAGTTGTGTTCGTTGTTGAAGCCTTGGGGTGGGATCAACAGGGTGGGCGGCGGGTCGGCGTGAAGGCTGTCAGATACGGTGATGTTGTCTTCGCTCCAATATCCGGTGTCTGCGACCACTGTGCCGATCTTTTCGGGGCTGCCGGCCTTGGTGGTTAGGTGTTGGGCCTGGATGATCAGGGGATGCAGCATGGCTGCATCCGACACCTGGTTGGTGACCGCAGCAGCGACGACCAGCCCGTCGGCTGTGACCGCGGCCTGAGCGTTGTAAGCCTGTATCCAGGCGCCTTTGGAGCGCATCAGACGACTGTCGGGGTCAGTGGTGTTGGCCCTGCGTTGATGGCCCCGCCTGGTGCGTTCCGCCCGCTGTGATGCTCGCATGTGGTTGGCTTCAGCCCGAGCCAGCCGTGTTTCGGCTTGACGGGTTCCCGAATACTCGTCGACCGGTGCCGGTGGGCGTCCCTTCGGTCTCCGACCTGCCGACACCTCCTGTTCGTAGGCGTCCACCTTGGCCTGCTGTGCAGCCCGGGTCGCCTCCAAATGGGCTCTAGCCTCGGCCAGCCGTCCAGCAGCGCCTGACTCCTCGAGAGCCCCAGCCGTCTCAGCGTCGAGCTGATCAAGAGCCCGACGCAGCCGCTCCACCCGCCCTTCGGGGTCAGCCCACCGTGGTGGAAGCTCATCGCCACGAGACTCCCCGAACAGCTCATCCTCCTCGGCGTCTATACGCTCCGCCTCCTCCACGATCCGATCCACCTCAGCAGCGATCCTCTCCCTAGTCCGATTCGACAGGCGGGAAGCATCCGCCTCGATCTTGGTCCCATCGACCGCCAAAACACCCAAACCCCCCATACCCTCAGCCACACACAAGGCCACCACCTGGGCGAACAGTGTCCGGAACTCCCCCTCATGGTCGGCACGGAACCGGGCGATCACCGTATGATCCGGCTTCAAATTCCCACAGATCACCCGACAAGCAACATCCACCTCACACAGACGCTCGATCCGTCTCGACGACCGCTCCCCCTGGGCGTAGGCGTAGATCAGCAACGACAACAACATGTCAGGGTCATAACCACGACGACCCACCCCACCCAGCCGACGGCCCCGATGAAACCCCGAAGTGTCCAACGCCGCCACCGCATCAATCACAAACCACGCCAGATGATCCTCCGCCAGCCACTCCCGCATATCCGGCGGCATCAAAAAAGGCTGCTCACGCACAACAGGTATATAAGACAACGCCATACCCCCACTCTCCCAGCCCACCCACCCGAACGCGAGCATTTCGCAACAGCCCCTATCCGGGCCCTGGAGCATTAGG
>JALUTY010000047.1 GCA_027021615.1 bacterium | reverse complement strand
GAAGAGCCGGTGCTGGGGAATCCCCAATCCTCCCAGCCCCGCCGGTTCACGGCGGGGCAATCCCCCGGCCCATCGCACCGGCCTGGAAGAGCCGGTGCTGGGGAATCCCCAATCCTCCCAGCCCCGCCGGTTCACGGCGGGGCATCCGCCGGCCTATCGCACCGGCCTGGAAGAGCCGGTGCTGGGGGATGAGCCCAGCCCCGCCGGTTCACGGCGGGGCATCCCCCGGCCCATCATGAGCCCAGCCCCGCCTGTTCACGGCGGGGCATCCCCCGGCCCATCGCACCGGCCTGGAAGAGCCGGTGCTGGGGGATGAGCCCAGCCCCGCCGGTTCACGGCGGGGCAATCCCCCGGCCCATCATGAGCCCAGCCCCGCCGGTTCACGGCGGGGCACCCCCCGGCCCATCATGAGCCCAGCCCCGCCTGTTCACGGCGGGGCGGTCACACGGCGGGGCGGCCGGGCCTCGCCCGTTGACATTGCCGGGCGGTTGGTGTAAGATAGGGCCGAGGGATTCCTCACAGAAGGATCGGAGGATGAGATGGCCCCAGGCTCCGCGCAACCCGAAAGGCCCACGGCCCCCCACCCCGTCCGCTTCTCCTTCTACGCCGACGAGCCGGCCGACGGCCCAACCTGCCGCCTCAGCCTGGAGGGGCGGGGGATCGGGGAGCGGCACGCTTCCTTCACACCCCCCTACGACCTCCCCACCCTCCAGGCCCTCCTGCAGGCCCTGGAGCCCGGCTTCGACCCGGCCGAGGCCGACCCCTCGCTGGTGGAGCGGCTGGCCCCCCTGGGCGACCCGGCCCGGCTGCCCCAGACCGTCGGCGATGCCCTGGGCGCCGCCCTGCTGGCCGGAGAGTCCATCCGCCAGGGCTTCCACGTCGCCCTCACCCTCGCCCAGAAAGCCCGCCACCCCCTCCCCGTCGAACTCCGCTTCGGCCCCGGCACCGACCTCCTGGCCGCCCTCCCCTGGGAGCTGCTCCGCTACCGGGATCGCTTCCTCGTCGCCGAGAACGCCATCCTCCTCAGCCGCTACCCCGAAGAGGCCATCCCCCCCACCCCGGCCCAGGCCGACCTCCCCCTGCGGGTGCTCCTGGTCCTGGCCGAGCCGGTGGATGCCCCGGCCACCCTCTCTCAGGAGGCGCGGAAGGCGCTGCTGGAGGGGCTGCGCCGGCTGGACGAGGAAGGGGCCGTCGTCGTGGACCTGCTCCGCCCGCCCACCTACGACGCCCTCCTGGAGGCGCTGACCGAGGGCGAGTACCACCTGCTCCTCTTCTACGGCCACGGCGGCCGGACGGAGGCGGGGGAAGGACAGCTCCTCTTCGAGGACGAGTACGGCGGCGCCGACCCGGTGCCGGCCGATCTGCTGGGCGCAGCGCTGCGCAACACCACCGTGCGGCTGGTGGTGCTGGGAGCCTGTCGCTCGGCCCAGACCCTCCCCCCCGCCCCGGCGACCGAAGAGGGCCCTCCCCCCACCGGAGGGCTCTGGAGCAGCGTGGCCCCGGCCCTGCTGCGGGCGGGGGTGCCCCTGGCCGTCGGGATGCAGACGAGCATGCGCGTGGATGCCGCCCTTGCCTTCCTGCGCCACTTCGCCCTCGCCCTGGCGACGGGCCGGACGATCCTCGAGGCGGTGGGGCTGGCCCGCAAGCCCCTCCTGCGGAGACGGTACGGCCACGTCTGGTTCATCCCTGCCCTCTACGGACGCCCTGCCGACGGCTACCGCCTCTTCGACCCCCAGGCCCCCCGGCCGGCCGAGGGGGAGGCGCTGCGGGAGGCGCTGCGGCGGCACCGGGCCGAGGTCGCGGCGCTGGAGGCCGAGGTGGAGCGGATGGGGGTGCTGGGGGAGCCGACGGCCATCGCCCGGCTGCGGGAGGCCGAGGTGGAGCGGATGGGGGTGCTGGGGGAGCCGACGGCCATCGCCCGGCTGCGGGAGGCGCGGACCGCCTTCGCCCAGGCCCGGGCGGCGCTGGCCCGGCGCACCCCCGGCCGCCATACCCCGCCCGTCAGCCTCCTCTACGGCGTCCCCACCAACCCCCTCTTCGTGGGGCGGGCCCGGGAGCTCCAGGAGGTGGCCCGGGGGCTGGCCGGCGAGCACCCCGTCGTCGTCTGGGGAGCCCCGGGGATCGGCAAGACCGCCCTGGCGGCCGAGGTGGCCCACCGGCAGGGCTGGCGCTTCCCGGCCGGCGTCCTCTGGCTGGACTGCCAGGGGGGGCCGGAGCTAGGGGCGCTGCTGGAGCGCATCGGGGCCTTCTGCGGGCTGGCGATGGACCAGGTGAGGCCGGAGGAGCGGGAGGAGGCGGTGCGTCGGGCGCTGGCCCGGCTGGAGGGGCGATACCTGCTGATCTGGGACAACGCCGAGACGGTGTGGGGGCGGGAACCGGTGCGCCGTTTCATCAAACGCCTGCCGCCCAACGGCCAGGCGCTGCTGACGACGCGGGAGGACCCCCATCAACCGATGTGGCGGACGGTAGAGCTGGCCCCCCTGGGGGAGGAGGCGGCGGGTCGGCTCTTCTGGCGGCTGGCGGTGGCGGCCGGCGCCAGGCTGGAGAGGCGGGCCGTCGAGGAGCTGCTCCCCCGCCTCCTGGCCCACCTGGAGGGCCACCCCCTGGCCCTGACGCTGGTGGTGCCCCTGGTCAAGCGGCGGGGGCTGCGGCGGGTGTGGGAGGACCTGCAGGCCCGGCCGCTGGCCGGGCTGAAGGGGGTCGAGGCCGCCTTCGCCCTGAGCTACGACCGGCTGACGCCGTTCCAGCAGCGGCTCTTCACCCGGCTCAGCCTCTTCACCATCCCCGTCGAGGCCCAGGCGGCCGAGGCGCTGCTGGGGCCGGAGGAGGCCCCCCGGGGGCCGGACGGGGTCCTGGAGGCGCTGGACAGGCTGGTGGACGGGGCCCTCGTCACCTTCGACGGGGCCCGCTACCGCTTCCACCCGCTGCTGCGCCGGTACGCCTACGAGAAGCTGAAGGAGCGGGAGGACCCCCGCCCCCTCCACCGGCGGGCGGCCGCCTACCTGGAGGAGAAGGCAGCGACGGGGGTGACGCCGGAGGAGCGGCTGGAATCGGTGGACCAGTGGGAGCGGGGGGAGGCGTGGGAGGAGTTCGTCCGCAGCGCCCGCGCCCTGGTGGGGAGCCTGGACCGGCTGGGCTACTGGGAGGCGATCGAGGCCCGGCTGCGGCGGGCCCTGGAGGTGGCGGAGGCCCGGCGGGGGGAGGCGCCGGTGGCGGCGGCGGTGCGGAACGACCTGGCCGTGATCTGCTTCAGGCAGGGTCGGTGGGGTGAGGCGCAGGCGCTGTGGGAGCAGGCCCTGGAGCGCTTCGAGGAGCTGGGCGACCGCCACGGCGCGGCCCAGACCTTGGGCAACCTGGGCAACGTCTACTTCCGGCAGGGGGCGTGGGATCGGGCCATCGCCTTCTACCGGCAGGCCCTGGAGCGCTTCGAGGAGCTGGGCGACCGCCACGGCGCGGCCCAGACCTTGGGCAACCTGGGCACCGTCTACGCGCAGCAGGGGGCGTGGGATCGGGCCATCGCCTTCTACCGGCAGGCCCTGGAGATCGAAGAGGAGCTGGGCGACCGCCACGGCGCGGCCAAGACCTACAACAACCTGGGCACCGTCTACGCCGACAAGGGAGAGTGGAATCGGGCCATCGCCTTCTACCGGCGGTCGTTGGAAATCAAGGAGGAGCTGGGCGACCGCCACGGCGCGGCCCAGACCTACAACAACCTGGGCGAAGTCCACCGACTGCAGGGGGCGTGGGATCGGGCCATCGCCTTCTACCGGCGGTCGTTGGAAATCAAGGAGGAGCTGGGCGACCGCCACGGCGCGGCCCAGACCTTGGGCAACCTGGGCCTCGTCTACGCCGACAAGGGGGAGTGGGATCGGGCCATCGCCTTCTACCGGCGGTCGTTGGAAATCAAGGAGGAACTGGGCGACCGCCACGGCGCGGCAGCGACCTACAACAACCTGGGCGAAGTCCACCGACGGCAGGGGGCGTGGGATCGGGCCATCGCCTTCTACCGGCAGGCCCTGGAGCGCTTCCAGGAGCTGGGCGACCTCCTGGGCACCGCCCTGGTCTGGCTCAACGTGGGCCTGCTCTACCTGGAGACGGACCGCTCCGAAGAAGCCGGGCCCCTCCTCGCCCATGCCTACCTCATCCTCGCCCAACTCGGCTCCCCCGAAGCCGAAAAGGCCGCCGCCGCCCTGGTCCGGGCCTGCGGCTCCGTCGAAGCGGCCAACACCTGCCTGGCGCAGGTGGTGGAACAACCGGGGGAGGACACGGAGGGAGGGATGAGGGATGAGGGGTGAGGGATGAGGGGGCACCGATGCGCGACCCACCGCCTCGCCACCTCGTCGCCTCATCGCCTCGTCGCCTCCTGTTTTGCTCCTGGGTTCTCGCTCGCGGCGGGTCCGTGCCCGCTGAAGGCGACGGCGACCCTGGACTACGGACTACGGACTGCCGCCACCATAGCCTCCCGCAGGACCTGGGCCGGATGGAGGGCCTCCCGACCCGCACCGTGCCGGATCTGCTGGCGGCAACTGACGCCGGCGGCCACGACGATGGTCTCCTCCCCCTCGGCCCGCACCGCCGGGAGCAGCCGCCGCTCCGCCATCGCCATCGAGAGCTCGTAGTGCTCCGCCTCGTAGCCGAAGGCCCCGGCCAGCCCACAGCAGCCCGAATCCACCTCCGTCACGGTGTAGCCGGGGGGCAGCGCCAGCACGCGCTTGCTGGGATCGGTCCCCACCAACGCCTTCTGGTGGCAGTGGCCGTGGAGCAGGAGGCGGCGGGGCTCCTCGACGAAGGTCAGCTCCAGCGCCCCCTCATCGGCCAACCGGGCGATGAACTCCTCGAAGGTGTAGCAGTGGGCCGCCACCACCGGAACGCGCGGGTCGTCGGGCAGCAGGCTGGCGTACTCGTCCCGCAGCGTCAGCAGACAGCTCGGCTCCAGCCCGACGATGGGGATCCCCTGCTCGGCGAAGGGGGCCAGCCGCGCCACCGTCTCCTCGGCGGCCCGCCGGGCCTTCTCCACCAGCCCCTGGGAGAGCATCGGGCGGCCACAGCAGCGGTGGCCGGGCAGGAGGACCTCGAAGCCGGCCGCCTCCAGCACCTCGGTGGCCGCGATGGCAACCTGGGGCTCGTGGTAGGTGCTGAAGGTGTCGTGGAAGAGGACGACCGGCTTCCGGGATGAGGGGGCGGCCGGCGTCGTCCCCGCCCTGCCGTTCCGCCGCTGCCGGAACCAGTGGGTGAAGGGCTGACGGGCGAAGGTGGGCAAAGTCCGCTGACGGCTGATCCCCATCACCTTCTCCAGCCCCCAGCGGACCAGGCCGTTGCCCAGCAGGGCGTTGACCAAGGGGGCCAGCGGTCCGCTGAAGAGCCGGCTCCAGCGGGCGATGTCGGCGAAGAAGCGGGCCCGGAGCGGCACCCCGTGGGCCTCGTAGTAGTGGGCCAGGAACTCGATCTTGATCCGGGCCATATCCACCGAGGAGGGGCACTCGGCCTTGCACGCCTTGCAGCCCACGCAGAGGGCCATCACCTCGTACATCCGGGGGCCGGTGAACTCCTCCGGGGGCAGCCGGCCGGAGAGGGCCGCCCGCAGGGCGTTGGCCCGCCCCCGGGTGCTGTGCTCCTCCTCGCGGGTGACCATAAAGCTGGGGCACATAGTGCCGGTGGTCCGCTTGCGGCAGATGCCGGCCCCGTTGCACATCTCCACGGCCCGGTGGAAGCCCAGGTCGGCGCTGAAGTCCAGGTGGGTCTTGACGGGGATGACGGTGTAACCGACCCCGTAGCGCAGGTTCTCCGTCATCGGGGCGGCGTCCACGATGTTGCCCGGGTTGAGCAGGTTGTGGGGGTCGAAGGTCCGCTTCACCTCCCGGAAGAGGGCGTAGAGGTCGGGGCCGAAGAACTGCTCGTTGAGCCAGCTCCTGGCCCGCCCGTCGCCGTGCTCGCTGGAGAGGGAACCGCCGTACTGCCCCAGCAACTCGGCGGCGAAGGCACTGATCACCGGCAGCTTCGCCACCTCCTCGGCGAACTTGGTGTTGACCAGGGGGCGGATGTGGATGCAGCCGGCGCTGGCGTGGGCGTAGTAGGCCACGCGGGTTCCCAGGTCGTTGCAGAACCGCTCGACGCGGGTGACGTACTCGGCCAGGTGCTCCACCGGCACGGCGGCGTCCTCGATGAAGGGGATGGGCTTGTGGTCCCCCTTGATGCTCATCATCAGCCCCAGCCCCACCTTGCGCACCGTCCAGACGTTGCTCTGGAGCTGAGGGCTGAGGGCCGGCACGATGGTGCGCCCCACCTTCTCCCGCCGCAGATGGGCCTCCAGCCGCTGCACCTTGGCCTCCACCTCGGCCTCGCTCTCGCCGTAGAACTCGGTGATGAGGACGCAGTTGGGATCGCCTTCGATGAAGGTGGAGAGCAGCCGGGCGTAGGCCGGCACCTCGCGGCAGAGGGTCAGCCCCAGGTGGTCCAGCAGCTCCACCGCCGAAGGTTCCACCTCCAGGATGGTGGGCACGGAGGAGAGGGCTTCGTAGAGGCTGTCGAAGTGGACGATGGCCAGGGCGGTCCGGGTGGGGATGGGCACCAGGTTGAGCTTGATCTCCGTCATCACCGCCAGCGTCCCCTCGGAGCCGCAGATCAGCTTGGCCAGGTTGAAGCGGCGGTCCTGGGGATAGCGGAAAGAGGGGCCTTCGACGAAGCGGTCCAGGTTGTAGCCGCCGCAGCGCCGCCAGTGGCGGGGCGTCCCGGCACGGATGGTGTCGGCGTGGGTCCGGGTGATCTCCCGGATGCGCCGGTAGATGGTCCCCTCCAGGCCGGACCGCTGCTCCCGTCGGGCCACCTCGTCCTCCTCCAGCGGGCCGAAGGTGGCGGTGCTGCCGTCGCTGAGGATGACCCGGGTCTCCAGCACGTGGTCGGCGGTCATCCCGTACAAGATGGAATGGGCGCCGGTGGAGTTGTTGGAGACGATGCCGCCCATCGCGGCCCGGTTGCTGCTGGCCGGGTCGGGGCCGAACTGGAGCCCCAGCGGGCGCAGGTGGAGGTTGAGTTCGTCCAGCACGACGCCCGGCTGGACCCGCACCCAGTGCTCCTCGACGTTGACCTCCAGGATCTGGTCCAGATGGCGGCTCAGGTCTATCACCAGCGCCTCGTTGACGGCCTGACCGGCCAGGCTGCTGCCGGCGGTGCGGGGCAGGATGGGGAGCCGGTACTGAGCGGCCAGCTCGACGGCGGCGTGAACATCCTCAACCGTCTTGGGGATGAGCACGCCGTAGGGGATCACCTGGTAGATGCTGGCGTCGGTGCTGTAGAGGACGCGGGTGTAGGGGTCGGTGCGGAGGTCGCCGGCGACCCGCGCCTGCAGGTCGTGCAAGAAATCCTGAATCGCGCCTGTCGGTTGCATAAGCACACCTCGCTTTCGGAGTTGCCCCCTGCCGATGGGGCAACGGAGGCTGTCACCGGATTCCTTGAGCGGATCGAAGGGGTTGAGGGTCGGATGGGACGGCGGAGTCTTGTTGGTAGCGGACTATCCCTTGGAGTCGTGGGAGGGCCTCTCCCGCAGGAGCGCTTCGGCCCGCTGGAGTTCCCGTCCCAGGTAGACGTAGTGTTCCGGCAGGGAGGCCAGGCGCAGGCGGGCGATCTCCCGGCCCAGCGCTTCGGCTGAGCGGCCCCGACGGTGCCAGATCACCCGGTCCCCCTGGGGGGAGAGCAGTTCGACGACGATCTCCTCCCCCTCTACCCGGACGACGAAGTTCCCCTGGGGGTCTCGGTCCATTCCCTTTCGCTCCCGCCACCACCGGGCGGCGATCTCCTCAGCCCGCTCCCAGTCGTGGGCGTAGACGTGGGCCGAGACGGTGAAGCTGGTCAGCGGTCCCGGCGAGAGGCCCAGTTCCCGGGCCAGCCGGCCCTGGAGCCGACGCATCGCCAGCGTGTTCTGGGGCCAGGCGGCGAAAAGGTCCTGGCTGCGGGCCACGTAGGTCAGGAAGAGGCGTCCCGCCACCACGTTGGCCACCACCTGGGTGAGACAGGGTGGGTGCTCCGCCTCGGCGTCGCAGGCCGGGTCCCAGAGGACGGCGACGGCCCGCCGGCTGTGAGGGGCCTGGCGCAACCGCTCGGCCAGCCGGGCCACTTGGTCCAGCCCGAAGTGGGCCCGCAGTCGCTCCCCGTAGGTATAGGCCGTCCCCGCCCCGGCGTCCGCCTCCAGGACGGAGGGCAGGTAGGCGGCCAGGGCCTCCCGGCTCACCCCCATCCAGTCGGGGAGGTAGGGCTGCTCCGGGTCTTCGTCGGTGACCACGGCGGTGATGTTCAGCAGTTCCCGCTGGAGGATCGCCTGCTCGCTGGGCTTCACCGTCCCGAAGCGGAGCACCAGGTCGAGGAGACGGGGCCAGGCGTCGGCCACCCGCCGTCCCTGGACGGTGAAGCCGGCGCCCAAGGAGGGGAAGGTCTCGGGCGGTGTGGGCTCAGGGGTCGGGAAGAGGCGGGGGGAGGCGTGAGGGGGCAGGGGGGGCAGGTCGGCGATGGCCTCGATCACCCGATCCACCGAGCGCACCGCCCGCAGGTCCAGCAGCCGCACGGCCCGGCGCAGCGCCTCGACGGCCTCGGCGGGGAGGGCCGGGTCCAGGCGCACCTCGGTGCCGGCGATGCGGTGGTCCTCCGACAGCCCGTGGGTCCAGAGGGCGTGGAGGGCCGCCCCGGTCCGGGTCGTGTCCGGCCCCCAGAGGACCAGGTAGCGCAGGGAGGGCAGCCGCCAGAGGGTGCGCAGCAGGAGGCTGATGCCCCGGGCGGTGTAGAGGTTGCCGACGAGGGCGATCTGCTGCAGCCCCGACCCAAAGGTCACCCGGCTCAAATCCTTCCAGAGGGCACAGAGCCCCACGTTGGCCTCCAGGTTGCCCACGATGAGGCGGTGACGGGCCAGGTAGAGGTCCAGCGGCTCGGGGTCCGAAGGAGCTGGCTCAGCCATGCTCGATCCTCACCAGATCAGCGGCCAGGCGGGTGGATCGCTCTTCCGGGTCGCGGTAGGGCTGCTCCCGCAGCCGGGTGAGGAAGTCCAGGGTGCAGCGTTCCGGCGGGGAGAGGGGAGCCCGGCTGTTCCCGGCCAGGTAGAGGCGGGGGGCTTGGAAGGCCGGGTGGATCTCGGCCAGGGCGGGGAGTTCCCGCCCATCCCAGCGAATCCGGCTGGCGTAGATGCCCGGAGCGGGCAGGAGGCGCTCCGGCCAGACCTGAAGCTCCCAGACCAAGAGGGAAGAGGGGGCATCGTCGGCACCGGCCAGAACCTTCGCCCCCACGGCGGGGGATGGATTCAAGGGTGTGCCGGTGATCTGGAAGGGATGGCCCAGGCAGCGGGCCGCGTCGTCCAGGTCCCCCTCTCTCAGGGCCTGCCGGATGCGGTTGCTGCTGATCACGCGCCCCTCCGCTTCCAAGGGGGGGATGGCGTGCACGGAGAAGCGGTGGCGTTCACCGGCCCGGCGCAGGTAGGCCAGGTCGCCCTCTCGGCGGTACCCCAACGCGAAGTCTTGTCCTACCCACAGGGACGCCATGTGCAGGTGGCGCACCAGGGCGGCCACAAAGTCGGCTGCGCGGATGCGGGCCGTCTCCGGCGTGAAGGTCACCAACACCGTCAGGTCCACACCCAGCGCCTCCAGATGGGCCAGGCGTTCCTCGAGGGTGAGGAGGTAGAAGGGCGGCGTGGCTTCCCCCAGGACGATGGCCGGATGGGGAAAGAAGGTGACGACGACCGCTAGGCGGTCGGCCTGCCGAGCATCTCGGACCATCTGCCCGATCAGGTAGCGATGGCCCCGATGAAGGCCGTCGAAGACCCCAATGGTGACGCTGGACGCCCGGTCCAGCCCGACCTGACGGAAGTCGTGGACGACACGCATCATCATCAGTTCAGGGGGAGGAAGACCTTGTGAGGTCGCCAGCGGTCGGTGACCGGATCGTAACGGAGAAGGGCCAGCAGCCGTCCTGCAGGGTCGTAGGCCCTGCAGAGCCCCTCAGGACTGGGTGGCGCGACGTGACCTTCCACCGAGCGCCCGGAGCGAATCCGATGGCTATCCTGCTCGCTCAGGGCGACAGCCGGGAAGGTCTCCAAGGCAGCGTCTAGGGGATAGAGCAGGGTCTCCAGGCGACCATCCCGCGCCGCCTGAGCCACTTCCTCCAGGCTAACCGCTTCGTCCAAGGTGAAACGCCCGCTGGCCAGGCGGGTCAAAGCGGCCAAGTGGCCACCGCATCCCAGCCGCTCCCCCAGGTCGTGGGCCAGGGAGCGGATGTAAGTGCCCGGCGAACAGGTGACCGTCAGCGTCAGGTCAGGGGGAGACCAGTCCTCAATGAAGAGGTCGAAGACTTCAACGGTGCGGGCCGGGCGCTCCACCGTAATACCGCGTCGGGCCAGCTTGTAGAGGGGCTGGCCATCCCGCTTGAGGGCCGAGTACATCGGCGGCACCTGCTGGATGCGCCCTCGAAACCGGGCCAAGGTTGCCCGGATCTGCTCCAGGTCCATCTCCACAGGGCGGGTCTCCAGGACTTCGCCCTCGGCGTCGTAGGTATCCGTGGTGACCCCCAGACGGACGACGGCCCGATAGACCTTGTGGCCGGCCATCAGGTACTCGGTTACCCGGGTCGCCTTGCCCAGGCAGACCAGAAGGACGCCGGTGGCCATCGGATCGAGGGTGCCAGCGTGCCCTACGCGCCGCACCTGGCTCCACCGTCTGATCCGGTCCACGACATCGTGGGAAGTCAACCCCTTGGGTTTATCAATGTTCAGAATGCCGTCCATCTTCCTGCTCAGCCAGGGCAGCCCGTAACAAGGGCAGGACTCGCGCCTTGGCAGCCTCCAGAGAGCCGTTCAGGGTACAGCCGGCGGCCGCCGGATGCCCTCCCCCGCCCAGGCGGAGGGCAACGCCGGAGACATCGTAGCCGGGCGCGGCCCGCATGCTGATCTCCACCCGTCCATCCTTGGCCTCTTTGAAGACTGCCGCGATGCGGATCTCTTCCGCACTAATGAGGCGGCCAACGAGGCCAGCGTCGCTATCCCCCTGATACCCAGTGGCCTCTCGGTCGGCCAGGCGCACCTCGCTCCAGGCCAGGTGCCCCTCTACCTGCATGCGGCTCAGCCCCACCGCCAGCAGCCGCAGCGCGGAGAGGGGCTGTTCGACCAGCCCCCGTTGGACGATGGTGTAGAGGGAGGCTCCGGCCCGGATGAGCCGCAGGGCGATCTCCATCACCTGAGGCGTCACGTTGGCCGTGCGGAAGGCCAGCGTGTCGGTCACGAGGCCGGTCAGCAGGCAGGTGGCCAGAGGGACGTCCAGGGGCACAGACAGCCGTTGGACCAATTCGTAGATGATCTGGGTGGTAGAGGCTGCCGTGGGGACCACCAAGTTGACGGTCCCGAAATTCAGGTTGGTGACGTGGTGATCAATGTTGAGCAGGGGCAGGGAGGCCAGGCGGTCAGCGTCGTAGACCTGGCCCATCCGTTCCCTGTCGCTGCAATCGAGGCTGATCACCAGGTCGAAGGAGCCCTCTGGGACCTCCGAGACCACCTCCTGGTGGTGGGGCAGGTAGTGGAAACGAGTGGGCACCGGGTCCTGACAGGCCAGGGTGGGCCGCCGCCCCAACGCTTTCAGGAGCAACCCCATCGCCAACAGGCTCCCCACGGCGTCACCATCGGGAGAGCGGTGGGTGATGACCAGGGGGGAACGCCCCTGTTGCAGAGCACGCAGCGCCTCATTCCACGGGAGGGATGTTGTCTTCGATGTCTTCATCGGCTTCTGCCTCGGTCGAGGGGCTCGTGGCTTCGATCTGGCTGAGGAGCTGATCAATGCGTTCCCCGTATTCCAGCGAGGGGTCCCAGTGGAAGACGAGCTCCGGGGTGTGACGCAGGCGAAGGCGTGCGCCCACCTCCCGGCGCAGCCAGCCGGCCGCGCTCCGAAGACCGGCCATGATCTCCTCGCGGGCCTCCAAATCGCCCAGGGCGGTCACATAGACATCGGCCCGCATCGTATCGGGCGTCACCTCGACCCCTGTTACCGTCACGCCCTGGAGCCGAGGATCGTTGACCTTTGTACCCAGCAGGTCCGTCAGATTGATCTGGATCAGTTCCGACACACGACGACGATATTTCTTCCCCATCGTTCCCCTTTACAACGCTCCTCCGAGATCAGTCCACGACGACGTCGGAAAGAGAACGGGTAACCGTTCACCCTCCCGCAGGTTAGGCGCGTTTCCGACTCGAAACCGTGTTTCAAATAGCCCATCGGGGCTGAAAGCGCCCTCGACCGGTGACCTGCGGGAGGGTAGGCTGAATAGATACGAGAACAGGAAGGAGCCTCGGCGGCTTCGGTGAGGCAAAGCAGAAGGCCCTTTCCCCCTCCCGGTTGGGACCTACAGGCCCTAAACAGGTTCACCTTCCCGCCGCTTCTCGTAGAACTCGATGATGTCCCCTTCCTGGAAATCCTCGAAACCGGCCAGCCGCACGCCGCACTCGAAGCCGGTCCGTACCTCGCGGACGTCTTCCTGGTACCGCTTCAGAGAGGCGACCTCGGTGTCGGCGATCACCTCCTGGTTGCGGACGACCCGCGCCCGAGCGTTGCGCCGGATGACGCCGGCCCGGACGTAGCAGCCCGCCACCACGCCCACCCGGGGGATGCGGAAGGTAGCCCGCACCTCGGCCTCGCCGATGACCACGTCCACGTAGGTGGGCTCCAGCAGGCCGTAGAGGGCCATCTCGACATCCTCGATGAGCTTGTAGATGATGTCGTAGGTGCGGATGTCCACCCCTTCGCTGTCGGCCATCTTGCGGGCCGCCGTGTCCACCCCTACCTGGAAGCCGATGATGATCGCCTGGGAGGCCGCGGCCAGCATCACGTCGGACTCGGTGATCTCGCCGGGGGCGGCGTGGATGATCTCCAGCTTCAACTCCTCGCTCTCCAGCTTGCGCAGGGAGTTGATGATGGGCTCCAGAGTTCCCTGAACGTCGGCCTTGACGATGAGGTTCAGCCGCTTGACCTCGCCGGCGCGGAACTGGGCGTAAATATCCTCTAGGCTCAGGGCGGGCCGGGTTTCCACCTGAGTCTCGGCCTCTTTGCGCTCCTCCGCCATCGCCCGGGCGAGTTTCTCGTTGGCGACAACCTCGAAGATGGTCCCGGCAACGGGGACCTCGGAGAGCCCCAGGATCGAGACCGGTGTGGAGGGCGGGGCGGCTTTGATGCGCTTGCCCCGAAAGTCGAACATCGCCCGCACCCTGCCGTAGGCGGTCCCGGCCAGGACGACGTCGCCCACCCGCAGCGTGCCGTTTTGCACCAGGAGCGTGGCAACGACCCCCCGGCTCCTCTCCAGCCCCCCTTCGATCACGGTGCCCTGGGCCGGGCGGTCGGGGTTGGCGACGATGGTCTCCATCGAGTCGGCCACCAGGAGGATCGCCTCCAGCAGGTCCTCCAGCCCCACCTTCTCCTTGGCCGAGGTCTGGATGATCAGCGTATCGCCCCCCCACTCGTCGGGGACCAGGCCCAGGTCGGCCAATTCCTGCTTCACCCGCTCCGGGTTGGCACTGGGCAGGTCAATCTTGTTCAACGCCACGATCACGGGGACCCGCGCCGCCCGGGCATGGGCCAGCGCTTCCTTGGTCTGAGGCATCACCCCGTCGTCGGCAGCGACGACCAAGATGGCGATGTCGGCCCCCTGGGCCCCCCGGGCCCGCATGGCGGTGAAGGCTTCGTGGCCTGGGGTGTCCAGGAAGGTAATCAGACGATCTTTGTGCTTGACCTGGTAGGCCCCCATATGCTGGGTGATCCCTCCGGCCTCGCTGGCGAAGACGTTGGTGCCCCGGATGGCGTCCAGCAGCGAGGTTTTCCCGTGGTCCACGTGGCCCAGCATCGTGACCACCGGCGGTCGAGGGCGCAGCTTGGCCGGGTCCTCCTGGGCGTAGAAGCGCTCCCACAGCGGGCCGGGGGCAGCCTCCTCTTCCGCTTTGGCCTTGGCGGCCAGCTCTGCCAGGGAGACGGGTTCGTAACCGAACTCGGCGACGACGATGGCGGCCGTCTCGTAATCAATCTGCTGGTTGATGCTGGCCATGATCCCATTGCTCATCAGCTCTTTGATGACGTCAATGGGACTGACGCCGATCAGGGTGGCCAGCTCCCGCACCGTGATGATGTTGGGGAGTTCCACCACCTTTTGTTTTTGCTCAAGTACGGCCTCATCCGTTCCCATCGGCACCTCCTAACGTAGCACCCGAAAAACCATAGGGAAAAAGTAGGCGCGTCGCGCCTCGCCTTTCACGCTTCCCGTTCCACCTGCTCCGCACTGCGGGTTGTGTGTTCCCCTTCCTTCTCACCGGGAAGTTCCTGGGGGAGTTCCTGGGCATAGGCTCGCAACATCTCGCGCTCGGCATCGGTCAAGGTGGTCCGCAGGGCGTGGGCCAGGGCCCGCCGTTTCAACGCCGTCTCCCAGCAGGAGCGTCGCCGGCAGAGGTAGGCCCCTCGCCCTGCTGCCTTGCCGGTCTCATCCACCCGAACGCCCTCAGGCGAGCGGACGATGCGCACCATCTGGCGCTTGGGCTGCACCGTCCGACAGCCCACACAGGTGCGCTGGGGGATGTGCTTTCGCCGGCCGGGACGCTTCTTCTTGGCCACAAGACCTCCTTCCCGACAGGGCTGTTGGAACCTCGCCTCTCCGCCCTTCCCTCCGCGGACTCCTTTACTCAGGCTCAGAGGCCGCTTCCGCTTCGGCAGCGGCAGGCTCTTCCGTGGGCATGGCCCCCAGGACCTCCAGGCGGTCCTTGATCTCGGCCAGCCCCTTGGCCCCGATACCGTTGATGCGCAGCAGCCCCTCGTCGCCCTCTACCAGCCGCTCGTAGATCTGGCCCACATTCTCGATCCCCGCCTTCTCCAGGTGGCTCTGGACGCGGGTGGGGAGCTCCAGGACGCTGAGGGGAAGCTGGTAGGCGATCTCCGGGATACGGGCCAGTGCCTCCTCGCGGGCCGCCTCCCGTTTCCGCTCCGCCTCGCGGGCCTCGGCCTCGGCGGGTTCGACCTCTTCTTCCTTCTCCTCAACGGGGGGCAGTTCCTTGCCCGCTTCCTGCAAGCGGGTCCGGTATTCGTGGACCGCTTCGATGATCTCCCGCAGCAGTCGGAGTTCTTCTGGGGCGTAAGGGACCTTGGCCTCCTGGTGACGGGCCAGGATGGCTTGGGCGGTGGGCAGGTAGTCGGCCGCGTCCCCCAACACCTCGCGGGGGTCCGTCCTCTCCAGGAGGGCCAGGGCCTCGGCCAGGACCTCGGTCACGCTCTTGATGTCAATGCGCCAGCCGGTCAACTTCGCCGCCAGCCGAGCGTTCTGCCCCTCCCGCCCGATGGCCAGGGAGAGTTGGTCGTCCGGCACGATGACGGAGGCGGTTCGCCCTTCCTCCAGGAAGACGGTGAGCACGCGGGCCGGGCTCAGGGCGTTGGCGATGAAGACGGCCGTCTCGGGGTGCCACTCGATGACGTCAATCTTCTCGCCTCCCAGCTCGTTGACGATGGACTGAATGCGGATGCCCCGCATGCCCACGCAGGAGCCCACCGGGTCCACGCCGGGCTGGTTAGCGGCCACGGCGACCTTGGAGCGGGCGCCGGCCTCCCGGGCGATGGCCTTGATCTCCACGGTGCCGTTGTAGATCTCCGGCACCTCCAGCTCCAACAGCCGGCGCAGCATGTTCTTGTGGCTGCGGGAGACGATGATCTGGGGGCCGCGGCTGGTGCGCCGGACCTCCAGGACGTAGGCCCGCACCCGCTGGTGGATGGTGTACCGCTCCCCCGGCACCTGCTGGCTGCGCGGCAGGATCGCTTCCGTCCGCCCCAGGTTCAGGCTCACGTGGGTCGGCGTGATGCTCTGGACCGTCCCGTTGATGAGCTCGCCCTCACGCTCGGAGAAATCCTCGAAGAGAGCTTCGCGTTCTGCCTCTCGGATCCGCTGCAGGATGACCTGCTTGGCGGTTTGGGCGGCAATGCGCCCGAAGTCTCGAGGGGTGCTCTCCACCATCACCGTTGAGCCGATCTCCGCTTCAGGATCAATGCGTCGGGCCTCTTCCAGGCTGATCTCGTCCCGTCCATCCTGGACCTCAGCGACGACCTTCTTCTCGACGTAGATGGTTGCCTTGCCCGACTTCTCGTCAATCTCAGCGATCACGTTCTGAGCAGCGCTGGCACCCACGTTGCGACGATAGGCGGAGACCAGCGCGGTCTTCAGAGCATCCAGCACCACCTCGCGGGGCAGACCTCGTTCAGCGCAGATTTGGTTGAAGGCCAACATAAACTCGCTTTTCATCGCACACTTCCACCCTTCTGGCGATGATAGAGACGTGACAACCGCCGTTCATAAAAGAAAAGTGGGGGACGCCCACTTTTCCTCGTGCACTTCTATACCCGACTCATATTATAGCACGGTCGGCCCAAACGTGCAAGGAAAGAAACTGCGGTGATTACCCACAAGTGAGCGAGAGAGTGGTCCGTAGCAGGCCGTCCACGAATTTCTCACCAATGCACGAATGGGGCGGTCCTTAATTCGTGTATTCGTGCCCCATTCGTGGACGGCTGGTCTCCCTATCTCCAAAGATATGGGTAATCACCGGAAGAAACCCCGATGTTCCCCATATCTCGGGGGTGGGGAGGCTGAACCGCCCGGCGGAGGCCGGTTTCCCTTGACCTTCTCTTCCTTTGATGATAGACTCAGAGGGCCGTGATCACCCGTCAGACAGGAGGGAGGGAACGGGGCGATGTTCCGCACACGAGAGGAAATGGAAGCTATCGAGGCGCAGGTGCTGGCCCCCTATGGGTTCAAGAGCCGTGACTCGCGGGGCCGCGTCTACCCGGAGGAGGAGCACCCCTACCGCACCGTCTTCCAGCGGGATCGGGATCGGATCCTCCACACCACGGCCTTCCGTCGGCTGGAGTACAAGACCCAGGTCTTCGTCTACTACGAGGGAGACTACTACCGCACCCGCTTGACCCACACGCTGGAGGTGGCCCAGATCGGGCGCACCATCGCCCGGGCTCTGGGGGCCAACGAGGACCTGACCGAGGCGATCTGCCTGGTCCACGACCTGGGACACCCCCCCTTCGGCCACTCGGGCGAGACTGCGCTGGCCCGGTTGATGGCCGACTACGGCGGATTCGACCACAACAGACAGGCGCTGCGTATCGTGGACAAGCTGGAACGCCGCTACCCCGACTTTCCCGGCCTCAACCTGAGCTGGGAAGTACGCGAGGGGATCGTGAAGCACGAGACGGAGTACGACGTCAGTTCCGCCGAGGGGTTTGAGCCGGAGAAGCGGGGGACGCTGGAGGCTCAGATCGCCAACGCGGCGGACGAGATCGCCTACAACGCCCACGATCTGGACGACGGGCTGCGGGCGGGCCTCTTCTCTCACCAGGAACTGAACGGGCTGCTCTGGTGGGAAGCCCTCAAGGAAAGCATCGGCTGGGACGGACGCCACTTCAGCGAGTTGCTCCGCCACCGGATCATCCGCCGGCTCATCGGCCTGCTGGTGACCGATGTGGTGGCCGAGACGGCGCAGCGGATTGCGGCGGCCGGCGTGGATTCGGTGGCCTCACTCCAGGCGCTGCCTGAGAACGTCGTCGCCTTCTCGCCGGAGGTGGAAGCCCGCAACCGGGAACTCAAGGACTTCCTGTTCAACCGGATGTACCGCCACTACCGGGTGGTGCGGATGCAGACGAAGGCGGAGCGGATCATCAGCGAACTCTTCCACGCCTACGTCAGCGAGCCGGCCCAACTCCCCGACTCCACCCGGCGCCGGCTGGCCGACACGGAACTCCACCGGGTGGTTTGCGACTACATCGCAGGTATGACCGACCGCTACGCGCTGGACGAGTACGCCAAGCTCTTCGATCCCTACCGAAGGGTGTGAGCGATAGTTCGTATAGCGCCTTGCCACGGGCGAGGATCTCCTGGATAAGAAGATCCCCTCTCGCCAATGCACGCTCGATCTCTTGAGGGGTCTTGGCCAGGATACCCATAGAGACCACCTCCCGGAACGCTAACGCGCCGTTGGCGCGGGCATGCAGCGTCCGCGCTAACGTGGGGCTCAGCGGCAGCGGCGGTGACTGCGAAGCCAAAACTTGTTAAGGAGTGTAGGGGCGACCTGCGGTCGCCCCTACCCCAACCCTTTTGGTCACACTCTTGTCAAAGTCGGCTTGACGGAGTGCTATGCCGCCGCCTCACCTTCCTTCTGCCAGGCAGCCAACTCCACCACCAGCCGCTCGAAGAAACTGTTGGGCGGCAGGTTCCCGGTCCCGTACTGCATCTCCAGCACCCGAGCCCGGACCCGAAGCGTCGCCGTCTCCAGATCAATGGTCTGCCCGGGCTGAGCGAGGACCGGCTCCCCCTTGGGGGCCAATTTGGTCCGCAGCCCCTCGTCGTTGTAGGCGTGATCGCTCATCAACACCTTGGTCACGGTGCGGATGTCGTTCTTGTCGAAGAGCCAAACCTCGAAAGCGGTGACCTTCTTGGGGTCGCCGACCCCGATGGCCTCGGAGATGCCGATGCCGCACTCCCCCAGGAACTCCCCCGTCTCCGTCTCAATGCTGAAGGAGGGATCGAAATAGTCGTCCCCCAGCGTGTAGGTCGCCACGAACTGGGCCATCGGCTTTTCCGCCTCCCCGGCCCACGCCGTGGGTTGCACCGTGGCGGAGATGGAAGGCTGAGCCCCCGCCGGTCTCGCCCTCCCGCGGCGCAGGAGGAATAGGTAGCCCCCTCCCCCTACCACCAGGATGAACAACAGGCTCAGCAAACAGATCTGGAGCAAAGGCGAGACTCCTCCTTTCTTGGGAGGCGGAGGTTGAACAGCCCCGGTGGGGGAGACCTGCAGGTTCAAGGCCTGGGCCAAGTCCTGCAGCCGCTTCACCTCGGCCGGACCGGCCTTGTTCACCATCGTCTGGAGGGTCTCTTGCAGCTGGGCGGTGCTCCATCGCTCACCCAAGAGACGCTGTACATCCAGGTTCCGATCGGCAGCGTAGGCGCGGGCGACCAGGTCCAGGTAAAGTTCCCGATAGCCGGGGTGCAGGTCCACCGGCGCAGCGTTGGTCCACTTCACCGGAAAGACGAGCCATCCCAAGAAGATCCAGCCCAGGAGCAGGCCCACCAGGAGACCTACCCCGAAGCCTATGAGCGTCTTCCGTCCAATCAGTTCGATGATCAGGCCTACCACGGCGCACCTCGCTTTTCTGTATGGCGAACGGATGCAGCAGGAGCCTCTGTTGCCGCCAGGGATCCAGCAAACGGTATCCTATTGTATCACAAGCCCGGAGAGATAGCAAGCAGCCTACAAGCTATGCATCACCCTCCCGCAGGTCACAAGGTGCCCGGTGATGGCAACGGCTTACCGGCGGCGGCCTACAACGCGCTTTAGGCCGTGGGGAGAACCTGCGAGAGGGTTCGAAAAGCCCTACAAGCCGCGCTACCCCTCTTCCACGGGAAGGGCCTCGACGGGCTCCGCCAACGCCTCCAGCGAGAATTGGCTGCCGCAGACTGTGCACTTGGCCGAGTCCTTACGGTCCTCGGTCAGCAGTCCGCCGCAGTTGGGGCAGGGCTGGGGCAGGGGCTTCTTCCAGACCCAGAAGTTGCAGGTGGGGTAGTTGGAACAACCGTACCCGATGCGCCCCCGCCGGGTCCGCTTCTCCACCAGGTCGCCTCCGCACTCCGGGCAGGTGACGCCGATCTTCTCCAGCCAAGGCTCGGTGTGGCGACACTCCGGGTAGCGGCTGCAACCGATGAACTTCCCGTAACGGCCCCACTTGATGACCAGAGGAGCGCCACACTCGGGACAGTCCCGCCCGATGGGCTGGTTGTCCATCCGCACCTCCGGCATCTGCTCCTCGGCCCGGGCCACGGCCTGGGCGAAGGGGTCGTAGAAGTCCCGCACCACGCTCACCCAATCCACCTCGCCTGAGGCGATCCGGTCCAGGTCGGCCTCCATCTTGGCCGTGAAGTCCAAGTTGATGATCTCCGGGAAGTGCTCCACCAGCAGGTCGTTGACGATGAAGCCGGTCTCGGTGGGGACGAGCTGCCGGCCTTCCTTGCGCACGTAGCCCCGCTTCTGGATGGTGCTGACGATGGGGGCGTAGGTGCTGGGCCGACCAATCCCGTAGGACTCCAGGGCCTTGATCAGGCTGGCCTCGGTGTAGCGGGGTGGCGGCTGGGTGAAGTGCTGTTCCGGCAGCAGCCGGAGCAGGTCCAATACCTCGCCCTCCGTCAGCGGCGGCAGGTAGTTCCCCTCATCCTCCGGTGCCTCTTCCTCATCCTCTCCCCGCTTGTAGACGACCAGGAAGCCGGGGAAGCGCACGCGAGAGCCGCTGGCTCGGAAGAGGTAGACGGGATGTTTGATCTGCTCCTCAGGGACCTCGCCGTTGACCAGGTAGCCCCGGGGGATGGCGGGGATCTCGGCCGAGATGGTGTCGAAGATGGCCGGCGCCATCTGGCTGGCCACGAAGCGCCGCCAGATGAGGGTGTAGAGCCGGTACTGGTCCCGGGTGAGGTAGGGCTTGATCACCTTGGGCTCCCGCATCACCGAGGTGGGCCGGATCGCCTCGTGGGCCTCCTGAGCGCCCTTGGCCTTCGTCTTGTAGCGGGGGGGCTTCTCCGGCAGGTAGCGCTCGCCGAAGCGCTCGGCGATGTACTGCCGGGCTTCCTGCTGGGCCTGCTCGGCCACCTGGGTGCTGTCCGTCCGCATATAGGTGATCAAGCCGACGCGCCCTGCGTCGCCCAGTTCGATCCCCTCGTAGAGCTGCTGGGCCACCCGCATCGTCCGGGAGGCGCTGAAGCCCAGCTTCTGAGACGCCTGCTGCTGCATCGTGCTGGTGGTGAAGGGCGGGGAGGGGCGGCGACGGCGCTGACCGATCTTCACCTTGCGCACCAGGTAGAGGGCGGTCTCCAGCTCCTCGACGATGGCCAGGGTGTCGGCCTCGTTCTTCAGGTCCACCTCCTCGCCCCGAATGCGGTGGAGCTTGGCGATGAAGGAGGGCCGGGCCTCCTCGCGGCCGTCTCCCTCGGCAGCCTGCTGCTTGGCCAGTTCGGCGGCGATGGACCAGTACTCCACGGGAACGAAGGCTTGGATCTCCCGCTCCCGCTCCACCACCAGCCGCAGGGCGACGGACTGGACCCGGCCGGCCGAGAGGCGGCTGCGCACTTTGGACCAGAGCAGGGGGCTGAGCTTGTACCCCACCAGCCGGTCCAGGATGCGCCGGGCCTGCTGGGCGTTGACCAGTTGCATGTCAATGTCGCGCGGGTGGGAGAAGGCCTCTTCGATGGCGCTCCGGGTGATCTCGTGGAAGACAACCCGCCGCATTTGGTCGGGCTTGATGCCCGTGGCCTCCATCAGGTGCCAGGCAATGGCCTCTCCCTCCCGGTCCGGGTCGGTCGCCAGGTAGACCTCGGCGGCATTTTGGACCAGTTTCTTGAGCTCCTTGACCACCTGGCGCTTCTCGTTGGGCACCCGGTAGCGGGGTTGGAAGTCGTGTTCCACGTCCACCGAGAGCTGGGAGCGCAGCAGGTCGCGCACGTGGCCCACGGAGGCTTTGACGGTGTAGTCCTTGCCCAAGAAGCGGCCCACGGTCCGGGCTTTGGCCGGCGACTCGACGATGACCAGCCGGCCCTCGGGCTTGGGCGGGTCCGGCTTGGGGATGGACTCGTGGGCCGGCGTGTAGCCCATCCTGAAGATGCGGCTCCCGCAGACGGGGCAGGTGCCCTCGGTTGCCGGGGAGCCCTTAGCGGTGTAGACCGGCTTCGGGTTCTGGATCTCCCGTTTGGCCTTGCACTTGACACAGTAAGCCACCAGACTCATCGCTCACCCTCGCTAAACCCGTAGACTGTTGATAAGAGAACAATGCATCTCTCGAAACCACGCGAGTCGGCTTCGGACAGCGCTCAGAGAAAGGCCAGACGCGGGGGGTGTCCAACGGTGTTCAGAGGAGATCATGCCGCCCCATTGCCTTCAGTTGCTGCACCAGGGCCCGCACGTCTTGGGCCCGATCCCGCCGGCAGATGAGCAGGGCGTCCTCGGTGTCCACGATGATCAGGTCCTCGACCCCGATGGTCACCACCAGCCGGGCGTCGCTCCGCACCAGCGTGTTGACCGTGTCCACGGCCACGTGCTCCCCGGTGACGACGTTGCCCCCCTCATCGCCCGGCAGGATCTCCAGCAGGGTGGCCCAGCTCCCCACGTCGGACCAGCCGATCTCGACGGGGATGACGGCGACGTTACGAGCCCCTTCCATAATGGCGTAGTCCACAGAGATCTTCTCCACCTGGGGCCAGATGCGGGCCAGCACCTCCCGCTCCTGGGAGGAGCCCAGCGCCGCCTCGATCTCCTGGAGTTGCTGGTAGAAGAGGGGGCGCTGCCAGGCAAACTCCTCCAGCACCTGGTCCACCCGCCAGATGAACATCCCGCTGTTCCAGGTGTAGCGGCCGCTCTC
Source organism: bacterium (assembly GCA_027021615.1). Taxonomy (GTDB): domain Bacteria; phylum Desulfobacterota; class Deferrisomatia; order Deferrisomatales; family Deferrisomataceae; genus Deferrisoma. The sequence continues at coordinate 2,548 of JALUTY010000047.1, read as the reverse complement.
CACGAAGCGGGCTGCCGTGGCCGCGTCGGGCTTCTCGGTGAAGGCCTCGGCCCGGTAGACGGCGAAACCGCCGAACTCCCCCAACCTCGCGCCTTGGCGGATGTAGCCGAAGCCGGTGGAGGGGTACTGGGGGGTGATGCCCAGGGTGACGATGTAGTGCTGCCGGGCGACCTCCTCGGCGGCGGCCAGGACCGCGCGGAAGCGCTCGGTGTTGGCGATGTAGTGGTCGGCGGTCAAGACGGCCATCACGGCATCGGGGTCTCGCTTCTTCAGGTAGATGGCCCCCAGCCCCACGGCCGGCCCCGAGTCCCGCCCCATCGGCTCCAGGATGAAGTTCTCGTCGGGAAGCTGAGGAGCCTGGGGGCGCAGGATGGCGGCCTGCTCCTCCCCGGTCACCACCAGGATGCGTTCGGGGGGGAAGAGGGGGGCCAGCCGGTCCACGGCGTGCTGGAACATCGTGCGGTCTCCAATGAGCCGGAGGGCCTGTTTGGGCCGGCGCTTCCGGCTTAGCGGCCAGAGGCGGGTGCCGGTGCCGCCGGCCATGATGACAGCGTAGTAGTGCTCAGACATAGGTGGACTCCTTCACTTCCGCACCAACGAGAGTACCGTGTCCCCCAATCGTTCAGGAGCGACCCGAAAGCGGTCGAACTCCCGGATATTCTTGTCGGTGATGCCGATCTGATATTCGATCCCACCTCTGTGTTGATGACTCAAATAAGCACTTTGCTTGACATCTTCATTTGACATAACCCAATAGACGATCTTATCTACCCACACCCCTACGAAGATGAAGACATCGCAAACATCAAGCTTCAACTGCTGAAAGTTCATCCAAAACGGCTCATCTCCTCCAAACCGCAGTGCTCTGGACACCAGATCGCCCGACCTTCCGGCGTGTATTGCCCGTGATGATTTAACCTCCACCTTAGCTCCCTCGATCCAGAGGTCATACTCTCCGTCGTATCCCGGGTCAAGGGATTTGTCCGGTTTCTGGAATCGAGGGTCCAGGTCCATAATATGCCTCTCACCCCAGACCTGGCCGAAAACTCGCGGGGCCAAACCAAACAGGTCTAAGTATCGGTTAGCAGAGACATAGTTATCACGGAGCGCTTCATAATCCTTAAAGGAGATCACCCCTCTGTCTCTGAGAAACATCAGGATGAACTCATATTCATTGAACGGGAAGGCCGACACCAACCCCTGAAGGCGAGCTTCCAAGACCTGCCGCTCCTCTGGAATCAGAGAGGTTATGAGATGATCCAGGTGCTGCCGGAGCTCATAGAGGTCCATTACGGAACTTCCTCAACCTTCCTTCACTCCTCATCAGCCTATCTCAGGAAAGGGGCTGCGCCATTGCCAACCCGTCTTCCCTGTGCGCCGATAGTGTTCCAATCGCCGAATCGTGATTTCGGCGAAGATCGGGTCAATGTCAAAGGTGTACACTTTCCGTCCCAACCTCTCGCCTGCGATCAGCGTCGTACCTGAATGGGCGAAAAAATCTACAACCAGGTCCCCTTCCACACTGCTGGATTCGATGATCCTCTCTATTGCCTTAAGGGGTTTTTGAGCATAGCAACCGGGCACATTCTCCTCCAGCCGGTAGAAGACCTGTTGGATGTCAAACCAAACGTTTCCCGGTCGTATCGTGGACGACTTGCTTCGTTCCAGGTTCTCCGTTAGCCTCCCATTGACCTCTTTGTAGTACCCTCTCACAGCTTTTGGGATGTCCGTGTACACCACGGAGAAAGGAGGATTACCTCGTACATAGTACAGGAGCTCCTGTCGCACCCACATCCAGTTCTTGGGAGTCCCGTATCCTCTTTGATTCCTCATCGTGATCAAGCTGCGCGGTCTCAACTGCTTGAACTCGCGCATCATAATCATAAAGTCGGGCAGCGGCTGGAACCCGTCCCTGTAATCCGCGCCCATCCAGATGTACAGATGGGCATCGGCTTTCATAACCGCTATGGCATTGCGAACCCACTTCCGCGAGAAGTCCAAATAGGCCTCCAACCCCACCTTGGGCAGGTTCGGCGTATTGACATTCCCCACTTCAACATTGTAAGGCGGGTCATTCACGATCAAGGGAGCTCTCTCGCCCGCCATAATTCTCCTGACATCCTCGATGTTGGTCGCGTCAAGAACCCCCACTCTGTGCCCGCTGACGGGGTCCTCCCAGACCTCTCCATAGCTAAGTCGGCACAGAGGGAGTATTCTCTCCCGCATTCGCTGGTCGAGGTCCAACCTCTTAAGCTGCTCGCGAGTGCGACCTGCAGCCCGCCGGCCAGCTCCCTTTTGATCCTCGGTGTCGGTGAGGAACGACAACTGCTGTCCCACGTTTGTCTCCTCGGTCAGGATGCCCATCTTGCGCTATTCCAACCCCGTTGTGCTTCCCCTCAATCCACCACATAGGGAACCCCACTCTCCCGGGCCAGCACGTAGTGCATCCCCCCTACCTGACGGACCATCCCTTTCAACTCCATCAGGGCCAGGGTGCTGCTGACCTCGGCGATGGGGAGGGCCAGGTCCCGGGCGATCTCGTCCACGT
>JALUTY010000046.1 GCA_027021615.1 bacterium | reverse complement strand
CCTGGGCCTCGTGTTCGTGGCCGAGCTCGGGGACAAAACCCAGCTCGCCACCCTGACCCTGGCCGCGCGCTACCCCTGGAGGCCGGTGCTGGCGGGGGTGGTGGCCGCGTTCGCCCTGCTCAACGCCGCCGCGGTGACCGTGGGAGGGGTGGCTGCGGCCGCGGTGCCCCCGGCCTGGATCCAGGTCGCAGCGGGCGGCCTGTTCCTCCTGTTCGGCGGGCTCTCCTTCGTGAGCCGGGAAGAGCCCGGAAACGAAAGCGGCCCCGGGGCGCGATCCCTGGGGCCGTTCGGCACCTCGTTCCTGTTGATCCTCGTCTCCGAGCTGGGCGACAAGACCCAGCTCGCCACGGCAGGCCTCGCGGCCCGATGGGCCGCGCCCCTTGAGGTGTTCGCCGGCTCCTGCCTGGCGCTGTGGGGCGTGAGCGGCCTGGCCCTGGCGGTGGGTGTCCGGATCCACCGCTGGATCCCTGCCCGCCGGATCCGGAGGATCGCCGGGCTCCTGTTCCTCGCCTTCGGCCTGGCCACCTTGTGGCCGTTGGTCGTCGGCCGTCCCTGATCTCCCCATCACCCCCCGAACCGGAACCCCCATCGCCTCCGGCGCCGTCGGGGCGGCGGCTCCCCGTCCCGGCGTACCATGATCAGGCCGGCCATGTCCGCGTCCACCGCGAACCGGCTGAACCCCACCGTGAACACGTAGGCGGGGTACGCCTGCTCCACCTGCAGCCGGCTGCCGGGCCGTACGCCCATGGCCATGAGCTTTTGGAGCTTCTTGGAGTCTTGGGTGCGCAGGTAGGCGACCGTACCCTCCTCTCCCGGCCGCAGGTGGGCCAGGGGTGCTACGTAGCGCTCGCCTTCGGCCCAGGCCTTCTCGCAGCACGGCCCCGGAGGGATCGGCCGACCGTGGGGGCAGGTCTCGGGGTGACCGAGGAGCTCGCACACCCTCTCCTCCACCCCGGGCCTCAGGGCGTGCTCCATCTGGCACGCCGCTGCCTCCATGTCGGCCCGGGCCGTGTCCACCACGTCGTTCATCAGCCGCTCGGCCAACCGGTGCCGCCGGATCACCTGGCGGGCCTCCTCCCTACCCCGGTCGGTGAACCCCACCGAGTCCCCCTGCCCCGTGACCAACCCCAGGTCCGCCAGGGCCTGGAGATCCTCGCCGCTCGGCATGGTGCTCCGGGGCTTGCCCTCCTCCAAGGTCTCCCACAGGGTCTCCAGAGCCTCCTCCGCTCGCTCGTCCAACTTCATGACCGCTTCTCCTTGCGGGTGCGGAGCCAACGGACCCACCCCGCCTCCCGGGGCATCTCGTACCCGCAGTAGGGGCATTTCACGTTCTTGCAGCCTCCGAACACCGCGCAGCCCCGACACTCCTTGCGCGCCTCGTCCTCGGAGAACCACCTACCACAGAAATCACACTTCATAGCTTCACCCCCAAGGCCGTCAAGACGACGTTCACCAGGGCGCCCACCCCGAAGGCGAACGTGAACACGAACCCGGCGATGGCCAGCGCCGTCTTGGTGCCCCGCTCCTTCTGCATCACCAGGAACTGGGCGATGCACGGCACGAACAGGGTCAGGGTGATCGCGGCCACGGCCAGCTGGTTTCCGGTCAGCAGTCCCCGGGACTGCAGATCGTACAGACCGGCGGCCCCGTAGTCCCTCCGGAAGAACCCGAACAGGAACGCCACCGCCGCCTCCTTGGGCAGCCCGATCCACCCCATCACCACGCCCAGGCCGGACACCGCCGCGTCGAACAGGCCGGTGATCTTGCCGAGCCAGATCAGCACGCTGGCCAGCAGGAACAGGGGCAGGATCTCGGCAAAGTACCACTGCATGCGGGTCAGGGTCTTCACCGCCACGGCTCCGGGCCGCGGCAGGCGAAGGGGAGGGATCTCCATGTAGAACATCGGAGGCTCCCCGGGAAGAATCCGGGCCGTGAGCCATCCGATCAGGAGGAACACCCCTATGACGAACCCCGCCCACACCGCCATGGCCCTGGGCTCGGCCGACATCATGCCCAGGATCACCCCCAGCTGGGCGCTGCAAGGGATGGCCAGGGCCAGCAGGACCGTGGCGATGATCCGCTCCCGGGTGGTCTCCAGGGTACGGGTCACCATGGTGGCCATGGTGTCGCACCCGAACCCGAGGGTCATGGGGATGACCGCCCGGCCGTTCAGCCCGATGGCCTTGAACAGCCGGTCCACCAGCATGGCCAGCCGGGGCAGGTAGCCGGAGTCCTCGATGATCGAGAAGGCGATGAAGAACGTGCCCACGATCGGCAGGATGATCGCCACCGCGTAGCGCAGACCCAGGGTGATCACCCCGTAGTCCAACGCGATCAGATCCTGGAGCCACCTCCACGGGATCCACCGGGTCACCGCGTCGTTGACCCAGGGGTTCACATAGGTCTCGAACACGTGCCCTTCCAGGAAGTCCACCACCGTCCCCGCCCCGAACCCCCCCACGAACTTGTACAGCCCGTAGTAGAGCACCACCGCCAGGATCGGCAGTCCGGTTACGGGGTGCATCATCCACTTGCTCAACCGCTCCACCCAGGTCACCCGCCCGGCCTCCGGCGCCCGGAACACCTCGTCCGCCAGACGGGCCGCCTCGTCGTGGAGACGCTCGGGGATCAGCAGGCTCGCCGGGGCTCCGGCCCTGCGCTCCACCTCCCTGCGGGCCTCGGCCATCCGTTCCACGTCCGCGGCCGACAGCCCCAGGGTCTCCTCCAGCCGCTCGTCGCCCTGGAGGAGCAGCAGGGCCAGGGCCCGGGGGCAGAGGCCGGCCCGGGCCGGGACCAGGGGCTCCACCCGGGCGAGGGCGGCCTCCACCTCCGGGCCGTAGTAGATCTCCGGAAGGGTCCGGCCCCTTCCCGCCTCGCCGAGACGAGCGATCAGCTCCTTCACCCCCCGTCCGGTGAGGGCGGCCGTGGTGGCCACCGGCACCCCCAGGGACCGGGCGAGCCGATCCGTGTCGATCCGCACCCCCAGCCGCTCGGCCTCGTCGATCATGTTGAGAACCAGGACCACCGGCAGGCCGGCCTCGATCAGCTGGAGGGTCATGGGCAGCATGCGCTTCAGGTTCTTGGCGTCCACCACGTGGAGCACCGCGTCGGCGTGGGACTCCAAGAGGATGTCCCGGGCCACCCTCTCCTCCTCGGTGATGGGCAGCAGGCTGTACATGCCCGGGGTGTCCTCCACCTCCACGTCCGTGGACCCCAGGCGCAGCCTTCCCCGCGACACCTCCACCGTGGTGCCCGGGTAGTTCGACACCACCACGTAGGTGCCGGTGATCCGGTTGAACAGCGCGCTCTTACCCACGTTGGGGTTGCCCACCAGCACGATCTTCCGCAGGGACGGATCGGCTTGGGGTGCGGCAGACGAGTGACAACGACCAGGCATGGCTCCTCCTCGGTGGGGGACGACCCTGGAGTTCTAACACTATTGAAACTCATTTTCAATATAATTCTTCCCCTTCCCCCGTTCATCGAACGTACCGATCGAGACAAGCAGCCTCCCCCTGGCGGCCGGTGTTGGGTATGAGTAAGATCACTCCCATCCCGCGCCAACCCTCGGCCGGGAGATCTCTTGCAGATTTTCCGAGAAACCAGAGCAGGAGGAGTTCCATGGCGAACGGCACCGTGCGCGTCGGCGACACCTTCACCTACGAAATGACCACAACCACGGATATGGGGGCCCATCGATTTCAGGACAGCTCTCCCCCGGTGTTCGCCACCCCGTTCCTGGTGGGCGCGGTGGAGGCGGCCGCGGCCCGGCTGATGGAGCCGGACCTGGCGCCGGGCCAGATGAGCGTGGGCGGGTTCGTCGAGCTTCGTCACACGAAACCCACGCCCTTGGGCTGGAGGGTCCGAGCGGTGGCCCGGCTGGTGGAGCTTGAGGGGCGCAAGTACGTGTTCGACGTGGAGTGCTTCGACGAGCTCGAGCAGATCGGCACGGCCCGTCACGTGAGGTTCGTGATCGATGAGGAGCCGTTCCTGCAGGCCGTGGAGAAGAAGGTCTCCCGCAAGGAGGGCCGGCCGTGAGCTACCGGGTGGAGATCCGAGAGGAGAAGGCCCGCATGGTGCTGCCCGACGGCAGGGCGGTGGAGCGGACGGTGCAGGTGCGCATTCACCCGCTCACCGGCGACACGGTTCGGGTGTTGACCCCGCCCCACCGTCCCCTCCGGATCCCGGACCTGGTCGCCGAGTACGGGCACACCCGGGATCACTGCCCGTTCTGCCCCGACGCCCTGGAAGCCCGCACCCCGTCGTTCGCACCCGAGGACCTGGACGAGCCCCGGATCCGGGTCGGAGAGGTGCGGGTGTTTCCAAACCTTCTCGCCTACTCCGGGGTGTGTGCGGTGTCGGTGCTCACCCGAGAGCACTTCGTGGGAATCGAGGAGCTCTCGGCCGAGGTGCTCACCGATGCCTTTGCAGCAGCCCGGATCTTCTTCGACCGGGCTCGGTGCAACCGGCCGGACCTGCCCGTGCGGCTGCTCCACTGGAACTACATGCCCCCGGCCGGGTCCAGCATCCTCCACCCCCACCACCAGCTCATGGCCACCAGCCTCCCGCCGACCCGATTGCGCCGCCTGGCTGAGGGGGCCGGCTCGCTTCTGGTTCTGCCGGGGGAGAGCCCCTGGGAGGCGATCGTGCGTGCGGAACGCGAGGCGGGCGAACGGTGGCTGGGAGAGCACGGTCCCTGGAGCTTCTTCCTGGACCCGGCACCCCAGGGCCGGTACTTCGAGTGGGTAGGGGTCCACCGGTCCAAATCGGACCTGGCCGAGCTGGGACAAGAGGACTACGGCTCCCTGATCGACCCTTTGTGTTCCCTGTTCCGTCACCTGGCGTCCCAAGGGCTGTGGAGCTTCAATCTGGCCCTGATGGGACTGCCCGAGGGCGACCGCCGGTTCCGGTGCCAGGTCCGGTTGGTTCCCCGGGCCGTGTTTCCGCCGGCCGCTTGCAGCGACATCCACTTCGACGTGATCGAGCACGAGCCCATGGTCCTGCGGGCTCCGGAAGAGGTGGCCGAGGAGCTGCGCGCCGCGTTCCGGGGGTCGGAGCAGAACCTCGAGATACCAGGGCCCAAGACCGACGACCGTTGACCGGAGGACCCTCGACCGAAGCTCCCCCCTTCACACGTCCAGGTTTCGGACCTCCAGGGCGTGGCTGCGGATGAACTCGCGACGGGGATCCACCGCATCTCCCATCAGCACGCTGAAGATCTCCTCGGCGGCCACGGCATCCTCCAGCCTGACCTGCAGCAGGGTGCGTCTTGCCGGGTCCATGGTGGTGTCCCACAGCTGCTGCGGGTTCATCTCGCCGAGGCCCTTGTACCTCTGGATCGTAAACGACCGTCGGGCCCGTTCGATCAGCACGTCCAGGAGGTCCTGCTTGGATCGAACCACCACCCGCCCTTGTTCCTCCCCGTTCTTTCGGAGGATCGTGAACGGTGGCTCCCGCATGTCTCCCAATGTCTCGTTCACCCGGTAGAGCCCCCGGTAGTCCGCGGACTCCACGAGGTCCCGGTGGATGGGGCACACGCTGCGGCGGCCGTTCACCTTGCGGACGGCCCGGAACCGACAGAGGCTGTGCTCCTCGTCGAAGCCGTCGGAGGCAACTTCGTACCCCTTGGCCTCCAGGGCCAGGCGATAGGGCTCGAACGACTCCTCGGAGCGCAGCGCTTCGTCGCTCCTCAACCCCGAGTTCAGCAGCACCCGCAAGGCGTCGCGTTCGAACCCCCTCTTGGCCAGCCGCTCCAGGTAGAACCGGAACTCGAAGATCCGCAGCAGCAGATCCCGCAGGTGGCTTCCGGAGTACACCCGGCCGGTCTTCTCGATCCGTACGGCGTGATCGCCCACCGCCTCCTCCACCAGGAAACGCTGCAGATCCTCCTCGTCGTGGAGGTAACGCTCCTGCTTGCCCTTGGCCACCCGGTACAGGGGGGGTTGGGCGAGGTACAGGTAGCCCCTCTCGATCAGATCCGGCATCATCCGGTAGAAGAACGTGAGGAGCAGGGTGCGGATGTGGCTGCCGTCCACGTCGGCGTCGGTCATGATGATGATGTTGTGGTAGCGGGCCCGCTCCGGATCGAAGTCGTCGTGGATGCCGGCCCCGATCGCGGTAACCAGGGCGGCGATCTCCTTGTTGGACAACATCTTCTCCGGACGAGCCTTCTCCACGTTCAGGATTTTTCCCTTCAGGGGAAGGATCGCTTGGAACCTGCGGTCCCGGCCCTGCTTGGCCGATCCGCCCGCGCTGTCGCCCTCCACGATGTAGAGCTCGCTGCGCGACGGGTCCTTCTCCTGGCAGTCGGCGAGCTTTCCCGGCAGGCTCGCCGAGTCGAGCGCGTTCTTCCGCCGGGTCAGCTCCTTGGCCTTGCGCGCCGCCTCCCGGGCCAGGGCCTCCCGCACGCACTTGTCGATGATCTTCCGAGCGACCGAGGGGTTCTCCTCGAAGTACCGCGACAGCCGTTCGTTGCAGATGTTCTCCACCAGGCCCCGGACCTCGGAGTTCCCCAGCTTGGTCTTGGTCTGGCCTTCGAACTGGGGGTCCGGGATCTTCACGGAGATCACCGCGGTCAGGCCTGCCCGGACGTCATCGCCGGTGAGCCCGCTCTTCACGTCCTTGAGCAGGTTGTTGGTGCGGCCGTAGTGGTTGAGCGTGCGGGTAAGGGCGGCCCGAAAACCGGTGACGTGGGTTCCGCCCTCCCGGGTGTTGATGTTGTTCACGAAGCTGAACAACCGCTCCTTATAGCCGTCGTTGTACTGGATCGAGATCTCCACGATGATGTCGTCGTTCTTGCCGGAGAAGAAGATGGCTTCGTGGATCGGGGTGACCGAGCGGTTCAGGTGCTCCACGAACGAGCGGATGCCTCCCTCATAACAGAACTCCTGCTTCTTTTCGGTACGCTCGTCCTCCAGAGCGATCCGGATGCCCGGGTTAAGGAACGCGAGCTCCCGCAGCCGAGTGGCGAGGATGTCGTAGGAGTACTCGGTCTCGGTGAAAATATCGGGGTCGGGCTTGAAGTGGACGGTGGTTCCCCGCCGGGGGGTGGTTCCCACGACGGTCAGCGGCTCCTTGGGAAGACCCCGCTCGAAGCTCTGGTGGTAGACCTTGCCGTCCCGCCGGATCTCCACCTCCAGGAACTCCGACAGGGCGTTCACCACCGAGACCCCCACCCCGTGCAGCCCGCCCGAGACTCGGTAGGTCTTGTTGTCGAACTTGCCGCCGGCGTGCAAGGTGGTCAGAACGAGCTCAGCGGCTGCCTTTCCGGTCTCCTTGTGAACGTCCACGGGGATGCCGCGTCCGTTATCCTCCACGCAGATGCTGTTGTCCACGTGGATGACCACCCGGATCTGGTCGCAGTGACCCGCCAGGGCCTCGTCGATGGAGTTGTCCACCACCTCGTAGACCAGGTGGTGAAGGCCCATGGACCCGGTGGACCCGATGTACATGGCCGGACGCTTTCGAACGGCCTCAAGCCCCTCGAGCACCTTGATGCTGTCGGCCGTGTACAGATCCTCGATTCGTTTCAGATTCTCTTCCATGGTTTCCCTGCGGTTCGTGCCACTCACCGGACGTGAACGGCCCCCTTCTCCATGCGGTAGAACGCGACGTTCCGCCTTCCGATCAGCGGAACCACATCCGGCCCGGTGGTGGCGATCCAGACCTGGCCGTCCCATTGATCCACGAACGATCCCAGTGCCGCCAGCCGTTGGGTGTCCAGCTCCGAGCCGGGGTCGTCCAGAAGCAACACCGGTGGCTCGCCCAGATTCGTCCGCCCCCACTCCAGCAGCCCAAGCTTCAGGGCCAGCCCGACGCTGCGTTGCTGGCCCTGGGATCCATGGCGCTCCACGGGTCGGCCGTTGAGCCGCAGAACCAGTCGGTCCCGATGGGGGCCGGCTCCGGTGAACCCCCGGCAGCGGTCTTCGTTCCTCCGAGCCCGCAGGACCTGGAGCAGGGCTTCGCGATACCCCAGATCGTCACGGGCCGCGTGCAGGTACGGGGCCTCCAGGCTCAACGCCAGCTCCTCCCGATCCCCCGAGATCGCCCGGTACAGGCCCGTAACCGTAGGGACGATCAGCCGGAGCGTCCGGGTACGGACCTGATGCACGGGTTCGGCCGCCTCAGCCATTCGCTGCTCCCAGGTCTCCAGGTCGGCGGTTTGGCCCCGCAGCGCCGCGTTGAGCTGGCTCAGGGTCTGGCGGTACCGTCGGAGCCGGCTCACGTGAAAGGGATCTTGGAAGAACGAGGCCCCGTCCACGTACCTGCGACCGGCCTCGCGGTCGCCGTGGCCCAGGCCCGTATCGGCCGGAGAGAACACGACCGTGGGAAGGACGCTCAGGTACTGCTGGATCGTCGTGGGACGGGATCCGTCCATGGTCACCGCCCGGGCTCCTCCCCTCCACGATACCCGCAGATTTCGCAGGCCGCTTCGGTCTTGGACCTCCACGTGGACGGAGAACCCAGAACCGCCGAATTGTACCAGATCGGAGGTCTGTCGGGTACGGAAACTTTGGAGGCAGGAGGCGAACCGGATGGCTTCGAGGAGGTTCGTCTTTCCCTCTCCGTTGGCACCGTGAACCACGCACACCCGCGCTGTGGGCTCCAGGTCGAGGGTCTTCAGGTTTCGAAACCCGTTGACCCTCAGCCGGCAGATGCGCATCGTCAGTCGATACGGATCGGCATCACCACGCAGAGGTAGCCGGGGTCCTCATCCGATCGGATCAGGCAGGGGGCCAGGGGTTGGTCGATCTCGATGCGAACCTCCGGGCCGCTGAGGTGGCGCAGGGCGTCCAGGAAGTACGATGCGTTGAAGGCGATGCGTAGCGGCTCACCCTCGAGGGTGGCCTCGATCTCCTCCCGGCTGTCGCCGGTCAGGGTGTTCATCGAGGTCAGCAGCACGCGTCCCCGGTCGGCGTCGAGGATGACGCTGTGGGTGTCGGGGTCGGTCATCAGCGAGACCCTTCGCAGGGCGTCAGCGAACGCGTCCTTGGCCAGGGTGACGCGGTTCTTTGGCTCCGTTGGGATGACGTCCTGATACCGGGGAAACGACCCATCGATCGGTGTCAGGCACATGTGGGCGTGGGGGATCCGGCAGAAGATCTTCCCGTTGGACTGGGCGATCTCGAACTCGTCCCCTGCCTCCTCGATCAAGGACTTCAGGCTGGTGAGACCCTTTTTCGGGAGGATCAGGCCGTCTTGGAACATATGCAGGTCCACCGATGTCGGCTGCTCCATGATGGCGAGCCGGTGTCCGTCGGTGGACACCATGCGCAGGGTGTGTGAGCCGGTGTTCGGGTCCCCTTGGGCATGGAGGTAGACTCCGCACAGGGTCGGTCGGGTCTCGTCGTTGGAAGCCGAGAAAAGCGTTTTGTCCAGCATGGTCACGAAGGACAATGCGGGAAACCGAAAGAACTCGTCGGGCGACACCGGGAACTCCGGAAACTCATCGGGTCGCTCCGTTGGGATCCGGAAGCTGGTCTTCGCGGCCGTGATGTGGAGCCAGCCGTTCTCCTCGAGTTCGAGGGTGGCCGTGCCCGCAGGAAGCTCTCGAACGATCTCGTAGAGCTTTCGGCCCGGAGCCGCAGCCGCTCCCTGCATTTTCACTTCGCAGGGTAGGCTCTGGACGAGGCTGATCTTGAGGTCTGTAGACCGCACATGGAGCGCGTCTCCCCGGGCGTCCAGGAGGATGTGCTCCAGGATCTCCCGGGTGGTCTTGCGCTCCAGCACGGAGACCGCTTGGGCCAAGACCGGAACGGCAGCGTCCTTGTCGATGTGGACGATCATGGCTCCTCCTACTGGGGTGTTTTTTTTCTTTACTCGTAAGTCATAGGGCCTGTGGATTTTGTGGATAAGGTGAAAACCAGGCGCTGGGCCGGCCGCTTTCCGTTGTGGATGACCTTGTGGATAAACCCGGATTTATCCACAGGTCTTGAGGTGGCCCGGCTCGCCCACAGGTTATCCCCAGGGTTCTCCTCCGGTGATCCCCAGGTCATCCAGAGATCTTTCGGCGAATGGACTCCAGCTCGGCTCGCAGGTCCGCATCCGCCTCCAAGGCCTTTGAGATCTTCTCGCAGGCGTACATCACGGTGGAGTGGTCACGCCCCCCGATCTTCTGACCGATCTCCGGAAACGAGCAGTCGGTGAGCTCCCGAGCCAGGAACATGGCGATCTGCCGGGGCAGGGCCACGGCCTTGGTTCGGCGCTTGCCCCGGAGATCCGATGCGGTCAGGTGATAGTGCTGGGCCACCGCCTTGACGATGCGGTCTACCGTGACCTTATGGGAGCCCTCGCGAATCATGCCCCGCAGCACGCTCTTGGCCAGATCCACCGTAATCTCGGCCTTGGTGAGGCTTGCGAAGGCCATGATGGTGATCAGCGACCCCTCGAGCTCCCGGATGTTCGAGGGGCAGTGGGCCGCCAGGAAGTGGGCCACGTCCAGGGGCAGGAAGATCGACTCCAGCTCGGCCTTCTTCTGGAGGATGGCCACCTTGGTCTCGATGTCAGGGGGCTGGATGTCGGCGATCAGGCCCCATTCGAACCGGGATCGCAGGCGGTCGGCCAAGCCGGGGATCTCTTTGGGAAACTTGTCGCTCGTCACCACAATGTTGCGGTGGTTCTCGTAGAGGGTGTTGAAGGTGTGGAAGAACTCCTCCTGGGTGCGTTCCTTGCCCGCGATGAACTGGATGTCGTCCATCAACAGGATGTCCATCTTCCGGTACTTCTCCCGGAACTCGGGCATCCGGTTGTGGGCGAGGGCCTGGATCATCTCGTTGACGAAGCTCTCGCTGTGGACGTAGCACACCTTGGCAGCGGGGTCGTTGGCAAGCCGAAAGTTACCGATGGCGTTGAGCAGGTGGGTCTTTCCGAGCCCCACACCGCCGTAGATAAACAAGGGGTTGTAGGTCCGCGTGGACCTTTCGGCCACGGCCAGGCTGGCCGCGTGGGCGAACTGGTTGGAGCTCCCCACCACGAAGGCTTCGAACGTGTACTTGGGGTTCAGACCGATCCGCCGTGCCCGTTCCTGCCACCCCGGTGGAGCCGGTGACTCCTTCTTGGACGGGCGGAGATAGGCCTTCTCCTGCTTCGATGGGACGCAGCGCACCTGCACGGGGCGGCCGGCATGGCCGGTGGCAGAGCGCTCGATCAGGCTGAGGTACTCGTGGTCCTGGAGCCAGTCGGCGAAGAACTTGCTGGGCACCTCCACCAGGAGCTCGTGCTGGTCCAGACGCAGGGGGCGGATCGGGCGGATCCAGGTTTGAAACGTCTGTGTGGGCAGCGAGGACTCCAGGTCGCTCAGAATGGATCGCCAGATCTGTTCCATGGGGGCTTGGTATCCACAGGGTTATCCACAAGTGTGGATAACGCTCACCCCGGTCCGACGGTGACGGATGCACGAGCCCAGCGGAAACGGGGAAGCAGGGGGGAAGGAGCCGGCGGGAGAGCCGGCCCGCAACGAGGCGAGACTAGCAAAGGCGGCTCGGGCACCGCAAGGGGGTGTGGAAAATTGATCGGTTGAGCCCGGCCCGGCAGGGTTGGGGTTGACGCCGCCGGACCGGTCCCGATAGCGTGACGCGCCCGTACCCGGGGGCAGGGGGTCTGTTTTCGGCCTCCCAGCCTCCTAGCGTCCCAGCGGGCCGAAGGCCCAAGAAAAGGAGCGAGAAGTGGCATGAGTTCCGGGCAACGACGCCGCCAGAAGGCGCTGGAGAAGAAGCGGAAGGAACGCGAGGAGAAGAAGCGCAGGGAGCGGGCGCGAAGGGAGGCGGCCCGATCCCGGTCGAGCATGGGTCGCCTCCTCGCCACGGCCGGGGACCTGCCCGTGGAGGAGTGTGTGATCAGCCGGGGCTGGCGAGACAGCGGCTCGGCCCACATCCTTCTCGCCCGGCGTCGCGAGAACGGACGCCTCCTGGTGGGCGGGTACTACGTAGACCTGTGGTGCATGGGGCTCAAGGACACGGCGGTGCTCCCCGACCTGGAGCCGGACGAGTACCAGCAGAGCATCAAGCCCGAGATCTTCCACGACGAGGTGGAGTTCGAGCCCTGCGACCCGTCCCTGGCCCGGGCGATCGTGGAGCGGGCCATCGAGTTCGCCCGACGGTTCGGGTTCCGGCCCAACAAGAGGTGGGCCGAGTCCGCGCGGGTGTTCGCGGGCATCGAGCTCTCGGCCGAGCCGGTGGAAACCGGCCGGAACGGAAAGCCGTGCCTCGTGATGAAGCCCCACGAGAACCTGCTGGGCGCCCGGCGGCGGCTGGAGCGGACCCTGCCGGCCGGTGGGTTCGAGGTGGTGGAGCCCGAGGACCGCCCCGCCTCCCAGTAACTTCGGCTAGGACGCTTAAAAAACCTCCGTGATCTCCCAGCGTTTCAAGCATAGCCACGCCTTTTTGGCGTCACCTCACGGTCCGGGGGGCATGGGGCCTGCTGGAAAGCCGGGCGCGGCTCCTTGGCTCGCCGCGCCCCTCGAACATCTGTAGCTTTGTCGAATTCCAGGCCCCTCCGCTGTCGCCGCCCGAACAGGCTGCTCCGGCAACGGCATGCGAAGGCGCGGCGATCGGATGCCGCACTCGCGCCCGGCCGGAAGCAGGCCCCATGCCCCGCCTCGTTGGCGTCACCTCACGGTGTCGGAGATCAGGGGTCAGAGGGCAGGGGTCAGTGGACGGGGCGTGGTCCCGCGACGTCGCCTCGGCCACGGTGGCTTTGCGTTCTGTCTTCTGTCGCCTGAATTCTGACCCCTGAATGCTAGCCTCCTAGCCCTCCAACGGGCCGAAGGCCAAGCCGGTCACGCGGCCGCAGCATCGCCCTCGGGCGGCTCCTCCTGCTCCCAAAGCTCGTCCAGCCACAGGGCCCGGTCG
This sequence comes from bacterium, assembly GCA_027021615.1. Lineage (GTDB taxonomy): Bacteria > Desulfobacterota > Deferrisomatia > Deferrisomatales > Deferrisomataceae > Deferrisoma. The sequence goes on along the minus strand of JALUTY010000046.1, from coordinate 31,211 downwards.
TCCCGGGGCAGCACCAGCACCCGGTCCTCGTCCTCCGGAGCCCGCGCCCGGTGGTACCGGGCGTAGATCGATCGGTCGTCCACCCCCAGGATCTCCACCTTGCCGGTGGCGTGGCTCATGGCGTAGCGGACCCGGCGGGCAAGGCCCGAGAGCCGGCGCCGGGCCCGGCTCAGGATCTGCCACCCCTCCACGATCGGCACCGCATACACCCGATTTCCCACGGCGGGGCGCATCTGGAACAGGTAGTAGGGGGTGATCCCCAGGCCGACCAGCTCCCGGTACAGATCGGCCAGCACCGAGGAGTCGTCGTTGACCCCCCGGATCAGGGGGCACTGGTTGAGCACCTGGGCCCCGGCCTCCTGAAACGCCGCGATGCATCGCCGGGCCTCTGGGCCCAGCTCGGCCGGGTGATCGAAATGGCTCATGAGCGCCACGGCCTTGCCCCGGGCGTGCAAAGCCCGCACCAGCTCGGGCAAGGCCGGGTCTTCCAGCACCCGCAGGGGGTTGTAGGCAGGGGTCTTCGAGCCCAGGCGGATCGTCCGGACGTGGGGGATCGACGCAAACGCCAGGGCAGCGGCCGCGAGGCGCTCGGTGGGAAGGGTCAAGGGGTCTCCCCCGGTCAGAAGCACGTCGGTGACCTCAGGGTGTCGCTCCACGTAGGCCACCGCTACCCCCACGTCCTGCAGACACTCCCCCTCGTCCTGCATGAACAGTCGCTTCCGGAAGCAGTACCGGCACAGGCCGGCGCACCGGTCGGTCAGCAGCACCACCACGGTGTCCCGGTACTTGTGCTGGAGGCCAGGGAGCACCGTGTTCGACCTCTCGTTGGAGGGGTCGAGCCGCCCGGTGGTGTCGTCCTCTCCGGGATCGGGCACGACGATGCGGCGAAGCGGATCCGCCGGATCGTCCCACCGGATGCGGGAAAGGTAGTAGGAAGGGGCCTGGAACCGGAACCGCTTGGCCACCGGAGCGATCCTCCGGCGGTCCTCCAGGGACAGGCCCGAAACCCGGTCGATTCGGGTTATCACCCGGGTGGCAGGGGTGGGGATGGTCTCGATGGGTTGGGGTGGTGTCATGGGGACCTCCTTTCCTGAGAAGACGAGGAGAGCCCCATTTCTTGCACAAAACAATGTTGTATTGCAAATCCTGGGCGGGGTGCTTCGGAGCGGGACGGAAGGAGGTCGGGGCGCTCAGAGATCCTCGGCCGCCACCTCGATGTCGCTCATCCAAGCGAGCAGCTTTCGGGTGCCACCGGCGAACCGGACCACCAGCTTGGTGGCCGGGCCCCGGCCCTGGACCCGGACGATGCGGCCGGGTCCGTGGGCGGGGTGGCGGACCCGCATGCCGGCCCGGAACGCCACAGCGCCGGGCTCGGGTTGGATGTAGCGGCCGCCGGCCTCGGCCGGGAGGTCGGCAGGACGATGGGGGGTTACGTGGGTCCAGGGGACGGCCGGCTCGGGCTCCACCCTGCGGAACACGCCGGCCGGCAGGTCCCCCAGGAACCGGCTCGGCTCCCGAATGCCGCCGTCCCGGCCATACACCGCCCGGATGCGGGCCCGGGAGAGGTACAGCCGGTCCTTGGCCCGGGTCATGCCCACGTAGCAGAGCCGGCGCTCCTCCTCCACCTCCTCGTCCTCCCGCATGCTGAACTGGTGGGGGAGCACCCCCTCCTCGAGGCCGGTGAGGAACACCACCCGGTACTCCAGCCCCTTGGCGGCATGGAGGGTCATCAGGGTCACCACCTCGGCCCGGTCCGGACCCAGGTCCTGGTCGGACACCAGCGCGGCCCGGTCGAGAAACGCCTTGGGGTCGCCCCCCTCCTCGCGCTCGAAGGTCTCCGCAGCGTTGAGGAGCTCCTGGAGGTTCTCCCGGCGTTCCCGGGCCTCGCGGGGATCGAGCCTCGGCAGGCTCTCCAGATAGCCCGAGTCCTCCAGAACCCGGAGGAGGAGCTCCCGAAGCGGCACGGTGCCCAAGAGCCGGCGCCACCGGTCCAGGAGGCCGAGAAACACGCCCAGGGCTCGGGCCTGGCGGGTCCTCAGGCGGCCCCCGGTCACGGCCGCCTGGGCGGCCCGGTGGAGCCCGAGCCCCTCCTCCCGGGCCAGCTCCTCCACGGCAGATACGGTGGACGCCCCGATGCCCCGGGGCGGAACGTTGACCACGCGGCGGAACGCCACGGGGTCGTCGGGGTTGAGAACCAACCGCAGGTAGGCCAGCGCGTCCTTGACCTCCTTGCGGTCGTAGAACCGCAGGCCCCCATAGACCACGTAGGGGATCGTCCGGGTGAGCAGGGCCTCCTCCAGGGGCCGCGACAGGGCGTGAACCCGGTAGAGCACGGCGATCTCGCCCAGGGGCATCCCCTGGCGCCGGAGCTCCCCGATGGTGTCGGCCACCCAGGCCGCCTCCTCCTCCTCGGTGCGGGCCTCGTGGACCACCACCGGGTCCCCGTCGTTGCGGTCGGTCCACAGTCGTTTGGGGTGGCGGTGGCGGTTGCGGCTCACCACGGCCCACGCCGCGTCCAGGATGGCTTGGGTGCTGCGGTAGTTCTGCTCGAGCTTCACGACCCGGGCGCCGGGAAAGTCCTCCTCGAACGAGAGGATGTTGCGCACGTCGGCCCCGCGCCAGGTGTAGATCGACTGGTCGTCGTCCCCCACCACACACAGGTTGCCGTGGGGCCGGGCCAGGTGGATCGCCAGCCGGTACTGGACCCGGTTGGTGTCCTGGAACTCGTCGATCAGCACGTGGCGGAACCTCCGGCGGTAGTGATCGGCCAGGTCCGGGTGGGCCTCGAACAGGAGGAGGGTCTCCAGGAGCAGGTCGCCGAAGTCCATGGCCCGGGCCTCCCGGAGCCTGTCCTGGTAGCGCCGGTAGAACTCCCGGACGTCCTCCTCCACCTCGGCCGGTACCCGGTCGGCGGGGATCCCCTCGTCCTTCCACCGTGCGACCCTGTGCAGGAGGCTGCCGGGGGACACCCGCCGGGGATCGAGCCCCATCTCCTCCACCACGGTCTTGGCCAGCCTGCGTTGGTCGTCGGCGTCGTAGATGGTGAAGTCCGGGCCCACCGCCAGAAGGTGACCGTGGGCCCGCAGGATGCGCAGGCAGATGCCGTGGAACGTGCCGATCCAAACCCCGGCCGAGTCCGTGCCCAGCAGGGCCTCGACCCGGCGGATCATCTCCCGGGCCGCCTTGTTGGTGAAGGTGACCGCCAGGATCTCCCGGGGGGAGACCCCGGCCGCTCCGATCAGGTAGGCGATGCGGTAGGTGAGGACCCGGGTCTTGCCGCTTCCGGCCCCGGCCAGGATCAGCAGGGGGCCCTCGGTGTGGGTGACTGCCTCCCACTGGGCCGGGTTGAGCCGGGCCCGGAGATCCTCCAGGGCGGAGCGGCGGGGGACCGGGCCGAGGGTCACGCGGCGTCCCCCCGGAAGCTCCGGTCGATCAGGGCCTTGTTGTAGGCGGCCAGGATGTCACGGCGGGACAGCATGCCGATCACCTTGCGGGGGTCCTCCCGGCTGACCACGGGCAGGTGCTCGATGTCGCGGTACCCGATCTTGGCCAGGGCGTGGCGCAGGTTCTCGTCGGGGAAGATGGTGATCACGTTGGGGGTGCCGAGCTCCTTGGCCACGATCAGATCCTCCAGCCCCTCCTCGTAGGCTACCTCCCGGAGGTCCTGGAGGCTCAAGATCCCGGTCAGCCGGTTGTCGCCGTCCACCAGCGGAAACGTCACGTGGCGGGACGAGGGGATCACCGCGAGCAGCCGCCGCAGGGGTGTGCCCTCGTGGATCACCTCCACGTCCGGGTTCATGATGTCGCCGGCCCGGATCGACTCCAGGAGCCCCACCTCCCGACCCTCTTCCAGATGGATGCCCCGCCGGGCCAGCTCCAGGGTGTCGATGGACTCGCGCTCGAAGTACCGGCACACTGTGTACCCGATGACGCACGCGAACATGATCGGCAGGATCACCGAGTACTCGCCGGTCATCTCGAAGATCAGGAACATGGCGGTCATGGGCGCGTGGGTGGCCGCGGCCAGGAATCCGCCCATGCCCACCAGGGCGTAGGCACCGGGACCGGCAGCCAGGTTGGGGAACAGGCCGTGAACGAGGCTGCCGAAGGCGCCCCCCAGGGCGGCTCCGATGAACAGGCTCGGGGCGAACACCCCGCCGGCGTTGCCGCTGCCCAGGGTCAGGCCGGTAGCCAGGATCTTGGCCAGGGCCAGGCCCAGAAGGAGCCATCCCCCGATCTGGCCGGCCAGGGCCTGTTCGATGTGTTCGTACCCGTCCCCCAGGACCTGGGGCAGGGCGATGCCGATCACGCCCGTGAGGGCCGCGCCCACCAGGGGTTTGAGGCGACCGGGGGCCTTCCACCGAGCGAACCGGTCGGTCAGGTCGTAGAAGCTGCGGATGAACGCCACGGCGGCCAGGGCCACCACCACCCCCAGCAGGCAGTAGAACACGATCTCCCAAGGGCTGCGCAGCACGTAATGGCGGGGCACCTCGAAGGCCGGCCGGTTGCCCTCGATCATCCGGGTGACCAGGGCCCCCAGTCCCGAGCTGATGACGATGGGGGTGAAGCTGGTGGCGTCAAAGTTGCGCAGCAGTACGATCTCGTGGGCGAAGAACACCCCGGCGATCGGGGCGTTGAAGGTGCCCGAGATTCCGCCGGCCACGCCGCAGGCCACCAGGGTGCGTGTCCGCTCCTGGCCCACCCGCAGCACCTGCCCCACCAGCGAGCCCAGGGTGCCGCCGATCTGGGCGATCGGGCCCTCGGTCCCGGCGGAGCCCCCGGTGCCGATGGTGATGGCCGAGGCCAGAGACTTCACCACCAGGGTCCGGGCCCGGAACACCGCGCCCTTGAGGTTTACGGTCTCCAGAAACCGGGGCAGCCCGTAGCCCCGCACCTCGCCCGGGAACAGCATGTCCAGGGGGATCAGAAGGGCCGCCCCCGCCATGGGGAGCAGCGGCAGGAAGAGAAGCAGGGGAAATCCGTAGTCCAGCCCGAGCACCTGCCACCCGGTCTCAAACACCCCCTGGTGCACCAGGTGGATCAGGTACCGGTACCCCACATTGCCCGCGCCGGCCAGGAGCCCCACGGCCACCGCCATGTAGAGGGTGGCCGTGTGTTCCGACGGCCGGATCCGGTCGATCCAGTGGTTCAGGCGGTCGGAAAGGGGCTTCAAGGGGCGCTGGGTGCTCAACGGCGTTCCCTCCCGGCGGTCGGCTACGGGGGCGCGCCATGATACGCTCGCAGCGGACGAGCCTCAACCCGTGGGGCCCCGGGGCATCCCCCGATTCAGGTTCCAGTCGTAGTCGATGAATCCGATCGGAGCCCGGAGGCCCCGGCTCCGGAGGAACGCCGCGGCGTCGGGCGCCGTGAGGTAGCGGATCAGGAACTCCAGGATGCCCGGCCGCCCCCCGAAGTCCCTGGCGTACCAACGGAAGATCTCCGACAGGAGGATCCGTCCCCGCTCGGGCAGCACCAGCACCTCGGAGGAGTTCACGAACTCCCGGGCCGCCTCGTCGAGCTGGGTGTCGATCCGGCCGGGGTCGTAGAACCGCACCGGCGCGCAGGAGCGCGACCCGCACACCAGGGCGAAGTGGATCCGGGGGTCCAAGGGGGAGATCGCAAAGGCCCGGCGGGGGTCCCCCCGGCCGAAGGGACGCCGGGCCCGGCGCCAGGGCCGCTGGTTTCCTCGTAAGACCCCGTGCTCGACATCGTCGGCCGAGTAGAACCGGCCGCCGATCCGGTAGCCGGTGTGGCTGAAGAACTCGGGCACCTCCCGTACCGATCCGCGGATGCCACGAGCCACGATGCCGTCGATCACCAGGGCGTTGTACAGGTTGATCCAGAACGCAAGCCGTTCCGCACGCCCAGCCAGGGTAGCCGGGTCAAAGGTGTCCAGGGAACGGGTCAACGCGCGGTACGCCCCGTACTCCGGTGACGCGGAGATGCCGTCGTAGTCCACCAGGCCCCGGGCCGTGTCGAAGAACCGGTCCCGCAGATCTCCCAGGGTCTCCAGGAGCCGCCCCGCCAGCCCCGGCGGGGCCGGGGGCGGCCGGCCGGGACCCGGGGCGTTCAGCTCGAGGGGGCGAACCGATCCGGCGCTCCACCGCAGGGCCAGGGGTCGGCGGCGGGCGGGCTGGTAGAATCGGTGCACCAGGTCCAGGAACAGGGCCGCGGTCCAGGTGAACCGGTGCGACCCGTACCCCGTGCCGTCGAAGGAGTCGTAGTACTCCCGGAACCCGAACCGGATGGGCAGCTGCAGCAGGTCCTTGTGTAGGTTGTCGGCCTTCTGGGTGAACCCGTACCGGGCCAGGCCCTCGGCGATCATCCAGTTGACGTTGATCCACACCGGGCCGCGCCAGTACCGGGCCCGGTCGAACCCTTCTCGTTGGGTGTCGTAGTTGGGCACCGTGTAGCAGTTGCCCTGGTGCAGCGCACAGAACGCGGCCGAGTCCAGGTGACGGTACAGCGCCTCGGCCTGATCCCGATCGGCCGCACCGGCCCACAGGGGCACGAACCCGGCGGCCGTGTCCACCTCGATGGGCCGGCCAGCCACCCGGTCGAACGCGTCGAAGATGGCGTGGCCAGAGTGCCACAGACGGGTTCGGAGGGCCCGGGCCGTGGCCTCGGCCCACTCCCTGGGGAGAGAGGGGTCCTCACCCACGGCCTCGGCCACCCGGGCAAGGCTCTCGTCGGCCCGGGCCAGCACCGCGTTGAACAGGGGGTCCTCCACCAGGAACGGGCACTCGACCCGGATGGCGGCCTCGTCGTACCGGGCCCGGCGGAACAGATCCACCAGCAGGACGTACCGGTCGTAGTCCGGGTCGGAAGGGCGCATGGACGGGTCCACGCCGTGGCCCAGGTCCTGCCGGCGGTAGGGGGGAACCGAGCCCGGACCCACCCGGATCCGGGCGAGTGGGCCGTCCCAGGTGGGGGAGTTGTCCATGCCCGACTCCCACGGATGCCTCAGGTACACCAGACCCCGGCCGTCAGGGTCGCGCTCCCGGTACAGGTAGGCGTGAAACGCGAGCAGCTTGGGGTAGATGCGCCGGAGGAACCCCCCCACGTCCCGGTGCCGGGCATGCCGGAGGATCCACTCGGCGGCCACGGTGACCACCGGGGGCATGGTGATGCCCGAGGTCGGCACGTGGGAGGGGGCAAGGCCCGACCCCTCGGTCTGCCAGAAGTCGGGTTCGGGGAAGTAGTGGCCCAGGGCCGAAGGGTCGAACACGATCTGGGGCACGAGCCCGTTGGACCACTGGGCATCGAGCAGGGCCTCGATCTCGCGCATGGCCCGCACCGGGCTCCAGTGGGACCGGCCGATGGCCGCGAACCCGGAGTCCCAGCTCCACTGGTGGGGGTAGAGGGTGGGCGCCGGTCTGGTGAACCGTCCGGTCCAGTTGGCGTCCAGGATCCTTCGGGCCTGGCTGACCGCATCGGCGAACACCCGGGACATCGGCTCTGCCGGGGTCGGGTCAACGACCCGGATCGGAGGGTGGGGCCAGGAGACGCACCAGGGCCTTGGCCAGCTCCCGGATGTGGACAGGCTTGGGCATCCACTCGTCGAACCCTTCGTCGGGTCGGCGGTCGGCCCCCCTGGGCAGGGGATACCCGGAGACCGCGATGACCGGCACCTCGGGCCTACGGGCCTTGATCCGGCGGGCGAACTGCCGGCCGTGGAGCCCGGGCATCACCAGGTCGGTCACCACCGCGTCCACCGTGTCGGCACGGCGTTCCCACAGGGCCAGGGCCTCGTCCCCGTTTCGGGCCTCCAGAACCCGGTAGTTGAGGCGTTCGAGCATGGCGCGCAGGATTTCTCGTACGTTGACATCGTCCTCGGCCAGGAGCACGGTCTGGCCTGCGCCCTCCGGCGCGGCCCCGATCACGGTGGAGCGGCGGGCATGGGGCCGCTCCGCGGCCGGCAGGTACACGTTCACCTCGGTGCCTGCGCCAGGGGTGCTGTGCAGGTCCACGAACCCGCCGTGCTCCCGGACCAGGCCGTAGACCTGGCTCAGGCCCAGCCCCGTGCCCTCGTCCGAGGGTTTGGTGGTGTAGAACGGCTCGAACACCCGATCCAGGTGCTCGGGGGCGATGCCGCAGCCGGTGTCGGCCACGCCCAAGCATACGTACTCGCCGGGCTGCATGCCCGGCACCGGCGGGGCCTCCCCGGCGGCCACGGATCTAAGGCCCAGTCGGATCGTGATCTCGCCGCCCTCGGGCATGGCGTCCCGGGCGTTCACGGCCAGGTTCGTCAGGACCTGCTGGATCTGGGCCGGATCCGCCAGCACCCAGTAGCTGCCCGTATCGAACGCCATGCGCACCCGGATTCCTTCGGGGAAGGTGGTCTGGAACAGCCGAGTAAGCTCCTTGGCGAAGCTCAGGAGGTCCATGGGCTGGCGTTCGCCCTTGGTGAGGCGGCCGAAGTCAAGCACCTGCCGAATCAGGTCCGCGGCGCGAAAGGATTGGATCAGCATCTGCTCGAGCCGCACCCTGACGTCGGCCGGGATGTCCTCGCGGCCTCGTAGCACCTCGGCGTACCCGACGATCGCGCTTAGGATGTTGTTGAAGTCGTGGGCGATGCCGGCGGCCAGCTGCCCCAGGGCCGCCAAGCGCTCCTGGAGGGCGATCTTCTCGAACCGGTGACGCTCCTCGGTGGCGTCCCGGATCACCATCACCCACGCGTCGGGCCGGTCCGGTTCCCCCGCGGTCCGGGTCTGGACCTGGATGACCCGGGGCGCAGGGCCCGGGGTGAACATCTCGTGAACCGCCCGTCCGTCCGCTGGCGAGGCCAGCAGGTCGGCAAACGGCCGGCCGGCCACGGCCCGCAGCCGGCCCTGGGCGTCCAGGTCGGCGTAGGTCTCCAGGAGGGTACGGGCCTCGCCGTTGGCCCGACGGATGGTGCCCTCGGGCGTCAGAAGGGCGATGCCTGCGGGAACCGCCTCAAGCACAGCCTCCACCTCCCGCAGGGCCTTCTCCCGCTCCTTTTGGGCCAGGATGCGATCGGTCACGTCCACGGCCGAGCCCTGCCAGGCCACCAGCCGGCCCCGGGGATCCCGGATGGCGCTGGCCCCGCCTTCCACCCAGACCGAGGTGCCGTCGGCCCGGAGGATCTGCCCCACGAACCCCTCCACCCGCTCCTGGGTCTCCAGGGCCCGGATCCACCGGTCCCGCTCCGCAGGATCGACCCACAGGGCTCGGGCGTCCAAGCGGGTGAGGGAGCCGGAGTCGGGGTAGCCCAGGATCTCGACGAAGGCCCGGTTCACGGTGAGGATTCGGCCCGACGGCGTGGACACGTAGATGCCCACCGGAAGGTTCTCCACCAGGTCGTGGTAGCGGGCCTCGGCCTCGGCCAGGGCCCGCTCCTTGGCCGCCCGTTCTAGGGCGTTGCGGGCCGCAACGGCCAGCCGGGCGAAGTGCCGGGGCGACTTGACCACGTAGTCCGCCAGGCCCTGCCTCATGGCCTCGACCGCCACCTCCTGGGTGCCGGTGCCGGTGAACATGACCACCGGCACTCCCGGCCACCGGGTCTTGGCCTGCCGGAGAAGCACCAGCCCATCGGACCAGCGCAGATGGTAGTCGGTGACCATCAGGTCCGGCGCCTCCGCCGCCAGGGCGGCCTCCCACGCCTCCTGATCTCCCACCTCGGTGGCGTCCACCGCTGCGAACTCCTTGCGCAGCTCCCGCAGCGCCAGGGTCCGGTCGTCGGGATTGTCGTCGGCGATGATGATCCGCAGCCGCGCCGGGCTCATGGCTTCCCCTCCTGGGTCAGGCGGCCCCGGAGCCGGCCCCGCTCCGTGGCGATCTCCTGGATCCGAGCCTCCCAGCTCTCCAGGGGGCCGTTGTCCTCCACCCACAGCCTCACCGGGCCTCCCCACCCCTCGGCCCGCACCAACACCCGGGCCTGTTCGATCTGGAGCAGTCGCTCGGAGCGATGGAGCCGGACCAGGTCCTGGGCCCGGCGCTCCAGCACGGCCCCGTGGAAGGGCTTGTTCACGTACTCGCTGGCCCCGGCCCCAGAGGCCCGGTCCACGCTCTCGGAGTCGTCCAGGGCGGCCACGAACAGGATCGGGCCGGTGTCGCCCTTGGGCAGGGCGCGGATCCTGCCGCAGGCCTCAAACCCGTTCATCTCGGGCATCACGCCGTCGAGGATCACCAGGTCGAGGGGATCGACCACGGACCGATCCACCGCCTCACGGCCGTTCTCGGCCTCCGTCACCCGCCACCCGTGGCGGCCCAACACAGGAACCGCCATGGCCCGGATCGTCCGGTCGTCGTCGGCCACCAAGGTGGCGGCAGGGTCTCGGGGAGTCGGGACCAAGATGCACCCCCTTTCCGGCGCGGCTCCGCATCCCGGACGCTCGGGAGGATGGAGCATCTGGCAGGGCAGCCGGGGGTTCCCCTGCGGCAAGGGAGTAAATATGTCTACCCGTAATCACGGAGGTTGTGCTCAGCCCCCGTACAGGTACGCAACCCAAGGTCCGTACCCGTTGAGCCGCGGGGTGGGTTGGCGCTCCCCCGTGTCGATCCGCCACTCCTGGTCTCCGCCGGCCACGTTGGAGCGGAACCCGTACACGCCGGGTGCCAGGGTGGTCCAGAAGGTGGCGGGCCGGGCCTCGGTGAACGAGATCCGGACGATGCCCTTGATGCTCTTGAAGCCGTACTTCCACGGCACCACCAGGCGGATCGGAGCTCCCAGCGGCTTGGCCAGGGATTTGCCGTAGGCGCCGGTGGCCAGGAGGGCAAGCGGGTTTCTGGCCTCGGCCAGGGTGAGGCCCTCGGTGTAAGGCCAGGGCCAGTCCGGATGCCGGGCCTGGCCCGGGGCCGCCTCCGGGGCGAGGAACGCGGTGAACGCCGCATACCGGGCCGAGCCCAGGGGTTGGGCCCGGTCCACCAAGGTGCGCAGGGGGATGCCGGTCCAGGGGATCACGGCCGACCACCCCTCCACGCACCGGTGGCGGTACACCCGGTCCACGGTACCCAGCCGCCGTACCAGGTCCCCGACGTCCACGATACGGGGCTTGGCCACGAGCCCCGTGATCTCCACCGCCCACGGACGGGTCTGCAGGGCCGCCACCTCCCGCCACACCCGGCGCTTGTCCGAGGTGAACTCGTAGAAGTTGTTGAACCGGGTGGCAGAGGCCTCGGGAGTGATGGAGCCGGTCGGAGGAGGCAGATCGAGCCCCCACCCCGACCCGGTCAGCAGGCTCCAGACCCCGAGACCCTGAAACCCCAGCCGGGCCAGGAACCGCCTGCGGTCGGCCCAGACCCTTTCGGGAGTGACGGAGCGGGATGGAAGGCGAAGCAGCACGGGTTCCTCCGAAGAAGCCAACAGCCTCACCCACCCTACCACGGCCGGTCGGCCGGGCAAGCCGGGCCGGTTGGCTGCGGGGACCGGTTGGGGTATGGTAGGCGGCCGAAACCGGGCCCCCTGCCCACGCCGGAGCTGTCCGGTGCCAGATAGGGTTACATTCTTCGTTGCCCGGCCCCCCAGGGGCTTGGGAGGACGTCCAAGGAGGCGCCATGATCGTTGGGGTACCCAAGGAGCGAAAGAACAACGAGTACCGGGTGGGCGTCGTGCCGTCGGGTGTGGAGGAGCTCACCCGCGACGGCCACACCGTGCTGATCGAGACCGGTGCGGGCCTGGGGAGCGGCATCTCCGACGACGAGTTCGTCTCGGCCGGCGCCCGCATCGCCTCCTCGGCCCGGGAGGTGTGGGAGGCCGCGGACCTGGTGATGAAGGTCAAGGAGCCCCTGCCCGAGGAGTACGACCTGCTCCAGGAGGGCCAGATCCTGTTCACGTTCCTGCACCTGGCGCCCCTGCCGGAGCTGGGGCGGGTGCTCCTGGAGCGCCGGATCCGGGCCGTGGCCTACGAGACGATCCAGCTCGGTGACGGGAGCCTGCCGCTCCTGGCCCCCATGAGCCAGGTGGCCGGGAAGATGGCGGTACAGCTGGGCGCGGCGTTCCTCCAGCGGGAGAAGGGGGGCATGGGCATCCTGCTGGGCGGGGTGCCGGGCACCAAGCACGGCCGCATCGTGATCATCGGGGGCGGCGCGGTGGGCATCAACGCAGCCAAGGTGGCCTACGGGCTGGGGGCCGAGGTGGTCATCGTCGACATCAACCACGCCCGGCTCTCCTACATCGACGACGTGTTCGACGGCAAGGTGGTGACCCTCATGTCCAACCGCCGGAACGTGCGCGAGGCCGCGGCCAGCTGCGACATGCTGGTGGGGGCGGTCCTGGTGCCCGGGGCCAAGGCCCCCCGGCTCGTGGACCGGGAGATCCTGCAGGGCATGAAGCGGGGCAGCGTGTTCGTGGACGTGGCCATCGATCAGGGCGGGGTGAGCGAGACGAGCCGGCCCACCTCCCACTCCGACCCGGTGTACGAGGAGGAGGGGGTGATCCACTACTGCGTGCCCAACATCCCGGGCTCGGTGCCGATGACCAGCACCTACGCCCTGACCAACGTGACCCTGCCCTACTGCCGCAAGCTCGCTTCCGGCGTGGAGGAGGCCCTCCGGGCCGACCCGAGCCTTGCCAAGGGCGTGAACACCTGGGACGGCCACGTCACCTGCCGGCCCGTGGCCGAGGCGTTCGGCCTGGATTGGACCCCCCTGGAGCGGCTGCTGGAGTAAGGGCCGTGGCCTGGTGCCGCGTGTGCCACACCCGGTACGATCCCGACGCCCCGGCCGATACGGCCCGCCACCGCAGGCTTCACGACCGGGTCACCCGGGGCCTCCCCCGCCGTCCCCTGGCGGGGGAGCGGGTGCTGTGGCAGGGCGACGGGCTGCGGGTCACGGTGGTGGCGCCGGGCGCGCCCCGGACGCAGCGCCGCAGGGTGGAGGAGATCGCTCGGATCGGGGCCCGGGAGATGGGGTACACCGGATCCCCCTACTCCCTGAGGGAACCGCCGGAGCTCAAGACCCACGGGTTCCTGGGGTACCGGGGGGCGCGGCTGGCCGGGGTGTTCCTGCTGGCCCTCCGACCGGTGGAGGCCGTGGCCGAGTGGGTGGAGGGCGTGGAGCCCGACGGCGTGGCCCCTCGCAAAGGGTGGCGGGCGCGGGAGCCGGGGAAGGGCACGGCCTGGTCCGTGGACTTTCTCTGGGTGGCCCCGCGGTACCGCCGCACGGGTTTGGGCCGGAGGATCCTGACCGAGGCAGCCCGCTACCTGGGGGTCCCATTGCCGGACCTGGCGTGGTACCCCCCTTTCACGGCCGTGGGCCGCCGGTTCATCCCGGCCGTGAGCGGTCCGACGTTTCGGGTGGCGCGGTGAGGGCTGTGGTCCCTTGAGAGGTTTTTCCCGCACCCTGCAGAGCCCGCTGTACGGCCCGGGCCAGGGCTGCCGAGCGGAACGGCTTGGCCACGAACACCGACCCCGGCGCCAGCTCTTGCCCGCCGGTGTGGCCCGACATGAACACCACCGGGAGCCCGGGCTTCCGTTCCGAGAGCCGGGACGCCAGGGTGACCCCGTCCATAAGGGGCATGCGCACGTCGGTGAGAAGCAGGTCGATCGCCCACCCTTCTCCCTCGGCCGCGAGCAGGGCCTCCCCTGGCCCGTCGGCCCGAACGACCCGGTACCCGAGCCCTTCCAAGGTCTCGGCCGCCACCTGACCCACGGCCGGGTCGTCGTCCACGAGCAGGATCCTTTGTCCTTTTCCTCTGGGCACGTCCTGGCTCGGGATCTCCGGGCCGTCTGACTCGTGTTCTGCCTCGTCCACGGCCGGCAGCCGGATCTCGAACCGGGCCCCCTGGCCCGGCCCGCTGTTCACCTCGATGCATCCCCCGGCCTGGGCGACGATGCCGTACACGGTGGCCAGGCCCAGGCCGGTGCCCCGGTCGGGGCCTTTGGTGGTGAAGAACGGCTCGAAGATCTGGCCTCGGGTCTCCTCGTCCATCCCGATCCCGGTGTCCACCACGGTGAGCACGGCCTCGGGGGGCCCTTCACGGCTCTGGGCCCGACCGGTGCGGATGGCAAGCGTGCCGCCCCCGGGCATGGCGTCGCGGGCGTTGGCCGCCAGGTTCAGAAGGACCTGGGCGAACCGGGTGGGGTCCACCCGCACCAGGCCGGCGTCAGGATCCAGCGACACCTCTACCCGAACCGCTTCGCCCACGAGCTTTCGGACCATCTTCTGGTGGTTTCGGACCAGGTCGTTCAGCCCCACCACGCGGGGATGCACGGGCTGACGGCGGCCGAAGGCCAGGAGCTGGGAGGTGAGGTCGGCCGCCCGCTCGGCCGCCTCCCGGATCCGGTCCACCCGGTCTTTGTCTCCGGCCGGGAGCTCGGGGTTGCGCTCGAGGATCTCCGCCTGGCCCAAGATCACGGTGAGGAAGTTGTTGAAGTCGTGGGCCACGGCCCCGGCCAGCTGCCCCAGGGTCTCGAGCCGGCGAGCACGCCGCAGGGTCCGCTCGAGCCGCCGTTCCCGGGTGACGTCACGCTCGATGGCCACGTACCCCCTCACCCGGTCACCTCGATCCCGGATGGGGGAGATCGTCGCCTCCACCTCGAACCGCCCTCCCCCTTTTCGGCGACGAACGAACGAGCCCTTCCAGGTGTGACCCTGGGCCAGGGTGCGTCGCATCGCCTCCTGGTCGGCACCCGGGTGCTCACCGGGACCCAGCAGCTCCACCATGGTTCGGCCCAGGGCTTCCTCCCGGGGCCACCCGCTCGCCACCTCGAACGCGGGATTCACGTAGGTGATGCGCCCCTGGGGGTCGGTGAGCACGACCATCTCCCCGGCGTTTTCCACGGCTGCGTGGAGGCGAGCCAGGGACTCCTCGGCCCGCAGCCTCTCGGTGAGGTCCACGTACACCGCCAGGGTTCCCCATACACGGCCGTCGGAATCGCTCAACGGTCTGGCCCTCAACACGGTGGGAATGGCGCGACCGTCCGAGGCGATCAGGGTGCGGGGCTCCTCGGTGAACGTTCCCTCCAACGCCCTTCGGTACCCCCCTTCCTCGAGCAGCTCCCGGCGGGAGGCCTCGTCGTAGAATCGGTCGAGGAACTGGCCGACGACCCGGTCGTGGTCGAGCCCCACGGCGAGGCAGAACGCCCGGTTGGCGTCTACCACCACGGGCCGGCCGGTGTCGTCTCGGGTGAGGCAGCACAGAACGGGGGACTCGTCGAACAAGAGGCGGTAGCGGCTTTCCGCCTCCTGCTGTTGGGCCAAGGCCCGCCGGAGCCGGCGGACCACCCCGGTCTCCACCAGGGCTGCGACCGCAGCGGCCACGAAAAGGATGTGGAGCCCCTGGGAGACAACGGGGGAGGCCGCGGGCCAGACGAGCTTGAACCCTTCCTCGGCGATCTCGGCCAGGACCACGGCCGCGGCCAAGATCGCCGCGAGGCGCAAGGAAAAGGCGGTAGGCAGTCGGACCATGAAAGCTCCCGCAGGAGGATGGCCGTACAACGTGCTTCTATAACGGCACCCCTCCCGATCCGCTTGAGGGGATGGGGGGACGTCCGCCGGCCCCGTCTCTCCCTGGGGAGAGAAAAAAACGGGCGCGCCCCTGCCGGAACGCGCCCGCCCTGCACGAAAGGGGAGGCCCGGATCAGTCCCGGCTGAAGATCACGGCGAGGGCCTGGGGGGGGGTCTTGCCGATGCCCCGCAGAGCATGGGGGCGGGAGGAGTCGATGTAAAGGCTGTCGCCCTTCTTCAGGGTGTAGGTCTCACCGTCGTACAGGAGCTCCACAGTGCCCGACAGGATGTAGAGGAACTCCTCGCCTTCGTGGACCATGGGCTGGATCGAGCTCGCCGCCTTGGGATCGAAGGTCACCAGAAACGGCTCCATGCCCTGCCCCCGAAGGTCGGGGGCCACCAGGCTCAGGTAGGTGTACCCCTGGCCGGTGCGCTGGACCGACCGGTCCACCGTGGTGCCGTTGCCGGCCGGCACGATGCTGAAGATGTCGGAGCGGGTGCCGGCCTCGTGGAGGAGCTGGCCCATTTTCGAGCCCAGGGCCCGCGAGATCTTGAGCACGGCGCCGATGGACGGGACCTCGGTGCCCTCCTCCACCGCCTGGAGATAGGCCTCGCTCAACCCGGTCATCTGGGCCACCTGAGCCAGCGACAGATCCTGGGCCTCCCGCATCCTCCGGATCCGTTTTCCGACGTTCATGGGGACTCCTCGCTCCTGGGTTTCCGGGGGAACCGACGGCCTCTAGTATCACAGCGTTTGGAACGGGAGTCAAAGCCCGGCCGCCGGGATCGGGGCCGGGCCTTGTACCCGGGGCCGTAGAGCCTGCGGAGCACCTCGGGCCGGCCGGCCTCCTCGAGATAGCGGATCAGGAACTCCCGGTTCCGGGGGCTCTGGTACTGGGCCAGGGCCCGCTGGGCCCGCTTGTCCCGGCCCCGGGGCACCGGCACCTCCTCGCCCCTCAGCGGATCCCGGCCGGTCCAGTACATGCAGGTGGATCGGGTCATGGGGGTGGGCGTGAAGTCCTGCACCTGCTCCGCGAACCGGCCCAGGTCCCGGACGAACCAGACCAGGTCCAGGCCGTCGGTCAGATCGCACCCCGGGTGGCCGGTCATCAGGTACGGGATCAGGTACACGGGCCGGTCCAGGTCCCGCCGGATCCGGCCGAAGGCCTCCTGGAACTCCTTCCAGGTACGGCGGCCCGGCTTCTCCATCAGCCGGAGCACCCGGTTGGCCACATGCTCCGGGGCCACCTTCATCTGCCCGCCCACGTGGTGGGCCACGATCTCCCGGAACAGCCGGCGCTGGTTGGGTTGAAGGAGCAGGTCGTGGCGCAGGCCCGAGGCCACGAACACGTGCTTCACCCCCGAGATCCGCCGCACGCCCCGCAGGAGCTGGAGGTAGGCCCGCCCCCCGGTCTCCAGGTGGGGGCACACCTCGGGCACCAGGCAGCTGGGCCGGTCGCAGGCGAACCGCCCGGGGCCGGCCCGCGCGCACCCGGTGCCGTACATGTTGGCGGTGGGGCCCCCCAGGTCGGTGATGGTGCCCCGGAAGTCCGGATGCTTCGTGAGCCTCCGGACCTCCCGCACGACGCCCTCGGGGGGGCGGCTCACGATGCCCTTGCCCTGGTGGGCCGCCAGGGCGCAGAACGAGCAGCCGCCGTAGCACCCCCGGTGGGTCACCACCGAGAACCGCACCGTCTCCAGGGCCGGCACCCCGCCCTCGCGCTCGTACCGCTGCGGATACCCCCGGGTGAACGGCAGCTGATACAGGCCGTCCAGCTCCTCCGGGGTGAGCGGAGCGGCCGGAGGGTTCACCACCACGGCCAGGGATCCGTGGCGCTGCACCAGCACCGGCGGATCGGGTTGCCGCAGGGCCCGGTCCAGCTCCCGGAAGTAGCGGAAGAACCCCTCCGGGCTCTCGGCCGCGGCCTCGAAAGGGGGCAGCTCCAGCGTCCCCTCTCCGGTCGGCGGGGCCGGGGTGCGGTAGGCCAGGCCCGCCACCCGCCGCAGGGCCTCCGGGGGCTGCCCGGCCGCCAGGCCCTCGGCCAGGGCGCGCACGGCCCGCTCCCCCATGCCGTAGACCAGGAAGTCGGCCTTGGCGTCCACCAGGACCGACCGGCGCACCCGGTCCTCCACGTAGTCGTAGTGGGCCAGCCGCCGGAGGCTCGCCTCGATCCCTCCCAGCACCACGGGCACGTCGGGAAACGCCTCCTTGCACCGCTGGGCGTACACCACCGTGGCGCGGTCGGGCCGGCGGCCGGGCCGGCCCCCGGGGGCGTACGCGTCGCGCTTGCGCCGCCTGCGGTCCGGGGTGAAGTGGGCCACGGCCGAGTCCAGGTTTCCGGCGGTCACCCCGAAGAACAGCCGGGGCCGGCCGAAGCGACGGAAGTCGTCGGGCCGGGTCCAGTCGGGCTGGGCCAGGATGCCCACCCGGAACCCCAGGCTCTCCAGGTACCGGCCTACCAGGGCCGCACCGAAGGCGGGGTGGTCCACGTAGGCGTCGCCGGTCACGAGCACCACGTCGAACCGGTCGTCGGGGCCGTCGGGGGCCTCGGGGAGGAAGCGGAGACGGGAGGACATGGGGGTTGCGCACCTCGTGGGATCTTTGGGAAGCCGCAAAAGATACTACAAAGCCTCCGCGAAAGTGAAGCCAGAGCCACCACCGTGGAAGTCGGGAGCCCCATGGGAGGGAAAGACGTTTCCCTTTTTGAGAACGAAAGGTGACAGCCCCGACCCCAAAAGGCGTCGAGACAAAGGCCCAAAACTTGCTTGATTAATAAATACACAATGCTTCGCCGTCAAAAAATGACGTTTCGGGTCTTGCTTTGCAGCTCATCCGGGGGAGAGGAGGAAGAGGCAAGATGAGACTCCCAAAGGCCCAACCCAAACGTGCTGCGCCTGGTGTCCTGCTTGCGGCCCTGTCCCTGCTTCTCTTTCCGATGCTCCGCCCCGCCGGGGCCATGACCATCACGGACCAAGATCTGACGGACCAGAACTCGATCACGAGCCAGGACGAGGACGACGCGAACAACGAACTCCTCGTGTTTGAGGACTACAACGAGACACACCTCGTGCCCTACAAGTCCCACGACGGATACGGCATCGTGAACGCCCAAGGGGGGTACTTCGACAAGGTCTTGACGTTCACGGCTGGAGACCTCGACGGAACCTGGGCCCTGGACTTCCGGGTCACGAACACCGGGCCGTACACGTGGTCGGACTACCATTTCGAGTTCTGGGATGCGACGTTCACCCAGCGGCTACTCTTTCCGCTGATGTCTCCGGACCCCCAGGCCGACATCTTCCAGAACTGGGCGTTCGACGGGTCCACGCTTCAGTTCTGGGCGCCGGACTGGCAGGCCCCTGGGGAGACCCAGCAGTTCGTGTTCTGGTTCGATCCCTTCCAGATTTTCAACGGCCAGGCGGGGAGCATCGGGATCCGGCAGGTGGCCACCACGGTTCCCGAACCGGGGACCCTCCTCCTGTTGGGGAGCGGCCTCGGAGCCCTGGTCGCCTACCGACGGCGCAGCTGAAACGGACCGGCGGACCCAGAAGAAGGGCGGGCGCCCGAGAAGGGCGCCCGCCGTATCGTTGTGGGTAGCAAGGAACGGTCTGGGCGACCTACTCGACCTTCTCGAACCGGCTCCCCGGGGCGCCGCACACGGGGCACCTGTCCGGGGCCTCGCGCTCGTGGGTGTAGCCGCACACCGGGCACACGTAGTAGTCGAAGGTCTCCCCCTGCTGGGCCAGGGCCTCGAGGGCCTTGCGGTACAGGGATTCGTGGACCTTCTCCACCTCCCAGGCCCACTGGAAGCTCCGAAGGGCCGCCTTCTCCCCCTCGGCCTCTGCGTCCTTGATGAACTCGGGGTACATGGAGACCACCTCGTGGTTCTCCCCCTCGATGGCGGCCTGCAGGTTCTCCTTGGTTCCCTTGATGTTGCCTAGGGCCCGGAAGTGGTTGTGGGCGTGCACCGTCTCGGCCGCCGCGGCCGCTCGGAACAGCTTGGCCACCTGGGGGTACCCTTCCTCGTCGGCCTTTTTGGCGAAGGCCAGGTACGAACGGTTGGCTTGGGACTCGCCGGCGAACGCGGCCTTCAGGTTCTCGGTCGTCTTACCCATGGGTTCCTCCTTCGTGCAAGATAGGGACGGGGATCGGTGAGCACCGAAATGCTAACCAGCTCGGTTAGCATTGTCAAGGGCTCGTTCGTCAGGCTACCAGGGTTTTTTTCGGGTGCAAGCCTGCCTGCCCGGTCGGTTTGACAGTGCGGGGGCCGGGGGCTAGATTGGGTTCGTTGATCACTTTGGTACATATTTCCGGCCAAGAGAAGGAGTTTGCCATGAAGGAAAAGGTGCAGGCGGCGCTGGACAAGGTGCGGGTGAACCTGCAGGCCGACGGGGGCGACGCCGAGCTGGTGGACGTCAGCGAGGACGGGGTGGTGCGGTTGCGGCTCAAGGGGGCGTGCCACGGCTGCCCCATGAGCCAGATGACCCTCAAGCGGGGGATCGAGCGGGCCATCAAGGCCGAGGTACCCGAGGTGAAAGAGGTGGTGGCCGTGGACTAGGCCCGGGGAGCGGCGAGCATGTACAAGGTCAGGACCTTTGGCACCGACATGAGGGTGTTTCACCTGCACGAGGAGCTGGAGCGGCTGGACGACCAGGTGAACCGGTTCTTCGCCGACCGACCCCAGGCCCGGCTGATCGGGGTGAGCGACATGCCGGTGACCGACGAGTCGGGCACCACGATCGGCCTGCTGCGGGTGGTGGCTTACGAGGAGTAGGCCCGATCGGCAGGTTCGAACGGGCCAGGGTGAGGGAGGAGTGCCATGATCCGGAACCGGTTGGCCGTGCTGCTGGTGGGGGCGGTCCTTGCAGCGGCCGCCTGCGCGCGTTACGAGCAAAAGCCCCTTCCCATGCGGCTTCCGGCCGCGTATCCCAACGTCACCACGGTGTTCGGGGTGACCCTGGCGGCCGAGGCCCACGCCGATCCGGCCCGGGCCAAGGAGCTCTACGGGTTCGACATCGTGGGTGCCGGGGTCCTGCCGGTGCAAGTGGTGTTCGACCACCAGGGGCCGGACCCGGTGGAGATCGTCCCCGAGCAGACCTTTCTGGTGGACGCCCAGGGCCGGCTTTGGAACATCCTCGAGCAGAAGCTCGCCTACAAGCGGATCCAGGAGAGGACCGAGTGGGGTGAGATCGCGCCCGAGGCGGGCAAGGGCGCCCTGCTGGGGGCGGCCGCGGGCGCGATCGTGGGGGCGGCCATCGGCATCGTGACCGGCAAGAGCGTTCCCGAGGCCGCGGGCAAGGGGGCGGCCGTGGGCGGCGCGGGTGGCGCGGTTCTGGGCGGGGCCAAGGGCGCCCAGGAGCCGGACGTGGGCCGCTCGATCCGGCAGGATCTGCGCAGCCGGTCCCTGGCCAACAGGCCGATCGAGCCGGGCGTGCTGACCCACGGGGTGCTGTTCTTCCCGGCCGAGGCCAAGAGCCCCCAGCAGCTGCGGCTCCGTATCCGCAACACCCGCACGGGCGAAGCCCGAACGGTCATGCTCCCGCTGTGAGCGCGAGGAGAGGGTTGCCGATCCAGGGCCCCGGGGCGTCTCCCGGGGCCGTTTGTTCGTCCGTCCGGCTGCGCCGCCCCACCGACACCGACCTGTCGGCCCTGGCCGGGCGGATCGGCGGGGACCGGGTGAGCGCCTCGCCCGAGTCGGTCGAGCGGTACGCCCGGGACGAGTCCACCGTGGTCGAGGCGCGGCCGTGGGCGGTGGTGCGGCCCCGGTGCACCGCCGAGGTGGCCGAGACCCTGCGGTGGGCCTCGGCGGGGCGGTTTCCGGTGGTGCCCCGGGGTGGCGGCACGGGGGTGGCTGGGGGGGCGGTGGCCGTGGGGGGCGGGGTGGTGCTGAGCCTGGAGCGGATGGACCGGATCGTGGAGCTCGATCCCGAGAATCTGGCCGTGACGGTGGAGCCTGGGGTGATCACGGCCCGCATCGACGACGAGGCCCGGCGTCACAGCCTGTTCTACCCCCCGGATCCGGCCAGCCTGGAGAGCTGCTCCATCGGAGGCAACGTGGCCGTGGGCGCCGGCGGCGCGCGGGCCGTGAAGTACGGCACCACCCGCGACTACGTGCTGGGGCTTGAGGTGGTGCTGGCCGACGGCGAGGTCCTGGAGCTCGGGGGCAAGAACGTGAAGGATGCCACCGGCTATCACCTGCGGGACCTGATGGTGGGGAGCGAGGGCACCCTGGGGGTGATCACCCGGATCACCCTACGGCTCGTGCCCCGGCCGGGCCGGCGGGTGGTGATGCTGGTGCCGTTTCCGTCGATCCACCAGGCTGCCCGGGCGGTCACGGCGGTGCTGGGGGCCCGGGTGCTGCCGGCCGCGGCCGAGTTCATGGACGACGTAACCATTGAGGCGGCCCGCAGGTACCTGGGCCGCGATCTCCCCGGCGGCGATGCCGCCGGGGCGTACGTGTTTGTGGAGCTGGACGGGGACGCCCCAGCCGCCCTGGAGGCCCAGATGGAGCGGGTGGCCGGGGTGGTGCAGGGCCATGGAGCCCTGGACGTGTTGGCCGCCGAGGACCCCGGCCAGCAGGAGCGGCTGTGGGAGAGCCGCCGGTGCCTCGGCGAGGCACTGCGGGCCTGGGGCCGGCAGCTGGGCAAGGCCGACGTGGTGGTGCCCCGGGCCCGGGTGCCCGAGCTGGTGGAGGCCGTGCAGGGGGTGGGCCACCGCCACCGCCTGGTGGCCGCCAGCTTCGGCCACGCGGGCGACGGCAACGTGCACGTGAACCTGCTCCGATGCGACCTTGCCGAGGACGAGTGGGAACGGAGGCGCTCCCTGGCCCTGGCCGAGATCATGAAGGCGGTGAAGGCCTTGGGTGGACTTCCCTCGGGCGAGCACGGGATCGGGGTCCTGAAGCGACCCTATCTCCACCGGTTCCTCCCGGAGCGGGCCCTGGCCCTGATGGCCTCGGTCAAGGCGGCGTTCGACCCCCTGGGCATCCTGAACCCCGGCAAAGTGGTGTGATGACTCGAGTCCTGTGGGCGGCGATCGCCGCTGCTGCGGTGACTGCAGGCTCGGCATGGGGCTGCTTCGGTCCGAGGCTGCGGGTGGGGGTGGTGCCGGAGGTGGCGTTGGCGGCGTACGTGTTCGGGTACTACCTGGAGGAGCGGGCGGGAACCCGGGTGGAGTTCGTGGACACGGCCGACCCGGGGGCCGCGCTGCTCGGGGACCGGGCCGACGTGGTCGTGGTTCCGGCCGGCCGGGCCCCACCCGAGGGCGTGGAGACCCGGCCCGGGGGTGAGGTGGCCGGGTTCGGGCCGGTGGTGTTCTGGCTACGGCCCCAGGTGTTCGAGGATCTGCGGCTCACCCTGGTGGAGCGGGCCCTGGGCAAGGTGCCCCCGCTCTGGACCTCGGGCCCGTTCCGGTCCGCAGGGGACCGGCCCCCCAAGGCCGTGGCACGGCAGGTGGTGCTCGATGCTCCATAGGCTCGGGGTCCTGGGGCTCGCCCTCCTGACCCTGGCGACGGGGGCGTGCCGCGAGCCTCGCACGTTCCGGATCGGGTACATGATCTGCAACTCCCGGGCCGAGACCGAGGCCCGGTTCGGCCCCCTGACCGCCTACCTTTCCGAGGCCACCGGAGCCCGATTCGTGCCGGTGTACCTGGACACCGTGGACGTGGAGGAGGCCTACGTCCGCGGGGACCTGGACTTCACCCATACCAACTCGGCCCTGTACGTCACCCTGCGCGAGCGCCACGGCCTGCGGGTGGTGGCCGCGGACCGGCGCGGTGCGTTCGGGGCCCGGACCCTGGGAGCGATCATCGCCCGCAAGGGCTCGGGCATCCGGACCCTGGCCGACCTGAAGGGCAAGCGGTTCGTGTTCGGCCCCCAGTGGGCACCCTTTGGGTTCCTGGCCCAGTACGCCCTGCTCCTGGAGAGCGGGATCGACCCCGAGACCGACCTGGGTTACTACGCGATCCCCCACGGGTCGTGGAAGCACGAGAAGGCGATCTACGCGGTGCTGTACGGCGCCTTCGACGCGGGGGCTGCTCCCATGATCGACCTGGAGGAGATGACGGCCGAGGGAAAGGTTTCCCCGGACGACTTTGTGATCCTCGCCAAGAGCGAGCTGGCCCCCTACTGCACCGTGGGAGCCCGGCCGGGGGTGCCGGCAAAGTGGGTGAACCGGGTGCGGGAGGCCTTGGTGGGGCTCACCCCGGGGACCACGGTGGAGTGGGCCGGGGAACGGCTCCGAGTGCTCGGCCGGGCCGGCCTGAGCGGGTTCGAGCCCGTGACGGACGCGGACTACGACCGCATCCGGGCGTGGGCCCGCCGGGCCAAGCTTCCCCCCTACGAGGAGTACTGAGCCGGTGGACCGGGAGCGGACCTGGCTTCTGGTGGCCGCGGCCCTGCTGCTCGTGTGGGCCGGGGTGGAGGCCCGGGGCCTGAGCCGGGACCGGCGGGTCCGGACCGATCCCTGTGCCGCCCGGGTGGACCCGGCCGCGGTGGAGGCCAGCTACCGGGACGTGGAGGCCCGGATCCAAGGGGGGGACGCGGCCGGGGTGGTGCTGGATCTTCGACAGAGGGCCCGCTCCGGGCCGTACCCTGCCTGGGCGTGGTTCTGGCTGGGTGAGGCGGCCTACCGCCAGGGGGCGTGGGCCGAGGCGGTGCGGGCCTACGGCCGGGCCGTGGACGAGAACCCGGCCGTGGCCGACCGGAACGGCCCGTTCCGGTCGGGCGAGCGCGTGACCGAGCGGCTGGCTTCGATCCGGAAGGGGCCGTGGGCCGAGCGGCCCCCGCCGGAGATCCGAGCGCTCTACGCCCTCCAGCGCCGCCTGGCGGGGGGGTGCGAGTGAGGGGGGGGGTGGCCCGGCACGGGTGGATCGTGGCCGCCGGGCTCCTGATGGGGCTCTTCGGCAGCCTCCTGGCCTACTGGGGCAACCCGCCGAACACGGGGATCTGCATCTCGTGCTTCCTGGAGAACGCGGTGGGCGCCTTGGGGCTGCACCCCAACCCCCGCATGCGGTACCTGCGGCCCGAGCTTCTGGGGTTCTTCCTGGGCAGCGCCGCCGCCGCCCTGGCTGCGCGGGAGTTCCGGCCGCGGGCCCGGGCGGCCGGGGCCCACCTGCTGGGTCTGGGGCTCCTGATGATCGTGGGCTCGGCCGTGTTCATCGGCTGCCCGATCAAGATGATGTTGCGGCTCGCCGCCGGGGACCTGACCGCCGTGGCCGGGGCGGTGGGCCTGGTGGCCGGGGTGGGGGGGGGCTCCGCCTGGTTCGGCGGGGCGACCTGGACGGCGGCGGCCGGGCCCGGCCGGTGCCGTGGCTCGTGCCCGCAGGCCTGGTCGTGGGGGCCCTGGTCCTCACGGCCCTGCTGTTCCGGCCCGGGATCCTGCTGGAGAGCCGGAGCGGGGGTGGGGCGCTCCACGCCCCGGTCTGGATCAGCCTGGCCGTGGGGTTGGCGATCGGAGCTGTCTGTCAGCGCTCCCGGTTCTGCATCACCGGGTCGGTGCGCGACATCCTGCTCGTGCGCAGCCCGGGGGCGGCCCTGGCCCTGGGAGGGCTCCTTCTGGCAGCCGGGGTGGCCGACGGGTTTACGGGCCAGTTCCGGCTTGGCTATTATGACCAGCCCGGGGCTCACCTGGAGTGGCTGTGGAGCTTCCTGGGCATGGGGCTCGTGGGCGGGGCCGCGGTGGTGGCGGGCGGGTGTCCGTTCCGCCAGATCGTGCGGGCCGGCGAGGGCGACCTGGACGCGGCCGCCACGGTGGTGGGCATGGGCGCGGGCGCGGTGCTCGTGCAGGTCTGGGGTTTGGGCGCGTCGGCCGCCGGGGTGCCGACAGCCGGGAAGGTGGCGGTGCTGGTCGGGTTGGCGGCGCTTCTGGGCCTGGGCGCCTCGGTCCGACCCCATTGACCCGGAGTCAGGCCCCATGCCCCGCGCCGTGAGGCGGTGTCAAAGAGGTGTGGTGATGCTTAGAATGCTTGGGAATCAGGTCGGTTTTCGAGCTTTCTGGCGTCCCAGCCTCCCAGCGTCCTAGCGGAAGTCACGGGGAAGGAGGCGGGCGATGGGTCTGCGGCGATGGTGGCTCCTGGGGGCGGCGACGGCGGTGGGGCTCGCGGCGTGTGTGACCCTGCCCCAGCCCAAGACGATCTCGGTTCCGGCCGGGGCCCGCACCGAGGCCCGGCACATCCTCTACGCCCCCACGGTGTGGCGCGGGGAGATCCGGCTGGTTCGGCCCCTCATCGTGACCAAGACCGCCACCCTGACCCTCCTGCCCGGCACCCGCGTGTACCTCGATCTACCCGAGCCCAAGCCGGGCGAGGACCCGGAGCCGTGGATCCGGGTTCTGGGGAGCCTGGTGGCCCTGGGCACGCCGGAGGCGCCGATCGAGATCACCTCGGTGCCCCTGCGCAACAACGAGTTCGAGGACATGATCTCCTTCGAAGAGGCCAAGGAGGCCCACCTGCGGCGGGTGGTGTTCGAGCGGGGCCCGTGGGCCGTGCACAGCCACTTCACCCCCGTGGAGCTCGAGGACTGCACGTTTCGCAACAACTACGGCGGGGTGCGGTTCCAAGGGGGGCGGCTGGTGATCCGCCGGTCCCGGTTCGAGGAGAACCGGATCGGGATCCGGTGTCTCAACGCCTCACCGGTGATCGAGGAGAACTGGTTCGTGGGCAACCTCACCGGCATCTTCTTCCGGCAGGGCGTGACCGGCGCGGTGCTGCGGCGAAACAACTTCGACGATCGGGAGTACGATCTGAAGCTCGGCGAGGCCCAGACCGAGGATGTGGACGCCGGGAGCAACTGGTGGAAGGCCGGAGAGAAGGGGCGGCTCGCCGACCGGATCTTCGACGCCGCCGACTCCGAGGGGATCGGCCGCGTGAACATGGAGCCCCGGCTGCCCGTTCCCTGGGGCCCGCCGGAAAGGAAGAAGTAGCCGCCGTGACCGTGCTCCGCCGAAACCCTTCGCTGGCCTGGCGCGACGAGCCCGGGGCCCGGGAGCGGATCCTCGCCGCCCTGGAGCGGAGCGAGGACGTGGCCGACGAGGGCTGGGTGATCCTGGTCCACGCCGGCCGGATGCACCAGCTGAACCTCCTGGCCGGGGAGATCTGGCTCCTGGCCGACGGCACCCGGGACGCCGCCGCCATCGCGGCCGAGCTGGCGGGCCGGTACGACGCCCCGGCCGACGAGATCCGCAAGGACGTGGAGGCGTTCGTGGCCGAGTGCCTGAGCCGGGGCTGGCTCGTGGCCGAGGACGCCTGACCGTGGAGCTCACCGCACCCCTCACCGTCAACTGGACCCTCTCCTACACCTGCAACTTCTCGTGCCGGCACTGCTACTCCCGCGGCCAGGCGCGGCCGGAGCTCCCCTTGGAGCGGGTGCTGGGCCTGGTGGAGGAGCTGGCCCGGTGCCGGGTGCTGTTCGTGAACTTCGGGGGGGGCGAGCCGCTGTGCTACCCCCACCTGTGGGAGGTGGCCCGGGCCGCGGCGGACCGGGGCCTGCGGGTCAGCATGAACACCAACGGGTGGCTCCTGGACGCCGAGGCGGCCCGCCGGGCCCGGGCCGCGGGGTTCGCCTCGGTGGGGGTGAGCCTCGACGGGGCCACGGCTGAGGTGCACGACGCGTTCCGGGCCCGGCCGGGCAGCTTCGACCGGGCCCTGGCCGCCCTGGAGCACCTGCGCGACGCCGGGGTGGCGTCCACGGTGTCGGCCGTGATCCACCGAAACAACGTGGGCTCGTACCGCCGGATCGTGGAGCTCGCGGCCGAGCGGGGGGCGGCCACGGTGTACCTGCACAACTTCAAGTGCGCGGGTCGGGGCGCCGAGAACCGGACGGAGCTCGATCTCTCGCCCGGCGAGTGGCGGGCCTTCTACGGGGACGCCCTGGCCTGGCGGCCCCGGGCGCCGGCCGAGCTGGCGTTCGACGACCCGATCCTGGCCCTGCTGGGCGGGGCCGATCCTGGGGCCGTGAAGGGCAGCACCTGCGGCAAGCTCTCGCTGCACCTGGAGCCCGACGGCGAGGTGACGCCGTGCGGGTTCATCCCGGTATCGGCCGGAAACCTGATCGATCAGCCCCTGGACGTGCTGTGGAGCACCTCGCCGGTGCTGCGGAAGATGCGCGAGAAGACCCCGGAGGGCAAGTGCCGCTCCTGCGGGGTGTACGGCGAGTGTCTGGGCGGGTGCACCGCCCGGGCGTTCGCGGCCACGGGCTCGTTCAACGCCCCCGATCCCCACTGCTGGGCCGGGAACGGCCGGCCCCAAGGAGGACCGTCATGAAGAAGATCCCCTACGTAAAGCCCCGCATCGCGGGAACCTCCAGCGTCCATCCCTGCTGACGCTGGAGGCACCAGAAGGGCCGGCCCTGAGGGCCGGCCCTTCTGGTGCCGGGCGGAGGTTGAGGCGAAGCCGTCCGGTGTGCCAGACTCCGGCCACCCCCCGAACCGGAGGAACCATGAAGAGCCAGACGATTCTCGTCGTTCCCCGAACCGCCCTGCACCCGGCGCTGCAGGCCCCCAGGGCCTGGGTCGCGGCCGGGTCCTGGACCGAGGCGGCCGGGCTGCTGGGCCTGGATCGGGCCCGGTGGATGCCCCGGCCCGAGGCCGAGACCGACCCGGAGTGGAAGCAGGTGATCCCCTACGTCACGGTGTTCGACCCCGGCGGGCGGGTGCTGGTCTACCCCCGCCAGGGCACCGAGGCGCGGCTCCACGCCTTCTGGAGCCTGGGGATCGGCGGGCACATCGACCGGGCCGACGCGGCCGGCGACGAGGCCCCCGGGCCGAAGCTCCTGGCCCGGGCTGCCCGGCGGGAGGTGGAGGAGGAGTACCCCGTGCGGTGGCTGGGCGGCCTGGAGGTGGTGGGGCTGATCAGCGAGGACGAGTCCGAGGTGGGCCGGGTGCACGTGGGGGTGTGCTGCCGGCTCACGGTGGACCCGGCCACGGCCCGGGACGGGGACGGTGAGCTGCGGGGTCACCGGTGGGCCGCCCCGGGCGACCCCGCCGGGGCCCTCCCCGAGGGGGCCGGGTTCGAGCTGTGGTCCGAGCTGGCCTGGGCCCTCCACCGGGAGGGCCGGTGACCGAGCCGCTACGCCAGGCCCGGGCGGCCCGGCTGCAGGCCGAGGTGGAGCGGGCCGTGGCCGAGGCCCGGGAGAGGCTCCGGACCCTCGCTGCCTCCCGGCCGGATCTGGCGGCCCGGGCGGCCGGATGGCTCGCGGACCTGGACGCCGCGGCCCGGCGGGCCTGCGAGGCCCGGGTGCGGGTGGCCTTGGTGGGGGCCGTGAAGTCGGGCAAGTCCACCCTGGCCAACGCCCTGGTGGGCCGGGATCTGCTGCCCCGGGGCTCGGGGGTGCTCACGGCCCAGGTGACCGAGGTGGTGCCGGCGGACCGGGCGGCGGTCCGCATCACCTGGAGGAGCCGGGCCGAGGTGAACCGGGCGTTCGGCCTGCACCTGGAGGCGTTGGGCCGGCCCGGGGACTGGGACCTGTGGAACCCCGACCACCGGCGCGCCGCCCGGGCCCTGCTGGACGGACCCCCCTCGCCCCTTCGGGAGGCCCTGGGGGCCCTGGTGCGGGGGGCCGATGCCGCGGCCGACCGGGTGGGGAGCGAGCCCAGCACCCAGGACCTGGGGGCCCACGGCGATCTGTGGGCGTGGGTGGCCCGGGACGAGGTGGCCGCGTTCCTGAGCCGGGTGTGGGTGGAGGTGCCCGCGCCCGACCTGCCCGGGGGGGTGGTGCTGGCCGACTGCCCCGGCGTGGACGCCTGGAACGCGGCCCACGGCGCCGCGGTGGACCGGGCCCTCCTCGACGCCCACGCCGTGGTGTACGTGATCTCGGGCCGGGTGGGGCTCCGGGAGGCGGACCTGCGGTTCCTGGAGGCCCTGCAGGGGTACGGGCTCCTGGGGGTCACCCGGTTCGTGCTGAACGCCGACCTGTCCGAGCTGGGCCGTCCCGAGCATCTGCGCCGGGTGGAGGAGTCGGTGGTCCGGCACCTGCGGGGGCTGGGTGTGGCCGGCCGGCCGGCCGTGGTCTCGGCCCTGCTCGGGCTCCTGGACCGGCAGGCCCTCACGGACCCGGCCGTGCTCCCGGCCGGCGAGGCCCGGCTGCGGGAGGCGTGGGAGTCCTCGGCCCTCACGCCGATCCTGCGGGACGCGTTCCGGTCGTTCCGGGACGAGCTGTGGGACGAGGTGGCCGCTCGGCGGGACCGGCTGATCCTGGCCCGGTGCCGGGCCGACCTGCGGCGGGTCGTGGCGGAGGCGGGGCGGGCCTTGGGCGCCGGCACGGCCCTCGGCCTGGGCCGGGGGCCCTGGCGGGCCGACACGGCCGACGCGCTCCTGGGGTGGCTCTCCGAGCGCATAGAGGCCGCGGCCCGGGAGGCCAAGGTGGGGATCTCCGCGGGGCTTCGCTCCGGGTTCGGCCGCCGCCGGGCGGCCCACCGCCGGGCCTGGGCCGGACGGGTAGCGTCCCTCGACCCTGCGGCGGCGGACTACCGCGACCGGGTCGAGGCCGTGCTCGCGGCCACCGAGCCCCTGCGGGTGAACGCGGTGCGCAACCTGGCCTTGGAGGCCCGGGCCGCCCTGGCCCGGGCGGGCGAGGACCTGGCCCGGCAGGCGGCCGAGGCGCTGGCCCGGGCCGGCCTGAGGCCTCCGCCGCCGCCCGATCGCCAGGCCCTGGTCCGGGAGATCACGGCCACCCGCAGGATCCCCCTGTTCCGGGGCACGGTGGGCCCGGGCCGGCCGGGGGGGGTGTGGCAGCGGCTCCTGCCCGGCGGGGTGGTGGGCGGGGTGGCCCGGCGGGCCGGGGTGGCCGTGGCCCTCGATCGGGCCTGGGCCGCATATCTGGACCGGGTGGAGGCGGAATGCCTGGCTCCCCACGTGGACGAGGCCGCGGCCCAGGTCTACGACGCCCTGGCCGAGTGGGTGCTCGGGGCGATCTCGGGACGAGACGCGTCGACCAGTGTGTGATGCTCCGCCCCGGAAGGGGGCCTGCGAACTCCCCACGGCAAGGGAAGCCGTGCCGCGACGCAGGACACGTCGGTACTGCTCGGCGGGGCGGTGGGCCCGATCGGGTCCCAGGGTAGGGGTGGGGATAATTATCTTGTATGCAAACAAAGCGCGTGGTATGGTGCCCCCATGAACGACTACCAGGACTGCATTGGATTCCTCCTGGCCAAGGCGTCCCAACGGGTCAGCGGGGTGTTCAAAACCCGGCTTCGGCCCTACGGGCTCACCCCCGTCCAGAACCTGATCCTCTCGGCTCTGCGGGAGGAGGACGGGGTGCCCGTGGGCGAGATCGGCCGCAAGCTGGGCCTCGACACGGCCACCCTTACCGGCACGCTCGACCGGATGGCCCAGGCGGGTTGGTTGGAGAAGCGCCCCGACCCCGACGACGGCCGGGTGGTGCGGGTATGGACCACCGGCAAGGCCCGGGAGGCGGGCGACGACCTCCAGCGGGAGATCCAACGGATCAACGCCGAGGTGCTCGATCGGTTCACCTTGGAGGAACGGGTGCTCCTGAAACGCCTGCTCCGGGAGTTTCAGGCGGACCCCGGGACGCCGCCGGGGGGTTCATCGGGCGGTTATTATTAACCCGGCGACTATAAAGGCGCGCAGGTGGTCGCAGGGGCGTGGGGCCTGCGATCCAGGTGTCAGGAGTCCGAAGGCAGAAGCTCGGGTAGAGTGCGAAACCTGAGTGGGCAGCGTTACTAAGGCCTACGAAGGTATTGCCGGGCGCGGGTGGGGGGCTGGCTCCGGCCGGGCGCGAGTGCGGCACCCCTTTCGCCGCGCCTTCGCATGCCGTCGTCAGCCCGGTAGGTCGGGGCGCCGGTG
>JALUTY010000045.1 GCA_027021615.1 bacterium | reverse complement strand
GGCGCTGCCGCACCCCACCCGCATCTTGCCCACGGGCACGCCGTCGATCACCGGAGCCTCCCCGAGCCGCACCTCCAGGCGCCGCCCCCCCTCCACCCGGAGCTTCACACGCCCCCGGTTCACCAGCGCGGTCATCACCCGGGCCGCCCGGAACCCTTGGGGCCCGGTGAGCACGTTCACCCCGCCGATGGCGAGCATCTTGGAACCGTACTCCTCGGTGGTCACGTGGCCCACGGGCTCCCCGCCGGCCAGCACCCGGGCCCCCTCCCGCCCCAGGGTGAGGTCGGTGTCCACCTTGACCCGGACGCTGCTGTAGCTCAGGGGGGCCTCGGTCACCACGGTGACCACGTCCACCCCCCCCACGGTGCCGCGCACGATCACCGGGGCCGGTCTGCAGTCGGGGTAGGTGGTCCCCGCCCCGATGCCCGTGACCAGGGGCTCCCGGATGACCGGCTCCCACTCGGGGCCCACCAGGTCCCGGACGTCCTCGAAGGTGTGGAGCCGCAGGGTACGCACCAGGGTTCCGCCGCGGGCCTCGTACCGCCGGCACGCGCCGGTGCGGCCCTCGGGGATCCGGCACCCCACCGGGCACGAGCCGCACGGCACCCGGCCGTCCCGGGGCTCGGGCTCCGCCGGGACCGCGCCCTCGGGGCACACCTTGGCGCACACCCCGCAGTCCACGCACCCGTCGGAGATCACGGCCACCCGGTCCCGGATGGCCACGACCTCCAGGGGGCAGTGGGTCACGCACCTGCCGCACGCGGTGCAACGTTCCGGGTCGATTCGCACGGCGCTTCCTTTTTTTGGTCGCGGGTCACGGGCGACGGCCGCGACTCGCCATGGCTGTTCTTGGATACCCGAGATCGCTTGGGAGGCGGGGTGGGTGGCCCGCCGGAGCTTTACATCCGAGCGGTCGGGCCGCCCGGCGCAGGGGAGCGGCCGCGGCGCGTGCGCCTCACCTTCACGCGCCGCAGCGGACCGAGCCGTGGCGGCCCCCGCGAGGATGTTCCGGCGTAGGTGGGCCACCCACCCCGCCTCCTCCCCGGTGTGGTGACCCGTCACCGGTTACTGATCACCCGTCACGGCCTTTCCCACCCGTCACTTCTCCCGAACCACCGCCGCCCGTTTCGGGGGCGGGGTGTTGCGGCTCTTGGCCACCACCACCTCCCCGTCCACCAGGATCACGCTCACCCCCGGGGTGTCCCCGGCCCGGTAGGCCGAGAGCAGGTCGTCCCCCACCGAGCCCATGGGCGCGTCGCAGAACACGAGGTCCGCCGGGGCCCCCGCGGCGATCCGGCCCTGGGGCAGGCCGTGGCACCGGGCCGTGTTGCCGGTGGCCCACGCGATGGCCACGGCCGGGTCCACCTCCGCCAGGCTCGACAGGTGGGCGATGACCCGCTGGACCCCCAGGGGGATCACCCCGGTCCCCGACGGCGCGTCGTTGCCGATGATCACCCGGTGGAGGGCCCCGGCGTCCACCGCCTCCCGGGCCGCGTGCACGGCCATGCGGGGGTTGCCGCAGTGCACGATCTCCACGTAGATGTCGCTCTCCCGGATCACGGCCGAGATCTCCTCCGGGCTCACGGCCGTGGGCCCGCCGTTGGTGTGGCACGCCACGTCGGCGCCGGCCGCCAGCACCTGCTCGGCCGTGACCGTGGACGAGCCCGGGATCGAGGTCCCCCCCATGTGCATGAGAACCACCATGCCGTGCGCCTTGGCCCACTCCACCATGGGCCGGGCGTCCTCGGGCCGCTTCACCGCGCCCAGGCCGATCTCCCCCACCGTGCGCACCCCCTGGGCCGCCATCTCGGCGAAGTCCGCCTCGGTGAGCCCGGGCTCCAGGATCACCGCGCCCCCCTTCACCTTCATGCCCCCGGGCCGGAACGCCGCAGAGGACCGGGCGGCCAGGATCGCCAGGGCCTTAACCCCGGCCGGGTCCCTGGGCCGGCCGGGCAGGTGCACCTCGCCGGCGCTGACGGCCGTGGTCACCCCGCCGTGGAGCTCGCTCTCCAGGAACCCCACCTGCTTCTGCCGGGGGGTGAAGTCCCCCAGCACCGGGTGGACGTGGGAGTCGATCAGCCCCGGGGTGAGCGCGCACCCGTTGGCGTCGATCACCCGGTCCACGTCGCTCTCGGCCACGTCGGCGTCGGGCCCGACGGCCGCGATGACGCCGTCGGCGATGAGCAGGGTGTCGGCCTCGATGAGGGGGCTCGACACGTCCCCGGAGACCACCGTTCCCAAGTTGATCACCTTGGTTCTCGCCATCGGATCACTCCTTCCCGCGGCCCAGGGCCTCGAGCACCTCCTCGAGGCCGGCGGGCAGCCGCCAGATGCGGGCTCCGCAAGCCCTGGCCAGGGCGTTCAGCACGGCCGGGGCGGTGGGGATCAGGGCGGGCTCCCCCACCCCCTTGGCGCCGAAGGGGCCCGTGGGCTCCGGAGCCTCCACGATCATGGGGTGCACCCGGGGCATGTCCGCGGCCGTAGGGATCAGGTAGGTGTCCAGGTTGCGGTCCCGCCCCGGGTCGAACGCCTCCATCAGGGCCATGCCCACCCCCATGGCCACGCCCCCGGTGATCTGGCCGCGGACCCCCGGGGGGTGCACCCCCCGGCCCACGTCGTGGGCCGCCGCGATCCGTTCCACCCGGACCCGGCCGGTGACCGGGTCCACCCGGACCCGGGCCACCTGGGCGGCGAACGCGTACGTGGCGTAGGGCACGCCCTGGCCGGACTCCCGGTCCAGGGGCGTGGTCTCGGGGTCGAACCGGCCCTCCTCCCGGGGCATGCCCCCGGCCTTGGCGAACGACGAGGCCACTTCCTCCAGGGGGACCTCCCGGGAGGGGAGCGAGCGGCTCCGCACCCGGTCCCCCTCGATCACCAGGTCCTCCGCCGGGATCTCCAGCAGATCCTCGGCCCGGCGGAGGATCCGCTCCCCCAGGGCCTGGCCCGCCTCGAGCACCGCACCGCCCGAGATGTAGGTCTGGCGGCTCGCCGACGTGGCCCCGGCGTCGGCCGTGAGCGCGGTGTCGGCCCGGACCAGCCGCACCCGGTCGGGGTCCACCCCCAGGGCGTCGGCGCACACGGCCGTGAGCACCCGGTCGGAGCCCTGGCCGATCTCGGCCGCGCCCGTGAACAGGGTGAAGCCGCCGTCCTCGTCGAAGCGCACGTGGGCGGTGGAGGGGTTGGACATGCCCGTGTTGCCGATGCCGTAGTACATGGCCCCCACCCCCACGCCCACGGGACCGTCGCCTCGCAGGCCCGGGGCACCGTCCCACCGGGCGCGCACGCGCCCTACCCGCTCCAGGCACTCCCGCAGGCCCACGCTCGGGCCCAGGCGCTGGCCCGTGATGGTGTGCTCGCCGGGGCCCAGGGCGTTCCGGCGCCGCACCTCCAGGGGGTCGAGCCCCAGGGCATCGGCCACCCGGTCCATCTGGCTCTCGTACCCGAAGGCCACCTGGGGGGCTCCGAACCCCCGCATGGCCCCGGAGAAGGGGTGGTTGGTGTACACCGCCCGGGACCGCACCCGCACGTTGGGCACCCGGTAGGGCCCGGCCGCGTGCACGGCCGCCCGGATCGCCACGGCCAGGCCGTAGGACGCGTAGGCGCCGGTGTCGGCCAGGAGGTCGGCCTCCACGGCCAGGAGCCTGCCCTCCCGGTCGGCGGCGGTTCGGTAGCGCATCCGGAAGGGGTGGCGCTTGGACGAGGCCGCGAACGACTCCTCCCGGGAGTAGACCAGCCGGCAGGGCCGGCCCGTGTGCCACGTGGCCAGGGCCACGAAGGGCTGCACCGAGAGGTCCAGCTTGCCCCCGAACCCGCCCCCGGTGGGGGCCTGGATCACCCGGACCCGCTCCTCGGGGAGCCCCAGGAGCCGGCACAGGTCCCGCCGGTCGTAGTGGGGATTCTGGGTGCAGCACACCACCACCAGGACCCCGTCCTCCAGGTAGGCCACCCCGGCCTCGGGCTCGATGTAGGCATGCTCGATCCGGGAGGTCTCGTAGGTGCCCTCCACCACCACGGCCGCCTCGGACAGCGCCCGGTCCACGTCGCCCCGCACGACCCGCTGCTCGAAGCACAGGTTGCCCCGCTCGTGGATCCGCACGGCCGCCGCCTCCAGGGCCTCGGCCGGGTCCAGCACCGCCGGCAGGGGCTCGTACGCCACCCGCACCCTCCGGGCCCCCTCCGCCGCCGCCTCCGGGGTCTCGGCCGCCACCAGGGCCACCGGGTCCCCCACCATCCGGACCCTGCCCTCGGCCAGGAGGTGCTGGTCGGCCGTGGGCCGGATGATCCCGTAGCGGTTCTCCCCGGGCACGTCGGCCGCCGTGAACACCCGCACCACCCCGGGCACGGCCGCGGCCTCCCCCACATCGATGCCGGTGACCCGCGCATGGGCCTCGGTGGAGCGCACCACGACCAGGTGGAGCATCCCGGGGACCTTGAGGTCGGCCGCGAACCGCACCCGGCCCAGGACCTTGTCCAGGAGGTCCCTCCGGGGGCTGCGGGAGCCCACGGCCCCGCGCGGCATCACGACCCGCCTCCCCGGGCCCGGGCCGCGGCCTCCAGGGCCGTGCGGGCCACCAGGCCGCGCACCACCGGGAGCTTGTAGGCCATGGAGGGCCTGCCGCCCGAGACCGCCCTCACCGCCTCCTCGGCCGCCCGGCCCGCCTCCTCGGCCGAAGCCGGGTCGAAGCCCCGGGCCAGGGCGGTCTCGGCACCGGGGATCCTCCGGGGGCTCGGGAACACCCCGCCCAGGGAGATCCGGGCCCACCCACGGGCCGGGTCCGCCGCCACGGCCACGGAAAGGCGCGCGATGGAAACGGCCCATCGCCGGCCCACCTTCTCGAAGGCGGCCCCGTGGGGCCCGGGGAGCGGCACGATCAGGGCCGTGAGGATCTCCGCGTGCCCGAGGGCCGTGCGGCCCGGGCCGGTCACCAGGTCCCCCAGGGGAACCCGCCGGACCCCGCCGGGGCCCGCGATCTCGGCCGCCGCGCCCAGGGCCGCGAGGGCCGGGGGCGTGTCGGCGGCCACCGAAGCGTTCACCACGTTTCCCCCAAGGGTGCCGAGGTTGCGGATCTGGGCCGAGCCCACCACCCGGGCCGCGAGCGCCAGGAGCGGGACCCGGCTCCCCACCAGGGGGTCGGCGGCGAGCCGGGCGTGGGTCACGCACGCGCCCACCCGCACCGCGCCGCCCTCCTCGGCCAGGGCCCGGAGCTCGGGGATCCCGGTCAGGTCCACCAGGGCCTCCGGGGCGGCCTCCCCCCGCCGGAGGGCGACGACCAGGTCGGTCCCCCCGGCCACGGGCCGGGCCGCGGGGCCCAGGTCGGCCAGCAGGCCCACGGCCTCGGCAACCGAGGTGGGGCGCAGGTACCGGCGCGGCCGGGTCATCGCCCCGCCATCTCCCGGGCGGCCGCGCGCACCGCCTCCACGATCTGGACGTAGCCCGTGCACCGGCACAGGTTCCCGGCCAGGGCCTCGCGGATCTCCTCCCGGGTGGGGTCGGGGTTGCGCCGCAGGAGGGCGGCGGCCGACAGAAGCATGCCCGGGGTGCAGTACCCGCACTGGACCGCGTGCTTGCGGATGAACCACTGTTGCAGGGGGTGGAGGGCCTCCGGGCCGCCCAGACCCTCCACGGTGGTCACCTCCCGGCCGTCCACCTTGCCGGCCAGCACCAGGCACGCGTTCACCGCCTCGCCGTCCAGGAGCACGGTGCACGCGCCGCACTCCCCCACCCCGCACCCCTCCTTGGCCCCCACGAGGTCGAACACCTCCCGCAGGACCCACAGGAGCGTCCGGTGGGGCTCGACCCGGGCCTCCACGGTCCTCCCGTTGAGGACGAACCGGATCGTGAGCCCCTCGGCCGGGGGCTCCCCGGACGGGCCGGGATCCCGGGATGCTGGAACGCTGGAAGGCACGGTCCCCTCTCCCCCGGCTCACACGCTCAGGTACTGCTCGAGCACCCGGGGCCGGGCCAGGAGCTCGTGCATGGGGCCCTCGTACCGGATGACCCCCTTCTCGATGATGTAGGCGCGGTCGCTCACGGCCGAGCAGAACGGCAGGTTCTGTTCGGACAGGAGCACCGTCAGGCCCTCGCGCTTGAGCTCGGAGATCGCCCGGGCCATCTGCTCCACGATCACCGGGGCGAGCCCCTCGGAGGGCTCGTCCAGGAGGATCACGGCCGGGTTCCCCATCAGGGTGCGGGCGATGGTGAGCATCTGCTGCTCGCCCCCGCTCATCTGGCCCCCCAGGCGGTCGCGCATCTCGGCCAGGGCGGGGAACAGCTCGAACACCTGGTCCTCGGTCCACACCGGGCACCCTTCCCGGGGGGGCTGGCGGCCCACCTCCAGGTTCTCCCTCACGGTGAGCTCGGTGAAGATCCGGCGGTCCTCGGGAACGTACCCCACCCCTGCCCGGGCGATCCGGTAGGGGGGGCGGCCCGTGATCTCCTCGTCCCCCAGGCGCACGGCCCCCGAGGTGGGGGTCACGAGCCCCATGACCGTCTTCAAGGTCGTGGTCTTGCCGGCGCCGTTGCGGCCCAGGAGGGCCACCACCTCGCCCCGGTGCACCTCCATGGACACCCCGGACAGGATGTGGGCCAGGCCGTAGTGGGTGTGAACGTCCTGGAGGGCGAGCATCAGGTTCCCCCGGGGTGGCAGACCCGGCCCGGGTCCCGGAGCCCGTCCCCGGCGCCCAGGTAGATCTCCTTCACGTGGGCGTTTTCCCGGATGGCCTCGGGGGGGCCCTCGGCCACCAGCCGGCCCCGGTTGAGCACCAGGATCCGGTCGGCGTTGCAGAACACCACGTCCATGTCGTGCTCGGTGAACAGCACCGCGATGTTGCGGTCCTTCACGATCTCGGCCGTGAGCCCCATCAGGGCCACCCGCTCCCCCGGGGCCATGCCCGCGGTGGGCTCGTCCATCAGGAGCAGGGCCGGCCGGTTGGCCAGGGCCACGGCCAGCTCCACCCGCTTCAGGTCCCCGTAGGCCAGCACCCCGCAGGGCCGCTCCGCCTGGTCGGCCATGCCCACCAGGTCCAGGAGCTCCATGGCCTCGTCCCGGTGGAGCTGCACGGCCCGGCCCGTGAACCGGTACACCTGCCGGTGGTGGGAGATCAGGGGCATCTGCACGTTCTCCACCACGGTCATGCTCGGGAAGGTGGCGGTGATCTGGAAGGTGCGGCCCACCCCCTTGCGCCACACCTGGCGGGGGCTCAGGCCGGTGATGTCCTCGTCCTCCAGGAACACCCGGCCCCGGTCGGGGCGGAGCTGGCCGTTGAGCATGTTGAAGCAGGTGGTCTTGCCGGCCCCGTTGGGGCCGATCAGGGCCACGAGCTCTCCCCGGGAGACCCGGAAGTCCACCCCGTCGACGGCCACCACGCCGCCGAACGCCTTACGCAGCCCTTCCACCCGCAGGAGCGCCATCGACTCCCCTCCACTCCTCCCCGGAGCGGCCGAACCGGCCCACCAGGTACCCCAGGATCCCCTGGGGGAACAGGATCACCAGGCCCACCAGCACGCAGCCCAGGATGAGCTGCCAGTGCTCGGTGTACCGGTTCACGAACACCTCGAGCACCTTGTACACCCCGGCCCCGACGATGGGGCCCGACAGGGTCTGGACCCCGCCCAGGAGCACCATCACCAGGGAGTCCACCGACACGGGGATGCTCGAGTAGTCGGGGAACACGCTGCCCTTGAGGAACGCGAACAGCCCGCCGGCGGCGGCGGCGAAGAACCCCGCGATCACGAAGCCCACCCACCGGACCCGGCGCACGTGGATGCCGATGGCCTCGGACCGAAGCGCCGAGTCCCGCCCCGCCCGCAGGGAGTACCCGAAGGGGGCGAAGGCGAGGCGCCGGAGCAGGAACAGGGACACCGCCACCACGGCCAGGGTGAGGTAGTAATAGGCCAGGGGGCTGCTCACCCAGTCGGAGGGCCAGATGCCCAGGAGCCCGTTGTCGCCGCCCGTGATCCCGTACCACTGGAACAGCACGGCGTACACGATCTGGGCGAAGGCCAGGGTGAGCATGGCCGAGTACACCCCGCTCAGGCGCACGCAGAAGTACCCGAACAGCACCGCACCCGCGAGCCCCAGGCCCAGGGCGGCGGCGAGCCCGAGCCCGGTGCCCACCTGGGCGTAGGTCACGGCCAGGGCCGCCCCGTAGGCCCCCAGGCCGAAGTAGGCCGCGTGGCCGAAGGAGGCCATGCCCCCCACGGTCATCATGAACCCGAGGCTCGCGGCGAACAGGGCCGAGATGAGCACCTCGCACGCGATCCGGATGTAGTAGGTGGGCAGCAGGTGGGGCAGAACGGCGGCCGCGGCCAGCACGGCCAGGCAGAAGTACAGGAACCCCCGCCCCAGGAGCCTCAGGGGCGGCTCGTGCTCCCCGGCCGGCGCGCGCGGCGGTCCCTCGGGCCGGCCCAGGAGGCCCCAGGGCCGGAAGATGAGCACGGCCGCCATGATCAGGAACACGAGCACCAGGGTGATCTCGGGGAAGATCAGGATCCCGAAGGCGTTGAGCTCGCTGATCAGGACGGCGGCCAGGAAGGCGCCCAGGATGCTCCCCATGCCCCCGACCACCACCACCACGAACACCTCGGCGATGATGTGGAGGTCCATAGTGTGGTTCACGGCCTCCCGGGGGAGCTGCACCGCGCCCCCGAGGCCCGCCAGGAACGATCCCAGGACGAACACCGAGGTGAACAGCCACGCCTCGTTCACCCCAAGGGCGCCCACCATCTCCCGGTCCTCCGTGGCCGCCCGCACCAGGGTGCCCCACCGGGTGCGGTGGAACAGCACCCAGAGCCCGCCGAGCACCAGGGGCCCCAGGGCGATCATGAAGAGCTCGTAGGTGGGGAACGGCTCCCCCAGGATCATCACCGAGCCCCGCAGCCCCGGGGCCCTGGGCCCCAGCAGATCCTCGGGGCCCCAGATCATCAGCACCAGGTCGGCCACCACGAGCACCAGCCCGAAGGTGGCCAGGAGCTGGAACAGCTCCGGGGCCCGGTAGATCCGGCGCAGGAGCAGGAGCTCCACGGCCGCGCCGATCAGGCCCACCGCGAGGGCGGCGCCCAGGACCGCGGCCCAGTACCCTGCGGCGCCGGGCGGCAGGACCTGCACCAGGGTGTAGGCGATGTAGGCCCCGAGCATGTAGAAGGACCCGTGGGCGAAATTCACGATGCGGGTGACCCCGAAGATGATCGACAGGCCCGAGGCCACCAGGAACAGGGACGAGGCCGAGGCCAGCCCGTTCAGGGCCTGTACCAGGTAGAACTCCATGGGTTCCTTCCATGTGACTTCCGCTGGGACGCTGGGACGCTTGAAAACCTCCGGGATTCCCACGCGTTCCAGGCATCACTCTACCTCTTTGCCCCCCGGCGACTTCATCGCCTGGGCCCCTGCGCCCTGGGCTTTGGCGCCGGTGGGGGCTGTGGGCGGGCCGTCCAGGGGCCGCGACACGTCGGTCCGGGCGCCCCCGAGGGCGCCCGGACCGTGGCAGGGGCTCAGTCCTTGGGCCGGACCTTGGCGACCCACTCGGGCCCCGGGAGCACCTCGGAGCCGTCCACGTACTTCCAGTCCACCAGGATCCCACGGCCCCGCTTGGGGTCGTACTTGATCTTCCCGACCCACGCACCCAGGGTGGACTGGTGGTCGATCTTGCGGAACTTGATCCGCCCCACCGGGGAGTCGAACTCCAGCCCCTCCATGGCGTCCACCAGGGCCTCGGTGTCCGTGCTCCCGGCCTTGGCAATGGCGGCCGCGATGGCCTTGAAGGTCAGGTAGCCCACCAGGGATCCCACCCGGGGGTAGTCGTTGTAGCGCTTCTCGTAGTCGGCCACGAACTTCTTGTGGGCCGGGTCCTGGATGGCGTACCAGGGGTAGCCGGTGACGATCCACCCCTCGGGGGCCTCGTCCTTGAGGGGGTCCAGGTACTCGGGCTCACCCGTGAGCAGGCTCACCACCGAGCGGTTCCGGAACAGCCCCCGGGTGGTGCCCTCCCGGACGAACTTGGCCAGGTCGGACCCGAAGGTCACGTTGAAGATGGCGTCGGGCCTGGCTCGGGCCAGGGCCTGCACGGTGGAGCCCGCGTCCAGCTTGAACAGGGCCGGCCACTGCTCCTCCACCCACTCCACGTCGGGCCGGAGCTTCGACAGCACCTCCTTGAAGGCCCGCACCGCGCTCTGGCCGTACTCGTAGTTGGGCGCGATGGTGGCCCAGCGCTTGGCCGGGAGCTTGGCCGCCTCCCGGGCCAGCATCACGCACTGCTCATAGGTGTTGGGCCTCAGCCGGAAGGTGTACCGGTGGCCCTTGCTCCAGGTGATGGCGTCGCTCAGGGGCTCGGCCGCCACGAACAGCACCTTGTTGCGCTTGGCAAAGCTCGAGACCGCGAGCCCGATGTGGGAGAGGAACGTGCCCGCGAGCAGGGACACCTTCTCGTTCTGCACCAGCTCAGTGGCGTGGCGCTCCGCCACGTCGGGCTTGCCCCCGTCGTCCCGGGAGATCACCACCAGCTTTCTCCCCAGGACCCCTCCGGCCGCGTTGATCTCGTCCACGGCCATCTCCCAGCCCTTCTTGTACGGGTCCAGGAACTGGGGCACGCGGCTGTAGCTGTTGATCTCGCCGATCTTGATCGGCTCCCCGGCGAGCGCCAGGGTGCCCGGCACCATCGTCAGCAGGGCGAGCAGGAACGGTAGCCGTCGTCTCATGGTGTTCCCTCCTTTTCCAGCCAGGGGTTGGGTGGGGCCAACGGCGCTTGCGGGGACGGCCCTGCGGGGGCATCCCCGGGGCCGGCTCGGTGAGACCGCGCGGGCTACCACGTGGGCGGGGAGACCACCCACACGACCTCCACGTCCTGGTCC
Organism: bacterium; assembly: GCA_027021615.1. Lineage (GTDB taxonomy): Bacteria > Desulfobacterota > Deferrisomatia > Deferrisomatales > Deferrisomataceae > Deferrisoma. The sequence continues at coordinate 117,197 of JALUTY010000045.1, read as the reverse complement.
CCCTGGTTCACCCACTGGTGGGGGATACGGGACGAGTAGTAGAAGCTCTCGCCGGGGCCGACACGGTAGGTCTTCTCCCCCACGGTGATGGTGAGGGTGCCCTTGAGCACGATCCCGAACTCCTCGCCGGCGTGGCTGTAGGGCTCGTGGGAGCCCCCGCCCGGAGCAACCACCGTGTAGAAGGGCTGCATCATCTTGCCCCGGGTGGACCGGACGAGCTGCTGGATCCGGGCGTTCCAGTTGCCCAGCGAGACCTCCCGCCGGGAGTCGACCCGGGTCACCACCGGCTCCTCGCTGTCATCGTCCGTGAAGAAGTCGACGATGTTCACACCGAGGGCCGCGGCGATCCTCTTGAGGGTGGCGATGGACGGGGAGGCGTGACCGTTCTCGATCTGGGAGAGATGGGCTCCGGTGCATCCCACCTGATCGGCCAGCTGGCGCAGGGTGAGGCGCCGGGCCTCCCGCAGCCTCCGAAGTTTGGGGCCGATCTGTTCCGGCACGTGGACCTCCTCGTTGGCTCCCCTGCCGGGTCGCAGCTCCCCTCTCCGTTCCCGGCCGGATCTCTGACAAAACATCTTTTGTGGCTGGCGCTGAAAGTCGGCACGGTGTTGTGCCTCCCACGGGCGAAAGCGCCCCCGTCCGGTCCGCCTCCCTTCGTCGTATCGGCGTCTCAACGGCAGGCGGGCCAGGGTCGGGAGCCGGCTCGTTGGCCAGAGCGGGCCCTAGGTGCCGGCATGTAAAATGCTATCTAACTTAAGTAAAGCACTTCTTATGAGTCGGTCAAGAAAAAAATAACGGTGTCCCAAAACAAAACCATGACTCCCGGCCGCGGGCCCCTGCCGGAGGCCGACTCGAAGTCCGTCGTCCTAACCGATCATCCGTGAGCGCTCGTCTCGGATCGGTCGATCGTGCACCAGATCGGGGCAAGCGGAGCCCCGGGCCAACCGCCCCGTAACACGCGCCGGGCGGGCGGAGTCGCGGACGGCGTCCCTGCAGCTTGCGGATGCGAAGCCTCCCCGCCCCATGCTACACTCCCGAGGATCGTGGCAGGGCAGCAGAACCGGAAACCAAGCCGGCGGTCTCCGACCGTGCCGGCAGGAGAGAAGCGGGGTCTTAATGGAGATCGTGGTCGCCCGGTCCGCCGGGTTTTGCATGGGCGTGCGGCGGGCCATCGACATGGCCCGGGAGGTGGCCCAGAGCGAGGGCCGGACCGTGTTCACCCACGGCCCCTTGATCCACAACCCCCAGGAGCTGGAGCGGCTCCGGTCGGAGCGGATCGTGCCGTTGGCGCCGGAGGACCCGGTCCCCCGGGCTCCGGTGATCGTGCGGGCCCACGGCATCCCTCCGGAGGAACACCGCCAGATCGAGGCCGCGGCCGAGCGGGTGGTGGACGCCACCTGCCCGAAGGTGAGCCGGATCCAGCAGACGATCGCCGAGTACAGCGCCAAGGGGTATGCGGTGGTGATCTGCGGGGACGCGGACCACCCCGAGGTGGTGGGGCTCCTGGGCCACGCCCGGGGGCCGGCCTACGTGGTGGGGAGCCCGGCCGAGGTGGACGCCCTGCCCGAGCTGGACGAGGTGCTGCTGGTGGCCCAGACCACCCAGGACGAGGGGGTGTTCGAGGCGGTGCGCCACCGGATCCTGGAGCGGTACCCCGGTGCGGAGGCCATGAGCACGATCTGCAGCTCCACCCACCGCCGCCAGGCCGAGGCCCGAGAGCTGGCCCGGGCCGTGGATGCGGTGGTCGTGATCGGGGGCCGCAACTCGGCCAATACCCGCCGCCTGTACCAGATCTGCCGGGAGCTGTGCCCCCGCACCTACCACGTGGAGACCCCCGAGGAGCTGCCCCTAAAGGACCTCAAACGGGCAAACCAGGTGGGGGTGACGGCCGGAGCTTCCACCCCCGCGTGGATCATCGAGCGGGTGGTCGAGAGCCTGCGCGCGGCCGAGGGAGGCTAGCCCCCGCTCAGCACGGCGCCGGGGGGCTGGGAGTGGGGGCCCACCAGCACCAGGTTGTACGGCATGCTCCGGAGCACCTCGTGGGCCCGGCTCCCCAGCACCCGCTCCCGCACCGGGTTCCGACCGAACGCGCCCAGCACGACCAGCGCGGTGCGGGGAGTCTCCTGCAAGACCCTCCGGAATCCCCCCTCAACCACCCTCCACACCGGCCGAATCTCGTCGAGAAGGTCCGCGCGCTCCAGCCGCTCACGGCCCTCGGCCTCGCCCTCCCCCTCGGCCTCGGTCATCACCTGGAGCGGAACCCCGGCCAGGCCCGCCAGGGCCCGGGCCCAGAGGAGCGCTTTGAGCCCGAACGCCGAGCCTCCGTACAGGACCACCACCCGGTCCCACGGGATCCAACAGGTGGACGGGAGCATCACCGGCACGTCGGCCGCCCGCACCAAGGCCTGCACCTTGGGTCCCAGCACGGCGGGCCGCAGGGGCTTGGCGAACGGGCTGGTCAGCGCCCGCGGGCACGAGATCAGGCTGAACCGGTCCTGGATGTCGGGCAGGGTGGACCCGGTCCGGCCCGTGGCGGGCTGCTCCTCCCACTCCACCCCCACCTCTTGGGCCAGGAGGTCGGCCCGTTTCCGGGCCAGCCCCGGCTCGTACACGTAGGACTCGTCCAGGTCCATCTGGATCGCCCCGGAGCCCGCGTAGAGCACCAGATGGCGGGACGTGGGGAAGTGGACCCGAAGCGGCACGCCGGTCTGGCGGCAGAACCACGCCGCCCCCCGGAACGTCTCGAACCCGCGGGGGTTGTTGCGAAACAGGTGAAGCACCGGCAACGCCATCTCGTCCTCCTACTCTCATCTCCCGAAGGTTTCCCCTGCCCCGGAACGAAACCGGGGCCCCAAGGGGCCCCGGTCGGAAACGCATCGAGATTCCAAGCCTTCCAACGCCGGTGGCCCGGCTCTCGCTACAAGGCCTCCACCACCAGGGCCATGCCCTGCCCACCTCCGATGCACAGGGTGGCCAGGCCGTACCGTCCGCCCCGCCGCTTGAGCTCGTTCGTCAGAGTGACCACGATCCGAGCGCCGCTGCACCCGATGGGATGCCCCAAGGAGATGCCGCTTCCCACCACGTTCGTCTTGTCGATATCGAGACCCAGTTCCCGCATGCACGCGATGGCCTGGGCCGCGAACGCCTCGTTGAGTTCCACAAGGTCCAGGTCGGCCACCGTGATTCCCGCCTTGGCCAGGGCCCTCCGGGCGGCGGGCACCGGCCCCACGCCCATGTAGGCCGGATCCACCCCGCCCGAGGCCCATGACACGATTCGCGCCAAGGGCTCAAGGCCGGCCGCCTCGGCCGCGTCCGCCCCCATTAGCAGCAGGGCGGCCGCGCCGTCGTTGATGCCCGAGGCGTTGCCCGCCGTGACCGTGCCGTCCTTCTTGAAGGCCGGCCGGAGCTTGGCCATCTTCTCCACGCTGGTGTCCATGGGTCGCTCGTCCGTGTCCACGGTCACCGGGTCCCCCCGGCGCTGGGGAACGCTCACCGGCACGATCTCGGCCGCGAACCGGCCGTCGGCCTGGGCCGCCCGGGCCCGCTGGTGGCTCAGCGCCCCCAGCTCGTCCTGGTCCTGACGGCTGATCCCATACAGGGCGGCCAGGTTCTCGGCGGTGTGGCCCATGTGGTACCCGTAGAAACACTCCCACAGGCCGTCGTGGACCATCAGGTCCACAAGGTCGGTGTTGTTCATGCGGGCCCCCCACCGGCCGGCAGGCAGGGCGTAAGGGATCTGGCTCATGTTCTCCATGCCGCCGGCAACCACCGCGTCGGCCTCTCCCTCCCGAATGGCCTGGGCGGCCAGGGCCACGGCCTTCATGCCCGAAGCGCACACCTTGTTCACGGTGAACGCCGGCGTCTCCTTGGCCACTCCCGCCCGGATCGATGCCTGCCGGGCCACGTTCTGTCCCTGGCCCGCGCCCACCACGTTGCCCAGGATCACCTCGTCCACCTGCAGGGGCCGAAAGGCCTCGTCGTAGTCGTGGTACCGAGTCTCCAGCTCGATGGGGTCCTGGCCGAGCGCCTCGGGCGCCACCGCCCGCAGGGCCTCGCCGGCCACGGGCCGCACCCCGGCCCGGGTCAGGGCTCCCTTGACGGCGGCGGCCCCCAGGTCGGCCACCGGCACATCCTTGAGCGCGCCGCCGAAGTTCCCCACGGCGGTGCGGGCCCCGGATACGATCACGACGTCTCGCATGTGCAGCTCCTCCCTCCAAAGAAAGTGGTGTCATGTAACTTCGGTCTACGGTCGTCGGTCTACGGTCGTCGGTCTACGGTCTTCGGTCGGGGCCTTCGGCCCGCTGGAAGGCTAGAAGTGTCTAGTTTCTAGCTCTGCTGGTTTCTGGTCTCTAGACGACCCCGCAGGGGGCTGACGAGGCTCCCTTATAGACCGACCCCCGGTCGATGGCAAACCGGCCGCCTTCCATGTAACTTCGGTCCACGGTCTTCGGTCTTCGGTCTCCTGGCCCCCAGGCAAGTGGCTCTCGCCAACCCGGCGGCGGGGGGCCTGTTGGAACGCCCCCCTCAGGAGTCGAGCTCCCTAAGATTTTGCTAGTTTCTAGTCTCTAGCTCGCCCCGCTCCCCGAGAGCTCTCGGTTTGAACGCAACCTGGTATCACCAGGGATTCCCGAGGAAGCTCACCCCAGGCCCCGGGCTGCGTCCCGAGCGATCGTGGCCAGGGCTTGGATGAAGGAGGGCCGGGTGTTCAGGCCGGGGCACCGGCGGAACTCCCGGATGCCGAGGGTCCGGGCCAGCTCAGCGTACTCCACGTCGATCTCGTAGAGGGTCTCGATGTGGTCCGAGACGAAGCTCACGGGTGCCACAAGCACCCGGCGCACCCCTTCGGCCGCCAAGGTCTCCAGGGTCTCCTCCACGCCCGGGCCAAGCCATCGCACCGGCCCGGTGCGGCTCTGGAAGGCCAGCCGGTGGGACGGGTTCTTCAACCGCTCCACAACCCCGGCCACAGTGACCCGCACCTGGTCCAGGTAGGGGTCCCCCTGCTCGATCAGCTTCATCGGCAGGCTGTGGGCGCTGAAAAGAACCGTGGCCTCGCCGAGGTCTCGAAGCCCCTCGTCCACCGCCTCGGCCAAGGCATCGAGGTAGGCCGGGTGGTCGTGCCACGAGCGGACCACCCTTCTAGGGACACCACCTAGGCCCTCGGCAACAAGGCCGGTCTCCAGGTCGGCCAGGCTCGACCCCGTGGTGGCCCGGCTGTACTGGGGGTAGAGGGGCAGCACCACGATCCGACTCGCCCTCTGTCCACGAAGCTCGGCCGCGGCCTCCCGGGCCCGGGGATGCCAGTAGCGCATGGCCACGGTCACGGCCCAGTCCGAACCCAGGGCCGAGGCGAGGGCGTCGGCCTGGGCCCGGGTGATCTCCCCGATCGGGCTCCTCCCCCCGATCCGGCGGTACCGCTCGGCCACCTTGGGAGCCCGCCTTCGGCTGATCCACCGGGCCAGGGGCTGCTGGAGGATTCCCGAGAGGGGAAAACGCAGGATCTCGGGGTCGGAGAACAGGTTCTCCAAAAAGGGCCGGACCGCCTGAAGCGAGTCCGGCCCGCCCATGTTGCACAGCACGACCCCAGTCATCCCTCGGCCTCGGGCAGCTCCAGATAGAACCGGCAGCCCTCGCCCGGTGTGGACCGAAGCCACACCCGGCCCCCTTCGGCCGCGACCACCCGGCGCACGATGGCCAGGCCCATTCCGCTGCCCTTGCGCTCCTGGCTACCCCGTACGAACAGCTGGAACACCCTCTCCTCCATACCCTGGGGGATGCCCGGGCCGTTGTCCTCCACCACCACGCAGGCATACCCCGGCTTGGGATCTGCTTCCTCCTGCCCCGCACGGCGCACCCGAACCCGGGGCTCTACCCCCAGCCGGCGGTACCGCAACGCGTTACCGAACAGGTTGAGGAGCACCTGGTGGAGCCGCACCGGGGCCATGCGCACGCGAGGCAGAGAGGCACCCACCGCCAGCTCCGCCCCGGTCTCCTCCACCCGAAGCCCGAGGTCGGCCCAGGCGCTGCGGCAGGCGGCGGCCAGGTCCAGGTCCCGGACCGCTGGCCGCTCGGCACCGAGCCGGGCGAAGGCCAGGAGGTCCTCAAGCAGTCCCCCCAGCCGGTCCACCTGGATCCGGAGCTGCCGACACATTCCCTCGGCCCCTTCGGGTCGCCCGCCCCGCAACCGCTCCTCCAGCAGCGCCGCGTACCCCCGGGCCGTGCCCAGGGGACCGCGCAGGTCGTGGGCCACGGCGTACAGGAACCCCTCCAGCTCTCGATTGCGCTCGGCCAGGACCTCCTTCTCCAGGCGCTCGGCCGTGACGTCACGCACCGTGACCACCACGAACTCCCCCTCCGGGTCCCGATGGAGCACCCCGGCCACTCGGCCCAGGAACCGGCTGCCGTCCGGCCGGGACTGCCAAGCCTCGATCTCGAACCGGCCGCGGCGGGCCAGATCCTCCCGCACCCCCGGCACCAGCTCCAGCGTCTCCGGCGGCAGCAGCTCGGCCACGGTTCGCCCCACCAACTGATCCCGGGGGAGGCCGAACAGGGCCTCGGCGGCCCGGTTCACGTCCAGGATCCGGCCGTTCAGCTCCTCCACGAACATGGCCGTGTCCGCCACCTCGAACGCCCGGTGCAGGGTCTCCAGCACCCACTCCCGAGGGGACCGGGGTCCCATCCACTCCATCACCACGGCCCGGTCCGACCCGAACGGGACCGCGGTGAGCAGGGCACGCCCCCCGGACAGGTCCACCTCCCGTGCGGCCGGCCCTTCTGGCCCCAGGGGGCACCTTGCGCAGGGAGCGGCCCGTCCCCAGAGGAACTCGTGGCATTGCCGGCCCTCGGCCGACCCGAACGCCTTGCGATGGGCCGGGTTTTGGTACACCACGGTGCGGTCCGGACCGTGGAGGCTCACGGGGGTGGCCAACGCCTCCACGATCTCTTTCCAGGGAATCCCCCCTTCTTCCCCTTCCATACGCTCGCCCTTTCCGTCCCCGCAGGAACGCCCAATCTGCTCACCCCCCCGGGCCGCCAACGGCCCAGAACAACACCCTACCCCCGTGCCGGAGGCGCCTCACGCCCCGCGGCCGAAGCCCGACCCGCGCCAGGTCGGTCGGATCCAGGGTCAGAATGCCCCACCTCCACCGTCGGAACGATCGCTTCAACGCCGCTGCCAAGGCCTCGAGGGCCCCGCACCGGCCCCCCAGCCGGACCCCGTGGGGGGGATCGGTCACCAGCAGTCCCCGGGGGCACGGGGGAGTCAAGCATTCTAGCGCCACACAGGCGGCTTGCAACACCTCGGCCACTCCGGCGCGGCGGGCAGCCTGCCGCGTTCGGGCCACGGCGGCCGGGTCCCGGTCCGAGGCGAACACCGAAGCCGGCGCCGGGCGACGCGACCGAGCGAGCGCCTCGGCCCGCACCGCCTCCCACCGAGCCGGATCGTGGGGCACCAAGCGCTCGAACGCGAACGCCCGCTGCCACCCGGGCGGCATGCCGCAGGCCATCCGGGCCGCCTCCACCGCCAGGGTACCCGCGCCGGCCATGGGGTCGAGAAGGGGCTCCCGGCCGCCCCAGCCGGCCGTCAGAAGCAGTCCAGCAGCCACGTTCTCCCGAAGGGGCGCCGTCCCGGGGTCTAGGCGGTAGCCACGACGGTGAAGGTGGTCGCCCGAGGTGTCCAGACTGACCACCACCTCCCCGTCCACGGCGCGCACCTGCACCCGGAACGCCCGATCTCCGGCCGGAGACCCCACGGACCGCTCCACGGCCTCGCGCACCGCCTCGACCAGGGCCCCGGAGTGAAGGCGGGTTCGCCGGCGGGCCACCCGCACCTCCACGGCGGCTCCCGGGGGCAGCCAAACACCCCATGGGATCCTTCCAATCGCCTGGACCGCCCTTGGCAGGCGCGACGTCCGGAACCGGGCCACCCGCACCAGCACCCGGCTCGCCACGGCCGAGCACAGGTTCACCCGCCCCAGGTCGTCCCAGGTGCCCCGGAACCGAACACCCCCGTCCTCGGCCGCGGCCTCCAGCAGGCCCAGACCTCGGAGTTCCGCCAGCAGCACATCCTCCAGGCCCGGTGGAGCAACCGCGTAAGCCTCCACCCGGGAGGGATCGGTCACCCCTTCGCGGCCCTCTTGGCGATGTGGGCCATGAGGCCGCCGTCGGCGATCAGCTCCTGCATGAACGGCGGGATCGGGGCGGCACGGAACTCGGTGCCCCGGGTGAGGTTCCGGATCCGACCGGTCCCGGCGTCCACCTCCACCTCGTCACCTTCCTCGATTCCGTCGAACGCCTCGGGGCACTCGAAGATCGGCAGCCCCATGTTGAACGCGTTGCGGTAGAAGATCCGGGCAAAGCTGCGGGCGATCACGCACGACACCCCGGCCGCCTTGATGGCGATCGGCGCGTGCTCCCGGCTCGAGCCGCACCCGAAGTTCTTGTCGGCCAGGATGATATCGCCGGGCCGCATCTTGGCCACGAACTCTGGATCCGCGTCCTCCATGCAGTGCTTGGCCAGCTCGGCCGGGTCGCTGGTGTTCAGGTACCGGGCCGGGATGATCCGGTCGGTGTCGATGTCGGGTCCGAACTTCCACACCCGTCCGCAAAACCTCATGCCACCACCTCCTCGGGGCCCGCGATCCGCCCCTTCACCGCGCTCGCCGCGGCCACCGAGGGGCTCGCCAGGTACACCTCGCTCTCCGGATGGCCCATGCGGCCCACGAAGTTCCGGTTCGTCGTGGCCACCGCCCGCTCTCCCTTGGCCAGGATGCCCATGTGCCCCCCGAGGCACGGGCCGCAGGTAGGCGTGGACACCGCGCAGCCGGCGTCCAGGAACACCTCCAGCAGCCCCTCGCGCATGGCCTGGCGGTAGATCTGCTGGGTAGCCGGGATCACAATGCACCGCACGTACTTGGCCACCCTCTGGCCCCGGAGCACCCGGGCGGCCCTCCGCAGGTCCTCGATCCGGCCGTTGGTGCACGAGCCGATCACCACCTGGTCGACGGGCACCTCCCCCACGTCGTCGATGGCTCGGGCGTTGGAGGGCAGGTGGGGGAAGGCCACCTGCGGACGGATCCGGCCCACGTCGATCTCGATCACCTCGGCGTACCGGGCGTCGGGGTCGCTCCGGTAGTACACGGGCGGCCGCTTGGCCCGGCCCTCCACGTAGGCCCGGGTGGTGGCGTCCGGGACGATGATGCCGTTCTTGCCGCCGGCCTCGATCGCCATGTTGGCCATGGTCAGCCGGTCGTCCATCCCGAGGCGCTCGATCACCGGGCCGGTGAACTCCATAGCCCGGTACAGGGCCCCATCCACCCCGATCCGGCCAATCGTGTAGAGGATCAGGTCCTTGCCCTCCACCCACGGTGAAAGCTCCCCGTGGTACACGAACTTGATGGACTCGGGAACTTTGAACCAGGCCTCGCCCGTGACCATGGCCGCGGCCAGGTCCGTGGACCCGACCCCGGTGGAGAAGGCCCCCAACGCGCCATAGGTGCAGGTGTGGCTGTCGGCTCCGATTACCACGTCGCCGGGCACCACGATGCCCTGCTCGGGCAGCAGCGCGTGCTCCACCCCCATCTCGCCGGTCTCGAAGTAGTGCTCCAGGTCCTGCTCCCGGGCGAACTCCCGGAGGGCCTTGCACTGCTCGGCGCTTGGGATGTCCTTGTTGGGGGCGAAGTGATCGGGCACCAGCACCACCCGGGAGCGGTCGAACACGCGCTCGGCGCCGACCCGTCGGAACTCGCGGATCGCGATGGGCGCCGTGATGTCGTTGCCCAGCGCCACGTCCACCTTGACGCTCACGATCTGGCCCGGCTCCACCCGGTCGAGACCGGCGTGGGCCGCGAGAATCTTTTCGGTGATGGTCATGGGGTCCTCACGATCTGGGGGACAAAGGGGAGGGCGCCGGCCGGGCCGGCGCCCTCCAGCCTCACAGGTGGGCCGCGAAGCTCTTCTGCTTCCGGTGCTCCAGCTTGTTCAGGGCGTGCACGAACGCCTTGGCCGAGGCCACCACGATGTCGGTGTCGGCGGCCTGGCCGTTGGCCAGCACGCCCTCCTCCTCGATGCGCACGCTCACCTCGGCCTGGGCGTCGGTGCCGCCGGTGATCGAGTTGATGGAGAAGTGCACCAGGCGCGGCTTGCGACCGGTGAGCTTCTTGATCACCGAGAAGGCCGCGTCCACCGGCCCGTCGCCGAACCCGGCCTCCTGCCGGGCCACCCCGTCCATGAGGAGCTGCACCGTGGCGGTGGGCACGGTGACCGTGCCCGAGTTCACGTTCAGGTACAGCAGCCGGTACCGGTCGGGCAGCCGCAGCACCCGCTCGGCGATCAGGGCGTCCACGTCCTCGTCGTAGACCGTCTTCTTCTTGTCGGCCAGCGCCTTGAACGCCTCGAAGGCGCTCTCCATCTGCTCGTCCGTGAGGTCGTAGCCCAGAGCCTTGACCTTCTCCCGGAACGCGTGCCGACCGGAGTGCTTGCCCAGCACCAGGGCGTTGGTGGGGATACCCACGCTCTCCGGGGTCATGATCTCGTAGGTGGTCTTCTCCTTGAGCACCCCGTCCTGATGGATGCCCGACTCGTGGGCGAAGGCGTTGGCACCCACGATCGCCTTGTTGGGCTGGACCGGCAGGCCCGTGATCAGGCTGACCAGCCGGCTGGTGGGGTAGATGTGCTGGGTCTCGATCCGGCTCGTGTAGGGCAGGCGGTCGGCCCGGGTGCGCAGGGCCATCACGAGCTCCTCCAGCGAGGCGTTTCCGGCCCGCTCGCCGATGCCGTTGATCGTGCACTCCACCTGCCGGGCCCCGGCCTCCACGGCCGCCAGCGAGTTGGCCACGGCCAGGCCCAGGTCGTTGTGGCAGTGCACCGACACCACGGCCCGGTCGACGTTCGGCACCCGCTCCATGATCCGGCGGATCATCTCCCCGAACTCGTCAGGCACAGCGTAGCCCACCGTGTCAGGGATGTTCACGGTGCTGGCCCCGGCCTCGATCACGGCCTCCACCACCCGGCACAGAAACTCCAGATCGCTGCGCACCGCGTCCTCGGCCGAGAACTCCACGTTCGAGGTGTACCGGCACGCGTGCCTCACGGCCTCCACGGCCTGCTCCAGCACCTGATCCGGGGACCTGCGGAGCTTGTGCTCCATGTGGATCGGGCTGGTGGCGATGAACGTGTGGATGCGGGGATTCTCGCCCCCCTTGAGGGCCTCCCAGGCTCGGTCGATGTCGGCCCGGTTGGCCCGGGCCAGGCCAGCCACCTCGCACCCCCGCACCTTGTCGGCAATGAGCTTCACCGCGTCGAAGTCGCCCTGGGACGAGATCGGGAACCCGGCCTCGATCACGTCCACCCTCAACCGCTCCAGGGCGTGGGCGACCCGAAGCTTTTCCTCCAGGTTCATGGACGCGCCGGGGCTCTGCTCCCCGTCGCGCAAGGTCGTATCGAAGATCTTCACGGTCTCCATGGCAGTTTCCCTCGGGCGGCGCCCCGTTCGGCCGCCCCGTTAGTTCTTGGACCGGTCCACCAGCCGGCCCTCCTGGAGCCAGGGCATCATGGAACGCAGCCGCTGGCCCACCTCCTCGATGGGGTGCTCGTCGCCCCGGCGGGTCAGGGCGTTAAACACCGGCCGGCCGGCCCGGTTCTCCAGGATCCACTCCCGGGCGAACTGTCCGGTCTGGATCTCCTCCAGGATCCGCTTCATCTCGGCCTTGACCTGCGGGTCGATCACCCGGGGGCCCCGGGTGAGGTCGCCGTACTGGGCCGTGTTCGACACCGAGTAGCGCATGTTGGCGACGCCGCCCTCGTAGATCAGGTCCACGATCAGCTTGAGCTCGTGCAGGCACTCGAAGTAGGCCATCTCCGGGGCGTACCCGGCCTCGACCAGGGTCTCGAACCCGGCCTGGATCAGGGCCGTGACCCCGCCGCACAGCACGGCCTGCTCCCCGAACAGGTCGGTCTCGGTCTCCTCCCGGAAGGTGGTCTCGATCACGCCAGCCCGGCCGCCGCCGATGGCCGAGGCGTAGGCCAGGGCCACGTCCCGGGTGTTGCCGGCCGGGTCCCGGTCCACCGCGATGAGGCACGGCACGCCCCGGCCCCGCTCGTACTCGGCCCGCACCAGGTGGCCGGGCCCCTTGGGGGCCACCATGAACACGTTGACCCCTTCGGCGGGCACGATCTGGCCAAAGTGGATGTTGAACCCGTGGGCAAAGGCCAGGTAGTCGCCCGGCTCCAGGGCCGAGGCGATCTGGCTGCGGAACACCTCGCCCTGGAGCTCGTCGGGCAGGAGGATCATGGCCACCTGGGCCTTGCGGGCGGCCTCGTCCACCGGCAGCACCTCGAACCCGGCGGCCCGGGCCTTCTGGGCCGAGGCCCCGTCGGGACGCAGCCCCACCACCACGTTCAAGCCCGAGTCGCGCAGGTTGTTCGCGTGGGCGTGGCCCTGACTCCCGTACCCGATCACCGCGATCGTCCTGTCCTTGAGCAGCCCCAGGTCCGCATCCTTGTCGTAGTAGATCTTCATCGCAACGCTCCTTTGTTGAAGGCTGGAAGGCTAGAAAGCTGGAAAGCTAAAGGCCGTGAAGCCGGCAGCCAATGCTTCCCAGTAACTTCGGTCCACGGTCAACGGTCGTCGGTCTGGGGCCTTCGGCCCGCTGGGCGGCTGGGCCGCTAGCGGCCGGGCGGCTCCTGAGCCCCGACGCCAAGGCTTCGGGGGGCATGGGTTTCAGGGACCAGAATTCAGCGGACCGAAGACAGGAAAAGACCAGCTCCTGCATCCGACGTTGCCACCTATCCTCTGAATTCTGTCTTCTGGCTCCTGAACCGCAGGCCCCATGCCCGCCGCCGGCAATGGGCCCGGACCAACGTCCGCGGGTCACCCCCCGTTCTGCATGCCCCTGGGCATGGCCACCTTGCCCGTGCGCACCACCTCCTTGATACCCAGGGGCCGCAGCAGCTCCAGGACGGCGCGGATCTTGTCCTCGCCGCCCGTCACCTCCACCGTGTAGGTCTTGGGGCTCACGTCCACGATCTTGCCCCGGAAGATGTCCATGAGCCGGAGGATCTCCGGCTTGGTCTCGGCCGTGGCCGTCACCTTCACGAGCACCAGCTCCCGATCCAGGTACTGGCCTTCGTGGAGATCCGTCACTTTGAGCACGTTCACCAGCTTGCGCAGCTGCTTGATGATCTGCTCGATGATCTGGTCGTCGCCCCGGGTGACAATGGTCATCAAGCTCACCGTGGGGTCCTGGGTCTCGGCCACCGAGAGGCTGTCGATGTTGAACCCCCTGCCGCTGAACAGCCCCGCCACCCGGGCCAGGACCCCGAACTCGTTCTCCACCAGCACGTTGATGGTATGGCGCATGGGAAGCCCTCCGTTACAGCAGCAGCATCTTGGTCAGGGGAGCCCCTGCCGGCACCATGGGGTACACACCCTCCTCGGGGTCCACGTGGAAGTCCATCAGCACCGGACCGGGGTGGGCCAGGGCCTGCTCGATCACCGGTCGCACCTCCCCGGGCCGGGTGGCCCGGAGCCCGAGGGCCCCATACGCCTCGGCCAGCTTCACGAAATCGGGGGCCACGTCCATGCGGGTGTGGGAGTACCTGCGGTCGTAGAACAGCTCCTGCCACTGTCGCACCATGCCCAGGAACCCGTTGTTCAGGATGGCCACCTTCACCGGCAGCTCGTACTGCACGGCCGTGGCCAGCTCCTGGATGTTCATCTGGATCGACCCGTCGCCGGCGATGTCGATCACCACCCGGTCGGGGAACGCAGCCTGGGCCCCGATGGCCGCCGGGAACCCGTAGCCCATGGTGCCCAGGCCCCCCGAGGTCAGCCAGCACCTCGGCTCCTCCAGGCGGAAGTACTGGGCAGCCCACATCTGGTTCTGGCCCACCTCGGTGGAGACGATGCAGCGGCCGCCCGTTGCCTCGTGAAGCTGCTCCACCACGTACTGGGGCTTGATCACCTCCTCGCCCTGGCCGTAATCCATGTGGTGGGCCCGGCGCCACGCCTCAATCTCTGCGTGCCACCCCTGCAGAGCCTCGTCCCGCCCCCCCCACTCGGCGCCGTGAACCAGGCCGAGCATCTTCTTCAGCACGTTCTTGGCGTCGCCCACGATGGGGATGTCCACCTGGACGTTCTTCGAGATGGAGGTGGGGTCGATGTCCACGTGGACGATCTTCGCGTTGGGCGCAAACTCGTCGATCTTGCCGGTCACCCGGTCGTCGAACCGAGCCCCCACCGCCACCAGCAGGTCGGCGTGGCTCACGGCCATGTTGGCCCGGTAGGTACCGTGCATGCCCAGCATGCCCAGGAACAACGGGTCGCTTCCCGGAAACGCGCCTAGGCCCATCAGGGTGGTGGTCACCGGCAGCCTCAGCCGCCGGGCGAACTCGGTCAGCTCCCGGGACGCGTTCGACAGGATCACGCCACCGCCCGCGTACACCACCGGCCGACGGGACTCGTGGATGGCCTTCAAGGCCTTCTTGATCTGGCCCAGGTGCCCCTCGTACGTCGGGTTGTACCCCCGGAGCTTGGCGGTCTCGGGGTACACGTACTCGGTGCGGCCTACGATCACGTCCTTGGGCAGGTCCACCAGCACCGGACCCGGCCGGCCCGAACGGGCCAGGTAGAACGCCTCCTTGATGATCCGGGCCAGGTTCCGAACGTCCTTGACCAGGTAGTTGTGCTTGGTGCACGGCCGGGTGATGCCCACGATATCGGCCTCTTGGAACGCGTCGTTGCCGATCAGGTGGGTGGGCACCTGGCCCGAGAACACCACGATCGGCACCGAGTCCATGTAGGCCGTGGCCAGGCCGGTGACGGTGTTGGTGGCGCCGGGACCCGAGGTCACGAGGGCCACCCCCACCTCGCCGGTGGCCCGCGCGTACCCGTCGGCCGCGTGCACCGCCGCCTGCTCGTGCCGGACCAGGATGTGGCGGATGTCCGAGTCGTACAGCACGTCGTAGATGTTCAGCACCACCCCGCCGGGGTAGCCGAACAGGGTGTGCACCCCCTCTTTGCGCAAACTCTCCACGAAGATCTCGGCACCGGTTCGCTCCACGGGTACCTCCTTACCAGAAACTTCGGTCGTTGGTCGTCGGTCGTTGGTCTGGGCCTTCGGCCCGCTAGAAAGCTGGAAGGCTAGGATGCTAGAAGGATTGAAACCCTCCGTGATCTCCCAGCATTCCAAGCATGACCACGCCTCTTTGGCGCCACCTCACGGTCTCGGGGGGCATGGGGTCTGCTGGAGAGCCGCGTGCGGCTCCTTGGCTCGCCGCGCAGCGCCTCCAACGCTCGCACCGTGAAACCGTTCGGTCCCGGCCGGACTGCCATGAAACCGCCGTTGGTGCCCCGTGCCTGCGCGGCGAATCTCATGCCCGGCTTCGCGCGCGGCCGGAAGTGGACCCCATGCCCCACCGCCGAAACTGTGCGGGGATCGGTTCGAGTTATTTCTTCGCAAACAGGCCGCCTCGCGGTCTACTGGAGCTGAATTCCGGTTCCTGAAACCCATGCCCCTGGCCGCAACGCCCCGGGTCCGCTTTCGTCCACGGGGCCCTGATGCGCCAACGGCCGGCCCATGGGGGCCGGCCGCCGGCGGAACCTACGAACGGATCGGATCAGCCCTGCAGCACGGCCCCGGTGTTGGCCGAGGTGACAAGTCGAGCGTACCGAAGGAGCCAGCCGACCGAGACCTTGGGCTCGGGCTCCACCCACCGGCTGCCACGGGCCCCGAGCTCGGCCGGGTCCACCCGCAGCTCGAGCCGCCGGCCGGGGATGTCCAGCTCCACCTCGTCGCCGTCCTGCACCAGGGCGATGGGTCCGCCGGCCGCGGCCTCGGGGCTCACGTGGCCCACGCACGGCCCGCGGGTGCCTCCGCTGAACCGGCCGTCGGTCACCAAGGCCACGCTCTGCCCCAGGCCCATGCCCATGAGCGCGGCGGTGGGCGCCAGCATCTCCCGCATGCCCGGCCCGCCCCGGGGTCCTTCGTATCGGATCACCACCACGGTGCCCGGCCGGATTTCGCCCCCCATGATGGCGGCCATGGCCGCCTCTTCCGAGTCGAAGCACCGGGCCGTGCCCACGAACCGCATCATGCCCGGGCTCACCCCCGACTGCTTCACCACAGCTCCGTCCGGCGCGAGGCTCCCCCGCAGGATCGCGATGCCCCCCTCGGGCCGCACCGGCTCCCCCGCGGATCGGATCACCTCCTCGTCGAGCCACTCCACCGAGGCCGCCGCCTGGCGCACCGACACCTCCGCCACCGACGGGGCCTCGACCACCCGGTCCTCCAGCCGGTGGAGCACTGCCATCACCCCGCCCGCCGCGTCCAGGTCCTCCATGAAGTGGTCCCCGGCAGGACGCAGGGAGCACAGCTGGGGGGTCTCGCGGCTCAGCTCGTCGAACCGCTCCAGAGGCAGGGCCACCCCAGCCTCCCGGGCGATGGCGCACAGGTGGAGCACGGAGTTGGTGCTGCCGCCCAGGGCCAGGTCCAGGCGGATGGCATTGGTAAACGCACCGGGGGTCATGACGTCCCGGGGCCGGACCCCCTGACGCACCAGGTCCACCACCCGGTGGCCGCTGGCATAGGCCAGGTGGCGCTTTCTCGCGCTCACGGCCAGCGCGGTCCCGCAGCCCGGCAGGCTCATGCCCAGGGCCTCGGTCAGACAGGCCATGGTGTTGGCCGTGTACAGCCCTTGGCACGATCCGCAGCCGGGGCAGGCCTCCTGCTCGCAGGCCTCCAACTCCTCGGCCCCGATCTCGCCGGCCTGGTGCCGGGCCATGGCCTCGAAGGTGTCCCGCACGAAGCTCAGCCTCCGGCCTTGGTGCCGGCCCGCCATCATGGGCCCGGCCGTCACCACGACGGACGGCACGTTGAGGCGGGCCGCTGCCATCAGCATGCCGGGGGTGATCTTGTCGCAGTTGGTCAGAAGCACCAGCCCGTCGAGGCTGTGGGCCTCGACCACGCTCTCGATCACGTCGGCAATGAGCTCCCGGCTAGGCAGGCTGTAACGCATGCCCCCGTGGCCCATGGCGATGCCGTCGCAGATGCCCGGCACCCCGAACAGAAAAGGGTAGCCGCCCCCGGCGTGGACCCCCTTCTCGACGAACCGCTCCAGGTCGCGCATGCCCACGTGGCCGGCGATCAGATCGGTGAAGCTGGAGGCGACCCCGATCAGCGGCTTGCCGAGCTCACTGCGCGGCATGCCGGTGGCGGACAGCAGGGCCCGGTGGGGAGCCCGCTCCAGTCCCTGGGTGATGCGCTGGCTTCTCACGCGACGTCTCCCGATCCCGTCTCGGGGTGGGCCTTTCGGTACGCTAAGATCATCCGGGCCATCCGATCCTTGCCGGCCAGTTTGAGCTTCTGGATCTTCTTGCGCTCCATCTCCTCGTCCGGCGTCAGGTGGGGTCGGCGGTTGAGCTCCTCCAAAATGCGCTCGTAGCGCTGGTGCGCCTCCATCTCCCGCCGGAACTCCTCGCTCTCCTTCATCAGGATCTTCGCGATGGCTTCGTCCCGTTTCTCCATCCTCGCTCCTTGCGGCTCCTCCCCTGAGGCCGGCTCCCTGCGGGCGGCGGTGGGACAGAGACTGCATCCTACGAGCAGGACTCGGCCGTGTCAACGCATCCGCCCGTACTTTCAGCGCTTTTACAGTGAGGCCAAAAACCGTTTCCGGCGGGACAAACCCTGTCCCGATCTCCTTGACCGTGGAACCGCGCCTGTACTACGTTCGGTGCCGGTTTGCGGGAGTTTCGGCCACGCCAGCCGCCCGGGGCAAGGAGACCTGCTCGATGGAGCGTTTCGACTTTCTGGTGCTCGGCAGCGGGATCGGGGGGCTCACGTTCGCCCTTGAGGTGGCCGAGACCGGAACCGTGGCGGTGGTCACCAAAAAAGAGCGGGGCGAGTCCAACACCAACTACGCCCAGGGCGGCATCGCCGCGGTGCTGGCCCCGGAGGACTCGTTCGGGTCCCACGTGGCCGACACGCTGGAGGCCGGAGCCGGGCTGTGTCATCGGCAGGTGGTGGAGCGGGTCGTGCGGGAGGCTCCCGAGCACATCCGCCGGCTGGCCCGTTGGGGGGTCGAGTTCACCCCGGCAAAACGGGCGGAGGTTCCGTTCGATCTGGGCCAGGAGGGCGGCCATTCCTGCCGCAGAATCGTGCACGCCCGGGACATGACAGGTCGTGAGGTTGAGCAGGCCTTACTCTGCAGGGCCCGGGAGAGCAGGAACATCCGGTTCTTCGAGAACCACTTCGCCGTGGATCTGATCCGGGATGCCGGGGGCCGGTGCGTTGGGGCCCACGTGCTCGCCCCCGACGACCGGATCGTGTCGTTCCTGGCGCCTGTCACGTGCCTGGCCACCGGCGGCGCGGGCAAGGTGTACCTGTACACCTCTAACCCGGACATCGCCTCGGGCGACGGCCTGGCCATGGCCTACCGGGCCGGGGCCACCTTGGCCAACCTGGAGTTCATGCAGTTCCATCCCACCTGCCTGTACCACCCGCAAGCCAAGAACTTCTTAATCAGCGAGGCCGTTCGGGGCGAGGGAGGGGTGCTGCGACTGCGCTCCGGCGAGACGTTCATGGAGCGATACCACCCCCGGGGATGCCTGGCGCCCCGGGACGTGGTGGCCCGGGCCATCGACGCCGAGATGAAACGCAGCGGTGACGAGCACGTGCTCCTGGACATCTCACACCGGGATCCCGAGTTCGTACGCAGCCGGTTCCCGGGCATCCACGCGGCGTGCCTCCGGTACGGGATCGACATCACCCGGGACCCGATGCCGGTGGTGCCGGCGGCCCACTACCTGTGCGGGGGGGTCTGGGTGGACGCGCACGGCCGATCGGACGTGCCGGGGCTGTACGCGGTCGGCGAGGTGGCGTGCACCGGGCTCCATGGGGCCAACCGCCTCGCCAGCAACAGCCTGCTGGAAGCCCTGGTGTTTGCCACGGCAGCGGCCCGGGATGCGCGCGCTCCGGGGGGGCGGGAGTCCGGCCCCATCGAGCCCCCACCACCGTGGAAGGGGGGAGGCAGCCGGGAGCCCGACGAGGACGTGGTGGTCACCCAGAACTGGGACGAGATCCGGCGGACCATGTGGAACTATGTGGGGATCGTGCGCACCGACCGTCGCCTGGCCCGGGCCAGGCGACGGATCGACCTGATCCACGAGGAGGTCCGCGACCATCTGCGCAGGTACCGGCCTTCGGCCGACCTGCTGGAACTGCGGAACCTGGCCCAGGTGGCCGACCTGATGGTGCGGTGCGCCGCCCACCGCCGGGAGAGCCGGGGGCTCCACTACAACGCCGATCACCCTGCTCCCCGCGACGATTGGCGACGCGACACCCTCGTGCGGAGGGCGATGCCGTGAAACCTCGGCCGTACACGGAGTCGGTGCTGGTGGTGGACGACACCGAGTTCATGGCTCGGGTGCTGGCCGACATGCTCACCGGCGCCGGGTACCGGGTCCTGGTGGCATTGGGCGGTCCCGAGGCTTTGAAGGTGTATGAACACGAGCTTCCCGATGTCGTGACCCTGGACGTGGTCATGCCCGGCATGGACGGGATCCAGGTGTTACGGCTGCTGCGTGACATCGACCCGGCCTGCCGGGTGATCATGGTCTCGGCGGTGGGCCACGAGGCCAGGGTGCTCGAGGCCGTGCAGCTCGGGGCCCGAAACTACGTTCTCAAACCTGTGGACAAGGACAAGCTCCTCAGCGCGGTGAGAAGGGCGCTGGACGAGTACTGATACCGAGTTGCGTTCAAGCCGAGGACCCTCGGGGGGCGGGGCAAGAGACCTGCCTCCGGCCGGGCGCGAGTGCCGGGGGCAGAGACTAGAATAGAGGAATTCCGGGTAGCTCGACCCGTTAGGCGGGCGGCCGCTCCAACAGAGCCCCATGCCCCCGAGGTCTTGGCGTCCGGGCTTCAGGACCCGCCCGGCCGCCTGGCAGCCCAGCCGTCCAGCGGGCCGAAAGCCCCAGACCGACGACCAACGACCGAAGTGAGAGCCGGTCTAGGGATTTGAGCGCATCCAACAACCCCAGGGACGGGTTCTCGAAGGCAACCATCGAAACGAGAGGGCGATGGCGGAGAGCCTGACGATCGAGGCCAGGGCAGGACGGGTGTATCTGCGGGTGCCCCGGGATCCGGATCCGTTGTCGGCGGTGGTGCGCAGGCTCCGGCAGGACCTGCCCGGGGTGGCCATCGACTGGGTGGCGGTGCGGGAGGCGTACCGGTACGGCCGGGGCCGGGCGTTTCCGGTGGCAAGCCGCAGTGCCGAGGCGTTCCGGGGCGAGAAGGCCAAGGTCCGTTTCTCCGACGACGGGCTGACCGCCTACCTGATCCTGTACCCGCCCAAGGGCCGGGGGGCCCGGCTCACGGAGAAGGAGCTGGGCGAACTCGTGCACGCCTACGGCGTGCCCGACGAGCTGCTCGATACCGACGCCCTTCGGCGGGCCTACCTGCGGCGAGACTATCAGGAGCCCGTGGAGGTAGCCCGGGGCCGCCCGCCGGTAGACGGCTCCCCCTCTCGGGTCGATTGGCGGGGGGGAGCCCCGGTGGACCCCCACGTGTTCCTGGAAGCCCTGGAGGCCGGCGCCGACATGGCGGAGCCCTCTCTGCTGGTGGTGGAGCCGGGCCAGGCCGCGGGCACCTTCGTGCCTCCGGGTCAAGGCACAGCGGGGCTGACGGTACGGGGGGAGCCGATTCCCCCCAAGCCAGGGGAGAGTCGGGTGCGGCTGGGCTCGGGGCTGGGCTTGGCGCCCGACGGCCGCACGGTGGTGGCCCAGGCCGCGGGCCAGATCCGGTTCGCAGACCCGGAGCGCTCGCAGGCGTACCTGATGCCGGTGGTACGGGTGGCTTCCGCTCAGGACCTGCGGCGGTGGAGAGACGAGGTCATTCCCGCCACGGTGGTGGTGGACGGAGACCTGGAGGCGCCGTTCCCCGTCCGGGTGATGGGCGACCTGGAGATCCGGGGCAGCCTGATCCGCTCGCCGGTGGAGGTGATGGGGTCCCTGTTCACAGCGGCTGGCGTGATTCAGACCCGTGCGGTACCCCTCCGGGTGGGCGGGGTGGTGTCGGCCGAGTTCTTCGAGCGGGCCCACGTGATCGCCTCGGTGATCCACGTCCGCCGTTACTCCATGAAGGGCCGGCTCACCGCCCTTCGCGCCATCTGGGTGGCCCACGGCGGGGCCTGCCGGGGCGGGTTGCTGGAGGCGGGCGAACGGATTCGAGCCGGGGAGCTGGGAAGCCCCAACAACCTGGCCACCGAGGTCTCGGTGGCACGAGCCCGTACCATCGATCCGTTCCGGGCCGCCTTCTCCGGATGGGCCGCCTTGCTCTCCCAACGGGCCCGGGCCGAGGGGGCCCCCGCCTCTTTGGAAGCAGCCGCGGACGAGTGGGAAGCCAGGGCCCAGGCCCTACCCGAACCCGATCCGATCCGAGCCCGGGTGGAGGCGGAAAAAGTGTTTCCCGGGGTCACGGTGCGGGTGGGCACGGCGGTGCGGAAGATGGAGAACCCGGTGGGCCAAGTCGAGTTCACCTACGAGCGGTTCGGCCCCCAGGGCCGGGTGGCCATGCAGCGCAAGGGTTGAGCTGGAGCCACGCTCAACGGCGTCGAAGCGCCCGCCGGACCGCCTCCACCACCGCCCCGATGGTCACCGGCTTCCGAAGCACCCAGGCCCCGGCGGCCCGATCCGCCAGCCGGTCCACGTCCCAGGGGCCGGCCACGAGCAGCACGTCCAGCCCGGCCCTACGGGCCAGCCCCACGGCTCGAGCCACGTCGCCCCCGGGGAACCCCGCCGGATCCATGACCACGACCCCGAACCGGCGGGGCCACTGCCACAGGGCCTCGGCCAGATCGGCCACTGCGTCCACGCCGTACACGTCCAGCCCGGCCTCCTTCAGCTCGGCGTACAGGAAGGCCCGGGCCGGCCAGACCCGCGAGACCAGCACCGCTCCCTGGCCCTTCTCTTCCGGAGACGGTAACCTTTCGGTCCCTTTCGTCATCGAAACTGCCGATCCGATCACCCACCCCGAAAGGAGCTACCGATGATCGAGCTGACCGACAAGGCGAGGGAGAAGCTCAAGGAGTCCCTCCAGGAGCACGGCGAGAACCCGGCCGTGCGCATCTACATCTCGGGCATGGGGTGAGGCGGGCCCTCCTGGGGCCTGGCTCTGGATGAGCCCAAAGACGACGACACCGTGCATGCCGAGGACGGGTTTCGGCTGGTGATGAACCGATCCCTGCTCACCCAGGTGGGCGGGATCCGGGTAGAGTACCTGTCGGGCCCCTTACGCCGGGGCTTCGTGGTGAAGGCCCGGTCCCAGACCGCGGACTGCGCCTCCGGCTGCTCGGGCGGCTGCTGAGCCGGGGTCTTCGGCCCGCGGGCCGAAGGCCCCAAACCGACGACCGAAGTTAGGCGGGCCGGCACCGCAGCAGCAGGATCCGCGGCCCCCGGCCGTACTCGATCCGACCCTCTGGATCGAACCCCGCCTCCCTGCCCCACCCCTCCACCTCGTCCAGCCCATAGGTCCGGCCCCGGTCGGTGGAGACCAGCATGTGCACCCCGAACAGGGCGGCGAACGGCGGTTCCGTTCGGCCGGGATCCAGGAAGTGGTCGTGGATCGCCACGAGCCCTCCGGGGGTAAGCACCTCCCCGATCCGGGCGAGCAACCGCCGGACCTCGTCCTCGCCCAGCATGTGGATGATCTGGCTGGCCCACACCACGTCGTAGGGACCGCCCAGGGGATCCTCGAGAAAGCTCCCCTCCAAGAACGTGATCCGGTCCGCCCCGGGCTTGCCCCCCACGAACTCGCGCGCGATCCGCGAGACCCCGGGCAGATCGAAGTGGCACACCCGCAGCCCCGGCCAACGGGCCACAAACGCCAGGCAGTAGTTCCCCGGCCCGGCACCCAGGTCCAGCAGGGACCTCGTCCCGGCCAGAGGAAGCAGCTCGGCGATCCGGGGCGCGACCTCCCGGGTGACGTTCTCCATGCCCAGGATGAAGTGGCGGCGTGCCGGATCGTCGGGGTCCGGCGGGGGTGCGGGCTTTCCGGCCGCGGGGCGGCCCTCGCGCCAGGCGCTCTCCAACCCCGCCCACCTCTCCCAGGTGTTGTGGATGTGCCGGAGGATCTCCCCCCGATACTCGGGGGAGGTGCGCACCAGCCACCGGGCCGCCGGGGCCGCCACCCCGTACCCGCGCTCGCCGTGGGTCAGCAGCCCCATCCCCACCAGGGCGTTCGCGCAGATCTCGGTGGCCCTGGGATCCGCGCCGATCCGCCCCGCCAACTCCTGGGCGGCCAGAGGCCCCCCGGCCAGGGCGTCGAACACCCCCAGGTCCAACGCCACCAGCAGAAGCTTGGCCGGCTGGAAACCGGCGGCCAGGTCGCGGAGCCGATCGAAGTCCATGGTGGGTTCTCCTTTCGCTCTGGGCCGTTGGTCCGCAGTTACTGTTGCGCCGGCGGCAAAAATAGGGGGCGTTTGAGGGCGTGGGGCCTGCTACGGCTCGCGCGCCTTCATAGCCGCCGGGTTCATAATTCCGACGAAAGCATTGCCAGACCCGAGCCTCTCTACCTCGGGGCGCGCGGGGTAGGGGTCTGATGGAGAGCCAGGAGCGGCTCCTCGGGTCGCCGCAACCGACGCGCTCCCAGCACCGCCACGAGAGAAGGTCTGTTTCTCTAGTCTCCGGTTTCTAGTCTCTGGATGGCCCCGAAGCAACCCCTCACCAACCGGCCGGTTGTTTTCCCCTAGGGATTCTCCTACACTCCGTGCCCAGCTCCGCTTGGGAGCCGATGACCCCGCGGCCCGATATTTCGAACCCGAGGTGAGCACGATGGACCCGCTCGAGCGATTGGATCAAGCCCTGCACACAAACGACCGTCGGATCGACAACCCCGACCGTAGACGGCTGATCGCCGACGCACTGGAGCACCGCGAGGCCATCTCGCTGGCCACCGGCGCCCTGGCCACCTGGACCCGGCCCGAGTCCACGGGCAGGAGCCCCAAGGACACCTACATCGTCCGGCGGCCCGAGAGCGAGGCCACCATCGACTGGGACTCCCCCAACTGCATCCCCATGGATCCGGAGACCTTCGACCTGCTGTGGGGGGACGCCTGCCGGGTGCTGGGGACGAAGGACCGGGTATACGTGACCGACCGAGTGGTGGGCGCGGACTCGGCCTACGCCCTGCCGGTGCGCACCGTGACCCCCCGGGCCCTGACGGCCCTGTTCAGCCACACCATGTTCCGGCCGGTCCCCGAGGACATCGGGCACAGCGTGTTCGCCGACCGGCCGTTCGTCCTGTTGAGCCTGCCGGAGGACAAGGTGGACGCCTCCCGGTACGAGGGGCGGCTGCGCAGGCTCCCGGACGGCCGGACCTCGGACATGGCCATCGTGATGGACTTCGATCGGCGCCTGGGGCTCGTGTACGGGTCGGCTTACTGCGGGACGAACAAGAAGCTGATGTTCACGGTGATGAACTACCTTCTGCCCGAGGTGGGCGTGCTGCCGCTCCACTGCTCCGCCAACGAGGGCAAGACCGGCGACTGCGCCCTTCTCCTGGGGCTGTCGGGCACCGGCAAGACCACCCTGTCGGCCGACCCCTCCCGGGCCCTCCTGGGCGACGACGAGCACGGGTGGAGCGACCGGGGCATCGCCAACTTCGAGTTCGGGTGCTACGCGAAGCTGATCAACCTGCGCCAGGACAAGGAGCCCGAGATCTGGCACGCCACTTTCCACGAGGCGGACCCCCTGGACCACGGCGCCATCGTCGAGAACCTGATGGTGTACCCCGACGGAACCTTCGACGTGGACGACGATCGGCTCACCCCCAACTCTCGGGTGGCCTACCCCCTGTCGTTCTTGTCGAACATCAAGGCCCCCCCGGTGAGCGGCCATCCCACCACCATCCTGTTCCTGGCTGCCGACGCCAACGGCGTGCTTCCGCCGGTGGCCAAGCTGGACAAGCACCGGGCCATGTTCTGGTTCCTCATGGGGTACACGAGCAAGCTGGCCGGCACCGAGACCGGTATCAAGGAGCCGGTGAGCACCTTCTCCCGGTTTTTCGGCGCCCCGTTCATGCCGCGCAACCCCGAGGACTACGCCCGGATGCTGGGAGAGAAGCTGGACCGGCACGGGACCCGGGTGTACCTGGTGAACACCGGCTGGAGCGGCGGGCCCTACGGCGTGGGCCGGCGCATGGACATCGCCCTGACCCGGACCGTGGTGAACGCGGCCCTCGCGGGCCGTCTCGAGGAGGTCCCCTACGAGGAGGATCCCCTGTTCCACCTGGCCGTGCCCCGGGAGTGCCCCGGGGTTCCGTCGGGGGTGCTGATCCCCCGCAACACCTGGCCCGACCCCGCCGCCTACGACGAGCGGGCCCGCCGGCTCGCCGAGGAGTTCCGGAGCCACTTCGAGTCCGCCTACGGCGGGAAGGGGATCGACCCGGCCGTGGCCGCCCAGTGTCCGGGCCGGTAGCTTCCGCTGGGGAGCCTGCTCAGGCCCCTGCGGGGCCGTACAACGTGAAGGGTAACGTTCGTTGGCCCGTGACGTTGCCGCCGGGGGCAAGGGGAGCGGCCTCGGCGCGTGCTCTCACGCGCCGAGGCCGCCCCTGCGAGGCCGTTCAGCGAAGGAGGAGCTCCCAGCCCCACCGCCTCGGGGAATGTACGGACTTGCGAACCATGACACTAGGCGGCCTGGCGGCTCCTGAGCCGCAGAGGAAAAAAGACCCGGCCCCGAAACGCGAGGCCGGGTGAGGAAGGGGGCGAGGCGCCCCTTTTCTCAATGACCCATGAACCCCCAGGCGATCAGCGCGATCCCCACCAGGCCCACCCCCAACGCCGCGAACCCGATGATCTGACTCACCAGGTCCCACAGGGGCGGGGTGGGCTCCTCCTGCATCGTCTCCAGCACCCCCTGCCGTTTCAGGCGCTCGTACCAGGGACGGCGCTCCTCGCAGAGTTCGTGCTTGGGGAGCCGGCCCGTGAAAATCACCGGATCCATGGGGAACTTTCCCGGTCGGAAGTGGGTGTTGAAGAAGTGCACCGTGAAGATGAAGCCCGACGCCAGCAAGGCCTCGTCGCTGTGCACGATCATGGCCACGTTGAAGACCCACCCCGGCAGGAACCTGCCGAAGAACTCGGGAAACCACAGGAGCAGCCCCGACCCCCCAATGGCGAACATCCCCCAGAACACGGCGAGGAAGTCGAACTTCTCCCAGTAGGTCCACCGGTCGAAGGTCGGCTCTCGGCCCCTCCCGAAGAACCACCGGAGCATGGCGCCGATGTCCTTCGCGTCCCTCCGGGTGGGCATCAGGGAGTCGGGCCCGAGCAGCTTCTGCCAGACCGTCTCCCCGGTGTCCTTGAGGAACAGATAGTACAGGATGTAGCCGATGCAGGTGCCGAAGTAGGCGAAGGTGATCCCCGCGCAGATCCGGTGGATCCACCCCGCCTGGTGGGGGCCGCCCAGCAGCCTCATCACGGCCGGGGCCCAAGGTGCGTCATGGAACTTCAGGGGAAGCCCCGTGGTCACCAGGCCCAGGAAGCTCACCATCATGGTCAGGTGCAGGATGCGGTCGAACCAGTTGAACCGGCGGTAGGGCCGGAGGGGCTCCTCCACCTCCGATAACTGGAAGTGCCCCTTGCGCAGTCGCTCACGCCGCTCCCAGTAAGCCGCTCGCCACCACAGCAGGGTGTGAAGCCAGAACACCGCGAACACGGCCACGAGCAGCCCCGTCATGAACAGCCAGGTGTAGTAGAGCACCGGGTAGTTCTCCTTGTCCCGGTGATCGGCGTGGGGCAGGAACTGGGCGAACTGAATGGTGGAGCCCGGGTGGCACTTCCCGCAGGTCTTGGGCAGGTTGCCGGGGTAGATGCTCGATGCGGGGTCGGTGGGGGGCAGGATATTGTGGGCCCCGTGGCAGTCGGCGCAGCCCGCGGCCAGGGCCGAACCCAGGGCCTCCACCTTGCCGTGGTAGCTCTCCTCGTAGGTCTTCACGGCGATGACGGGCACCCCGTTGCGGCGCATCATGGCCTCGTCAGCATGGCACCGGTGGCAGGTGTCGGTGTGGAACGCCCTGTACTCGTGGGTGTTGGGATCCCCCAGCTCCTCGATCCGGTGGAGCCCGTGGCAGTCGTTGCAGGCGGCCGAGTCGTTGTTGCCGGAGGCCACGGCCCTGCCGTGGACGCTGGCGGCGTACTCCTCGCTCTCGTGGCACACCGAGCACACCTCCACCACCCGGGCCTTGGAGCCGTCCCATTTTGTGATGGCGTGCACATCGGAGTGGCAGTCGGAGCAGCGCACGTCGTTCATCATGTGCACCGAGGCGAAGTGCTCCCGGCCCTCGTCCGGATGACACCGGTGGCAGGTCTCGACCTTGTCCTGGGTCCTTGAGCCGCAGGTTTCGTGCTCCTCGATGTCCACCACGTCGTAGTGACAGCTGTTGCACGCGTTCCGGCCGTGGACCGAGGCGGAGTAGGCCTCGTAGTCGATCTCCTCGTGGCACTCCACACACTGGCTGTCGTCCACGGAGGCGTCCGCGCCCCACGGGCCCCCCCCGACCAGAAAGAGCACGGTGCCGGCCGCCCACACCGCTCGAATCGATCTCCACTTCATGACAACTCCCCTCTTCCCGAATAGAAAAGAATCCTCATGCCAAACCGCCTTCTCCTCGCACCTCCTTTCTCCTCCCGACCCATGTGCAGTCCTTCACGATCGACCGAATCAAAGCATCCAGCCTATTTCCCGTCAAGATCGAAAGATTTATCCAAAGCTTTTCACGCATCACACAAAAACAAGAAAGCGTGAAACATAAACGAAACATCCGTACCCTGCCGGCGACGGTGGCCAGGCCGGGTTGACCCGGGAGGCCAGCCGGGGCTAGGGTAGGCGGCCGCTCATCTTCGGAGGAAGCCCCATGCCCTGCCCCTCTCGCGCCGCCGCCCTGGATGCACTCCGGTTCTGCTTCGAGGCGGAGGCGGGGCGCCGGTTCTGGTCCGGCCTTGCGGGCCCGCCGGCGTTCGCCTGCGTGATCGCCTCCACCGACACCGCCGAGATCCCGGGGATCTCGGCCGCGGGGGAGACGCCCGAGAAGCGCCGGTTCACGGCCGCCCTCGACAGCGAGTTCCTGGTGTTCGGCCGACCCCTCACCCTGCCCGAGATTCCCCGCAACCCCCTGGGCCCCCCGAGCCCGGTGGTGATCACCAAGGCCGCGTTGGACGGGCTGGGCGTGGTGCCCCTGATCGTGGACGCCGGCACGCGGGTGCCGCCCCTGACGCCCCGGTTGGACCTGGGGGGGGTCCCGGGCCGATGCATCACCACCGGCAACGCCGTGGACCTGCCCCCGGGGTTCCGGGAGCGGTGCCGCGAGGCCGGCCGGTATCTGGCCTCCCGGGCCGCCTGGGCGGTGATCGCCGAGAGCGTGCCCGGCGGAACCACCACGGCCCAGGCCGTGCTCGAGGCCCTGGGGGTGCCGGCCGGGGGACGGGTGTCGTCCTCCATGCCCGGGGGCAACCACGGGCTCAAGGCCCAGGTGGTGGACCAGGCCCTGGCCGCCGCCTCCCTGCCCGACCGACCCTCCGGGGAGGAGGTGGTCCGGGCCGTGGGCGACCCCATGCAAGCCGCGGTGGCCTGGATGGCCCTCGAGGCGAGCCGGTCAGGACCGGTGGTGCTCGCGGGCGGCACCCAGATGGCTGCTGTGGCGGGGCTGGCGCTCAGGCTGTGGCAGGGGGGGGAGCCCGGCGAGCCGGGCCGAATGTGCATCGCCACCACCCGGTGGGTGGCGGAGGACCCGGCCGCGGACCTGACCGGCATCCTGTCCCACCTGCCCCGGCGGATTCCGGCCGTGGCCTGCGGCCTGGACTTCACGGACAGCCAGGACCCGGGGCTGCGACGGTACGAGGAGGGCCTCGTGAAGGAGGGGGTGGGCGCCGGCGGCGCGGCGTGCGCGGCCCTGGCCGCGGGCCGCACCCCCCGGGACCTGGTTCACGCCATCGAGGAGGTGGTCCGTGCCCTCCCCCCCGCCTGACCGCTGGCCCCAGGACCACGGGGGCAACGTGTGGGAGGCGGTCGATGCCTCCCGGGTGGTGGACTTCAGCGCCTCCATCAACCCCTTCGGCCCGCCTCCGGGGCTGTGGGACGAGGTCGTGGCCGTCTGGCCCCTGATCGTGCACTACCCCGACCGGTCGTGCCGGCGCCTGATCGAGGCGCTGGCCCGGCGGCTCGGAAGCCCGGCCCGGGCGCTCGCGGTGGGCAACGGCTCGGCCGAGCTGATCGACCTGGTGCTCCGGTGCCTGGCGCCGGAGCGGGTGCTGGTGTGCCCGCCGGACTTCGGCCTGTACACGGGCCTGGTTCCGCCCGGGGTGGCCGTGCACCGGGTGCCTCGGGCCGAGGCCCGGTCCTTCGGCCTGGACCTCCAGGGCCTGGAACAGGCCGTGCGGGCCGGCGACCTCGTGGTGTTCTCGAACCCCTCGAACCCGGCCGGGACCCTGCTGCCGGCCGAGCGGGTGCTGGCCCTGGCCGATCTGTGCCGGGAGCGGGGGGCCCGGCTGGTGGTGGACGAGGCGTTCATCGACTTCGTCCCCGATCAGAGCGTGGCGGGCCAGGCGCCGTTCCGGGAGGAGCTGGTGGTGCTTCGGTCTCTCACCAAGTTCTACGCCCTGCCGGGACTGCGGATCGGGTTCCTGGTGGCCGCCCCGAGCGTGGCGGAACGGATCCGGAGCCGACAGGTCCCCTGGTCCGTGAACACCCTGGCCCAGGCGGCCGGCGCCTTCTGCCTGGCCCAGGAGGGCTGGGAGACCCGGGCCCGGTCCGCCCTGGAGGTGCAGCGCCGGCGGTTCTCGGCCGCCTTGGAACGGCTGCCGGGCGTGCGCCCCCTTCCCTCGGCGGCCAACTACCTGCTGGTGGAGCTCTGCCGGCCCGCGCCCGAGGCGGGCCGAGTGTACCGCGCCCTGGCCGACCAGGGCATCCTGGTCCGACACTGCGGCAGCTTCGGCCTGGGCGACCGGTTCGTGCGGGTGGCGGTCCGCCGGCCCGAGGAGAACGACCGGCTGGTGGCCGCCCTGGGCTCGCTGCTGCCCGCGAGGATGGCGGCGCCGTGACCGGGTTCGGGCCGCTCTCGGTCCTGGCGGCATGGGGGCTGGACGCCGTGCTGGGGGATCCCCCCTGGATCCCCTGGCCCCACCCCGTGGTGGCCATGGGGCGGGCCGTGGCGGCGTTGGAGCGCCGGCTCTACCGGTCCGCCGGGCTCCTGTGGAGGGGGGCCGTCCTGTGGGGCGCGGTCGTGGCCGGAGCCGGCGGGGCCGCCCTCGCCCTGTGGCGGGCGGCCGGCTGGGTCCACCCGGTCCTGGGCGCGGCCGTGGGCGTGTACCTGGCCTACACCTGCCTGGCGACCCGGTGCCTGGACCAGGAGGCCCGGGAGGTGGGGCGGTGGGTGCGACGCGGCCGGATCCCCCAGGCCCGACGCCGCCTGTCCCGGATCGTGGGCCGCGACACCTCCGATCTCTCCCCCTCCGAGATCCTCCGGGCGGCCTTGGAGACCGTGGCGGAGAACGCGTCGGACGGCGTGGTGGCCCCCCTGTTCTACCTGATGCTCGGCGCCGCCCTGGGCTGGGGTCCCGCCCTGGCCGTGGCCTACAAGGCCGTCAACACTCTGGACTCCATGGTGGGGTACCGAACCCCGCGATACGAGACCTTCGGCCGGGTTAGCGCCCGGGCCGACGACGTGGCAAACTGGCTTCCGGCCCGCCTCACCGCCCTGCTGGCCGCGGCCGCGGCCCAGCTCCTGTGGCGCCGGGGCCGGCACACCCTGCGGGTGGCCTGGAGAGACGGCCGGTACCACAAGTCGCCCAACGCCGGGTTTCCGGAGGCCGCGTTCGCGGCCGCCCTGGGGGTGGAGCTGGGCGGACCCGCCCGGTACGGCGGCGTGATGCGGCCCAGCCCGCGGCTCGGCGACCCGGGTCCCCGGCTGGAGCCCGCACACCTGGACCGGGCGTTCCGCCTCCTGTGGGCCACGTCGGCCCTGGCCGCGGCCGGCGGCGCCCTGGTTGTGGTCTTTTTCCCTTGAACCTGGCTCCGCCGCCGGGGACATGGGATCTGCTTCCGGCCGCGCGCGAAGCCGGACATGAGATTCGCCGCGCAGGCACGGGGCACCAACGGTGGTTTCATGGCAGTCGGCCGGGGACCGAACGGTTTCACGGTGCAAGCGTTGGAGGCGCTGCGCGGCGAGCCAAGGAGCCGCACGCGGCTTCCCAGCGGACCCCATGCCGCCCGAGCTTTGGCGCGGTTCGAGAGCCGTCCGGCCGCCCAGCAGCCCAGCCTCCCAGAGGGCCGAAGGCCCAAAGTGAACGACCATGGCCCGACCCGACGACCTGACCTACCGGGAGAAGTACCTCCGGCTCGTGGACGAGCTGGACGCCAAGGAGCGGGAGTGGTCCGCCCTGGGTGAGCGGCTCCGCCGGATCCTGACCCATCTGACTATCATCGCGGAGGGGCCGGCCACCCCCGAGATCTCGGCGGCCCTGGCCGAGCTGCGCGACGACATGAAGGCCGGCCTCGATCTCGAGAAGCTGGAGAGCCGTGTCGAGGAGCTGAAGGACCGGGTGCTCGCCGAGACCCGGTGGGCCGACCCCGACCAGCCCGCCCCTCCGGTGCACCACGTGCTGATCCATCTGGTGGAGCGGCTCCCCCTGCCGCCGGAGTGCGCGGAGGAGGCCCTGGCCCTCATCGAGACGTTCGAGGCCGGGATCGCTCCCGACGACCTGCCCGACGCCATCGAGGGGATCACCGGCCTCGTCTACCGGATGCGGTCCCTCGTGCAGGAAGAGAAGGCCCAGCTCGAAACCCTGCTCCAGGAGATGGCGCAGCGGCTCCGTCAGATCGACCAGGGCATCCACGGTGCCTGGGAGCGCTCCCAGGAGGGGTTCCGGGCCTCCCGCCGGCTCGACTCCGCCGTGCGCCAGGAGATGAGGGGGCTGACCGAGAGGAGCGCAGGGGCCGGCGACGTGGTCACCCTGCGGAACTGGATCCGAAGAAGCCTGGAGGCGATCGAGGCCCACTTGGAAGCCCACCGCAGGGCGGACGAAGGCCGGGAGAAGGAGCTCCAGGCCGAGGTGGACCGCCTGCGCCAGACCGTGACCCAGCTCGAGGGCGAGGTGGAGGAGCAGCGGGACCGCGCCCGCACCGCTCGGGAGCAAAGCCTTCGGGACCCGCTCA
This sequence comes from bacterium, assembly GCA_027021615.1. Lineage (GTDB taxonomy): Bacteria > Desulfobacterota > Deferrisomatia > Deferrisomatales > Deferrisomataceae > Deferrisoma. Next base: position 85,003 of record JALUTY010000045.1, on the reverse strand, counting down.
CGGGGTCCTTCAACCGGCTGGCCTACGAGGAGCGGGTGCGGGCCGAGGAGGCCCGGTGGCGGCGCTACGGCAGCCCCCTGTCGATCATCGTGGTGGACGTGGACCGGTTCAAGTCCATCAACGACCGATTCGGGCACCGGGCCGGGGACAAGGTGCTCAAGGCCATCGCCCGGATCGCGGACTCCCAGATCCGGGAGGTGGACTTCTTCGGCCGGTACGGGGGAGAGGAGTTCGTGGTGCTCCTGCCCGAGACCTCCCTGGCGGCCGCGGTGAAGGTGGCCGAGAAGATCCGGCGCAGCGTGGAGGCGTTCCGGTTCCACACCCGGGGAAAACCGGTGCCCGTGACCGTGTCGTGCGGGGTGGCCCAGTTCCGGCCGGGCGACACCACCGCCTCGGCCTTCGAGCGGGCCGACCAGGCCCTGTACCGGGCCAAGGAGGCCGGACGGAACCGGGTCGAGACCGAGGCCCCGGGCTCGTAGCCCCCAGCGCCGAGACGAACCATGCGCGACGCCCACTTCATCCGGCAGAATAAGCTCACGAAGCAGTGGGTGATCTTCGCTCCAAGCCGTCGCAGCCGGCCCACGGACCTGCGCGCCAAGCCCACCCCCGTGCCCGAGCAGATCCCACCGTGCGACCCGAACTGCCCGTTCTGCCCGGGCAACGAGCCCGCCCTCGGCCGCGTGGTGCTCGAGCTCCCCGGCCCCCCTCCCCACGGGTGGCGCACCCGGGTGATCCCCAACCGGTATCCGGCCGTATCGCCCGAGCTCGACCCCCGCCGGTACTCGGTGGGCATCCACCTGGCCCTCGAAGGCCACGGCCGCCACGAGGTCATCATCGAGTCCCCCCGCCACGACCGGGACCTGCCCGAGATGGGGCCGCCCGAGGTGGAGGCCCTGATCGAGACCTACCACCGCCGCCACCGGGACCTCATGGCCCTGGACGACACGATCCTCACCCTGACATTCCGGAACCGGGGCCCCCGGGCCGGGGCCTCGATGGCCCATCCCCACTCCCAGACCATCGCCCTGGCCGTGGCGCCTCCCCACGTGCGGTGGAGGGAGGAGGAGGCTCAACGCTACTTCGACGAGTGGGGCCGGTGCTGCCTGTGCGACGTGCTGGCGTTCGAGGCCCGCGCCGGCGAACGGATCGTGGCCGAGAACGACTCGTTCGTGGCTTTCGTGCCGTTTGCGGCCGAGGTGCCCTGCGAGGTGTGGATCGTGCCCCGGCGCCACCAGGCCGACTTCGGGGAGCTCATCGATCCGGAGAAGGCTCCCCTGGCCCGGATCCTGCGGGACGTGCTGGGCCGCATCGCGGAGCGCCTGCGCCGACCCGACTACAACTACGTGATCCACTCGTCCACCCAGTACCGGGCCGGCGAGCCTCAGCTGCACTGGTACATTCAGGTCCTTCCCCGCCTCACCACCCGGGCTGGGCTCGAGATCGGCACCGGCATCGCGATCAACCCCTCGATCCCCGAGGAGGATGCGGCCCTGCTGCGGGTCGCTTCCACCCCCGGCGGCGCCCGGTGAGCCGCGCCCCATTGACCCGGGCCCGCTCCGCTCTTATCGTACGGCCACCCACGCGTCTTCTGGTTCCTGGTCATCAAAGGGGGTGTTCCATGGCGATCCGTTCGGTGGAGGAGATCCAGGTCGAAGGAAAACGGGTGTTCGTGAGGGCCGACCTAAACGTGCCGGTGAAAGACGGCCGCATCACCGACGACACCCGAATCCGGGCCGCCCTGCCCACCCTGCGTCACCTGCTGGACCGGGGCGCGGCAGTGGTTCTGGCGAGCCATCTGGGCCGGCCCAAAGGCCGGCCCGACCCGGCCTTCTCGCTCGCGCCGGTGGCCGAGCGGCTGGGGGAGCTGCTGGGTCTGAGCGTGTACCTGGCCCCGGACGTGGTGGGCCCGAAGGTGGAGCCCCTAGCCCGGGACCTGGAGCCGGGGAAGATCCTGATGCTGGAGAACGTGAGGTTCCACCCCGGCGAAACCAAGAACGACCCGGAGCTGGCGGGCCAGCTGGCCGCCCTGGCCGACGCGTACGTGAACGACGCCTTCGGGACCTGCCACCGGGCCCATGCTTCCACGGCCGGCATGGCCTCCCTTTTCCCTCCGGACCGCCGGGCGGCAGGCCTGCTCCTGCTCAAGGAGATCCGGGCGTTCGAACGAGTGCTGGACCGGCCCGAGCACCCCTACGTGGCGGTGCTCGGCGGCGCCAAGGTGAGCGACAAGATCGGCGTGATCCGAAACCTGCTGCCCCGGGTGGACCGGATCCTGGTGGGAGGGGCCATGGCGTACACGTTCCTGAAGGCCCAGGGGATCGAGGTGGGGGGCTCCCTCGTGGAGGAGGACAGGCTCGGGCTCGCCCGGGAGCTCCTCGCCCAGGCCCGGGAGGAGGGCAAGGAGATCGCGCTGCCCGCGGACCACGTGATCGCGCGAGACCTCAGCGCCGAGGCCGAGACCCGCGTGACCGGCGGGGCCGAGGTGCCGGCCGGGTGGAAGGGGGTGGACATCGGCCCCCGGACCCGGGAGGCCTACGCCCAGGCCGTGGCCGGGGCGCGCACCGTGGTCTGGAACGGCCCCATGGGGGTGTTCGAGATCCCGGCGTTCGCCGAGGGCACCGTGGCCGTGGCCCGGGCCACGGCCGACTCGTCGGCGTTCACCGTGGTGGGGGGCGGCGACAGCGTGGCCGCCGTGACCCAGGCCGGTCTGGCCGACCGGATCTCCCACATCTCCACCGGCGGTGGGGCGTCCCTGGAGCTTCTCGAAGGCAAGACCCTGCCGGGCATCGCCGCCCTGGAGTGAGGGCGGAGAAAGGATCCAACCATGCGCACACCGCTCGTCGCTGGCAACTGGAAGATGCACAAGACCGTGACCGAGGCCGTGGCCCTGGCCGAGGCGGTCGCCGCAGGGGTCCGGGACCTGGCCGGGGTGGAGGTGGCGGTCGCCCCGCCGTTCACCGCCCTGGCCCCGGTGGCCCGAGTGCTCACGAACACCCCCGTTCGCCTGGGGGCCCAGAACGTCCACTGGGAGCTCGTGGGCGCCTACACCGGTGAGGTGGCCGCGCCCATGCTTGCCGAGCTCGGCGTGCATTACGTGATCGTGGGGCACTCGGAGCGACGCCGGGACTTCGGGGAGACCGACGACCTGGTGGCCCGGAAGGCGGGCCGGGTGCTGGGCGCCGGCATGACCCCGATCGTGTGCGTGGGCGAGACCCTGGAGCAGCGGGACGCCGGCCGGGCCTTCGAGGTGGTGGAGACCCAGATCCGGGCGGGCATCGGCCCCCTGGGCCCCGACACCCTGGAGCGCCTGGTGGTGGCCTACGAGCCGGTGTGGGCCATCGGCACCGGCAGGTCGGCCACGGCCGAGCAGGCCCAGGAGATGCACGCCCACATCCGCGCGACCCTGGAGGCGATCGGAGGCGGCGATGCGGCCCGGGGGGTGCGCATCCTGTACGGGGGCAGCGTCAAGCCGGACAACGCCGCGGAGCTCCTGGGCCAGCCCGACGTGGACGGCGCCCTGGTGGGCGGCGCCAGCCTTCAGGCGGAGGCGTTTGCATCCATCGCCCGAGGTGCGCTATAAAGTGTGTTTTGATCCTCATCCGGACGGACGGGACCATGTATACGCTGCTGATCGTCGTTCATGTGATCGTGAGCTTCATCCTGGTGGGCATCGTGCTCCTCCAGCAGGGCAAGGGCGCCGACATGGGTGCCGTGTTCGGCGGATCGAGCCAGACCCTGTTCGGCAGCTCCGGGGGCACCACGTTCCTCGGCAAGCTGACCGCGGTGGCGGCCGGGGTGTTCATGCTCACCTCCCTGGGCTTGACCTATATGGCGAGCCATCGGTATAAGGTCAGCGTGGTGCCGGACCAGCCGGCGGCCACCGCGCCCCAGCAGGCTCCGGCCCCGCAGCCTCCGGCCGATCAACCGGCCGGCGAGCAGAAGTAGAGCCAACCGGATCCGTGCCCAGGTGGTGGAACTGGTAGACACGCTATCTTGAGGGGGTAGTGGGGAAATCCCGTGCCGGTTCGAGTCCGGCCCTGGGCACCATCGGAAGCAGAAAGGGGAGCCGAGAGATCGGCTCCCCTTTTCGTTTGCGGCGCCCCCGAGGCGCCGCAAAAAAACGACCGGAACCCTCGAGGGACTCCGGTCGCTCGGTCGAGCGGGTTGGTGCCGAAGAGAGGACTCGAACCTCCACGGGCTTGCGCCCACCAGATCCTGAATCTGGCGCGTCTACCAGTTCCGCCACTTCGGCACGGAGCGCGTTTGATACCACAGCCCCGCCGTGAGCGTCAACCCCCCAGCGGCGCCTTCGTTGCCGCCCCCGCATGGCGCCGCTATAATGCGGGCCATCGTTTCCCTGACGGCGGCAAGCCGCCCCCCTCCCCGTTTCTTCCGATCGGACGACCTGAAATGAACCTTACCTGGCAGGACAACTGCTTCGTGTGCGGCAAGGACAACCCGGAGGGGCTGCGCCTGGAGTTCCGGTTCGACGAGGAGGCCCGGTCCATCGAGACCGTGTGGACCCCTCGGCCGGCGCACATCGGGTATGAGGGGATCGTCCACGGCGGCCTGGTGGCCACCCTGCTGGACGAGGCCCTGGGCAAGCTCACCACGTTGCTGGGCACGCCCGCGGTCACCGCAGAGATCACCGTCCGCTACCACAAGCCCGTGTCCGTGGGCCGGCCCTTGCGGGTAGAGGGAAGGATCACCCGGGATCGGGGCCGGCTGCTCCAGGGGGAGGCCCGTGCCCTGCTGGAGGACGGCACCGAGGCGGCCACCGCCACCGCCAAGCTTCTGCGGACGCCCCGGAGCTGATGCGGGCCGGGGGAGCTAGGCTCGCAGCCCTTCGCCCTCCTGGCGTTCTGGCCGTTTCTCGCACGAAAGGAATCCCGGCATGCCCTTGAAACCCGAATCCCTCGTGGCGTTTCTACGGGAGAAGGCGTCCCACCCGGTCACGGCCCGGGACCTCGTCAAACGGCTGCGCGTCCCCAAGGCGTCGGAGCCGGAGTTCCTGGCCCTGCTCCGAGACCTTGCGGAAACGGGCGAGGTGGTGGAGATCAAGGGCGGCCGGTACGCCCACCCCTCCCGGGTTGGGCTGGTGGTGGGTCGCCTGCAGGTCCACCCGGACGGGTTCGGCTTCGTGGTGGCCGAGGATCCCGACCAGCCCGACGTGTTCGTCAAGCCCCGGTGGCTCAAGGCCGCCATGCACGGGGACCGGGTGGTGGCCCGGATCGAGCGGCGGCCGCCCAAGGGCCCTGAGGGCCGGATCATCCGGATCCTGCAGCGGGCGAACCCCAAAGTGATCGGGGTCGTGAGGGTACGACGCAAGGCGGCCGTGGTGGCGCCCCTGGAGGAGCGCTTCCTCCACGAGATCTACGTGGCGCCCGACGATCTGGGCGGCGCGGCCGACGGCCAGATCGTGGAGGTCGAGATCACGGCGTTCCCCACCGACGAGGCCGGCCCCGAGGGCCGGGTCATCCACGTGCTGGGCCACCGGGGCGACGCCTCGGCCGAGGCCAAGGCCATCGCCCTGAAGCACGGCATCCCGGTGGCGTTCCCCCCCGAGGTCCTGGAGGCGGCCGAGGGCGTGCCCATCAAGGTCCGGGCCGCGGACCGCCGGGGACGGGAGGACCTGCGGGAGCTGCCGTTCGTGACCGTCGATGGCGAGACCGCCAAGGACTTCGACGACGCCTTGGCCCTGGAGGAGCTGGACCAGGGCCGGGTGCGGCTGCGGGTGGCCATCGCCGACGTGAGCCACTACGTTACCCCCGGCAACCCCCTGGACGAGGAGGCCCTGGCCCGGGGCACCTCTACCTACTTCCCGGACCGGGTGTTCCCCATGCTGCCCGAGCGACTGTCCAACGGCATCTGCTCCCTGAACCCGGGGGTGGACCGCCTGGCCCTGGTGGCCGATCTAGTGTTCAGCCGGGGGGGCCGGCGCCAGGAGGCCCGATTCTACCCGGCCGTGATCCGGAGCCGTCACCGCCTCACCTACACAACGGTGGCCCGCATCCTGGACGACCCGGACTGCGACGAGGCCCAGGAGCTGGCCGACGTGACCTCCATGCTCCTGCGGATGGGGGAGCTGGCCCGGGCGGTGCGGGCCCGACGACGGGAACGGGGCAGCATCGACTTCGACCTGCCCGAGGCCGAGATCGTGCTCGACGTGCAGGGCCGGCCCGAGGACATCATGCGGGGCCAGCGCAACGAGGCCCACTTCTTGGTGGAGGAGTTCATGATCGCCGCCAACGAGGCGGTGGCCGACTTTCTCACCAAGCGCCGGATCCCGTGCCCCTACCGGGTCCACGACGCCCCGGCTCCGGAGAAGCTGGCCGAGTTCCGCAAGTTTGTCCACAACTTCGGGTACACTCTGAAGGGCCGCGCCCGGGTGCACCCCAAGGACTTCCAGCACCTGCTCGCCCAGGTAGAGGGGAAACCCGAGGAGCGTATGATTCACAACATGATGCTCCGGACCATGGCCAAGGCCGTGTACGCCCCTGACAACCTCGGCCACTTCGGGCTGGCCTCGGAGCGATACCTCCACTTCACCTCACCGATCCGACGGTACCCCGACCTCATCGTGCACCGGGAGCTCAAGAAGGCGCTCCAAAAGCGCCCCGCGTCCACGACCTGGCGCCAGAAGGAACGCCGGTACCTGGAGGAGGTCTGCCCCCACCTCTCGACCCGGGAGCGGGCGGCCGAGGCGGCCGAGCGGGAGGCCGTGCAATGGAAGAAGTGCCAGTTCATGGCCGACAAGGTGGGCGGGGAGCACTGGGGGTTCGTGGTGGGGGTGGCGAGCTTCGGGTTCTTCGTGGAGCTCGAGACCTATTTCGTGGACGGCCTGGTCCACGTCTCCAGCCTGGAGGACGACTTCTATCACTTCTCGGAGGAGACCCAGGCCCTGATCGGTGAGCGCACCGGCCGCACCTTCCGCATCGGCGATCGGGTTCGGGTCCGGGTGGACCGGGTCAGCGTGGCCCGGCGCCAGATCGACTTTGTGCTCGCGGAGAGGCCTCGGCCGTGAACGTCGTAGCGCTGACCCGTACCTACCGGTCCCTGGGCCGGATCCGAGAGATCGCACTCGTTCTCTCGAAGCACGGGTTCAACCAGATTCTTGAGCGGGCCGGGCTAGGCCGGCTGCTGCCGTTCTCCCGGAGGATCCGGGGCCGGAGCGGGGTGGCCGGGGACGTGCCCGCCCCCGTGGAGTGGCGGCTGGCCCTGGAGGACCTGGGCCCCACCTTCGTGAAGCTGGGCCAGATGCTCGCCACCCGGCCCGACCTGGTACCGCCCCCCTATGTGGAGGAGTTCCGCAAGCTCCAGGACCAGGTGCCCCCATTCCCGTTCCAGGAGGTCCTGCGCATCGTGACCGAGGAGCTGGGGGGCCCGGTGGAGGAGGTGTTCCACCTCGTCCACCCCGCGCCCATGGCCGCGGCCAGCATCGCCCAGGTGCACCGGGCCCAGCTGAAAGACGGCACGCCGGTGGTTCTGAAGGTCCAAAGACCCGGGGTCGACCGAACCATCTCCCAGGACCTGGCGACCCTGTTCTTGCTCGCCGGCTTGGTGGAGCGCTACATCCCCGAGGCCCGCACGTTCCGGCCGCGAGAGATCGTGGAAGAGTTCGCCCGCACTTTGAACCGGGAGATCGATTTCTTTCTCGAGGCATCGAACATCGAGCGGTTTCGCCAGAACTTCCAGGGGTTCGAGGGGGTGGTGATCCCCGCGGTGCAGTGGGACCTCACATCGAGCCGGCTCCTCGTCATGGAAGCCATCGAGGGGCTGCCGGCCGACCGGGCCGACGCCATCCGGGAACGGGGGCTCGACACCTCCGCCCTGGCCCGAACCCTGGCTCGGGCGTTCCTGAAGCAGGTGTTCGACGACGGCCTGTTCCACGGCGATCTGCACCCCGGCAACGTGCTGGTCACCCCCGAGGGAAAGGTGGCGTTCCTGGACTTCGGGGCCGTGGGATACCTCTCGGAGGAGGCCCAGGAGGGGCTGGGCGAGCTGTTCCTGGCGCTGGTGACCCGGGACTACGCCCAGATGGCCGAAGGGTTCGTCCGGCTGGGCAGCACCGAGGACACCGTGGACCTGCGGGCGTTCCAAAGGGACCTGAAGGAGCTGATCGAGCCCTACTTCGGCCGGCCTCTCAAGGACCTGCGGGTCGGCCATCTCCTCCACGAGTCCTCGGAGATCGCCCTGCGCCACCGGGTGCGGGTGCCCCCCGACCTGATGCTGTTGGCTCGCTCCATCCTGACCGTGGAGGGCCTGGCCCGCACCTTGGACCCTGACTTCGTGGTGCTCGACGAGGCCGTGCCGTTCGCCCGCCGCCTGCTGGTGCGCCGCCTGGACCCCCGGCGGCAAGCCCGGCTCGCCTACCGCACCATCCGGGATCTGCGGGAGCTGATCCGGGCGGTCCCCGGCCAGGTGACCCGGATCCTCCAGAAGCTGCTGGAGGGCAAGCTGGCCGTGGACTTCGTGCACCAGGGATACGAGCCGATCCTTCACGAGATGGACCGCTCGTCCAACCGCCTCGCGTTCGCCATGATCGTGTCGGCCCTGATCATCGGGTCAAGCCTCATCGTGCTGGCCGGCCGAGGGCCCCTGCTGTGGGACTTCCCGGCGTTCGGGATCTTCGGGTTCCTCCTGGCGGGGGTCCTGGGCTTCGGGCTGGCCATCGCGATCCTCCGTTCCGGAAAGCTCTGAGACCGGGCCCCGTTCTCCCCCCCGTTTCCCAGCAACTTCGGTCGACGGTCGTCGGTCTGGGGCTTTCGGCCCGCTGGAGAGCTGGGCGGCCGGACGGCCCTCGAGCCGCGCCAAAGCTCGGAGGGCATGGGGGCGGGTGGTGTGCCGGCCGCGGGGCCTCTTCCGTCCCCCTGCGATCTGTGGTACCCAGAAGTCTCGTCAGGTCCCTGCAGGGCCCTACAGCGCCTCACGCGAGTGGGCAGGGTCCGCGCGCAGCTCTCCTCCGGATCCCATACCTGGAGAGCGCCGGCGAGCCACAGAGTCCCTGACCGACAACCGACGACCGAAGTTGCCAAGCATTCACCACATCTCCCCGAGGAACCCGAAGTGACCCAGCGCTTCACCCGAGAGAAGGAACAGATCCTCACCCAGTACATCCTCCACCACGAGCTGGAGGAGTCGCAGGTGGGGGAGCTGGCCGAGCGACTGGACCGGGCGTTGGAGCGCGCCGAGCAGCTCCACGCGGGCCAGCGCCGCAAGACAGGGGAGGAGTACATCTGGCACCCGGTCCGGACGGCCATGGAGGTCAGCCGGTACGGCCGGATCGTGGACTGGGCGTCGGTGGAGGCAGCCCTGCTCCACGACACCCTGGAGGATACGGACTACCCCTACAAGGAGCTGCGACAGGAGTTCCCCGAGGCCGCCGACCTGGTGGCCGCGCTCACCAAGATCAAGGACAGCCGGGTGCTCACGTACCAGCGGCTGTTCAGCTACGTGCTCCAAGACATCCGGGTGCTCCTGGTCAAGCTGGCAGACCGGCTCGACAACCTGGAGAGCCTGGGGGTGTTTCGCCGGGAGAAGCAGGTCCGCATCGCCCGAGAGAGCGCCGAGATGTACGCCAACATCTGCCGGCGCCTGTGCATGACCGACCTGGCCGAGCGGCTCACCGAGAAGATCGGGCCCATCCTCTACCCCGAGGCGTTCGAGGCATTCCAGGCGGCCCAAGAGGAGATGCGCAAGGGGTGGACCCGGCCCCTCGAGGGCCTCCGGACCCGGCTGGCCGAAGCGTTTCCGGGCGACCTGCAGGCCCGGATCGAGTTCCGGTGGAACCGGTTTCGGCCCGACGTCACCCCGACCAGTGAGAACCTATTCACGGTGCGGATCATCACGGCCGGCTCGGAGGACGCCTACCGGGCCCTGGGCCGGGTCCACACGGCCTTCCGAGCCCTGCCCGGGGGGTTCTCCGACACCCTGAGCGTGCCTCGAAAGAACGGGTTCCGGGCCCTGGAGACCCGCGTGTCGTACCAGGGCCGAATTTTGAGCTTCTACCTCGCCCCGGCCGCAGCCGACCGGTTCAACCGCCTGGGGCTCCTCTCGATGGACATCACCAGCCCCGAGTTCAACCTGGAGTACCTGGAGGAGCTCCGGGAGTTTCTGGAGAACGAGGACATGGACATCCAGGACTTCCTGCGGTTCCACAAGCCGGACGCCATCCAGGTCACGAGCCCCCGGGGGGACGTGTTCAGCCTGGAGGAGGGGGCCACCGCCCTGGACTACGCCTTTGCCGTGCACGAGCAGCTGGGCCTGCGGGCCCGGGGCGCCCGGGTCAACGAGGAGGAGGTCCCCCTGGAGACCCAGCTCCGTCCGGGGGACCGTGTGGAGATCCTCACCTCGGGTCAGCCCGTGGCCGACGACCGGTACCTGGGCTGGGCCCACTCCCGCAAGGCCCTGTCGAGCCTGCGGCGGTACATGCGACGCCGCGAGGCCGAGCGGGCCGCGGTCACGGGACGGCAGTGGGTGGTGGAGACGGCCCGGAGCCGGGGCTTGAGCGAGCACGAGGCCGAGGAGCGGGCGGCCCAGCGGGCCCAGGATCTCGGTGAGATCCCGGTCCAGGAGCTGTACCGGCGGGTGTGCCTCGGCGAGGAGGAGATCGACACGGTGCTGGGGCCCGCCCCAGGGGGCGGCCGCCTCTCGCTGTTCCGGCGAAAGCGCTCGGCGCCGACCCGCCGGGTCCGGCGGTACGTGTTCGACGACCCCCACATCCGGTTCTGCCCAGCGTGCGCTCCGGTGGAGGGCGACGAGATCGAGGGGGTGCCCGAGGAGGGCCGGCTCCGGGTTCACCGCACGGTATGCGACCGGCTGCCCAGAGGTGGGGGCGTGCCCCTGGCTTGGGATCGGGGCAGCCGGAACGACCTACGGGACCCGGGCACCGTGGAGCTGGAGGTGACGCTCGAAGACGGACCCGGCGTGCTCTACGGCGTGCTCTCGGCGTTCCGGGACCTGGGGCTCGACATCCAGCGAATCCGTCTGCCCCGGGGCAACGAGCTCCTGACCGCCCGGGTCCAACCCGGCAGCGACCGCACCCTCAACCGCCTCATTCGCTCCCTCCGGCGCAAGCCAGCCGTCAAGGACATCCGGGTGTTCCCGGTGCTGGACCCGGCGGGGGACACCCCGCCGGGTCAGGGCGGGCCGGGGTGATCCCCGTCTGGGCCCTTCGGCCCGAAGCCTCACGCGGGAAGCAGGCTGGGGGGGTCGAGCAGGAACACCAGCCGGCCGTCGCCCAGCACCGAGTAGCCGCCGACCCCCCGCAGGGCCCGCAGGGGCCCCTTCAGCGGCTTGATGAACAGATCCTGCTCGCCCAGGAAGGCGTCCACCGCCAAGGCCACCGTGCCGGCCTGGGACGCGGTCAGCACCAGGGGCATCCGCTCGAACCGGGTGCGACACGGGAACCCCACGATCTTCCCCAGCGCTGCGATGGGAACCTGGCCCTTCTCGGTGAGGAGCACGTGGCCGTCCGGCGTGCGACGCACGTCCCGGGGCGAGGCCTCCACCGTTCGGTGGATCGCGGCCGTGGGCAGAGCCAGCACTCGCCTTCCCAACCCGACCAGCAGCACCGGCACGATCGCCACGGACAGGGGCAGGCTCATCCTCACCTCGGCGCCCTCCCCGGGTGAGGATGTCAGCTCCACCGTGCCTCCCATGGCGTCCACCTGGGCCTTCACCACGTCGAGCCCCACCCCCCGACCCGACAGCTCCGACACCTCCTCCCGGGTCGAGAACCCCGGCCGGAACAGGAATCCGAAGATCTCGGCCGGGCTCAGCGAGCGGCTGTCCGCCTCGGTCACCAGGCCCAGATCCACGGCCCGGCGCCGCACCGCCTCCACGTCGATGCCCTTGCCGTCGTCGCACACCCGCACCTCCACCCGGTTGCGCACCCTCTCGGCCTCGATCCGCAGCAGGGCCTGGGCGGGCTTCCCCACCCTCTCCCTCACCTTGGGAGGCTCGATGCCGTGGTCCAGGGCGTTACGCACCAGGTGAACCAGGGGATCGGAGATCCGGCTGAGGATCGATTTGTCCAGCCCGATCTCCTCGCCCCGAACCTCCAGGGTCACCGACTTGCCGAGCCGGGCCGCCTGGTCCCGCACAAGGCGCCGCAGCCCCCCCACCACCAGTCCGAACGGGAGCATCCGCAGCTCCATCACCCTGCTGTGGAACCCCCGGACGATCCGGCCCAACCGGTCCACCTCCTCCAGGAGCACCTCCGAGCCCAGGCGCCGGGCCGAGTTCTCGATGTGGCTCCGGGCGATGGTGAGCTCGCCCAACAGGTCCACGAACGAGTCCAGGATGCCCACCGGGACCTGCACCGTCTCGGGCAGGCGGACCCGGGGGCCCTCGGGTGGCTCGGGCGGGGGCGGCGAGGTCTCGGGTGGGGGAGGTGGCGCGGCCTCCTCGGGGGGAGAAGGGACGGGCGCATGGGGCGCGGGCTCCGAAAGGGGAGCCGGGTCCGGGAACTCGAGCCCCGCCACCTCGGTCAGGGTCTCGTACAGGGCCTCCACGTCGGCCCGGCCGAGGCCGTGGACCACCAGGTCCAGGGCCTCCACGCCCCCCCCCTGAAGGATCTCGGCCTCCGGCGGGTCGCTTGTCACGGCCGGGTCCGCCTCCCGGAACCGCAGCAGGATCAGGTACGCCCGTGCGGCCGGCGATCCGGAGTCCGGGGCCAGGTGGATCCGAACCCGCAGGCCGTCGGCCCCCTGCCCCCCCTCTGGTTCGGCCGCCCGGCCCAAGTGCCCGGCCAGGTCGTCCCACGCCACGTCGCCCGCCCCGCCGGCGGCGATGTCGTCGCGCATCTCGGCGAGACGGTCGCAGGCCCGCAGGGCCAGCTCCCGCTCCTCGGCCCCAGGCACCGTTCCCCGGACCCGCCAGGCGTCCAGCAGATCCTCCAGCCGGTGGGCCAGCTCGGCCATGGCAGCGAACCCCATGGACCCGGCCATGCCCTTGAGGCTGTGGATCTCCCGGAACACCGCCTCCAGGTCCTGGGGCCCCGCGGCATCCCGGCCCAGCACCTCCTCGGCCGCCTCCAGGTGCCGCAGGCTCTCCTCCAGGAACAGCTTCCGGTACCGCTCCATGCCGGCGCTCACGGCCCCCTCCCGGCCTTTGCCACCGCCTCTCGGAGCTTCTCTGCGGAAACGGGCTTGAGAACGTAGTCCCGGGCCCCGAGCCGAATCGCCTCGAGGATCGAGGTCTCGTCGCTGACCGACGAGCACACCACCACCCGGGCCTCGGGATGACGCCGTCTCAGCTCCCGGAGCACCTCGATGCCCCCCATGCGGGGCATCACCAGGTCCAGGGTGACCAGGTCGGGCCGGTGCGTCTCGTACAGGGCCAAAGCCTCCTCCCCGTCCTCGGCCTCGGCCACCACCTCGTGGCCGGCCCCCTCCAGGACATCCCTCAGGGTCTGACGCATGAAGGCCGCGTCGTCCACCACCAGCACGCGGCTCACCGGATCCGCTCCGCCAGGGCCCCCAGCATTGCATCCAGGTCGAGCACGTGGACCCGGGAGCCTTCCACCTCCAGGGTCTGGTCCAGGAAGGGGCCGTCCCAGCGGCCCAGCACCTGGGACACCCGCACCCGGCTCAGCGGGGTCAGCAGCCCGTGGGCCCGTTCGGCCAGCAGCCCCAACAGGCCGTCCTCCCAGTCCACCACCGCCACCACCGACCGGAGGGGGTCGATCCGGGGCTTCAGGTCCAGGAGCGAGGCCAGGTGCGCCACCGGCAGGAGCTCGCCGTGGTGGTTCAGCGCGCCCAGCAGCGGCTTGGGGCGGCCGGGGATCGGCACCGGCTCCTGGTACCCTGCCACCGTCTGGACCCGGTCGGCGAGGAGCCCGAACCGCTCCCCGTCCACCTCGACCACCAGCACCGAAGCCGCTCTCATGCCTCGGCCTCTTCCTCGGGCAGGTGGAACCGGGAGACCCGCCGATTCAGGTCCTCGGCCATCTCACTCAGCCGCATGGCGGCATGGGCCATGTCCTCCATGGCTGCCGTCTGGTGCTCGAGGGTGGTGGACACCTCGTGGGTGGCCGCGGCGTTCGCCTCGGCCACCGCCGCCACCCGATCGGCGAACTTGGCGATCTCGCGCCCCCCCTCCACCTGCTCCTGGATCACAGCCAGCACGTCACCCATGCGCCGGGCGTTGTCCCCCACGAACCCGGTGATCTCCCCCAAGGCCTGGCCGGCCGCCTCGAGCCCTTGGCGGCCCTCGGCCACCTTGCCCCGGGACGCCTCCAACAGCCCCCGCACCCCCTGGCCAGCCTGGTCCAGGCGTCGCAGAAGGGCTGTGATCTGATCCGCACTCTTCTCGGCCGAGTCGGCCAGCTTGCGGATCTCGCTGGCGACCACCGCAAACCCCTTGCCCTCCTCGCCGGCCTTCGAGGCCTCGATGGCCGCGTTCAAGGCCAGGAGGGTGGTCTGGCGGCTCAGGTTGGTGATCACGTCCGCAAACCGCTGCACCTGCCGGATCTGCTCCGAAAACGCCACCGCTGCCTCGGCGGAGCGCTCCAGGTCGCTGAGCACCGACTCGAGCCGACCGAACCCCTCCCGGGCGGTGCGGGTGCCGGCCTGGGCCTGCTCCTCGGCCGAGGTGGCCGCTTCGGCGGCCAGGCGGCAGGTGCCCTCGATACGCTGGAGCCCGGCCTCCAGCTCGTGGATGCGGTGAACCACCCGTTCCACCTCGGCTTTCTGCTCGGCCACGCCCCGGGCCACCTCCTCGGTGGTCACCGCGATCTCCTCGGTGGAGGCATTCACTTCCTCGGCCGTGGCCGAGAGATTCTGGGCGGCCGAGGCCACCTCGGTGGAGGTGCGCAGGATGTGGGCCACCATCTGACGCAGGTTCGTGAGCATGGCGTTCACGGCCCCGGCCAGATCGTCCAGCTCGTCGAGGAACCACCGTTGGCCCAGGTTCACGGCGTGGCGCAGGTCGCCGTCAGCGATCCGGACCGTGGCGCTTCTCAGCTCCGCCACGTGCCGGGTGAGCCCCTTGGTGAGGGCGCTGCCCATGGCCAGGCCCACGGCGATGGCAGCCAGGGGAGGGATCAGGCTCTGGGCCCAGGGCGGCAGATCCAGGAACCGAACCAGGTAGGGCACCAGCACCACCGCCGCGATGACCAGGATAAACCCAAGGATGAATTTGTACCCCATCTCGATGCGCATGGATCACCTTTTTGCTGGGCCGCGAGGCAGCGAGGTGGCCGGGCGGCGAGAACCGGATCCCGGCCCCACGTGCCGGACGGCAGGCCGGCACCCCCCCGCCCGGCCGACCGAGTCTATCACCGGCGCCCCACCTCCACAAACACCCGGAAACCGTTGCGGTTTCGCCCCTTTGACTTCCATGTAGCTTCGGTCGTTGGTCGTCAGTCGTTGGTCGTCGGTCTGGGGTCTTCGGCCCGCTGGGCGGCTGGGCTGCTAGGCCGCTGGGCGGCCGGGCGGCTCCTGAGCCCGACGTCAAGGCTTCGGGGGGCGTGGGGTCTGCTGGAGAGCCACGTGCGGCCGTATCATCTGACCTCTGGCCCCTGACACCTGAATCGCAGCCCCCCACCCCGTACCCTGGCAATACGTTTGGAGGTCTTAGTATAGTGCCGCCCCCAGAGCCGAATCGGCTCGCCGTCCGCTCCCCGCGCTGTACGGGGTGCGCTCCCCTCCCCGACCGGGGACCTGCCGGGAGCCGGCCGCGGCCGCATCAGGGGGCAGAACTCAAACGCGAGCCGACTTTTCGCCGGGCTTATGAGTAATGATGCCGTGACCCGATCTCCGAACCCCCGATCCGTGGCCGTGGCGGTCCTCGAGCAGGTGGCCCGCCGGCAGGCCTACGCCGACGCCGCCCTCGACGCCCACCTGCGCCGCCACCCGTCCATGCCCCCCCGGGACCGGGCCCTGGCGGCCCAACTGGTCTACGGGGTGCTCCGGTGGCAGAACCGGCTCGACGCCCACCTGGCCCGGGCCAGCAGCCGCCCCCTGGGGAAGATCCATCCCACGGTGCTCACGATCCTGCGGCTGGCCGCCTATCAGATCCTGCTCCTCGATCGGATCCCCACCCGGGCCGCGGTACACGAGGCCGTGGAGGAGACCCGGCGCCGGCGCCTGGGACATGCGTCGGGGTTCGTGAACGCCGTGCTCCGGAGCCTGGCCCGTCAGGGTCCGGACCTGCCCCTGCCCGAAGCGCCTGCCGAGCGCCTGGCCTTACGTTTCGGTTGCCCGACCTGGATCGTTGAGCGCTGGCTGGACGAGTGGGGCGAGGCCGGGGCCGAGCGGCTGTGCCGGGCCGCCTCCAGGGGGCCGGAGACTTGGCTCCGGGTCTGGGGCGACCGGGCCGAGGCCCTGGACCGGCTCCGGGCCGAGGGCGTCGAGGCCGGGCCGGGCCGGTACGCACCCCAGGCCGTGTGGGTCCGGTTCCAGGGTCAGCCCCGGGACCTCCCCCTGGTTCGCGAGGGCCGGGCCGTGGTGCAGGACCAGGCGTCCCAGCTCGTGGCCGACGTGCTGGCCCCCCGGCCGGGATGGCGGGTGCTCGACGCCTGCGCCGCGCCCGGCCTCAAGACCCTGCAGATCGCCGAACGGGTGGGGCAGGGCGGCCGGGTGCTGGCCCTGGACCTCCACCCCCACCGGGCCCGGGGAGTGGGGGAGCTGGTCCGCGGGCTCGGCCTCCCCAACGTGGGGGTGGTCGCGGCTGACGCGGCGAGTCCGCCCGCGGCCCGGGAGTTCGACGCCGTGCTGGTGGACGCCCCCTGCTCGGGCCTGGGGGTGCTCTCGCGCACCCCCGAGGCCAAGTGGCGGCGCACGGCCGAAAAGGTGGAGGATCTGCCCGGCCTCCAGGCCCGGATCCTGCGGGGCGTCGCAGATCTGGTGCGGCCGGGGGGGATCCTGGTGTACGCCACCTGCACCACGCTCCGGGCCGAGAACGAAGGGGTGATCGGGGCGTTCCTGGCCGATCGGTCGGACTTCCGGGTCGATCCCCCCCCGGCCGGGGATGCCCCCTGGGCCCGGTTCGTCACGGCCGAGGGGTTCCTGCGCACCTTCCCGGAGGGGGTGGGGGAACCCGGTCCCCAGGCCCTGGACGGCTTCTTCGCAGCCCGTCTCCGGCGCACCGGGGGAGAGCACCGGTGAAGCGGGCCCTGGTCGCGGTCCTCTACGGGGCGATGTTCCTGGCCTCCGCCGGTCTCGGCGCCTACCTGGCCGTGGCCTGGCTCGTGGAGAAGACCCCGGAGGTGGAGGTGCCCGATCTGCGGGGGCTGGCTCTGGGCGAGGCCCTGGACCGCCTCCAGGGGACCGGCCTCGACCTGGAGGTGCGCGATTTCGACTACTCCGACACGGTGCCGGAGAACCACGTGATCCTCCAACACCCCCGGCCCGGGGCCCGGGTCAAGGCGGGCCGGGGCGTGGGGGTGATCCTGTCCCGGGGGCCCGAGCGCCACCCCTTGCCCGACCTGCGGGGCCTGGCTCTGGAGGACGCCCGCATCCGCCTGGAGGAGCTGGGGCTGAAGGCCGCGGTGGAGGTCCGGATCCGACGGGGCCCAGAGGGCACGGTGGTGGCCCAGGGGATCGAGCCCGGCCGGACCCTGCCCCGGGGGGCCCAGGTGCCCCTGGCCGTGAGCCGGGGCCCCCGTCCCGTCCGGTGGCGCATGCCCCGGCTGGCCGGCCTGCCCCTGGCCGAGTCCCTGGACCGCATCGACCGCATGGGGCTGCGGGTGGGCCGGATCGAGGAGGTGGAGCTGCTCGACCCCACCCAGGCGGGACGGATCGTGGCCCAGGACCCCCTCCCGGGGTTTCCGGCCGAGGCCGGGGCCGCCGTGGCCCTCACCGTGGCCGGCACGGCCCCTGCCGTGGGATTCAGCCGGGCCCTGTACCTGTTCCACGCCGTGCCCCCCGGGTTCGGCAAGGCCCGGGTCCAGCTGGTCTGGCGCTCGGCAGGCCGCACCTGGATCCTGTGGGACGACTGGGTGCCCCGGGGCCGGGTGGTCCGGGTGGCCGTGCCGGCCGGCCTGGCCGACCGGGCCGAGCTCCGGGTGGACGGCCGGGTGGTGCAGACCGCCTCGGCGGCCGACCTGGGGCCTTGACGACCGGCGCCCCCGGACTGCAATCTGACGACCGCCCCTTTCTTTCCGGAGTCTCCCCCATGCCGATCATCGCTCCCAGCATCCTCTCCGCCGACTTCGGCCGGCTGGACGACGAGGTCCGGGCCGTGGACCGGGCCGGGGCCGACTGGATCCACGTGGACGTGATGGACGGCCGGTTCGTGCCGAACCTGACCATCGGCCCCCCGGTGGTCCGGGCGGTTCGGGCGGCCACCGACAAGCTCCTGGACGTGCACCTGATGATCGTGGAGCCCGAGCGGTACGTGCCCGCCTTCGCCGAGGCCGGGGCCGACGTGCTCACGGTGCACGCCGAGGCCTGCCCCCACCTGCACCGGAACCTCCAGCAGATCCGGGACCTGGGCCGGAAGGCCGGGGTGAGCCTGAACCCCTCGACCCCGGTGTGCGCGGTGGAGCACGTGCTCGACCTGGTGGACCTGGTGCTGGTGATGAGCGTGAACCCCGGGTTCGGGGGGCAGTCGTTCCTGGACCTGGCCGTTCCCAAGATCGAGCGGCTGCGCCGCATGGCCGGCGAGCGGGGCCTTTCGTTCCACATCGAGGTGGACGGGGGCATCACCCACCGGACGATCGGGCCGTGCGCCCGGGCCGGGGCCGACGCGTTCGTGGCCGGGTCGTACGTGTTCGGGGCCGACGACTACGCCGAGGCGATCGAGCGGCTGCGCCGGGGCGCCTCTTGACTCCCCGGGCCGGTTTGCTAAGGTAGGGCGTTCTTTTTGCCCGGGCTTCCGGGCGGTTGTCGGGGCTTTCCCCAGGCCTTCGGAGGACGCGCTGATGGACTACAAAGAGACCCTGAACCTCCCCAAGACCGCCTTCCCCATGCGGGCCAACCTGGCCAAGCGGGAGCCGGAGATCCTCGCCCGGTGGGAGGAGCAGGGGCTGTACCGCCGCATACTCGACAACTCGTCCAGCCGGCCCCTGTTCGTGCTCCACGACGGGCCCCCGTACGCCAACGGCCACATCCACATGGGCCACGCGGTCAACAAGATCCTCAAGGACATCGTGGTCAAGAGCCGGTCCATGTTCGGGTTCCACAGCCCGTACGTGCCCGGGTGGGACTGCCACGGGCTGCCCATCGAGCACCAGGTGGACAAGGAGCTCGGGCCGGAGAAGGAGGCCCTCTCCAAGGCCGACGTGCGGCGGCGATGCCGGGCCTACGCCGAGCGGTTCGTGGGGATCCAGCGCGAGGAGTTCCAGCGGCTGGGCGTGTTCGGGCTGTGGGACGCCCCCTACCTCACCATGAACTACGCCTATGAGGCCCAGATCGCCCGGGAGTTCGGCCGGTTCGTGGAGGCCGGGGCCGTGTACGTAGGGCAGAAGCCGGTGTACTGGTGCGCCTCGTGCCGCACCGCGCTGGCCGAGGCCGAGGTGGAGTATGTCGAGAAGAGGAGCCCCAGCATCTACGTGAAGTTCCCGTTCGGGGGCGACCCGGCCGAGATCGACCCGGCCCTGGCGGGCAAACGGGTGTCGGTGGTGATCTGGACCACCACCCCCTGGACCATCCCGGCCAACCTGGCCGTGGCCCTGAACCCCGAGTTCGAGTACGCGGCCTACGAGGCGCCCGCGGGCTCGGGCGAGGTGTGGATCCTGGCCCGGCGGCTGGCCCCGGTGGTTCTGGAGGCGGCCGGCGTCGACGAGGGCCGGGAGCTGGTGCGGGTGGACCCCGTGGCCCTGGAGGGCAAGGCGTTCCGCCACCCCCTGTACGACCGGGACAGCGTGGTGGTGCTGGGCGACCACGTCACCCTGGAGGCCGGCACCGGGTGCGTGCACACGGCCCCAGGCCACGGCCAGGAGGACTACGAGGTGGCCCTGCGCTACGGCCTGGAGCCCTACGCCCCGGTGGACGACCGGGGCCGGTTCACGGCCGAGGTGGGGGACCGGTTCGCGGGCCGGCACGTGTTCCAGGCCAACGCCGAGGTCAACACGGCCCTGCGCGACGCCGGGGCGCTCCTCCGGGAGGAGGAGATCGAGCACTCCTACCCCCACTGCTGGCGGTGCAAGCAGCCCATCATCTTTCGGGCCACCCGCCAGTGGTTCATCTCCATGGATCAGACCGGGCTGCGGCAGAAGGCCCTGTCCGAGATCGACCGGGTCCAGTGGGTGCCGCGGTGGGGGCGGGAGCGGATCTACAACATGGTGCGCGACCGGCCGGACTGGTGCATCTCGCGCCAGAGGGCCTGGGGGGTACCGATCACGGCAGCCCGGTGCGCCGACTGCGGTGCCACCTACCTGGACCCCCGCCTGAGCTACCGGGCGGCCGAGGTGTTCGAGAGCGAGGGCGCCGACGCCTGGTTCGAGCGGCCCCTGGAGGACTTTCTGCCCGACGGCGCGGCCTGCCCGTCGTGCGGATCGACCCGCCTCGAGAAGGAACAGGACATCCTGGACGTGTGGTTCGACTCGGGGGTGTCGTTCGCGGCCGTGTGCGAGAAGCGGCCCGAGCTCGACAGCCCGGCCGACCTGTACCTGGAGGGATCGGACCAGCACCGGGGCTGGTTCCACTCGAGCCTCCTGGCCGCGGTGGGCACCCGGGGCCACGCCCCGTACCGGGCCGTGCTGACCCACGGGTTCGTGGTGGACGGCCAAGGCCGCAAGATGTCCAAGAGCCAGGGCAACGTGGTCAGCCCCGACGAGGTGATCCGGCGCTACGGGGCCGAGATCCTGCGGCTGTGGGTGGCGGCGGAGGACTACCGGGACGACATCCGGATCTCCGAGGAGATCCTGAGGCGCCTGGTGGAGGCGTACCGCCGCATCCGCAACACCTGCCGGTTCCTGCTGGGCAACCTGTCCGACTTCGACCCCCGGGCCGACGCGGTGGACCGCTCCGACCTGTGGGAGATCGACCGGTACTGTCTGGACCGGCTGAACCGGCTGGTCGAGCGGTGCCGCCGGGCCTACGAGGAGTACGAGTTCCACGTCATCTTCCACCGGATCCACAACTTCTGCGCGGTGGACCTGTCGGCGTTCTACCTGGACATCCTCAAGGACCGGCTCTACACCTACCCCGCCCGGAGCCGGGGCCGTCGGGCGGCCCAGACCGTGCTGTACGAGGTGCTCCACAAGCTGTGCCGGCTCATGGCGCCGGTTCTTGCGTTCACGTCCGACGAGGTGTGGCACCACCTGCCGGCCGCGGGCGACAGCGTGCACCTGGAGCTGTTCCCCCAGGTAGACGCCGACGCCGTGGACGACGAGCTGGCCGACCGGTGGGACCGGCTGCGCAGGCTCCGGGCCCTGGTGACCCGGGCGGCGGAGGATGCCAGGGTGAGCAAGCTCATCGGCCACTCCCTGGACGCCAGGGTGGTGCTCCACGTGGACAACCGGTGGGAGGCGTTCCTTGGCCCCTACGCGTCGGAGCTGCCGTTCCTGTTCATCGTGAGCCAGGTGGACCTGGTGCCCGGCGAGGGCGGCGCGTTCACCGATCCGGACCTGCCCGGCGTGGGCGCGACTGTGGAGCGGGCCGAGGGCGAGAAGTGCCAGCGGTGCTGGAACTACTCCCCCACCGTGGGTCGGCACTCCGAGCATCCCCGGGCCTGCGCCCGGTGCGTGGAACACCTGGCCGAGGCAGCCGGGTGAGGGCCAAGCTCCTTTTCTTCGCCGCACCGGCCGCCGCGGCCCTCGCCCTGGACCAGCTCACCAAGGCGTGGGTGCAGGCCTCGTTCCGGCTGTACGAGAGCCGCCCCGTGATCGAGGGGTGGTTCCACCTGACCTACGTGCGCAACCCGGGGGCCGCCTTCGGCCTGTTCGCGGACCACGGCGCAGGGTTCCGCACACCGTTCTTCGTGATCGTGACGCTGGTGGCCCTGGCCGCCATTGGCGTGGCCGTGGCCCGCCTGACCCCGGACCGCCGGTGGACCTTGGGAGCCCTGGGCCTGGTGACCGGCGGCGCCCTGGGGAACCTCATGGACCGGCTGCGCCTGGGCGAGGTGGTGGACTTCCTGGACGTGTTCTGGCGCAGCTACCACTGGCCCGCCTTCAACATGGCCGACTCGGCCATCACCGTGGGCGTGGCCATGCTGCTCCTGGAGGAGTTCCTGGACCGGAAGCCCCGGGAGGAAAGACCCCAGTGACCCAGACGGCGAATCCAAGAGGCGTCCCAGCCTCCCAACCTCCCAGCTTCTTAGCGCGCTAGTCCATGCATCCGATCCTGTTTCAGTTCGGCAGACTCACCATCTACACCTACGGCCTGTTCGTGGCCCTGGGGTTCTTCGTGGCCATCTGGGTCGCGGGCCGTGAGGCCGGCCGTCTGGGCATGGAGCCCCGCAAAGTCCAGGACCTGGGCCTGGTGGTGCTGATCTCGGCCCTGGTGGGCGCACGGCTGTTCTACGTGCTGGTCGAGTGGGCGTACTTCGTGGACCACCCCCTCCAGGTGTTCGAGATCTGGAAGGGGGGCCTGGTGTTCTACGGGGGGTTCGTGGCGGCGGCCCTGGCCAGCCTGGCCTACGTGCGCCACGCCGACCTGCCCGTGTGGCCCACGGCCGACGCGGTGGCGCCGGGGCTGGCCCTGGGCCAGGCCCTGGGCCGGATCGGGTGTTTCTTCGCGGGGTGCTGCTACGGCGCCGAGTGCCGGCTGCCGTGGGCGGTGACGTTCACCGACCCCCGGGGCCTGGCCCCCCTGAACCTGCCGCTGCACCCCACCCAGATCTACAGCGCCGTGGGGAACTTCGTGATCTTCCTGGTGCTGTACCTCGGGTTTCGGAAGCGCTGGGGTGGCACCGGACGGGTGTTCGGGCTGTACTTGGTGCTGTACCCGGCGTTCCGGTTCGTGGTCGAGTTCTTCCGGAACGACCCCCGGGGCTCCCTGGGCCCCCTGAGCACCAGCCAGGCCCTGGGCATCCCCCTGTTCCTGTTCGGCCTGTGGCTCCTGTGGGTCCGGCGGGGGGAGGGGCAATAGCATCATTGCGCGGGGTTATCGACCCGGCGACAAAATTGGCACCTCACCTCGGAGCGCGGGGCAAGGGTCCTGCCTCCGGCCGGGCGCGAAGCCGGGCATGCGATTCGCCGCGCAGGCACAGGACCGAAGAGCTGGTTTCATGACAACTTGCTGGAATCCTAACCCTTTCGCAGTCCGAGCGTCGGAGGCGCTGCGCGGCGAGCTAAGGGGCCGCGCCCGGCTCTCCGACAGGCCCCTTGCCCCTCCGAACAGAGAACGATAGCGCCTGCTTATCCGCCGGGTTGATAATACTCTCTCAGGTCCCCCCAGCCGATAAGGCCCTCGTCGGCACGAAAACACGTGCGGGAGGCATCGATGCGAGCAACCGCTCTCTTCCTCGTCGCGGCATCCCTCCTCCTGGGAGGGTGCGCGCAGACCCTGCTCACCGTGGACCGCGTGGAGTCCCCCTACCGGGACCTGTCGAACCTGGAAAAGGGCGACATCGTGCACCTGGCCACGGGCCGCAAGCTCTCCCAGGAGGAGCTGCTGGAGTACCTGAGCTCGTACCGGGTGGTGTACGTGGGCGAGACCCACGACAACGTCTACGACCACCAGGTGGAGCTCACCATCCTCAAGGGCCTGGCCGAACGGTTCCCCGGCCAGGTGGTGCTGGGGCTCGAGATGCTGCGGCGGCCGTACCAGGAGAAGGTGGACGCGTACCTCGCCGGCGAGCTCACCGAGCGGGAGTTCGTGCGCACGGCCTGGTCCCCCTCGTGGGGCCCCAACTCCTGGCGCTACTACCGGGACATCCTGCGGTTCGTCCGGGACGAGGGGATCCCCGTGCTGGCCCTCAACGCCGGGCGTGACCTCACCCGGGCGGCCTCCCGGGCCCCGAACCTGGATCAGCTGAACGAGGATCTGCGCAACCGCCTTCCGAAGGACATGGACCTGGCCGACCCGTACCACCGGGCCTTCATCCGGGCCATCTTCGGCGGGCACTCCGAGGGCACCAACCAGAGCGAGGCCTTCTACCGGGTGCAGGTGATCTGGGACGAGACCATGGCCGAAACCGCGGCCCGGTTCCTCCGAAGCCCCGAGGGCCGGGGCAAACGCCTGGTGGTGTTCGCGGGCGGCAACCACGTGCGCTACGGGTTCGGCATACCCCGTCGGCTGTTCCGGAGGGTGCCCGAGGCCTACGCGATCGTGGACCCCCTGACCATCGAGATTCCGGAGGAGAAGCAGGAAAAGGTCCTCATGGACGTGCCCCCCCCCGACCTCCCCCTGCGCCCGGCCGACGTGTACTGGGCCGTGGGGTACGACGACCTGGAGGACGAGCGCGTGATGCTGGGGGTCCGGATCGAGAAGGCCGAGGGCGGCGGCGCCCGGGTGCTGGGGGTCATGCCCGACAGCCCGGCGGCGAAGGCCGGCATCCAGGAGGGCGACGTGATCGTGTCGGTGGACGGCGAGCCGGTGGAGGAGCTGTTCGACCTCACCTTCCAGGTCGGCCAGCACAAGCCCGGCGACCGAGGGCCGGTGGTCGTGGTCCGGAACGGGGAGCGCCGGGAACTCCAGGTGGAGTACGACGTGGTGAAGCACGGGGGGGAGCGCTAGGGCCGAAGGCCCAAAGCTACCGGAAGATCCATGCCCCATGCCGCCCCCCCAACCCCGCCGAACGCCCCCCCTAAGTACCGCCATCTGACCGGGTGGCGGGCCTGGGCCACCGTGGGGTGCGGCCTGGGGCTGGGGGCCCTGGCCGGCCGGACCGGGCTCCAGACGGCACGGCTCGAGCCCGGCTGGGTGTTCTGGGCCCTCTCCACGCTCGTTCTCGCCGGGGCGTCCCTCGTGGTCACCACCCTGCCGTGGCGCCTCACCTCCCGGTTCGACGATCGGGGGATCTGGATCGGCTGGGCCCTGGGGCGGCTGCGGGTGCCGTGGCCGGCCGTGCGGCGGGTGGTGATCGGCTCCCTGGGCTCGGGCGGTCAGCGCGATCCCTTCACCGTGACCCTGCTCCTTCGAGACGGCCGCGAGGTCCTCTACCTTCCCCTGGGCCGCCGCCGGCCCGAGGACGTGCCGGCCGCCGCAGCCCTCCTGGACGAGGCCGAGCGCCGGGGCCTGCGCATCGAGAACACCCTGGCCACCCCGGAGGAGATCGTGGAGCGCGAACGCCGCTGGCGCGAGGCCCGGCTCAAGGGGTGGCGGTAGGCAGCCGGATCCCCCGACAAAGGGGTGCGCTTTCTCCAAACCGTCATCTTCCCTTAACCGTTCCGTAACCGCTGCATGATACGGTGGGCGCGAGGTCCGGCACCCCGGCCGGACGGCGGAACGGAGGGTAGCGGATGGAGAAAGCGGCTGTTCTCGTGGTGGAGGATGAGCCCGAGGTCGCCGAGGTGCTGGCGTTCAACCTCGACCGTGCCGGCTACCGGGTGACAAGGGCCTTCGATGGTCTGACGGCGTGTCGCCTCATTGGCGAAGACACCCCCGACCTGGTGCTCCTGGACATCCTGCTGCCAGACCTCAACGGCTGGGAGATCTGCCGGATGATCCGGAGCCATCCCGATGAAAAGATCGCCCGGCTGCCGGTGATCTTCCTGTCCGCCCTTTCCGAGGCCGAGCACCGGGCTCGGGGCATCCGTCTCGGCGCCGATGACTACGTGCCGAAGCCCTTCAGCCTAGACGAGGTTGCTGTTCGGGTGCGGACTCGGATCGAACGCAGCCGCTCCGAATGGGGGCTGCGGGACGCCGTGGCCCGGCTGGAGGCGATGCGACGGCGCCAGGACGACCTCCAGTCCTTTCTGTTCCACGAACTGAGGAACAAGCTGATGGTCATCGAGGGCTTCGCGCGAAGGCTCCAGCAGGCGCCGGAGCCCGAGGCGGAGCGCCGTAGGGCTTACCTGGAGGCCGTGGGATCGGCGTCCCGGTATCTGGCCGATCTGGCCGAAGAGATGCTGCTCCTTCGCCGGATGGAGACGGGGTCCGATGGGCTGCCTTTGTCGGCTGTGAATCTGGGCGAGGTGGCAGCCGAAGCGTTGGACCTCCACGGGCACGATGCCACGAAGAAGGGCGCCGTCTTGAGGAGCTCAGGCTCCCGCCGGGCTCCGCCCGCGCGCGCGCACCGCCAGGCGTTGAGGCTGTGCGTCTCCAACCTGGTGGAGAACTCCCTCCGGTACGGACCTTTGGGCAATCGGATCACGGTCGCGTGGGGCACCCGAGCGGGAGGAGTGTACCTCGAGGTGACCGACGAAGGCCCGGGGATCCCGGAAACCGAGATGGCGCGGGTGGTGCGGCCTTTCGAGCACGGCGGCGGGGTAGGGGACCGCACCGGAACTGGTCTCGGGCTCTATGCCGTGAAGACCCTGGTCCGGGCCATGGACGGTCGGCTGGTGCTGGCGAACCGGTCAGAAGGCGGCCTGCGGGCCCGGCTGGAGCTTCGGGGGTGGACCGACGAGCCGGAGTCCCGTTCTCCCTGACCCTCCTGCCGGCGCGGTGAGCCGCCGGCCCCCTCGGCACCACCGTTACGCGAAACCTTCATCCTTGTCGAAACCACCACCTCTACCCCCCTCCCTGATCGCCATTAGGGGCCAGACGGACGGCTCGCCCGGACAGGACAAGCCCGGCACCCCAACGGGAGCTCGGTCGAGGGCCGGGCCTCGTGATGAGAAGATGCTGAGGGAAGGGAGACGGGTCAGAACACGTACTGGGCCTGAACGAACAGCTCGTTCTCGTCCCCGCCCTCCCTCCCGTCCAGGTTCCGTCCCATCCGGTACGTGGTCTGTAGCTCGATATCGTGCTTCTTCAGGAACCAGTTGGCCCCAAAGGAGGTGCGGGTCCAGGGCTCCTCGTATCCGTCGGCGTCTTGGAGTTGGTAGCCGGCCACGACCTCGAGCAGGCCGGGCACCACCATCACGCCGCCCTCGACCGCGAAGCTCCACAGGTCCGTCTCGCCGTCTTCATAGATTCCCGCGGTCACGGTGTCGTCCACGGTCTCGGCCTGAAACCGATTGTACTGCGCGTCCACCGACACCCCCCAACCCCGCAGGGCCGCACTCGCCTCAAGCCCGGTCACCCGGTCCACGTCGGGTTTCTTCCCTCCGCTCGCATCCAGACCGTCGTCGGTGTAAGTGTTGTTATCGCCATCGTTGGCCCAGACGAAGGCTGCCGCGCTGATCGTGGCGAGGAGCTCGCGCCTGAAATCCCCTTGGGACTTCTTGAGATACCCCAACGGATGGAGGTCCACCCGACCGCCGAACATCCAGCCCTGGTTGAAGTCATCGTTCCGGTTGACCGGCGTGTCGAAGTCGAGCTTCTTCGCGGTCGGGTCGATGTCGGCCGCTGCCGCTGCCACGGCCCACTCGAGCTTCTTGGACAGAGCCACGCCGGAGACGTTGAGACCCACGTTGCGGTCAGGGGTGCCGTAGTTGTGGTCCCCTACGAAGGTACGCTCCACGAGCTGTTGGTACTTGGAGCTGGTGAGGAACTCCCGGGAGAACGGAAAGTTCTGGTTCCCTAGGGTGACCTTCACGGCTTTGAAGCCGGTGTACCGGAGGTAGGCGTCCTTGATGGCCAGCTCGTTTCCGTCCTCGGCCTTCCCCATGTCCCACTGGAACTTCCCCTTCCAGTCCTCGTGAACGCTTCCCTCGATATAGGGCCGGAACCGCCGGAAGAACATCTCGTCGGTGGTGTCCCCTTCGTCCGGATCCATCCGATGGTACTGGATCTGGATCCTTCCTCCCATCTTCACGTACTTCCCATCGTCATCCTTGTGCACGGTGACTCCGGCCCCCAAGGCTGGAGCGGCCAGGCAGACCGCGCTGCCCACCGCGGCAATCGCAACGGCTCGAGTTCTCATGATAATCTCCTCTTTTTCTTACATCGAGATCGGGCTGGCAAGAACGACTCACACAATCGGACCTCTTTTGCTCATCCACCTCCTCTTCCCCCGGCTTTGCGCGCAGAGCCTTGTGCGAGGACACCGCCTAAGGCGGCGTTCGAACTCCGGGCCATCATACGAACGGTTAGTGATCAAGGGGTTACCGCAACGTTACGTTTCGATGAACATGACCGGCGGGGAACGACCGGCGGTACCCCGTCCACGGGAGGGGAGTGATGGGCGGACCGCCGGAGACGTATGTTGGGTGGGACGGAAGGAGGGTCTCGATGGGAGCCCACGACAAGCCGTGCATCCTGGTGAGCGCGTGCCTCCTGGGGGATCCGGTGCGCTACGACGGGGGGCACAAGCTCGACCCGGCCGTGGCCGCCCTGGCGCCCTGGGCCGAGCTCGTGGCGGTGTGCCCCGAAGCGGAGGCAGGGCTCGGGGTGCCCCGGGAAGCCATGGACCTGGTGGGCGACCCCGCCGGGCCCCGGGCCATGACCGCGGGCACCGGCCGGGACCGAACGAAGGAGCTGGCTGCGGTGTTCCGTGGCCAGGCGGCCGATCTGGCCGCCTTGGAACCGGACGCCGCGATCCTGAAGGCCCGGTCCCCGTCCTGCGCGGTGGAGTCGGCCCGGGTGTACCCGCAGCGTCCCCGGCAGGGCGACCCGGCTCCGGGCCGGGGGATGTTTGCGGCCGAGCTGGCCCGACGGGCACCCCTCCTACCCCTGGCCGAGGAGACCGATCTCCACCGCCCGGAGCCCCGGGCACACCTGTTCCGCCGGGTGTTCACCCTCCGTCGCTGGAGGGCGGCCCGGACGGTCGCCCCGGACCCGGAGGCCCTCCGGGCGTTTCACGAGCGGGAGCGGCTCGGACTCCTGGGCCGCCATCCCAGCCTATGCCGGCGCTTGGAAGAGATCGCGGCCTCGGCCTGCACCGGTGCCGCGACCGAGGCCTGGACCCGGTACGAAGCGCTCCTTCGGGAGGCCCTGGGACACGCTCCCACCCGGGGCACCCACGCCACCGCACTGCAACACGCGGCTTCGACCCTGGCGGAGCACCTCGGGCGCTCGGATCGAGAAGACCTGGGGGGCTCCATCGATGCATACCGGAACGGTGAGAAAACACTCACCGAGGTCCTGGCCTTCACCCGGTCCCTCGCCCTGATCGCAGGAAGGGCTGATCTAGCGAACAACCCGTACCTGGCACCCCACCCCCTGGAGCGGGAGGAGCCAGGGGCTGCATGACGGCGGGGTGAACCGAGGGGAGAGCCGGGGGAGCGGTGCCGGTCAGGATCCGGCAGGGGCTTTCTCCCCCAGCGCCCGATGAACGGCCCGAACGAGATCTATGACCCGATAGGGCTTCCGAAGCACCTCGCACGCGCCCTTGCCGCACGGGTCCTCCGGGGAGCCGGTATCCAGGTACCCCGTGGCCACCACCACGCGGGCGTCGGGGTCCTGCCGGAGCAGCTCCTCCAGGCACCGCGCGCCCCCCATCCCCGGCATGTTGACGTCCAGAACCACCACGTCGATCCCGTCTCCCTGCTCCCGGTACACCTCCAGGGCCGTCTCGCCATCCGGCGCGGTGATCACCACGTAACCCGCCCGCCCGAGCACCTCCTGGCACACCTCCCTCACCGACTCGTCGTCGTCCACCACCAGCACGGTGCCCCCACCCCTCGGCTCGGTATCCCCGGGGCCGGTAGCGGCTTCTGCCGGGGGCTCCTCCTCGGCGGCGGCCGGCAAGAACACGTGAAAAACCGTGCCCTGGCCAGGGGCACTATCGCACACGACCGCTCCCCCGTGGCCCTTGACGATTCCATACACCGAGGAGAGCCCAAGCCCCGTCCCCTGCCCCACCTCCTTGGTGGTGAAGAACGGCTCGAAGACGTGCTCGAGTACGTGGGCCGGCATGCCGTGGCCGGTATCGGACAGGGATGCGCGCACGTACCGGCCGGGGGGCAGATCCGCGGGAATGCTGGGGCCGGACTGGGCCCCCAGCCAAAGGTTTCGGGTCCGCACGGTCAGGACCCCGCCTTCGGGCATGGCGTCCTTGGCGTTGAGGGCCAGGTTCATGATCACCTGCTCCACCTGGACGGGGTCCGCGCGCACCTTCCATAGGGGCTCCTCCAGATCCAGCTCCATCCGGATCATGCGGGGCAGAGTCCGACCCAACAGCTCGAACACGGAGCGAATCGAACGGTTCAGATCGAGGGGCTTCCGGTCGCCGGCCTCGGCCCCTTCCGGGGCCCGTCGGCTGAACGCCAGGAGCTGCTCCGTGAGGGAGCGCCCCCGCAACGCGGCCCGTCGGATCCCTTCGAGGCCTCGCACCAAGGCGGGATCGTCCGGCCGGGCTTCGAGCAGAATCTCCGCGTGGCCTAGCACCGCCTGGAGCAGGTTGTTGAAGTCGTGGGCCACACCCCCGGCGAGGGTTCCCACCGCCTCCATCTTCTGGGCGTGGAGCATCTGGGCCTCCATGGCCCGTTGGTGGGTCACGTCCAGCACGAACCCCTGGATCGTCTCGATCCGGCCGTTGGGCCCACGGCCGGCCCGGGCGCTCACCAGAAGATCCAGCCCCTTGCCGTCGCGCCTGCGGGCCTTCATCTCGAAGTTGCGCACCACGTCGTAGCGTTCCAACAACGATAGGAACTCGTCCCGCTGCTCCGGAAACATGCACACCTCGGTGCGGATGTCCCGGACCGACTGGACCAGGGCCTCCGGGGAGTCGTACCCGTACAGGTCGGCCAGCGCCGGGTTCGCGGCCACGTACCGGCCCTCGGCCGTGCTGACGAACATCCCCTCCACCGCGTTCTCGAACAGGGCCCGGTAGCGCTCCTCGGCCCAGACCCGTTCCTCCACCTCGTGCTCGAGCCGCCGGTTCACCTCTGCGAGGGCCGCCTCCCGCTCCCGGATTCGGCGTGCCATGCGGCGAAACCGTTCGATCACGCTCCGAAACTCCCACGGCATCCGATCGGCAGGGTCAAAGTCGTAGTCCCCCTCGGCCAGGCGATCCAGTGCCTGGCCCAACGCCTCCAGGGGACGCCGGATGTGGCGCCTCACCAGCAGGAATGCTCCGCCGGCGATGGACAGCGCCACCACCAGCATCACGAGCACATTGGACCACAAGATCCTCCGGCCGGCCGACGTCATGAACCGGGGGCTCACCCCCACCTCCACGGTGCCCACCTCGGTCCCTTGGTGGCGGACCGTTCTGCGCCGCACCACCAGGTCCGGCCCTTGCGAGCTGCCCCACTCCTCCAGCAGGGTTCCGTCCGTATCCCACACCCGGATCCGCGCCGCCGCCCCGCTCTCCACGTAGGCCCGCACCACGGAGCGGCGACCCTCCTCGTCGATCTCCCACAGCGGGAGCTCGAGGCTCCGGGCCAAAGACTCCACCATCTCGTCGGCGTGCCCCTGGAGCCGGTTGCTCCACTCGGCTCGGGTGGTCAGATAAACGACGGGGATGGGGACGAGGCAGGAAAGCACCACGACGAGAACCAGCTTCAGGGCCACCAGTGACGACACCGAGCGCCGGCCGGCGAACCGAAAACGCCCTCCCCTCTCACCTTGCCTCATGGCCGGTCTCCGTCCACGTCCCGAAGTTTTTGCACGATCTCCTGATACTCCTGCAGCCGAACCACAGCCCGGATCGCCCCGTTCACCGCTTCCACGACCTCCTCCGGCACGGCTCGGCTGAACATCAGGTACCGGAGGCTCCCCTCGGGAGCATCGGTAAACCGCTTAAATACCGAGCAGCTCCGAAGGTGGGGGTTCACCCGGAACTGGTACCCGGCCTCCTCGGGGCAGATCAACATCCAGTCCACCCGGCCCCGGCAGAGCATCCGGAACAGGCTCTCTTGGGCCGCCCCCACCCGCTCCACGACCAGGGGCGGGCCTCCGCGGGTCCGAAGGAGCCTCTCCCACGGACCGTACCGGAACCCCTTCACCAACCCCAGCACCAACCCGCTCTCCAGGGCCTCCCGCATGGTGGGACGCTCCGGCCAGGCGGATGCCTTCTCCCGCCGAATCAAGGCGCCCATGGGAAGATTCCGGTAGATCGGCTCGCTGAACCGAGCGAACGCCTCCCTCTCCGGGGTGCGGAACCATCCCACGGAGCAGACGGGGCGCCCGTTGCGGACCCTCCGAAGGATGCGTCGCGGGGGCACCTCGATAAACTCGTGGGCTACGCCCGCCCGTTCAAAGACCATGCGGGCGATCTCCACGAGGGCGCCGCCGGCCCGGCCGTCCGGAAGGCGCTCATAGTAGGGAGGGCGGTGGATATAGAGGACCTGCAGCGGTTCGGCGGGCGGCCCCGGAAAGGCCCGGGGAGGGCAGAGCAGAGGAAAGAGGACCACCGCCGCGGCCCACAACGACCGGCTCCCACGTGCCACACGGCTCCACCCCAGGGGCATCGCTGTTCCTCTTTCCCTCCCGCCTCCGGGCCGCGGCCCTGCGAC
The DNA here is from genome assembly GCA_027021615.1 of bacterium. Classification (GTDB taxonomy): domain Bacteria; phylum Desulfobacterota; class Deferrisomatia; order Deferrisomatales; family Deferrisomataceae; genus Deferrisoma. The sequence goes on along the minus strand of JALUTY010000045.1, from coordinate 52,719 downwards.
GAACGATCCTGCCCCAGCCCTTCCGGTAACCTCGGTCGTTGGTCGAAAAACCGTGAACCTTGGGCAGATGCCGAAGCCGGGGGGCATGGGGCTTCCTGGTGGAGCGCCGGCCCCCTCCGCCGAAACCTCGTTGCAGTTTACCTTTTCGCGAACAGGCCGCCTCCCAGGCCTGCGGAACCGGGAAGGATCGCCCGCCATTCTCGACCATGCCCCCGGCCGCATCAAGGGCTCCCCCGAGCTTTGGCCCCCAATCCCCTCGACCGCCGAGAAACCGGGGCGGGGCTCACCCTCCGATCTCGGCCACCACCCGGCAGATGGCTGCCGACAGGAGATCGAGATCCTCCGAGGCGATCACGAAGGGGGGCATCGCGTACACCAGCCGGCCGAACGGCCGGACCCACACCCCCTCCTCCACGAACCGAGGCTGCACCCTCACCATGTCTACCGGGGCTTCGAGCTCCACTACACCGATCGCCCCCAGCACCCGCACGTCGCGCACATGGGGCAGGGCGGCGCAGGGGGCCAGGCCCCGGCGTAACCCGGCTTCGATCCGGGACACCCGGTCCCGCCAGGGCCCCTTGAGCAGCAGCCGTACGCTGGCCGCGGCCACGGCGCAGGCGAGCGGGTTGGCCATGAACGTGGGGCCGTGCAAGAACACCCCCGGCTCACCTGAGCAGATCCCCCGGGCCACCCTCGCGGTGGTCAGGGTGGCCGCCAGGGTCAGGTAGCCGCCGGTCAGGGCCTTCCCCAGGCACAGAATGTCGGGCGCGATGCCCGCGTGCTCGCAGGCGAACAGCCGGCCGGTGCGGCCGAACCCGGTTGCAATTTCATCGGCGATCAGGAGCACCCCGTGTTCGTCGCACAGCTCACGAACCCGGCGCAGGTACTCGGGCGAGTAGAACCACATGCCCCCGGCTCCCTGCACAACGGGCTCCAGGATGACGGCCGCCACCTCGTCCTGGTGTTCCTTGAGGAGCCGCGTGAACTCCGCGATGTCGGCCTCGTCCCAGGGATCGTGGAACCGGCACCGAGGGGCCGGGGCAAAGAGGTGCTGGGGCAGCATGCCCCGCCAGATCCGGTGCATACCGGTGTCGGGATCGCAAAGGGCCATGGCGCCGAAGGTGTCGCCGTGGTAACCCTGGCGGATCGTGAGCAGCCGCCGCCGCTCGGGCCTCCCGACGGCCTGCCAGTACTGGAGCGCCATCTTGATGGCCACCTCCACCGCCACGGAGCCCGAGTCGCAGAAGAACACCCGGTCCAGGGGCTCGGGGGTGAGCTCCACCAGCAGCCGGCCCAGCTCGGAGGCCGGTGGGTGGGTGAGCCCGCCAAACATCACGTGGCTCATTCGCTCGAGCTGCTCGGCAGCTGCCCGGTTGAGCTCCGGCACGTTGTACCCGTGGATCGCCGACCACCATGAGGCCATGCCGTCGATCAAGGTCCGGCCGTCCGCCAGCTCCAGGCGGACCCCTCGGGCTCCCACCACTGGAAACACGGGCACCGGGCTCTCCACCGCAGCATAGGGGTGCCACAGATGCTCCCGGTCGAAGGAGATCCAGTCGAACAAAGGCTCGGTCATGTCCATGCCTCTCGATGTGTGCCACGCCGCACGGGGAGGCAAGCAAGCCTGAAGATCTCTTTTATTGGAAACCAGGCATCAGATCGAACCTATCGCCCTCTGCTCGGAGGAGCGCCGGGCGTGGCTCCTATTCTCGCCGCTGCCGCACCACCTCGTAGAGGAGCAGGGCCGTGGCCGTGGCCAGGTTGAGGCTGTCGGCCGCGCCGAACATCGGGATGCGCACCCGCAGATCGGCGGCCTGCCGCCAGGCTCCTGAGAGCCCACGGGCCTCGCTCCCCGTGACCACGGCCACGGAGCCGGTGAGGTCCACCTCGGTGTACACCCGGTCCGCATCCGGGGTAGCAGCCACCGTGCGGATGCCCCGGGCCCGAAGCCATGCGATCACCCCCGGAGTGGGGGCCTCGGCGCAGGGCACGGTGAACCGGGTGCCGAGGCTTGCCCGGATCACGTTGGGGTTGTGCAGATCGGTGCCCTCCCCACAGAGGATCAGACCGTGGACCCCGGCCGCGTCGGCGGCTCGGAGGATGGCCCCCACGTTCCCGGGCTTTTCCGCACCCTCCACGACCACGAGGAACGCCGGGTCCGGGGGCGACAGCCCGGCCAGGGAGGTGTCGGTGTAGGGCACTACCAGCACGAGCCCCCCGCTCTCCTCCCGGTAGGCGATCCGGGCGTAGGCGGCCGGCGCCACGCGAAGCAGGGGAACCTCTGCTTCGGCCAGGCGGCCGACAAGTTCCCGCCCCTCGGCGTTGAGCCGCTCCTCGCACACGTAGACTTCCCGGGGCGTCCACCCCGCGTCAAGGCACCGGCGAATCTCCCGGAGCCCTTCCACCACGGCGAGCCGATCCCGATCCCGGTGGCGCCGGTTCGCCAAGAGCCGGGCCACGGTCTTGATCCGGGGGTTCTGGGGGCTTTGGATCAAGGGGGGCGTCATCGGATCCCTGACATCCAGCGGGCGTAGGTGCCGCTGGGCAGCGGCCGGCCCGTCTCGTCGCGCACGAGCATCTCGCCCGTCTCGATCCGGGCCGGCCGGCGGGGCCCCACGGCCTCGAGAAGGTTTGCCAGAGTCGTCGGCGTGAACCCCGGGGTGTGGCAGCTCAGGAGCACGAAGGCCGGGCCGCCGTCCAGGACCTCGGCGCAGGCCTCGAGGAGCGGGGCCAGGTCGTTTTCGATCTTGAACATCTGGCCCTTGGGTCCCCGACCGAAGGTGGGAGGGTCGAGCACGATCCCCTGGTACCGGTTGCCCCGCCGGGCCTCCCGCCGCACGAACTTCAGGGCGTCGTCCACGATCCAGCGGATAGGATGGTCGCCCAGGCCGTTCAGCCGTGCGTTCTCCCGGGCCCACTCCACCACCCCCCGGGCCGCGTCCACATGGACGAGGGCGGCCCCCGCACGGGCCGAGGCCAGGGTGGAGCCGCCGGTGTAAGCGAACAGGTTCAGCACCCGGGGCCGCCCGCCGCGGGGGAGCCGCCTCAGGGACTGCCTCAGCCAGGCCCAGTTCTCCGCCTGTTCCGGGAACAGCCCCAGGTGGCCGAAGTCGGTGAGCCGCACGTGGAACCGCAGCCCCCCGTAGGCGATGGGGAACTCCCGGGGCGCGTTCCGGCGCCACTCCCACCGCCCGCCGCCCCTGTCGCTGCGGTGGTGAACGGCGTCAGCCCGCTCCCACTCGGCCCTGGGGAGCCGGGGCGACCACACGGCTGCCAACCCCTGCCGGACCACTCGCAAGGGCCCCACTTGCTCGAGGCGGCGCTCGCCACCCGTGTCGAGGAGCCGATAGCCTCCTTGGATCTGGGGTTCGGGTCGGCTCATGGCACCGCCGGGGAGGGGGAGAAAGTCCGGCGAAAAGCCTAGGTGAAGGGGACCTGGTGGCGCAAGCCCATGACACCCCAGCAACGAAGCCGGAGGACGCTCACCGATGATCCCGCCAGGTCTTCCCGCTCAGGTACTCCCAGGGGGGGATGGGGCGCTCACCACGCCACAGCCCCTTTCGAAACCGCCGGGCCCGGGCCTCCAGATCCCGGAGCTGGGGGTCCTCGTCGTAGCCGGGGACGGCCCAGGCCAGGCCCTCCTCCACCAGCATCCGGTTCAGGTTCCGGCCCCCAGGCAGGATCACCACCCCCAGGATGTGGCCGTACCGGTTCCGGCCCTGCATCCTCACGAGCACCCGCTGGCCCTCGGCCTTGGACATCGTGAACTTACGGGCCTGCTTCTCGTACGGCTGGCCCTTCTCGGGACTATCCACCCCGGCCAGTACCACCCGCACGATCCGACCGTTCTCTTTCTGGACCTTGATCGTATCGCCCCGGAGCACCCGCACCACCCTGCCCTCGAACTCCCCCCGCCACAGGCCGCAGGCGGCCAGGGTCAACACGAGTCCCAACAGAACCCACCAGGGCATTCGTGTCCGATCGGGGTGCCGCACCGCCTGTCCACCTCCCAACGCCTGTACTCTCCCCCCTTCTTCGCCCCCGCGGGCCTCCGGGTCCGCCAAAGGGCCATGCCCCTCGCCTCGGGCACACGGTTCGAAGGCGCAAATTAAAGAACGGCACCGGCCGCGCCTTTCTTGATCCCTGCGTCACGGTGGCGGCATCCAGGCCGGCCAAGGCAGGACGGTGCGGTGGTGCAGGCCGACAAGGCCCCTCCGCTCAGTCGGGTACGTCCAGGAGTTCCAGGAGCTCCCCGGGCCGCCGGAGCAGATGCAGAGCTCCGGCCTCCCGGAGCTCTGCATCGTCCCGGAACCCCCACAGCACGCCCACCGGAACCATGCCAGCGGCCCGGGCCGTGGCCACGTCGGTGGCGGTGTCGCCCACGTACAGGCAGGCCCCCGGCTCCACGCCCATCTGGGCCGCGGCGCGCAGGGCTCCGGCGGGGTGGGGCTTCCGGGGCAGGTCGGGAGCCGCCCCGATCACCGCGGAAAACCGCCAACGCCCCAGCAGGGCCCGAACCATCTCCACCGCCGGCTCGTGGGGCTTGTTCGTGACGATCGAGAACGGCGCACCCCTTGCCACGAGACCGTCCAGGAGCTCTGGGACCCCTTGGTACGGCCGGGTCGTCTCCAGAGACCGCCGGGCGTACTCGGCCCGCAGGTCTGCCAGCACCCGGCCCACCTCGTCCTCCGACGATCCTGCGGGCACGATCCGGCGCACCAGCGCCTCCATGCCGTCGCCCACGAACCGGCGGTACGCTGGCTCCGAGTGTTCCGGGAACCCGTGCCGCCGCAGCACCGCGTTGCCGGCCCGGGCGATGTCGGCCAGGCTGTCCACCAGGGTGCCGTCCAGATCGAACACAACCGCTCGCGTCATCCGATTGGCCTTCGGCCCGCCAGGCGGATGGGCGGCTCCCCAGCCATCGCCGAACCTCCCGTTGTCCGGCCCCGACACGAACCGGGGCGCAGCCGCCGGCCCGATCAGTAGATGCCCAGGTAGGTGTCGAGCTCCCAGTTCGTCACGGCCATGCGGAACTCGTCCCACTCCCTGCGCTTGGCCTCCAGGTACTTCTCGAAGATGTGGTCACCCAGGGTGACCCGGCTCAAGGGGCTCCTTTCGAACTCATCCAGGGCCTCGGCCAACGAGCCCGGCAAGCTCGCGATGCCGGCCTCCACCTTCTCCTCGCCGGTCATGGCGAAGATGTTGGCGTCGGTGGAGGCCGGGCACCCCAGTTGGCTGCGCACGCCGTCGAGCCCGGCGTTGAGCATCATGGCGAAGGCCAGGTAAGGGTTGCAGGTCGGGTCCGGGCAGCGGACCTCCACCCGGGTGGACATGCCCCGGGCGGCCGGGATCCGCACCAGGGCGCTGCGGTTCGAGGCGGACCACGCCACGTACACCGGCGCCTCATACCCAGGCACCAACCTCTTGTAAGAGTTCACCAGGGGGTTCGTGACCGCCACGAAGCTCCGGGCGTTCTTGAGGATGCCGGCGATGAACTGCCGGGCCGTGTCCGACAGCTGCAGGGGCGCTTCGGGGTCGAAGAACGCGTTGGACCCGTCGAGCCGGAACAGGGACTGGTTGGTGTGCATGCCCGAGCCGTTGATCCCGAACACCGGCTTGGGCATGAAGGTGGCGTGGAGCCCGTACTTACGGGCGATGGTCTTCACCACCCACTTGAAGGTGACCACGTTGTCGGCGCACGACAGGGCGTCGGCGTACTTGAAGTTGATCTCGTGCTGCCCCTCGGCCACCTCGTGGTGGCTCGCCTCGATCTCGAACCCCATCTGCTCAAGGGTCTCGATGATGTCTCGGCGGCACGCGATGCCATAGTCCTCGGGGTCCACGCTGAAGTAGCCGGCCTTGTCGTGGGTGACGGTGGTGGGCTCGTCATCCTCCAGACTGAACAGGAAGAACTCGCACTCCGGGCCCACGTTCATGGTGAACCCGTCCCTCTTGGCCTCGTCGAGCACCCGCCGCAGGTTACCCCGGGGGCAGCCCTCGAACGGGGTCTCACCGTCGGCCTTGTACACGTCGCAGATGATCCGGGCCGCGCCTCGGCCGTCCTTCTCCCGCCAGGGCAGCACCCGGAAGGTGGAGAAGTCGGGCTTGAGGTACATATCGGACTCGTTGATCCGCACGAACCCGTCGATGGACGAGCCGTCGAACATCATCTTGCCGTCCAAAGCTTTCTCGATCTGGCTCCGAGGGATGGCCACGTTCTTCATGAACCCAAAGATGTCCACGAACTGCAGCCGGAAGAAGTGGATGTTCTCGCGTTCCACGATCTCCAAAATCTCTTTCTTGGTCACGGCAACCTCTCCTTGGGAAGGGAAACGGACGGCACAACGGCGGCAGAGCATACCCCCCCGGCCCAGGAATCTCAACCGTCCATAGGGGTGCGCATCGTTTGGTCTGGTCAAACCGTCGAGATCCTTGCCTTTTTGGTGCCAGCCAGGTAAAGTGGGTTAGCCTGCCGCTTTTGCGCGCCACGCTCCTTCGCTTTCCTGCACCGTATCCTTTTTTTGCTCCATCGAGCGGTCGAGAGCAGCACCCCGGGCAGCACGGGGGCGCCTGCGCCCGCGTCCGCGTGAAAGGAGGCCCTGTATGGACCACCACACCCAAACCGTCACCGATATCATCCTGAAGGCTGCCGATCGGGCCCGGGCCGAGACCTCCAACGAGCCGGAGCCGGGCCTCACCAAACGGGTCAAGTGGCCCGTCACCTGCACCGTGGGGCCGGGTCTGGAGGGCGCCATCGCCTGCGAGAGCCGGGTAGGGTACGTGAACGGGGCGAAAGGGTGGCTGATCTACCGGGGGTACGACATCTTCGACCTGGCGGCCCACTCCAACTTCGAGGAGGTGTGCTACCTGCTGCTGCACGGCAGCTTGCCCTCGGCCGACGAGTTCCGGGCCTTCCGGGACCGGCTCGCCGAGTACCGGTGGGTGAACAAGACCCTTCGGATGCTCTTGGGGTTTCCCATCGAGGACATGCACCCCATGGCGGCCCTGCGGCTCGGCGTCAACCTGATGCGCCAGGAGTTCACCTACGCCGACTCCCGGGAGCGCCACCCGGTCAAGGGCAACATCATCGGGTCCGACGAGGACTCGATCCCCATGGAGACCAAGCCCCGGGGCGAAACCCACGCCATCTACGAGTTCAAGCGCCGCAGCCGGGCCCGTCGGCTTCAGGCGGCCCGGCAGATGGACGACGCAGGCAGCGTGCAGTCCGCCTATCACCTGATCGCGGGCATGGCCACCTTGGCCGCTGCGATCTCCCGGGTGCATCAGGGGCTCATGCCGCTCGACCCGGATCCAGAGCTGAGCCACGCCGCCAACCTGCTGTACATGATGACCGGCCGGAGGCCCACCCCGCTCGAGGAGCGGGTCATGGACGTGTGCCTGATCCTCCACGCCGACCACGGCATGAACGCGAGCACCTTTGCCTCGCTGGTGGTGGCCTCGACATTGGCCGACATCTACCTGGCCGTGGGCTCCGGCGTGGCCGCGCTCCAGGGGCCCCTGCACGGAGGCGCCAACGAGCAGGTGATCTACATGCTCGAGGAGGTGGCCGGCACCGGGGACGTGGCGGACTGGGTGGAGGAGAAGCTCGCGGCAAAGGAGCGGATCATGGGGTTCGGCCACCGGGTGTACAAGGCCTACGATCCCCGAGCCCGGGTGCTGGGCCCCTTAGCCGAGGCCTTGGCCCGCGGCAAGCCGGACGTGGAGCCGCTGTTCCGGGTGGCCCGACGGCTGGAGATTGAGGTCCTCAACCGGTTCGGCAACGAGAAGAAGATCTTCCCCAACGTGGACTTCTACTCGGGCCTGGTGTACCAAAGTTTAGGGGTCGAGCCGGAGATGTTCACCCCCTTGTTCGCAGTGAGCCGGGTGGCCGGCTGGACCGCCCGCGTGCTGGAGTACCTCCACAACAACCGGATCTTCCGGCCCCGGGCCATCTACGTGGGCGAGTTCCACAAGGAGTTCCCGACCCCGGCCGAGCGGGGGTTCTGATACCAAGTTGCGTTCAAACAGAGATCCATCGGGGGCCGGGGCAAGGGACGTCGGTCTGCCACGCCCTACCGAGATAACAAAGTTAACCATTGGGGCCCTTATACAAGGGGCCTAATTCCGGCCGTGCGTGAGTGCAGCATCCGACTCACGCCGCATCCGGCACTCGGCCCGGGTGCTCCTTGGACGCTGGAACAGCAAAGCGTTGACGAGACATTTTCGGGACCATTGCGAGGCAGGCGTCGGCTGGGTGCCGGATGCAGCGACTGTCGGAGCCACGCCCGGCGCTCCACCAGGCCCCTTGCCCCCCGCTTCAGGGGTCCAATAGCTCTGAACACAACTTGGTATGATTCGAGCCTTCGGCCTGGGGCGAGGGAATTCCAGGCTTTCGAGCTTCCCGGCCTCCCAGCTTTCTAGCCTTCTAGCTTTCCCGCTTTTCGGCCTTCCAGCCGAAACAAAACGCCCCGGGCTGCGCGGGCGGCCCGGGGCGTTTCGTGTGGGGTGCAGCTCCGGCGCGGACCTAGTCCTCCAGCCAGGAGTGGGAGTACAGCACGTCGCCGTTGAGCACCTTGAAGGTCTTGTAGAGCATCTTCTCGGTGTCGTTGGTGGGCTGCACGTCCTCGCCGTTCAGAAGCTTCCCAACGTACTCCACCTGGTCCATCCGCTCGCCGCGGCAGATGGCCATCATCTCCACGTCGTAGGAGTCCACGATCGCGGACTCCTGGCCCAGGTGGTACAGCATCATCAGGTACACCCGGTTCAGGATGGGCCGCAGCTCGTTGGGCGCACCGTTGGACACATTGGACAGGCCGCAGGTGTTCGTGGCGCCCGGAAGGATGTCCTTCACCATGGGCAGGAACTCCATGTAGGCCTTGACCTGGTTGATGTCCACCGACACCGGCAGTACGATCGGGTCCACCCAGTACCGGGCATGGTCGATCCCGAGCTCATCGCCCATGGCCATGATGGTGGTCAGGGCTACGGCCCGCTCGCTCGAGTCCCGCGGGATGCCCTCCTCGCTCATGGTCAGGGCCACGAAGTCGGCATCGTACTTCTTCACCAGGGGCAGCCGCTCCTGCATGCTCTGGGGCTGGGCCGAGATCGAGTTGATCAGGGCCCGCTCGTTGCACACCTGCAGGCCCGCCTCCACCGCCGCGGTGTTCGTGGTGTCGAGCGCCAGGCGCACGTCCTTCTTGACCTCCTGAACGGTCTCGACGAGCCACCGCATCATCTCGTCGCCGGCCTTCCGGGCCGGGCCCAGGTTCAGATCGAGCATGTCGGCGCCGGCCGCCAGCTCCTCCTCGGCCATCTTCTGGATTGGACCCTTGTTCTTCTCGCGGATCGCGGGCCCGATCGTCTTGCTCATGATGTTGATGCTCTCGGCAATCGTGAAGATCTTCATCTCGTTCCTCCAAAAGGCGAAATCCAGGGGGGCGCCCGCGGCGCCCCCCGAAACGGACGGGCGCTACTGGCCGACGTAGTCCTTCAGGAACTTCGGGATGTCGGCCGCCTCGCGGGTGCCGATCACCACCTCCCAGCCCTCGCCGAGCTCCTCCTGGAGCTCACCGGAGATCTGAGCCACGTACCCGGGGATGATCAGCTTGCGGTGGTTCACCTTCTCGGTGATGCCGCTCTTCTTGACGAACGGGGCGATGGCGTCGGCCACAAACTTGCCGGCCGACCAGGCGGTCAGCACGCTCATGCCCTCGGTGTCCATGATCAGCAGCCAGGTGGGCACCCGGCTTCCCTCCACCTCGGCGCTCACTACGAAGTAGGTCAAGGCAAAGTTGGTGGTCACGATCACCGGGCTGTCCGGACCGGGGTTGTTGATCTCGTAGATGCCCTGGTCCATGGTCATGGGTCGCTGGGGATCGGTGTAGATGTTCAGCCGGTTCACCAGCAGAGGGTAGGTCACGGCCGGATCCAGGGTGCTCAGCACGACCGCGCCAGCGTACTTATCGATCAGCAGGGCCGCGTAGGTGGCCTGCAGCTCGACCTCCTGGGTCATGGCGCAGGGGAACGCGATCGTGGGGAAGCCGAGGGGCCGGAACTTCTTGTCCAGGGCTGCCCGCCGGATCGCGATGTTGGCGGTCACGGTCTCCCGGATGCCCTTCCATCCGGTGTCCAGGAGGGCCTCCTTCAGGCCGGCGGCCACGATCTTCTCGCCCACGGCCGCCAGGTCCTCAAGGGTGTCGCCCTGGGCCACCGGCACCGCGCCCACCTCCTTGGCGAAGGCGATCAGGTCGTCGGCGTTGTCCTTGGTGACCGGGTGGATCGCGAACTTCTTGCCCTTCAGGACCTCGGCCGCCGCCTTGAGCGTGGCCACGTCCTCGGACGACACGACGATACCCTTCTCGGTGGCGCCGCCCACCTTTTTGACCAGGTCCAGGAACGAGGCCTGGTCCTTCTTCTGATCCCAGAGGAACGCCCAGTTGGGGGCCAGGATCTTGCCCACCCGCTCGAAGCTCTGCTCGTTGAGGTACTTGAGCTGGGTGTCCACATCGTCGGCCGACTGCTCGTTCGACAGGGCCACCACGATGGCCGTGGGGTTCACGAAGGTCTTCTCGTGGCGGTACTTGACGGTCTCGCCGCCCACCTTCCAGGCCCCGTCGCCCTGGCCCAGGGTCACGTCCCGGATCGGGGGCGCACTGGCCTCGGACAGCTTGGCCTTGGACTCCTCGCTCACATAGGGGCACTTGTCCAGCTCGGCCTTGCCCGCCGCCAGCTTCATGGCGAACGCCAGGCAGGTGGGGTCCCCGCACTCCTTACAGTTGGTCTGGGGGAGCAGCTTGTAGATCTGAATTCCCGTGAGTCCCATGATCCCTAACTCCTTTCGTCAAAGCGCGTAGCGCGAATCTCGAAACATCCACCCGGCGGCAGGGGAGCCGGGACTCCCCCGCCGCCGTGGGCATTACATCATGGGATCCATCTCGAGGGCGGGATGGCCCACCTTCTGCATGAACTCCATCACCTCTTCCTCGGTGGTGGCGTCCTCCTCGGTGGCGATCTTGTCGTAGAGGTCGGGCACGCCCTCCTCCTCGCCCCGCTTCTGGATCACCTCCTTCAGGGACTCCTTGAGGTGCTTGGGCATCCAAGCCACCCGCAGGATCCCACCCTCGGCCGAGATGAACTTCTTCGAGCCGATGTAGAACTTCGAGATCCCCACGAAGCCCGGGGTCTGGGCGCCGCCGCCCACCGATCCGGCCAGGGTCGAGAACGGCATGCCGCAGGGGGTCATGCCCGGGAAGTCCCGGTCCACCACCATGACCGCGTTGGCCATGGGCAGCAGGACCACGATCGCCTCGAAGCATCCGCAGGAGGTCATGGGGTCGACCATGAGGGAGTAGGCGCTGAACGAGGTCACCGACTCGTGGGAGTTCTGGTACACGTACTCGTTCACGCCGCTCCACTGGCCCAGTTTCTCGTCGATCACGTCGCCCTTTTTCACCGGCTGGTTCGGGCCGGTGGGGTTGATCTCGTAGGCGGCCTTGCCGTCCAGCCAGTTGTAGGCACCGCACAGACCGGGCCGCTCGGGGCTGATCACGCACACGTGGTCCGGCGCGAACGACTGACACAGCAGGCAGGAGTAGAAGGTCTCCACGGTCTCGTCGGTCATGGCCCCGAGGCGCGACTCGCGCTCCCGGTAGGTCTTGCGGGCCTCCTCGATCAGCTCCTTCACCTTCTCGGGCTCGGTGTAGATCCGCACCTGGACCTTGTCGAGGATCTTGCCGAACTCGTTGTGGAACTTGGCGTGGAGGATGGTGCCGAAGTGGCTCAGGCGCAGCCCCGCCTCGTAGGCCTTCTTGGACACCCGCATCCACAGGATGTCACGCTGACCGATGTGAAGGATGCCCTCGGCGCCGTTCAGAAGGTGGTGAATCTGTCGCTCCAGGATCGGCTCGAAGTCCGGCTGCATGTTCCGGCCGGCTACCTCCACCCAGATTCCGATCGGGTAAGTCTTGCCCACCTCCATCTCGTCCAGGTCCGGTCCGATCACCTCGAACTTGCCGTCCTCCACCTGGTCGAGCTCCAGCATGCGGCAGAACTCGAATCCGTCGGCCTTGGGCCCACCCAGCTCCACGTGCATGGCGTCGCGGCCGATCCGCTCGCCCTCGAACGCCGGTGAGTACGAGACCGGGATGTCGATCTTGGAGATCTGGATCTTGAGACCCCGAACCTCGATGGCCTTGGACACGATCTGCTCGTGGGGCACGTTGGACACCACGTGCTCGTAGGTGCAGATCCCGGTGACCAGGATCTGGGGGATGTCCGAGTCGGCGATGGTGGGGAACCCGTAGTTGATGGCGCCCGCGGCCGCAGCGTACCACTCGTCGGTGACCTCGCCCAGGGCCAGCACGAAGGCGAAGATCCGGTTCTTGTTGTACCGAAGGATGCCGGCGTAGTCGCCCGGCTTCACGCCGCCGAAGGCCATGGCGGCCCGGGTGGCGAACCCCACGGCGTGGATGGCGGCCGAGGTGTCCCGGCCGAACGGCACCAGCCGGGTGGGCCAGCCCACCTGCACCCCGGCCTCCACGAGCTGCTCGGCAAAGGTCTTGCCGTTGTGCTCCGAGGCCATAAACACGTAGATACCCTTCTCCTGGAGCTCCTTGGCGATCTTGACCGCGGTCTCGTTGTCGGGGGCCGAGCCCACGACCGCGGCGAACCCGGGGGCCGAGCCGTCCACGAACTCGACGCCGCGCTTACGCATGATCACGTCGTCGGCTGCGCCGAGCCAGATGTTGTCCTCGGTGGGGTCCTCGCCCGTCACGTAGGGGATCGGGTCCTCCAGGTACTTCAGCGCCTCTTCCATGTCGTAGGCGAACAGGGTGGCCATGCCCGCGTCCAGGGCGTGGCCCAGGTAGGGCACCCAGAGCTGCTCCTCCACCTGGGGGGGCAGCAGCTCCCGGCACCGCTCGAGCACCGGCTTCATGTCACCGAGCGTCTCGACCTTGTGGCCCAGGATTCCGTAGATCACCGGCAGGTAGTACCCGGTGTTGGGGAGCTTGACCTCCTTGTCCTCCCCGAACTTGGCGACGGCGTCGTTGACCTTCTTCTCCACGCGGTCCACGATGGCGTGGGCCCCGCGGATCGCGGCAGCGCAGATAATCTTCGACATATCGTTGACCTCCCTCGGTTAGACTTCGAGCTGGCGGCGGGCTTCCATATCGAAGAGCACCCGCTCCTTCTTCTTGTGGATCCCCAGGGCCTCGCGCTTCTTGTTGATGTGGTCGATCATGAGCGCCGCCATCTTGTTGGGGTCGCTCTCGAACGCCCACTTCCCGCCCAGGTCCTCCTCGATCCCGCCGAAGAGGTACTCGGCCCACTTGGTGCCCTCGATGGCCGGGAAGGTCACGCCGAACACCGTGAACACGCCGCTGGCCACGAAGTAGTGGCCGATGGCGATGGCCTTCTCGCTCATGTACTCGGGCGCGGCGCCGGCCACCGGCAGGTCGGAGATGTCGTCGCCGAGCCCGCCCGTCTTCACCATCTCGGACACGGCCACCAGGATCCGGCTGTTGTCCACGCAGGCGCCGGAGTGGAGCACCGGCGGCATGCCCACGGCCTCACACACCTCCCTGAGGCCCGGCCCGCAGTACTTGGCCGCCGCCTCGGGCTGCATGAAGCCCATCTTGGCCATGGTGATGGCCGAGCACCCGGTCTGGACCACCAGCACGTCGTTGGCCAGCAGCTCCTTCACCAGCTCGTAGTGGACCCAGTCGTGCTTCACCCGGGGGTTGGTGCAGCCCACCACCCCGGCCACGCCGCGGATGCGGCCGTTGATGATGTTGTCGTTGAGGGGAGTGTAGCTGCCGCGGAACGTGCCGCCCAGCATGTAATTGATGGTCTCGTGGCTGAACCCGCCGATCATCTGCTCGCGGGTGTCGGGGATGGTCACCTTGGAGGCGTCGCGGTTCTTGAAGTTCTCGATCGCCTTGGTCAGCAGCTCCACGCCGGCTTGGCGAGCGTTCTCGGTGCCGTGGAACTCGATGTGCTCCGCGCCCTCGATCTTGCACCGGTAGTTGGTGGTGAAGAACTTGGTGTGGAAGCACTTCGACAGGCTCGCCAGGCCCTGCTGGATGCACTGCACGTCCACCATCATGCCGTCCACGGCGCCGGTGATGATCACCGCGTCACACTGCATGAAGTTGCCGGCGTGCTTCAAGCCCCGGCGGATCAGCTGCTCGTTGCCCGAGCAGCACATGCCCACTAGGTTGATGCCCTCGGCACCGGCCTCCTTGGCCTTGGCCAGCATCTCCGGGTCCTCGGCTAGCTCACAGAGCTTGTCGAGCATGTGCGGCTCGTGGCCGTGCACCACCACGTTGACCTTGTTGGCGTCGAGCACGCCCAGGTCCACCTCGCCCCGGATCGGCTTGGGGGTGCCGAACATGATGTCGGACAGCTCGGTGGAGACCATGGAGCCGCCCCAGCCGTCCGCCAGGGCGCACCGGGCCGCGCCCAGGGTCAGGTTTTTGTAGTCCTGGTCCACACCCATGGCGGTGCGGTGCATCATCTCCACCACTTCCCGGTCCACGCCCCGGGGCAGCAGGCCCAGGTCCTGCCACCTCTTGTACCGGATCTCGGGGGCCCGCTCCAGGAACTTCAGCGGGCCGTGCTGCTGACCAAACTGGCTCAGGCAGATCTCCGCCACCTCCACGGCCACGTCCTTGACCTCGCGGCCCTCGGTCTCCACACCCAGGTCCTTGGCCACGGCCAGCAGCTTGGCCTCGTCCCGGATCTGGTAGTCGGGGTTCTCGCCCTTGGCGATGCTCAGGAAGAGCTCGCTCATCTCCCGGCCGTGGTCCGAGTGGGCTGCCGTGCCCGCGGCCACCATCCGGGCGAAGTTCCGGGCCTGGAGGGTGTCGATGGTGGCGCCGCACACACCCACCTTGTCGTAAGGAGCCTTGGAGCTCAGCCGGCACGGTCCCATCACGCAGTGCTTGCAGCAGGCGCTCTTGGCGCCGATGGGGCAGGCGGCCATCTCGTCGGCCCGGTCGAACGCCGTCGAAAGCCCGGTGTCGCGGGCCTTCTTCAGCATCTCGGCCGTGGTCTCACAGATCGTCACGTCCTGGATCTCTCGAAGTTTCGCCATAACCGGTTTCCTCCCTCGGTGGTTTCCTCAGGACCCTTAGGCCATGAGTTCGTCGATGATCTTCTTCAGGATCCGCACGGAGTCGGGGTGGCGCAGGATCAGGATGTCGGCGCCGGCGGCCAACACGTCCACGGCCGAGACGGTCTCCCACAGCACCCCGCGGACCTCGGCCTCGCCCCAGGCCGGCTCTTCGTCCACCGACACCGAGGCCTCCTTGGTCTTCCAGGTGTACTTGCCCACGTCCAGGATCAAGGGGGACTGCATCTTCTCGTCGCCCTGCTTCAGGCCGGTGAGCCGGTCGCGCTCCATCACGGTGTAGCAGTACTCAATGCCATAACCCAGGGCGCCCATCTGGGGGTCCATCAGGATCTTGGTCATGGGCACGCCCAGGTTGTTCAGCAGAATGTTGAGCTGCTTGGCCATGTTCACGTCGATGGGGGTCTGCTGCACCACCACGTGGTCGTACCCGATGGCCGCACCGCCGATCTTCTTGTAGTTGCCCTCCTTGGCCGGCCCGATCACCAGGTTCATGCCGGCGCACACCTCGGCCACCTTGGACAGGGTCTCAGCGTCCTTCTCGTCGTTCTCGCAGCCCCACACGATCAGGGGCACCGGGATCGCCTCGGCCACCTTCTTGGTCAGCTCGGCCGCCTCGTCGGCGCTGGTGTTCATGCCGTTGGGGTCTGTGCTCGCCAGCTGCAGGCAGATGGCCTCGGCGCCGAACTCCTCCACGCACTTCTTGGCCCAGGCCACCGCGTCGCCCATCACGTCGGCGAACGGCGCCTTGCAGGCCGGCGCCCAGGTCTCGCATACCTCGGCCCTGTCGTACACCTCCATGGCAACCAGGGGGCGGTTCGGGAACTCACCCTCGAAGTTGCACAGGGGCATCGCGGTCTCGCCACCCACGGTCCGGGCCTTGTCGCCCGCGCCGATCGTGACCTCGACGATCTTGCCGTTGTACTTGTCTTTGGGGAACTCGAATGCCATGACTACCGCTCCTTTCGCCCAGTGGCCCGAAGGCCGTGGTCCAAAACGAAGGTCCCCAGGTTCATCCCGCCCCCTTGGGCAGGTACTTCTCCACGATCTCGCCCACGGCGCGCACCGCGGCCGAGTCCGCCGGGAGCTGGAAGGTGGGTCTGCCCTCCAGGTCGTAGGCGTACACGTTGGGGTCGTTGGGCACCACCCCGGCCAGCTCGAGGCCCAGCCGGTCCAGCTCCCGGGCCGTGGCCTCGGGCAGGCCATCGTCGACCCGGTTCACGATCACCGCGATCTTGCCGATGTTGAGCTTGAGCTCGTCCACCAGATCGCGGATCCGGCCGGCCGCCTGCACCCCGCGCACCGACGAGTCGGTCACGGCGAACATCAGGTCCATGTTGTGGGTGGTGCGCCGCGACAGGTGCTCCATGCCCGCCTCGTTGTCGAGCACCACGAACGCGTAGTTGTCCGCGATCTCGTCCATGTACTTCTTGCACAGGGTGTTGGCGTAGCAGTAGCACCCCGGCCCCTCGGGGCGGCCCATCACGATCAGGTCGAACCCGTCGGCCTCGATCAGGCACTCCTGGGTCTTGTAGTTGATGTAGGCGTCCTTGGTCATGCCGGCCGGCACGTTGGACAGCCCCTCGCGGATCTGGCCGATGGTCTGGTGCACCTCGAGGCCCAGCACCTCGTTCAGGTTCATGTTGGCGTCGGCGTCGATGGCCAGCACCCGGCCGGTCTGCCGCTTCACCAGGTGGCGCAGGATCAGGCCGGCCACCGTGGTCTTGCCGGTGCCGCCCTTCCCGGCCACTGCGATGTTGAAACCCATGTCGCTCTCTTCTCCTCCCGGCTCACTGGGCCTGGATCTGCTGGGCCAGCCGGATGCGTTCCGCCTCGCGCGGGAACTCCTCCATGCGGGTGTGGGGCAGGAACAGCGCCGCCACGTACTCCTCCATGTACATGTTGGAGGCGGACAACTCGATGTTGGTGATCATGGTGGCGATCTGCTCGGCCTCGTCGATCCGGTCCCGGTGCAGCGCCGCCATCTCACACCCGGCCAGGCTGGTGTTGCCGCCGTAGGCCACCCTCTCTGGGTCGGTCTCGGGCAGCAGCCCGATGGCCATGGCCTTCTCCACGTCGATGAACTGGCCGAACCCGCCGGCGATGATGATCCGCTCGACGTCCGAGAAGTGCAGCCCCACGCTCTTCAGCAACACCGAGCACGCCGAGTAGATCGAGCCCTTGGTGCGGATCAGGTTGTCGATATCGGGCTCGATGATCGTGATGTCCTGGTCGAGCTGGGTCTGATCCTTCCAGCACAGCACGTACTCCCAACCGTTCTCCCCCTCCCGGATCCGGTCGGTGCGGCCCGCCAGGTCCCGGTTGAATTTACCGTTCTGGGTGATGACCCCGGTCTCCACGAACTCGGCCAGGCAGTCGATCATGGCCGAGCCGCAGATCCCCTTGGGCGGTACCTGACCGATCGTGAGAATCATGGGCTCCAGGTTCTCCGGGTTGATCCGAACCTGCTCGATGGCCCCGTAAGTGGCCCGCATTCCGAACTTCACCCCGCCGCCCTCGAACGCCGGACCGGCCGACGCCGAAGCCGAGACCATCCAGTCCTGGTTGCCGATCACGATCTCGCCGTTGGTGCCCACGTCCATGAACAGGGTGAGCCGCGGATCGGTGTGCATGCCGGTGGCCAGCACCCCGGCCGTGATGTCGCCCCCCACATAGGAGGCCACGCAGGGCATCACATAGCCCATGACGTGGGGCGGCACCCGAACGCCCAGGTCGGCCAGCCGGAACGGGGGGAAGAAGTTGGCCGCCGGCACGTAGGGGGCCTCGCGGATGTACTTGGGGTTCACGCCCAGGAGGAGCTGGGTCATGGTGGTGTTGCCGGCAAACACCGCGTGGGAGATGTCGGCCGCCTCGGCCTCGGCCTTGGCCAGCAGCTCCTTGAGCACCCCGTTGATCGTCTTGACCGCCCGCTTCTGGAGGGCCTCGAGCCCGCCGGGCTTCAACGCGGCGATGATCCGGGTGATCACGTCCTCGCCCAGGGAGACCTGGGCATTGTAGTCGGCGGCCCGGGCCACCTCGGCCCCGGTGTTCACGTCGAGCAGGGCGCCGTGGATCGTGGTGGTGCCCACGTCGATGGCCAGGGCCAGGGTGCGGCTCCGGGTGTCGCCGGGCTCCACCCGGACGATCCGGTGGCTGCGGTGGGTCCGCATCACCGTGGCCGTGGCCTTCCATTCGCCCTCGCGCAGCACCGCGGGCAGGTCGCGCAGCACGGAGTAGTCGGTGGAAACCTTGTCGAGCTCGTGCTCCCGCTTGAGGGCCTGACCCAGCCGGCCCATGTCCGACATGTTGTTGTCGGCCGTGGGCTCGGGCATCTCCACGTAAAACTTGGCCACCGCCGGCTCGGGGGTGATGCCCTCGTACTCCTTCTGGAACCGGGAGGCTCGGAGCACGTGGTCGGGGCGGCGACTCAAGACGCCCTTCTCGTACCGGGACTCCACCGGCACATCCACGACCAGATCGCCCACGATCTCGGTCTGGCAGGCCAGCCGGTAGCCCCTGTCCCACTCGTCCTGGGTCAGCTTCGAGGAGTGTTGGGAGCGGTACTCGCCCTCGAGGATCCGGACCTTGCACTTGCCGCAGGTGCCGGCCCCCCCGCACGAGGCGTTGATGTGCACACCGGCGACCATCGCGACCCGCAGAAGGTTCTCCGCCTCGCGATAGACGTCGATGGACACCCCATCGGGTTCGAACCGGACCGTGTAGCGGCGCTCGGGCAAAGCCGTCCCTCGAAACGGACGAACGGGGGAGGGGGGGAGGCCCCCTCCCCCGCGTCCCGTGAAAAACGAAGGGGTTTAGAACAGACCCTTGATCTTGCCGTTCTCGTCCACGTCCACGTACCGATAGGCCGGATCCGCGGACAGGCCCGGCATGGTGCGCATCTCGCCGAGCAGGGGGTACAGGAACCCGGCACCCAGGCTGGCCCGGATGTCCCGGATGGGCACCCGGAAACCCTTCGGCCGGCCCTTCAGGGTCGGGTCGTGGCTCAGGCTCAGGTGGGTCTTGGCCATGCAGATGGGCAGATTGTCGTAGCCCAGCTCCGTGTACTGCTTGATCTTCGCCTCGGCGGCCGGCATGTAGTCCACGCCTTCGGCGCCGTACATCTCCTTGGCGATGACCTCGATCTTCTGCTTGATGGACCAGTCGTCCGGGTATAGGAACTTGAACTCGCTGGGTTCGTCGCAGGCCTTCACGACCTCGTGGGCCGCGTCCTCGGCACCGGGACCACCGTGCATCCACACCTCGATCGGCACCGAGGCCCGGGCGCCGGCCGCCTCGGCCCGCTTCTGGATCATCTTCACCTCGTCGTCCCGGTCGAAGGCGAACTTGTTGATCGTGTTCACCACCGGCACGCCGAACTTGCGCATGTTCTCGATGTGGGCCTCGAGGTTCTCGATGCCCTTCTCCAGGTAGTCGTAGTGCTCGCCCTTCAGGAACTCGGCCAGCTGCTTCGGGGTCATGCTGGCGATCTTCTCGTAGGGCATGCCGTGCATCTTCAGGGCCCGCACGGTGCAGGTGATCACCACGCAGTTGGGCCGGAACCCACCGTACCGGCAGGTGATATCCATGAACTTCTCGGCGCCCATGTCCGAGGCGAACCCGGACTCGGTCACCACATAGTCGCCCAGCTTCAGGGCCACCTTGTCGGCGATGATCGAGTTGTTGCCGTGGGCGATGTTGGCGAACGGGCCGGCGTGGATGAACGCAGGGTTCCCTTCGAGGCTCTGGATCAGGTTGGGCTTCAGGGCATCCTTCATGAGGGCGGCCATGGCGCCGGCCACCCGGAGGTCCTCGGTGGTCACGGGCTTGCCGTCGTAGGTGTAGCCGAGCACGATGCGGCCCAGCCGCTCACGCAGGTCCTTCAGATCGGTGGCCAGGGCCAGAATCGCCATCACCTCCGAGGCCACGGCGATGTCGTAGCCGCTCTCGCGCGGGATGCCGTTGAGCTTGCCGCCCAGGCCGATCACGATCTGCCGCAGGGCCCGGTCGTTCACGTCCACCACCCGGCGCCACTGGACCGTCAGGGGATCCACATTCAGGGGGTTCCCATGCATCAACGAGGAGTCCAGGGCCGCCGCGCACAGGTTGTGGGCGATGGACACGGCGTGGATGTCGCCGGTGAAGTGGAGGTTCAGGTCCTCCATGGGCACCACCTGGGAGTACCCGCCGCCGGCCGCACCGCCCTTGATGCCGAACACGGGGCCGAGGCTGGGCTCCCGAAGGCACAGCATGGAGCGCTTACCGACGTAGTTCAGGCCCTCGTTGAGCCCGATGGAGGTCACGGTCTTGCCCTCGCCCAGGGGGGTGGGGGTGCAGGCGGTGACGTCGATCAGCTTGGCGTCGGGCTTGTCCTTGAGGCGCTCCAGGACCTTGGCGTAGTCCACCTTGGCCTTGTAGTTGCCGTAGTACTCCAGCTCGTCCTCCAGGAGCCCCGCCTTCTCGGCGATCTCCCGGATGTGCTTCATCTTGTGGTTCTGCGCGATTTCCAGGTCGGAGGGGACGTGCCGGGGCTCGAGTTTTGCCATGGTTCTCCTCCCTCTGTGGCGGCCCGAACGGGCCTGGATGGGGTTAGTGGGCTGCCGTCTCGGCAAACCGCCGCCGGAGCCCGGGGCTCCGGCGCGGAACGATCCCGCGTGGAAGAGACCTGAACCAACCGGTCCGTTCGGGGAGAGGAAACGAGCGGGATGCTGTGACGCAGCATCCGCGGGGCGCGATGACACGGCCTGGCGGTAACCCCTCGCCGAACCCCAAACACTTGGGAACTGCCGGGCCGAAACAGCGGCCCGAGCGAACAGAAACCGGCCCGGAAACGGCGGAGCCGGGGGCGGAGCATCCTCCCGGCCGCCCGGCGCGCGGACGAACCACCGTTTCTCGGTCCCAAAACCGGCGCAAGGATAACGGCCCCCTTTTCGGGGTGTCAAGCGGTTTTTGCCTCAAAGATATTGAGAAAATCGGCACATTCTCGTCGGAGACACCGCTCGAAACCGGGCCGCAACCCCGGAAGTGTTTGGTCTTGGTGAACAAATTTTCTATTTTTTGCCGGTGTACCGATCCCAGTCCGCCAGGAACTGCTGGATCCCCAGGTCGGTCAGGGGGTGGCCCAACATCTGGGTCAACACCTTGTGGGGAACCGTTGCGACGTCCGCGCCCAGAAGGGCCGCCTCGACTACGTGCATGGGGTGGCGCACGCTCGCCACGATCACCTCGGTGTCTACGTCGTAGCTTCGAAACATGGTCACGATCTGCTCGATCAGGGCCATGCCCTCGTGGCCCCGGTCGTCCAGCCGACCCACGAACGGGCTGACGAAGCTCGCGCCGGCCTTGGCCGCCAGCAGGGCCTGGGTGGGGCTGAACACCAGGGTCACGTTGGTGCGGATGCCCTCGGCCGCCAGCCGCTTGACGGCCCGGAGCCCGTCGGCCGTGATCGGCACCTTCACCACGATCTGATCGTGGATCGCCGCCAGGTCCCGGGCCTCGGCCACCATCTTGTCGGCCTCCAGGGCCACCACCTCGGCGCTGACCGGGCCGTCCACGATCCGGCAGATCTCGGCAAGCACCTCCCGGTAGGGCTGCCCCTCCTTGGCGATCAGGGTGGGGTTCGTGGTGACCCCGTCCACCACCCCCAGCGCCACGGCGCTGCGGATGTCCTCGATGTTCGCGGTGTCCAGGAACAGTTTCATCTTCGCCTCCGTTGGGGGGTCATACCAAGTCGCATTCGAAGCCAGCGATTTGGGGGCCGTTGGCCCGGAGCGCTACGGCCGAGCCGTTCCAGCCGCTCGGCGCAGGGGAGCGCCCGCGGCGCGTGCTCTCACGCGCCGCAGCAGACCGAGCCATAGCGGTTTCGGCGAGGCCGTCTTTTCCGGCGGAGGACCAACGGCCCCCAAATCGCCCCTCTATGAGCTCACCTTGATCGCAAATTGGTGTCAGAACCGGTGCCCGACCCCGATGTAGATGCTGGTCTCGTCGAACAGGTGCACCTCGCCCGTGAAGTACACGTTGGGGTTCACGAAATAGTCGGCCCCGCCGAACACCCCCAGGAACCCGTCCTGCCGGTAGTCGTCTACGCCGCTGCCGTCGTACCGGCTGGCCGTGAACCGCAGGCCTGCGTAGGGGTACATGTACCCCACCGTGCCCGCGGCCCCGATCTCCCGGACCACATAGCCGGCCAGGTGGTAGGCCTGGTGCCGGACCCTCCGGGACCCGTCCTCGGACCGGTCGAACTCGGCCTGCAGGTCCACCACCACCCGCACGTCACCGGAGCGCAGCACCCCGATCTTGGCCCCCACCCCCCCGAGCCCGCCCAGGGTGCCCTCGAAGTCCGCCTCCTGGAACTGGATGTCGGAGAACCCGAGGAACCCGTACAGATCGAGCCCGTCCACTACGCCCACCTGGACCCGGCCCAGCATGCGGCGGGTGGAGATCTCGTCGGCCGACCCGTCCTCCACGTCCTGCTCGCCATAGGCCACGACCCCCGAAACCGTGAACTTGCCGGGCCCCAGGGGCGCGGCCAGCCCCGCCACGTTGGCCGCGCCGGCCGGTGCCGCCACGATGAGCGCCGCCGCCACGAGAAAACCCATCCGCCTGCGCATGACCCGAATCCCTCCGTTCGCTTGGACCTCGCCCGGGAGCCCCTCTTCGTCCGAGGCACCCCGCCGGTCCCGGTTCCCGTTTCGGATGGCCGCTCCCCTCCACCGAAACCGCGATACCTACCACAACACCCTCCCCACTCCAAGTCCCCTTTCACCACCGGGAAGGAGCGAGGGGCCCGGACCTCGCCCGGACAGGCTCCGGTCGCGGCCCGGTAGCGGTGGGGGCTGGGCGGTCACGCCAGACGAGCGGAGGAGCGGCTCTTCTGGCTCCTCTCCCCCGTGGTCGGCTGGCTGGCGAGACCGTGAGCCCGGTAGGGAAGCACCCCGCAGCCCAAAGGAGCCCCATGCCGGAAGTCCAGGGCCGTCCCCCCCCACGCCCCGCTGGTCCGGATCCCCACGGTCACGGGCACTCAGCACCCCGACAACGTGTCGGCCGTGCCGTTCGGTACCTCGCCCCGGGTCGGGTGGGAGCTGGAGGGCGAGGAGGTGCTCTACGACATCTCCGTCCTAGGCCTGCCCGAGATCATTATCGACTACGAGCGAAAGCACGGGGAGGCCACCCCGCTGTGGGACTGGCTCCACCGGTGCCTTTACTGCCCCGAGGAGAAGGTGATCGGCCGGGACTTCCGGGTGCCCCCCGGCTTCCCAATCCTGACGCGGACCGCGACGCCCCCTACTTCTGGCAAGGGCTCGGCATCTTCCCCCACTCGGTGCTGGTCACCCGACGGCTGGGCCTCGGAGGACCGGCGTTCACCGAGTTCATCATTCCAGACGCATCCCATGGCCGCCCCCTGGCCGCCATCGAGCTCCACTTGTTGGTGGAGCGGTGGTGCCTGCTCCGCGACCAGTACCGGGTGTACGGGAACGGCTCGGCCGTGCCGTGGGACGGGGAGTTCTTCGTGCAGGGCATCCCACTGGTCGAGACGGTGGAGGGCCTCCTGGACCCCAAGGCCGGTGTGGCGCGAGCTCGTTGAGAGCCGGCGGGGGATGACCGGCCGGGACACCGTCGTGCAGCGCGGGTTCATCGCCCGCAGCGACCCGGCGCTCAAGGCCGGCATGACCGCGGCTCTCGCGGTCGCTGCCTTGGCCTTGGCAGTTCGAGGCCGAGACCGGCATCCCGGTCCCCCAGATCGTGGGGATCGGGTTCGACCGGATCGAGGATCTGGATGCCTGCCTGCCGCGGGATGCGTTTCGCCGCGATCCCCTTCCCTGGCCCGCGGCGTTCCTGGCCGGGAAGGCCTTCCTCGCGTACCGGAGGCGGGGCGGCTCCCGAACGGCGCCGCTCCCCGAGTTCTACATCGGCGCCCACGCGGCCGTGGCGGGGTTCACCCTCGTCACCCGCGACCCCCGCCGGTACCGCACCTACTTCCCCAAGCTGCGGCTCATCAGCCCCGAGGCGTGAATGCTCGCCTGGGTGGGCCTGCGAGCGCCGGTTCAGGACTCCGGCGGTTCCAGCAGGAACCGCCACGCGGGGATCACATCCACCCGACCGGCGTCGGGGTCCACGCGTTCCTCCTGGGTGCGGGTCACCACCGGACCCCGGGAGATTCCTTGTTCCTTCGACCGGAGCGACGACACCGGAGTGGTCCTGGTGCTTCCAGGCGGCGAAGCAAACCTGGAGTTCGTGCGTCCCGTCACGGAAGGACGCCGCCGCATCCGGCGGCGAAGGTCGTGGCGCAGTGGATCGCGTCCGGGGTGCGCAGGCCGTACGGCCCCGGATCGCACCGTTTGTCTGGCGTAGGTCCGCGCCACGGTGCCGAAGCCCGGCGCGGAGTCAGGGGGACCCTCTCCCCCGGGGGCCCCTGTTGCCGCGGCTGCGGTGCGGCGGTACGGAGTGCGCTCGAGACAACGGGGCGTCACTTGGCGACGAAGCGCACACTTGGAAGACCCCGGAGGTCGGCATCCGACGTCACCAGTTCCGCCCCGTGCCGCCGGGCTGTCGCGTACACCATCGCGCCGGCCATCGCCAATCCGTGCCGGAGGGCGTGGTCTGCGGCTTCCAGGGTCAGGGCTGCATCGAGGGATACCACGGTGCTTTGTTGCATGAAGCCGCTACACCGCAGGGCCACCTCTTCCCCCGCCTTTGCGGCGAGCACCTTGTACACCTCGTACAACACCACGGCCGGAACCAAGAGGGCCTCGGAGGGTGTGAGGAGCTCTGCATAGGCGTCGGCGGCGGGCCCGTCGGTGAACACCTCGAGCCACCCGCAGGAGTCAACCACCCTCATCCGAGTCTGTCCGTTTTGTCCCGATAGCCGGAAACGTCGCAGCCCTTCGCAACTCCCCGAAGTTCCTCGAGGGTCTGCAAGGGCACCATGTACACGATGCCCCCCTTCTCGAAGACCTGGAGTTTCTGGCGGGGCTTGAGGCCGGCCGCCTTCCGGATCGGAGCCGGTATCACCACCTGAAATTTCGAAGAGATCGTGGTCTCCATGGGCCGCCCTCCGAGGAGACGTACATCGAGAAGTCGATCGTTGGCAAGAACGTAAAACAGGGCACCCCATCCGTCAACCGATAGGGGCTATACCGAATCGGGCCACTCCCCTCACGCCCCCATCCCTTGGGGGGCCGCTCGCCTGAAGCACAACTGACAACTTTTCTTTCCGGTTTGTCCGGAAGCCGGAAAGAACCCTTTCCCGCTTCCCGATCACCGAGGATCGGTTCGCGTTTTTCGGGGTGGAGTTGACGCTGTGGCAGATCGGTGAGTCGCCCGTGGCCCCCCGGTTCGAGGTGATCTGCCGGCCCAACGTGTGGGCCCGGGCCGTGCGACGGGCCTCGGCGGGGGGCGCCGGGGAGAGCCGTTACGAAGACTGGTTGGAGTACTGGGAGGGGTTCAACCGTTTCGCCAAGGAGCAGGGCTACCCGCTCCCCCTGCCCACACCGGCGGCCCGGAACTGGGTGGAGCTGCCGTGGAAGATACCGGGCATCCGGGTGACAGCCTCGTGTTCGCTCCGCACCGGGGTGGCCAAGATCTTCGTGATCTTCCGGTCGGCGGCGGATTCGGCGCAGCAATACGAAGCGGTGCGCGCCAGGGCCGGGGAACTGGCGTCCGCCGTGGGGCAGGAGGCGGAGTGGAGCGGCAGCAGCTTCGCCCTGGTTTCTCCGCGGGCTTCCGACGTCCGCACGGGAAGCTACGCCTGGCTCCTGGAGCGGAGCATCCCTCTTCACCGTGCGTTGTCGTCGCTGCTGGGGCACCACCGCCCTGACGGCACGTAGGAGCTCAGGGCTCCGGGAGTTCCAGCAGGAACCGCCACGCGGGGATCACATCCACCCGACCGGCGTCGGGGTCCACGCGCTCCTCCTGGGTGCGGGTCACCACCAGACCCCGGGAGATCCCATGCTCCTTCATCTGAAATCGAGGAGCTCCCGGAACGAGAAGGGAAAGAGCTCCCAGCCCATCACGGGAGCCCCAGGTGCCGCGCGAACTCGCGCTGGAGGGCCGGGAAGCGCTAGTAGCCGGACCGGAGGGCGGCGACCTACGAAGGAAGCGCCGGTCCCACGGGCCCTCTCAAACCGCAACTGTATGTCCCCTCGATGGGTTTACAAATGCAAGACATAAAGGCATAGTGTAAACCATCAGGAGGGATGCCATGGGTATCGGAGAACGGCTGAAGGCGGCGCGGAGCATGGCGGGGCTCAGCCAACGAGCACTGGCGGAGAAGGCCGGCGTCAGCGCTATGGCGATCTCCAAGTACGAACGCGACCTGACCGTGCCGCGTTCCAGCGTGTTGATCCGCCTTGCCCGGGCGCTGGGCGTACGGGTGGAGTTTTTTCTGCGGCCGCAGACGGTCCGGATCAGCGAACCGGTGTACCGGCGGCGCGCGTCCCTCGGGCAAAAGGCTCAACAGGCGATTCTGGAACAGGTCCGCGAATGGCTGGAACGCTACACCGCGGTGGAAGGGCTGTTTCCCCCGGACGAAATGCCCCGGTGGACCCTCCCTGACGACCTGAATCGGCGGGCGGCCAGCCCCGAGGACGCGGAGGCTCTCGCCGAGCGGGTACGAGAGCTTTGGGGGCTGGGGCGAGGCCCTTTAGAGAACCTGCCCGAACTCCTGGAGGACAGTGGCATCAAGATCGGCTTGGTGGACGCCCCACCCGGTTTCGACGCCCTCACGCTGTGGGTGGATGGCCAGGCCCCGGTGATCGTGGTCAAGCGTGGGCTCCCCGGAGACCGGCAGCGTTTCAGTCTGGCCCACGAGTTGGGGCATCTGCTTCCCGATACGGCCGAAGAGAAGGGCGAGGAACGCATGGCAAACCGGTTCGCTGGCGCCTTCCTGGTACCAAAGGCCGCAGCCTATCGTGAGCTGGGTCGGCAGCGACACCGGTTGGGCTTTCACGAGCTCCACTTGCTCAAACATAAATACGGCCTGAGCATGCAGGCGTGGATCTACCGGGCCAAAGATCTCGGGATCATTTCGGATTCCGTGGCCTGGCGTCTGTTTGCGGAGTTCCGCAGGAACGGGTGGCACCAAACCGAGCCTGGAGATGCCCTTCCGCCGGAGGAACCCCAGCGTATGAAACGGATGGTGGTTCGGGCCTTGACGGAAGACCTCATCTCCGAAACGCGGGCCGAGGAGTTGTTGGGAATGCCATTGCCCGAGTTCTGGCGCCACGAAGCCGAGCAACACAATGGGTTCCCCGCCGGTGTGGGTGGTTGACGCCAACATCGTGATCGATCTGCACCGGGGAGACGTGATTGAACACGTTTTCCGGCTGGGGGTTCGCCTGGTGGTCCCTGATGTCATCATCGATGAACTGCTGGAGCCCGACGGCGCCGCTCTCGAAAGTCTGGGTCTCAAGAACTTCGGACTCTCGTCGCAGCAGGTACAGGAAGTGGTCGATCTGATTCCCCGCTACCCTGGCGCGTCCACGAATGACATTTTCGCTCTCGTGCTGGCAAGGACGTTGGGCGCGCCGCTTCTTACGGGGGACAAGCACCTCCGACGGGCCGCTGAGGAGCAGGGTGTCACGGTCCACGGCACCTTGTGGCTCTTGGACGAGATGGTGCGGGAAGGAGTGATCCCGAAGCGCAGAGCGGCTGAAGCCCTAACCCAGATGCTCGCTTACGGACGCCGATTGCCCAAGAACGAATGCGCACGCCGCCTCCGGGA
The DNA here is from genome assembly GCA_027021615.1 of bacterium. Lineage (GTDB taxonomy): Bacteria > Desulfobacterota > Deferrisomatia > Deferrisomatales > Deferrisomataceae > Deferrisoma. The sequence goes on along the minus strand of JALUTY010000045.1, from coordinate 24,871 downwards.
GTGGGCCAAATGATCTGAGAGCAAGGCCCTGACATGGAAGCCCCGGCGTAGTCCACGGAGGCGACGGGCGCGCTCCACCGAGCCGGAGGGGGCGGTATGAAGGAGGCATCCCTTCCCTATCCGGGTGCGGGGCTTGTGATGGGCTGAGGCACACGGGGGTGCCCCGGGGCATGGCGTTGCCAAGGGAAGCCCACGCGGGGTACGATTTCGCCGCGACTTTTGCGGAGGGGGTTGGGGTGACCGCGATTTCGACCATGTAGCCAACTCGACGGCCTCGCCCGGCGGAACCATTCCGCCGGCGGGGCCGTTGTTGTTTCGCTTGGTCAACGATCTGGCTTAGGAGGAGGTGTCACGGATGGCTCTCAAGAAGTCCCAACTCTACAGCTCTCTTTGGCAGAGTTGCGACGAGCTGCGGGGTGGGATGGATGCCTCGCAGTACAAGGACTACGTCCTGACGCTGCTGTTCATGAAGTACGTCACCGACAAGTACGCCGGCGATCCGGACGCCGTCATCGAGGTCCCCGAAGGCGGCAGTTTCCACGACATGGCGCGCCTCAAGGGCGACAAGGAGATCGGGGACAAGATCAACAAGATCATCGCCCGGTTCGCCGAGGCCAACGATCTCAAGGGCGTGGTGGACCAGGCGGATTTCAACGACGAGAGCAAGCTGGGCAGCGGAAAGGAGATGCAGGACCGCCTGTCCAAGCTGATCGCGATCTTCGAGGGGCTCGACTTTCGGGCCAACCGGGCCGAGGGCGACGACCTGCTGGGGGACGCCTACGAGTACCTGATGCGGCACTTCGCGACCGAGTCGGGGAAGAGCAAGGGGCAGTTCTACACCCCGGCCGAGGTGTCGCGGATCATGGCCAAGGTGATCGGCATCGAGCGGGCGGCGCAGATCGAAAAGCCCACGGTGTACGACCCAACCTGTGGGTCCGGGTCGCTCCTCATCAAGGCCGCCGACGAGTCGAACGCGCCGAACATCGCCATCTACGGCCAGGAAATGGACGTGGCCACCTGGGCCCTGGCGAAGATGAACATGATCCTCCACGGCCACCCCGCGGCGGACATCCGGCGGGGCAACACGCTGTCGAACCCGCAGTTCAAGGATGATACGGGCCGCGGGCTCAAGCGCTTCGACTTTGCGGTAGCCAATCCGCCCTTCTCTGCCAAGGCATGGACAAACGGCCTCGCCCCGGAGAACGACCCCCACCGCCGGTTCGAGATGGGGATTCCCCCCGAGAAAAACGGAGACTATGCGTTCCTGCTCCACCTGATCGCGTCGCTGAAGAGCACCGGCAAGGGGGCCATCATTCTGCCCCACGGGGTGCTGTTCCGCGGCTACCGCGAGGCCGACATCCGCCGAAAGCTGGTCGAGCGTGGCTACATCAAGGGCATCATCGGACTGCCGCCGAACCTTTTTTACGGCACCGGCATCCCGGCCTGCATCGTCGTGATCGACAAGGAGAACGCCCACACTCGCTCGGGCATCTTCATGGTGGACGCGAGCAAGGACTACCGGAAGGACGGCAACAAGAACCGTCTGCGGGAGCGCGATATCCACAAAATCGTTGACGTTTTCACCAAACAGATCGAAATTCCGGGCTACTCGCGCATGGTGCCCGTGGCCGAGATCGCCGACCCGAGGAACGACTACAACCTGAACATCCCGCGCTACATCGACTCGAGCGAACCCGAAGACATCGAGGATCTGGGGGCGCACCTTTGGGGGGGAATCCCCGAGCGCGACGTGGACGCGCTCGCCGACTACTGGGGCGTATTTCCGACCGTCCGGAAGACCCTATTCCAGGCGACCGGACGCCCGGGCTACCTGGAGATTCGGGTGGCCCCGGAGCGCATCAAGGAGACCCTGCTCGGCTACGCGGAGGTCCGCGCATTCCGGGAGAGCGTGCTCGGGATGTTCGACGCCTGGCGCGAGGCCCACGCGCCGCGTCTCAAGGCAATCAAGATCGACGACGCCCCCAAGGAAATCATCCGCGACATCTCCGAAGACCTGCTGGCGCGGTTTGCCGACCTCCCCCTTCTCGACCCCTACGACATATACCAGCGACTCATGGACTACTGGGCGGAGGTCATGCAAGACGACGTGTACCTCATCGCGGCGGACGGCTGGACCGACGCGGCAAAGCCGAGGCCCGTCGTCGAGGACAAGGCGAGAAACATCAAGGAGTCGCCCGATTTGGTCGTCGGCAAGGGACGGGCGGCCAAGAAGTACAAAATGGACCTAATCCCTCCGGACCTCGTGATCGAGCGGTACTTCGCGCAGGAAAAAGCCCGGCTTGAACGCCTGGAGGCCCAAGCCGATGCGGCCTCCAGGGAGTTGGAGCAATATCTGGAGGAACAAGCCTCCGCCGGGGAAGATGGGGAAGACTTGCTGGAGGAGGTGCGAAGCGACTCCGGCAAGGTTTCGGCCTCTACGGTAAAAGCCCGCCTCAAGGCCATCAAGGGACAGTCCGCGAACGATGACGAGCGCCAAGCCCTGCAGCGGGCCCTCGAACTCCTGGAGGCGGAAGCCGTAGCAAACAAGGCGGTAAAGAAGGCCCGAGAGGCATTGGGCCAGAAGGTGCTGGCCCGCTACGGAACGCTCACCGAGGCCGAAATCAAGACGTTGGTCGTGGAGGACAAATGGTTTGCCAGCCTGAGAGCGGCGATCGAAAACGAGGTGGAGCGCCTGATCCAACGGCTCGTCGGGAGGCTCAAAGAGCTGGACGACCGCTACGCCAGGCCGCTCCCGGAGCTGGAGCGCGAGGTCGAGGCGCTCGGCGCCAAGGTCGAGGCGCACCTGAAGAAGATGGGACTGGTGTTCTAATGGGCAGCGAGGTGACCAAGCGAAATGGGCCCGCCGCAACGCGATCCTGCGAGGAGCGTGGCCCCCGGGACGCGCCACCTGGTTACAAGAAGACAGAGGTTGGAGTTATCCCCAAAGACTGGGATATAAAACCGCTAATGGAGGTCTTAGTTCGAGGCAGACTCGGCGGCAACTATCCGACCCAAGAAACTGATACGGATTTCCCATTGATAAAAATGGGAAATGTAGGTCGTGGGCGTTTTGATTTATCGAAGGTCGAGTTCATAGCTTCTGGGGTCGTTCCTGACGATAATCACCGCCTTCGCCAGGGTGATATCTTGTTAAATACCAGAAATACGCCAGAACTGGTCGGCAAGGTTGCCATATGGCGCTCCGGGCTTCCAGTTGCTTATTATAATTCCAACTTAATGAAATTGGAATTCGACCCTCAAAAAGTCGCTTCAAACGAATACGCCAACTATGCACTTAATTCAGAGGCATCGGTTCGACGCCTGCACGCTTTGGCGACGGGAACGACAAGCGTCGCGGCAATCTATAGCCGTGACTTACTTCGGTTGCCTTTCGTTCTCCCTTCTCTCTCCGAACAACGCGCCATCGCCGAGGCGTTGTCGGATGTGGATGGGTTGCTGGAGGCGTTGGACAATCTGATCGCCAAGAAACGCGCCATCAAGCGGGCCGCGATGCAGCAGCTCCTCACCGGCGAGACCCGCCTGCCGGGCTTTCGCGGGCCTTGGGAGACGAAGCGGTTAGGGAACCATGTAAGGTTTCTTCGAAACGGAACCCTCTCGAGGGCAGATCTGTCTGATGCAGGTAGCGTAAAATACTTACATTATGGGGACATACACACTTCCTCTGACGTTTACTTAAATCCAAGTACCAGGACGCTCCCGACCTTGCAAAGGTCCCTGACAAAATCACTTGATCGGCTGGAAAACGGCGATCTGGTGCTGGTTGACGCGTCGGAGGACATAGAAGGTGTTGGCAAAGCGCTAGAAGTTAAAGGCGTACAAGGGCATGAGATTGTCGCTGGCCTCCACACTATAGCGGCACGGTTTGACAAATCAGTACTGGCTGACGGCTTCAAGGCTTATTTACAGTTCTGTCCACCTTTCCGAAAACACATTCGGAGACTCGCCGCCGGCACCAAGGTATATGCAACTCAACGAGCTCACATTGAAACTGTAGAAATGCCGCTCCCGACGGTCGAAGAGCAGACCGCCATCGCCGCCGTCCTCTCCGACATGGACGCCGAGATCAAGGCTTTGGAGGCCCAGCGCGATAAGGTGAGGCGGATCAAGCGGGGCATGATGCAGGAACTCCTTACGGGCCGGATCCGCTTGGTGCAACCGGAGGAAGCGGCATGACCACCATCCCCCCTCGACCCACATCGATCCGGATCTTTCTCGCCGACGGCGTGCCGGAAGGACTCCTCATCGTCGAGAAATCCAACTGGACCGGCCGGGCCGTGGTGGCGAGCCGGGCCCACATTGACCGGGCGCTGAAGCGAGAAGAGTTGCAGCACCCGGGCGTGTACGTGCTCACCGGGGAGAGCGACGAAGGGTCACCCCAGATCTACGTGGGGGAAGCCGACGTTTTGCGCGACCGCCTCAAGCAACACGTGGTGAACAAGGACTTCTGGTCGCGTTTCGTGGCGTTCAGCAGCACCAACGAGGGCCTGAACAAAGCCTTGGCGAGGTATCTGGAGGCCCGGCTCATCGGTTTGGCCAAAGAGGCCAACCAGTGGGAGGTGGAGAACAGCACTCAGCCGACGCTCCCTCCCCTGTCGGAGGCCGACCGGGCCGATGCGGAGTGGTTTCTGGCCGAGATGCTGGTGATCTTCCCTCTGCTCGGCGTGGACGCGTTCGAGCCGGCATCGGCCGAGACGCAAAAGAACAAAGAAAGCGCCGACGGCGGGTCGGTTGAGCTGTTCCTTCGCGCGAAAGGGGCCGACGCGAGGGGCTACGAGGCCGCGGACGGGTTCTTGGTGTTGAAGGGCTCGATGGGCCGCCACCAGGAGTCAAAAGCGTTCAACCCGTACATGAGGAACATCCGCAAGCAACTGCTCGAACGGGGCGTTCTAGAGCCTAGAGACGACGGCCTGCTATTCACCCAGGATTACCGGTTTTCGTCGCCGTCCACGGCCGCGGCCGTGGTGCTCGGTCGCAACGCGAACGGCCGTACCGCTTGGAAAGACGAAAACGGGAACACGTTGAAGGCCATCCAGGAAGCCCGAGTGGAGACGTAGGCATGAGCACGGTGGGGGACCCTGAGCGCGAGGTCCAGGCGCGGGTGGTGGCGTTCTTTCAAGACGCCTTGGGGTACGAGTACCTAGGCGACTGGAGAGACCGGCCGGACAACCGCAATGTCGAGGAGGAACGGCTGCGGGCATGGCTGACTCGCCGGGGATACCGCCAGAAGGTGATCGACCGGGCGCTTTTTCAGCTCAACCAGGCCGCAGCCCTAGGCGGCAACACCCGGCTCTACGACGCGAACCGGGCGGTATACGGACTGCTCCGTTACGGGGTGAGGGTGCGGGCCGAGGTGGGCGAGCAGACCGAAACGGTCTGGCTGATCGACTGGGAAAATCCTGAGAGCAACGAGTTCGCCATCGCCGAAGAGGTCACGGTCCGCGGCCACCATACCAAGCGGCCCGACCTGGTTCTGTACGTAAACGGCATCGCGCTGGGCGTGCTGGAACTCAAGCGCTCCACCGTCTCGGTCACGGAGGGCATTCGCCAGACCCTCGACAACCAGAAGGCCGAGTTCATCCGTCCGTTTTTCACCACCGTGCAGCTCGTGATGGCCGGCAACGAGACCGAAGGGCTCCGCTACGCCGTGATCGAGACGCCCGAGAAGTACTGGTTGCGCTGGAAGGAGTCGGAAGCCCTCCCGCAAGCGGGCAACAACGTGCTTCTGCGGGAACTTTCGCAGCTTTGCCGGAAGGATCGGCTCCTCGAGATCGTGCACGATTTCATCGTGTTCGATAGCGGTATCAAGAAGGTGTGCCGCCACAACCAGTACTTCGGGGTCAAGGCGGCCCAGGGCCGCGTGCGTCGCCGGGAGGGCGGGATCATCTGGCACACCCAGGGGAGCGGAAAGTCGCTGACCATGGTGTGGCTGGCCAAATGGATCCGCGAGAACGTGACGAACAGCCGGGTGCTCCTCATCACGGACCGCGCCGAGCTCGACGAGCAGATCGAGAAGGTGTTCAAGGGGGTGGAGGAGGACATCTACCGGACCCGGAGCGGCACCGACCTGGTGCGGGTGCTGAACGAGGGCACCCGGTGGCTCGTGTGCTCGCTCATCCACAAGTTCGGGGCCGGGGCAGAACTGAGCGACGAGGACGTGGAGGCGTATATCCGGGATATTCGCGAACACCTTCCTCCGGACTTCCGACCCAAGGGGGAGTTCTTCGTGTTCGTGGACGAGTGCCACCGGACCCAGTCGGGGAAGCTCCACCAGGCCATGAAGGCCCTCCTGCCCGGGGCCATGTTCATCGGGTTCACGGGGACCCCGCTCCTATCGCGCGACAAGAAGACGAGCATCGAGGTGTTCGGGCCGTACATCCATACCTACAAGTACGACGAGGCCGTGAGGGACGGCGTGGTGCTCGACCTCCGGTACGAGGCCCGAGACATCGACCAGCAACTTACCTCCCCGGAAAAGGTGGACCAGTGGTTCGAGGCCAAGACCCGAGGGCTCTCGGACCTCGCCAAGGCCCAGGTGAAGAAGCGCTGGGGCACCATGCAGAAGGTGCTCAGTTCGAGGGATCGCCTGAGCAAGATCGTGGGAGACATTCTGCTCGACATGGAAACCCGCCCCCGCTTGGCCGACGGCCGGGGCAACGCCCTTCTGGTGTGCGATTCCATCACGGCGGCCTGCCGGGTGTACGAGATGCTCGAGAACACCCCGCTCAAGGGGAAGTGCGCCATCGTCACCTCGTACGTGCCCTCCCCCGCAGACCTGAAGGGGGAGGAAAGCGGCGAGGGGCTGACCGAAAAACTGCTCCGGTACAAGGTGTACCGGAGGATGCTCTCCGAGCACTTCGGTGAACCCGAAGACACGGCGATGACCAAGGTGGAGCAGTTCGAGAAGGAGGTGAAGCGGCGCTTCGTGAACGAACCCGGCCAGATGAAGCTTCTGATCGTGGTGGACAAACTCCTCACCGGTTTCGACGCGCCTCCGGCCACCTACCTCTACATCGACAAGAAGATGCGGGACCACGGCCTGTTTCAGGCCATCTGCCGGGTGAACCGCCTCGACGGGGAGGACAAGGAGTACGGGTACATCATCGACTACCGGGACCTCTTCAAGTCGCTCGAGAAGTCCATCAAGGACTACACCGGCGAGGCGTTCGACGGGTACGACCGGGAGGACGTGGAAGGCCTGCTCAAGGACCGCCTGGAACAGGCCCGCAATCGGCTGGAGGAGGTGCGCGAAGCCCTGAAGGCTTTGTGCGAACCGGTAGAGCCGCCGAGGGACACAGCGGCGTACCTCCGGTATTTCTGCGCCGAGGAGAGCGGAAACGCAGAGCAGATCAAGAGGAACGAGCCGAAGCGGGTGGAACTTTACAAGCTGACTGCCTCGTACGTGCGGGCCTACGCGAACCTGGCCAACGAGATGGCCGAAGCCGGATACTCGCCCGAGGAGGCCAGGGAGATCCGCGAGGAGGTGGCGCACTACCAGGCCGTGCGAGACGCGGTGCGGCTGGCGAGCGGCGATTACGTGGACATGAAGATGCTGGAGCCCGCCATGCGCCACCTGCTCGACACCTACATCCGGGCCGAGGAGAGCGAGAAGATCTCAGCCTTTGATGACCTGTCTCTGATCGAACTCGTGGTGCAGAGGGGCGAGGACGCCATCGAAAGCCTCCCGGAGGGGATTCGCAACAACCCGGAGGCCGTGGCCGAAACCATCGAGAACAACGTCCGGCGGCTCATCATCGACGAGATGCCGGTGAACCCCAAGTACTACGAGAAGATGTCGAAACTCCTCGACGAACTGATCGAGGAGCGCCGCAGACAGGCCATCGAGTACAAGGAATACCTTCAGCAGATCGTCGAACTCACGAAAAAGATCAAAAACCCCGAAACCGGCGCCACCTACCCCGACACGATCAACACGCCCGGGCGCCGGGCGTTGTACGACAACCTGGACGGCGCCTCCCTAGCGGCGGAGGACGAGCAGGGCCAGGGCTGGGAGCGACGCGAAAAGCTGGCACTTGAGCTCGACCAGGAAATTCGCAAACAAAGGCAAGATGGTTGGCGGGGCCACCCCATCAAAGAGCGGCTCGTCCGTAAGGCGATTCGGCGCATCCTGGGCGACAACCCGGAACTCGTGAACCGCGTCTTCGAGGTCGTGAAGAACCAACATGAGTACTGACCGCACACACCTGCGCGTGAGCGGCCTCGACGTGGAGGTCGTAAGGAAAAGCATCAAGAACCTCCACCTCGGCGTGTACCCCCCCAATGGCCGAGTCCGCGTGGCGGCCCCCGCTCACCTGAACGACGAAGCTATCCGCTTGGCCGTCGTGACCCGACTCGCATGGATCCGGCGGCAACAGGCGGCGTTCCAGGAACAGGAGCGTCAATCGGAGCGCGAGATGGTGTCGGGCGAGACCCACTACTTTCTGGGGCGCCGCTACCGGCTCGACGTGGAAGAACGACCGACAAGACCCAAGGTCGAGATCGCCGGCCCCTCGCGCCTTAGGCTCACCGTGCCACCCGGCCTCGGCAGAGACGAGCGGGAAGCCGTGCTCTACCGCTGGTACCGGCACCAACTCCGCGAACGCCTGCCGTCACTTTTGAGCAAGTGGGAACCCCGGATCGGCGTGGAGGTCGCCGACGTTCGCATCCGCCGCATGAAGACCCGTTGGGGCTCCTGCACCCCGGAAGCGAAGCGCATCTGGTTGAACGTGGAACTGGCCAAGAAGCCGCCGAACTGCCTCGAGTACGTTCTCGTCCATGAGATGGTTCATCTCATCGAGCGCCGCCATACCGATCGCTTCCGGGCCCTGCTCGACCGCTTTCTTCCCCTGTGGCGCTCGCTCCGCGACGAACTCAACCGCGCCCCGTTGGCCCACGAGGAGTGGGCGTATTGACTTAGGCGCAGTGTTAGACGGCCGCCTCCCGGTGCGGATGATGTGCAAGGAACGTCGCGTATATAACAAACTACCCCATGCAGTAAGTCCGAGCGCTCGACGCCGGTGTGGAATCAAGAACTTCTACGATGAAGGTCGATCTGCGTGCCAAGTGCGTACCGGTTTTCGTTGGTCCTGGAAAACTTAGTCATGTATGGGAGTGCCAGCTGTGGGTCAGAGCGACAGCTTTGGTGTCACGAAGAGTAAGCCCCATGTTGAGTACGCAGTGATACCTGGCTTAGGTCGAGTGAGATGGCACGCCTACGACGAGATGCTTAAACACCTTGTCCATTGTCTGAAATCTGAAGGGGAGTTTGACAGGTTGTCGCGAATGCGGCAACTTGGGGTGTTAGCACATGGCCTGTCGTCAGCGCACCATACGCGTTTCGAGTATGTATCACTCTTTATGTATTTGGTCGATATCCTGTCCATGCGTAGCGGAAACGCTCGGCTAAGTTCCTCGGTGGAAGTCGGGGGGAGAAAAATATCAAAAAGTGAGTTGATTAAGCTATGGTTCTTGTTGTATCAGTACGCACACCTATTTGATACGTATGCTGCTGAAAGGTTTGTTGTATTTCAGTTGCAGAAGAACAAAGTGTTGTCGGATGCTTTTCTGGATGGTTTTCCGGAAAGTTGTAGACCCTATTGCCAGGAAGTAATTCAGCATGGCCGCTGGTACCAATTCTCCGTGTGTTTGGCCTTTTGGAGGGTACAGAGAGCGCAGTGGCCAGACGGACTCAGATCGTTCTGTATTGCAGCATTGGAGTCATACATAGAGGCTTTACAAGATGAACGCAAGCACGGAAAATTAAACGAGGCATTCGATATTTTGGGTCTCGTGAGGGAACTTTCATACGGCTACTTGGACATCCAGTTTACTGACAGGTCGTTGCTGATAGACCCTGTAGCTCTTGCGCTACAAGTTCATGAGGAGTTTGGGCTTGTAGCCAAGCTGAGAGACCGTTTTGACGCGCGTGGCGCGATGCTAGAAGCACTGAGCGCATACCTTTGCGAAACAGTGTATGTAACACCGTCAAATGTCGTCCATATTTACGAAACACTTAGCAGGCTGAAGAAGCGGTTTGGCAAGCGAATTGAGAGGGCTACGCCTGATACAGCGTCTAGTGTTGTCGAACACATTGTCGGGGAACTGCTCGAGAATGCCGGTGCCGATAGCAAAAAGGCCGGTGAATTTTCATATATAGCCTCCCTTCCACATCCAATGAGTTCGAAAAGCGATCTGTCGGTGTACGGGAGGTTTCGTGATAGAATTGGCAAGCGCTATCGTATCTATGTTTCAAGATGGCCACGGGACGCACGGCATATAGAAATATTTCTGCTCCACCCCAACGAACGCGGAAACCTGTACGAAGCATTATCTATCGGCAAGCTGTATGCCGGTGTCTCTATGGTTGCTGAGGCGTGGACAGAGGTCTCTGGAGGTGACAAGAAATTTTTGTATAAAGTGGTAGAACAAACAGCGACAAAAGCACCCGTCTCTTTTTCTAGGATGTTGCACCGCTTGGCAAGTTATCTCGCTGCTGCCTGTTTGGGATGCCCCGGGCTGGAGCTAAGGTCCGAGATGTTGGAACGCTATCGAGAGGCGATATTGCCTTGGGTGTTTTGCAAAGGAGTGAGGGAGGCCAGGAAGGCATCCCAAGAGTTCTCTTCGTTGGTCGCAGGAAAGTTCGGGGGCGGGCATTTGTGCCATGAGACGAGTGCAGTGTTGGAGTTTTTTAAATCAAACCGGAAAAAGGGTGGATACTACTTGATCGGTAGGGGTGCATTTAAGGTGCACTACAATGACATCGTCAAGGAATTTGATGGTATATGGGTGCATGTTTGTTCAGCTGATGTGACCCTGTATTTGCTCGAAGCCAAGAGAGGGAAGAAGGAAAGAGGGGCCGACGCCGACCTATTAACGAAGTTGCAGGACCTCGGGTGCCAGCGTTTTGGCGACGAGATCCCAGTGCCTGGTTTCGGGGCAGTTCGAAAAATCAGTTTTAGGGATGGGGGTAGCAGCGAGACTTGAGGTCGCCCGGGGCTTCATGGAAGTCGCCGGGCTTGGCGCTCAAAGACCCCTGGAGTCAGGAGAAGCGAAAGGCTGTCGGTACAGTTTGAGGCCTCTATGACTGACCCTCGGCGCAACCTCTCCCTCATCAGAAGCAGAGACCAGGACAAACTTTATTTTCCCTGGAAATCCGGCCGAGGGCCTCTCAGGACAAACTTTATTTTCCCGGGACAAACTTTATTTTCCCTGCACAAGAGGTGTGGACGTAAAATAAAGTATGTCCTGGTCGGCGGTCCCCCTCGCTGGTGTCGGTTATTCCCCTTCTCGGCGATCATGCCACAATATATTGTGTTCTATCGTATTCTAAACACAACATATGGTGCATTGAGCATCCGCGCTGACTTTTTCGACCCCCTATCCTGACTTTCTCCCCGAAGCCGGCCTTCTACCCGTAAAGTTTGTCCTCGGGGGCGAAAGCGACCCTCCTTGCCGTCGATTCTGAAAAATAAAGTTTGTCCTCATTCCGGCCGGTCGCCGCGCACCCGGATGTCCCTTGGAAAGTTGGGATCAACTTCTCACGAAATTCACACAGGTTCAACCGACCCGGCGGCTCAGAGACGATGGCATCACGTCCCGGGCGTAGCGGTTTTAAAGGTGTCAACCCGTCAACCCGGGACAGGGTACAGAGGAGGACTTTGCGGTTCTTCGTGACGTGAAGCCCCTCGGCTTCTGTGAGCGAGAGGTCGTAGAACTCCAGGAGCCCCTTTGCCCGCAAGTAGTCTCGAATCCGGTCGTATGCGCCCTGGGGGGTTGGTCGCCGGCCCCGCCCCGAAGCCGGCCCCGCCTCCAGAGAGCGAGTCACAAGCGGAACAAGCAGATCGGTGAAGAGGACCACTCATCGGACAAGGTCTAGCATGGTCATGCCTTTATTGTTGTGTAATGATACATGTAGCCCGGCCGGGAAGGGCTCTGTGCCTACAATGACTAATACAAATCCGGCTAGGTCGTGCAAGGACTTGCGAAAACATTCATCAATGCTGTGCAGATCTAAGCTGGAAGGATGCGGAATTCTTTCCTCATGAGTATGCCAGTCGCCTATAAAATGGAGACCTTTTTTGTACATGCAGCGAATTTCCAGCTGTTCTAAGCCCCGATTTGGATGGAAGAAGAATCGCCCCCGCTGGTCTTGGCGCCTGGGGCCGGTTGCTTTGAGGACTATGACATGAAGATGATCAAATCGCGCGAATAGCTGCCCCCCGGATTCACGTCTTTGGGAGCCAATTTGCCGATGTCGCCAGAAATGGGCTAGAACTTCGTCGGTGAATGTGAGAACTTGACCGGAGTCTGCGATACGGTACTGGATCACCGGAACGCCACCCCCATGCACGCCGGGCACTGGCTTCGGATTGTCCATTCTTGCTCTGTGCGGCACCAGCCTGGACCTGGTTCTCCTACTTTGCTGCACCACCTCTTATCCCATTCCCCTCCAGCTTCTTGTAGGGCAATCCCGTCACCAATCCAAGTCCTGTGAATCGAAGAGTCAAGGGCGCCTAGGAGATAGTCAATCGCGGTTCTGGTAATGAGCGCGAGAGCAGGCGCCACGTCCACAGCGCCATAGGGCTGAAAGGCGGAGCTGCATCCTGGCTCCCGGTAGACAGGCGCACCACCGGGCCAAAACGTTACCCTCAGCAATGGCATTCCGGTCTCATCGAATCCGCAGTGAAAGCACCCACCTCTTCCAGTAACAAGAACTGCATGTCCAGCGATCCCGTGCTCCTCCAGCCACCCGTAAAGCACTGGAGGGTGTCCACGGTCAGAGACGTGCACCTCGTTCAGAGCGCGTTCGACTCTCCAGGAGCCTACCGAGGAGATGATCAAATCACAGTTCCGCAAAAGTCCAGGTTTACTAAACTCAACTTCCTGCCAAGTGGACGGTAGAGCCTGCATTTCCTTAATATGGGGGAACGCCCTTCGAAGTCGCTTTTCCAATGCCGTCGCCTTGTTCTTCCCTACATCTACAGCCCCCAGGACATGTCTGCTCGTATTGCTGTGTGTGAGAGGTTCAGGATCGACCAGCAATAGAGATCCAACGCCTGATTGAGCCAAGTAGGTGGCCACAACTCCCCCTACGGATCCACATCCGACCAGTGCGATACGAGCAGACCGGAGACGTTCGTGAGATCTGTCACGGTCCCTCCCGTGGACCCATCGGCTGTCTACTCGCTGAACATTTGTTCGTTCGACTTTCGTGCCATCTCCGAGGTACATGCTGGTTTTGACACTCGGCGGGACTTTCCCCGGGCGAAATCCGGGGATAGCCACTAACGCTGAGCTCTTCGTACCCCTTGCCATGCAGGAAGGTTTTGGCAAAGTCAGGCCGACCGCTGAAGGTCCATCCGTCGCTCGGCTGCCTAGCACGACCCCAAGCCTCTCCGGTAGTGCGGAAGCAATCTCCTTGAGGACGTTCGCTGCGGCGGGATCTGCGCGTCTGGCCAGCCGGAGGACCCCGCCATTCGTGGTGGGGTACTCGCTGGGGAGAAGAGGCGAAGGCAACCACAGGAACAGTGCGGCTTCTGTCCGCCTCCCTGTGCTTTTCGAAGATGGCCCGAATCGGTTCGTCAGCCATGCACGAACGGTCTCGTCAGTCTCGCCGAACAGAGCGAACTTCCTGCCCCACCAGACCCGGACTAGCCTGGACGGCGGCTCCAAGGAGAGGATGGATTTGAAGCATGGTACGTCCGATGTGGAATGTTGAGCCCAATAGGAAACCCACTCCTCTAGAAGGTCCGCGGGGTCATAATTCCCGGTCACGCAGTCCCGAATCAGCCTTGCCGCGTCCGAAAGCGCATGCTCCAAGAGGCGCTCTACATCCCTCGACCGTGCTTCGTCGGTTTCTGGCAGGCATAAGAGCCCATTCCTTTCGACGTGCGGCCAAACCTCCCCCTTCGGAGGAGGCGTCACCAACGCGACTCGGGGGGCGGAGAACGGAAAGTCGTCGGGGAGGATCAGATCCATCTCCCGGACCCTGTCCTCGAACGACACTTCGAATCGCCAGCCGTGAGCCGGGCGGATATTGCGGTACTTGTGCAATCTCCCGGCATTGAGAGGCCTGACGCTCGTTGATCCGGCGAGCTTGCGAAGAACCCGTTCAGCTTCGACGGCCGCGTCCACACGAATGGCGGCCAGTGGCGACCGCGGTGCCATTGGTCTAGCCGTACCGTCCCCCACCATGCTTTTGTGTCTCGCGGGGCGCTCGATTCCCCATACCGATCAGCACAGCGGCAGAGACTGCCTCTCCCTCCGATCTTCCCTTATCTTTGGTTGTCGCCCGTCGCGAAAAGAAATCAGTGGCAAACACCGAGTCCCAAGCATCAAGCGCTTCCTCTTCTGTACAATCCGGTTTGTCGAGGATCTGCAACTTGTTGACGGCGTCCTCTAACTTGTCGAGGAGAAACTTGGCCCGAGCGTCGTTCGGGCCTTTGGTCAAGTACTCTCCCTCGATCACTGGGTGCTGGATCTCCAGACTGTCTCGCAACCGGTCCCGGATAGCGATCATTGTGGCCCTGAGGGCGGCATCCTCCCGCGAGGCGTTCGGCTGATAGCATTCTGTTACGAGCTTCGTAATCATGAATCCCGTGGCGATCCGCCCCTTCCAGCTTGTCCGACTCCTCGCAAACTTTTTTAGTAACCGCACTACACGCCGCAACTGGCGTCCATTGGTATCGTCTGGACTTTGGGCCTGATTCTCGTTGTCGAACCACTTGGTGACTGCGACAGGATCCGACTTTTTCCAAAAAGAACTCGCTAACTCGAAATGGATTTCTTCTCGGCCCCAGAAACCTTGTGTCTTGACCTCCCGGTAGCAGGGGATATCGACGTGGTACCCACCCTCGTAGTAAACGCGGACACAATTCTTTTTTACCTCTGGCGGCGTCTTGAACGACCCATCGTCAACGGCGTCCCGGACCATCTGGCGGACCTGCAACGGCGTCATCTCACCCCCATTGGGGCCGACGAGTTTCTCCTTGCGAAAATAGACACCGTCGTCAATGTCGTAGTCGTTATCGGGTTCTTGGACCATCGTTTTCATGGCGTAGGAGCCTTGAGGCAAAAACCCGATGGGTAGCGGTTTGTCCTGTTTCCTGAGACCCGTTTTCACGCGCTTCCGGTTGGCGTCACGGCGCCGCCGCATCGCCGTCCGTTCGGACTGGGGCAAGGTCACTTCTTCGTTGTGGTACGCAAGAACGTGTTCCGCGCAGTCGTACATCGGCCTCTCCTTCCGCGTTTAAGAGCACATCTTTGCCTTCGGTACCATTCGGGTTTCTGCGATTGCAGAAAGAAACTTTGGAAGAAATCTACTTTCGGGTTCGTTCGGATCGTTCGCCTTGCTCCGTGTAAAATCCGCGTCGTGGCGGGCTTGCTTCACGAGCTCGGAAAGCCCGGCCGGACTCGCCTCGTCGAGAGAGAGGTACGGCAACAGCGATGCAGGAGGCGTGTCGCCTCGGAAACGAAAGACCGAGCACTTGCCGGGGAGGCTCTTGGCCAAAAACCTCGCCACGTAGTCATAGGCGTGGGACTGTGCATCCATACCGAGCGTGGCGGCCTTGCCCCCGAATTGCCAATAGATTGGACCTTGATCTACCTCCTCCAGGGAAAGGCAATCTCCGCCCCTCTGGGCGCAGGTGCCCATCGAATACACCTCTATGGGGCGATCGCACGAATCGCGCATGCGCAAAGCTTCGACGAGGGCTACAAGAACCGGGTTGTTGGCCCACAGACCACCATCAACGAAGATGTTGGTGTCGAGTTCACTGTCGCCGGAGGGTACGGCGGCCAGAGATCGGTAAATTGGGGCCGCCGTCGTGGCCATACAAGCGTCGACGAGACGGCAGTTGTCGTCACGGCCCCGAGACCCGTCCAAATGCGGGGTCTTGAAAATCCAAGCGCTGGCCTTCTCCACGTTCACAGCCGGAAGGCAAAGAGCGATACGGCGAGACTTCCAGAGTCCCAGGAACGTCTCATCTCCGAACTCGGCCTCCAGTGCACTTTGGAGAGCAACGCGACCCCGCCGATTGAGTTCGTTACGCTTGCGCGTAAATCGCCACAGGAGTTTTATTTTGCGCGAAGATTGCAAAGGATGGCGAAGTGTCACGAACGGCTGGTCAGCGGGGATTGAAGGGATCCTCTCGGGAAAGATTTTAGCAGCGTGCTCTCTGTATAACTGGACAACTCGATCGAGCGGGCGGCCCATTGCCAGCGCGCACGCGACGATGCCCCCCGTGCTGGTCCCAACGATGAGGTGAAAGGCTTTCCCTGGGTCCAGCGTTGCTGGTTCGACTCCGACCCTCTTCGCGGCGTCGGAGATCAAGATCCGGAGGTATTCGGCGGCATAAATGCCTCTGGTTCCCCCGCCGTCGATCGAAAGTACCCGTAAAACAGACGTGTCGTCACCCATCGCGCGTTAGCTCCTGCGAACAAATGTTGAGCGTTTTGCGAGCATTCTGAAGCCGAAGAGCCGCCAGGTCAAGGGGGATGACACAACATGTAGTGTCATTAATATGGCGCAACGCTACATGTGGCGGTCAGAACGCTTGGTGTGAGTCTGCAGAAGGCCTTTGCAGGGCTGTGCCACCAGCTTTCGACTCACAGTTCTGCCGAAGGAAGGAAGCGTAAGCGTCTTATAAACCGCCTCCGGGCACGAGCTGGGCCCGCCCACACGCTCGCGGATGGTACGTCCTGTTCACTCTGCCGGAGGAAGAGGAACCCCGCCCTGGCCTTTCCTACGTGTACAACCGTAAAGGCGCTTGTGGACGCTTTATATCGCTATGTGGGGTTTTCTTGAGACCCGCCAAGCGAGTTTCGTCGTTTCAGCGCAGAAAATGATAATGATGGTTTTGCTGTTATTGAATTTAAAGTAAATGGGCCGCAAAGGCGAAAAAAGTTCGACAATTCTTCGCGAGTCTATGGTTATGTCTTGTGCTTGTATAAGTCAATCTTGCCTAATTGTTGTTTTGGTAGCCCGAATTCTTTGGCAACCGCGTCTAGTATGTCCGCTGTTTCTCTTCTTAATAGAACTGAATACGTATGATCATGTTTTGGGGTGGGGAAGAAAAACTCTTGAGACCACATGTGCCCCTGAAGTTTCCAAAGTTTGGGCAAATTTGGAATTTTTACAGAGGCCACAACATACGGGGACAAATCGAGATTATCTAGGCGCCAGTGTTGCCGCGTCCACCGGGTCGCTGTGATAGCGTGTTGGGCGTGAGGTCGAAGGCTTAGAGAATGATATTCCGAACGAAGATCTCGTATACGGAGCTTCGGATGGCTGTCTATCTTCTGACGGATAAAATGTATCCAACCTGTTTGACGTGAAGACGGTTTGTAGTAGCATTGTGAATTCTCGTCTGTGTGGCGTTCGTGCAGGGCAAACCAAACGGCTACGAAGAGATTGTCCACCAAGTCGATCCATGACGTTCGAACGCCATAATGTTGGAGAATGGCAGAGAAGTGCCTTTCCGAGAAGCGCTTCATCCTATGCCCAAGCCGGTTTTTTATCTCTTTTTCTAGTGCGTCCTCTACCGATATTATTGAATCTAATTCGTTTTGCGATTTGACGTGACGCAGGGCTGATGGAACAAGCGTCTCATGCCAGGCCACTTCTCCCCGACAAAAAACCGGGGAGGGCTCGGACCGTTTATTGGCCCGTTTATTGGCCAATCTCTTCAGGAACCCTGACAATGCGACAAGACCGGCTGGGTGCGAGATGCTGAGTGTTGTTGTTCCCCGCTTTCCCTGCTCTGCTTGCTCAACCCCCCATAGCTTCCTCCTCTCGGGCGTTAGTTTTTTAAAGAACTGCTCAGCCAGGTTCGCGTGTCTGGACATTCTGGCCGCCTTCGATGGTTTCTTAACGATCGTCATGCCGCACCCCTTCTCGCCCGCGTTGCCCCGAACCAATGCGGGCGCTCGGCGTTTTTGGGTCGCCTAACCACCCCCTTTTGATGCCTCATCTCACTCCATCGACCGTGTAGGTCCCCGTACACGTCGTCGTCCGCTTCTTCCCCCCACTCCAACAGGGTGGCCTCGACGGACCGGAGGTATGCCTCGTCTTCCTCGTGACACCGTCGGACGCGGGCCGTGCCGTCGGGATCCACCGACCAAAGGATCCAGTCGCCAGGCGCGAGCCCCGGCGCGGCCCGGACGCCCTGGGGGACGGTCGTCCGTCCCCGCGCGTCGATTCGTGTGATCATTCGACTCTCCTGTAGCCGGCCCGCACGCTGGCGGGATGTGCTTCCCGTTCCCTCTGCCGGAGGGATGGGAGCCCGACCCTGGCTCTCCTATGCGGGTTCCGGGAGCTAGAGCAGGAAGCGCCAGGCCGGCGTTACGTCGATCTGCCCCGTTCCCGTCTCCACCTGCTCGTCGTGTTCCCGGGTCACCACGATGCCCCGGGGCATGTCGAGCTCCTCCATGGCTTCGCGCAGAGCCCTGATCTCGCGGGTTCGCGTGGCTCGATCGGCCAGATCGTCGCACACCTGCACCAGGAGCCGGGAGCCCTTCGGCAGCCGGGCGAGAAAGTCGACCTCCGCGCCGCGGCGTGTCTTCACGTAGTGGATCTCCGGGGTCACGCGCCGCAGGGCCGTGAAGACGAGGTTCTCCAGGAGACGGCCCCGGTTCGCCCGGATTCCCGACCACACCGAGACCACCAGGGCGTGGTCGATGCAGTAGATCGTTTTGGGATTCGTGTTTCGCCGCGCGGCCGAGGGGTCGAACAGGTGGACCGAGAAGAGGAAGTAGGCGTCCTCCAGCCACTCCAGGTACTCGGCCACGGCGTACTTGGGAACCTTGTGCCCCAACGCCTTCAGGTACCCGGTGAGGCGGTTCACGCTGTAGAGCGAGGCGTGTCGTCGATCAGGCGGTGGGCCAGGTCCACCAGGGCCTTGGGGTGGGAAATGCCGTGGCGCGCCACAACCTCCGCATGAAAAAAACGGGAAGGCCGATCTGGGAACGCCCCTTGCCCGCTACGGCCCAAACCAGCAAGAAAGGTTGCCAGTTGGCCGCCACGGCTTTGTCAGAGTCTCCGCCCCGCAGGTCCTCTCCCGCACCCGCTCAAGAGCCGGCTTCCCCTCTTCCCCAGGCACCAGGCGCCGACACGGAGCAAGCCACAACGAGGGGGGTCATCGATCCCGTCCGTGATCGCGCAGTTCCCGGATCGACTCCGGAGTCGGCCGGGTGCGCGCACGAAGCGCGGCGAACTCCCGAACGAGTTCCTCCCCATCCATCCCCTCCGCAGCTTCCGCCGGGATCAGCACCGCGACCGGTTTGCCGCGCCGGGTGATCGTGACTCTCTCGCCCCGCTCCACCGCGGCAAGCAGCCGGGAGAGGTGGGTCTTGGCCTCGGACACCCCCACTCGCATCGCCACCGTGGTTTCCTCCGTGTGTTTTCGCCGAACTCGGAAGCCCGGCTGGCACGACCGTCGGCCCCCGGGGTTCCGATGACACCCCCGGGGCAGACCGCCTTCCGGCGAACCACCCTACCGCGACTCTCGCCCCACTGGAAACCCGAAGGAACCTCTCGGAAGCGTACCCAACCGTTGTGAGCGCACTCGCTCTGCCCTCAGGGGCTCCGGGGCCCGCTTTTCATCTGCCGAAGCAGATCCCGCAACGGCTCGGGCGAGTAGCCGCGAAGGAGCCACTCCCGAGGACTGAGGGGGTCGCCCGTGGCAGGGTCCACCAGGGCGGGGTTCGGGTCCACGAACCACAGGTGTACGGCCACGGGGGATGCGTTTTCGGGCACGTGCGGTAAGACGAGCTCAATATAAGGGAGGGTATCGTCGCCCATGAACTGGAACCTTGGAAGCCGCCAGCGCCCCAGCGAGCGAAACCCGTATAGACTTCTCCGAGTTGGACCAATCCTCGCACGAATCGCCCCCGCGGTGACCCCCAGAATCTCCGCGGCCTCGCGGGTCGTGTAGCTGTGGCAGACCAGCACGGCCCAGGCGGCGGACTCCCCAATGGCCCGTCGGCGCAGTTCCGCCGAATCTCTGCCGCGCACGGGGACGAGTCCCCAGGAACGCACCAGATCCGAGGTCACGCCACCCGTTCGGGCCGGCAGGATCGGCGTATCTAGCGGACGCCCCGCCGCCTCGGCATAGGCAGTGGCCATTTCCGCAAGAGCGGCGAGGAACTCTTCGGTCGGCGCATCGATCCCGTACCGGGAGAGAATGTCGTGCAGATGTCGGGCGAAGTCTTCAGATGTCATCGCGATGTCCGGCTCCTCTCGGATGAAGTCCTTTCCCTTGGATGGACGCAAGCTCAGAGCCTACGAGTCGCTTTGGCCCCGGCGGCGCTGGGCGTCTGCCAGTACCACCCCGCGCAGATCGGCCGCCGCGTGGTAGTCGGGCGGCGGCGGGTAGCATCCGTGCTCCGTGAACGCGTCATGCACGGCCCGTAAGGCCTTCTCCGGGGCAACCCGCCCTCGGAGGATGTCCCACCTCGCGTACCGCAGGGACTGTAGGACGAGCGCGGCCTCCGCCCTGAACTCCCGGCAGTACGCCCTCACAACGTGTTCGCCGAGCCCGTAACGCAGCACCCACCAGCGCAGTTCGCGGTCCTCGGAGAGGGCGCGGGCCACGCCATCCCCAGGGGAAGGCCCGGGGGGACATCCGGTCGATGATGGGCCCGGCGCATCGCCGTCACCTACGGGGAACCCCCCGTGGCACGAGGGGGCCATCTCGTCGTCGGACTGCTCGCGTTCCGGCAATCCTGTCTCCTCCATATCCTCCACCTGATCGTCCATGTCCGAACCCCCGGTGCCATCCTGGACATTCGGGGTCGGACGCCCCGGCACGAACCGGACGCCGCCCCGATACCGCTTCGGTACCAGGCCCTGGGGCTGTCGAGGGACAGGGGCCCCGCCCATCAAGGCACCAAACGCATCTATCGCCGCGTGGAAGCCGGACACCCCCGTCTCGTCCGCAGCCACCCGGAGGGCCGCCACCACATTGGGGTCGGCGAGCAACCGCCGGTACTGGGGGAGGTGGGGGCACTTGGCTGGCGTGGGCAAGGATGCCATGAGATCCACGATTTCCCGGCCGGTCGGTCCCCACGAGAATATCCGCAGCTTCTCCGCGACGTCGGGGAGCACCACCATGCAGCGCTGCCCGAATACCTTTGCTCTCTCCAGCCGAGACAGCCACATGATGGCCGTGTTCTGTGCGACCCCGAGCGCGTCAGCCATCCAGTCCACGCGGGTAACGGGGACCGGTAACACGGCCAGGTACCCGTACAGGGCCGGCCGCTGCCATTGAGTTCCGCCACAATACGCACGCATGGCTGCCCATGCGGCGGGGGGATACCAGTGCTCGATCGAGGGGGGCACACGGTACTGCCTCAACGGCATTTCTTTTCTCCGTAAGCGCCTTATAAACCGCTCCCCGGCGCAAGTCGGGCAAAGAGGTCTGCCGGCATGTGCTGCGGCAGGAGCACCCGGTAGTCTTCCTTGGTCTTCGCGTACGGTACGTGCTCGAACACGTGCTTCAGGTACCGGTACGGCTCCAACCCATTCGCCTTCGCCGTCTCGATCAGGCTGTAGAACGCCGCGCTCGCCCACGCTCCCCCCGGCGTGGCGCTAAAGAGCCAGTTCTTCCGCCCCACCACAAACGGCCGGATCGCGTTCTCCGCCAGGTTGTTGTCCGGTGTCAGGAACGCGTGGTCCACGTACACCTCCAGACGGGGCCACTGTTGCCGAGCGTAGGCCACCGCCTTCCCCAACAGGCTCTTTGGCACCACCTGCCCGTCCTTCTTGTCCAGCCACTTCTTGAACGCCCCCAGGAGCGGCAACGCCTTCTCCCGCCTCACCTCCACCAGCGCCTCCCCCTCAAGCCCCTGGGCCTTGGCCTGCCGTTCGATGGCATAGAGCGTTCGAATCCGCCCCACCGCCCAATGGGCCGCCGTGCTCGGCGTCTTCCCCTTGGCCGCCTTGACCACCTTCGCCGCCTCGACAAACTTCCGCCGCACGTGCGCCCAGCACCCCGCATGGGTGATGTCGGGTTGGTGGTCCAGAAAGTCGTACCCCTGGTACCCGTCCGTCTGCACCACGCCCCGGTACCCACGAAGGTACTCCCGCGCCACCCGCCCCTCCCGCGTCGGGTCGTAGTGGTACTCCACCGCAGGCCGCCCGGCTGGTCCCCCCAGAAACACCCACATGTACGATTTCGTCTGCGCCGCTCGACCCGGCTCCTTGAGTACCTGCAGTGTCGTCTCGTCCGCCCGGATCAACGGGCCCGCCCGTACCTCCTCGCGCAAGAGCTCCAGCACCGGTTTACACCGCTCGGCTGCCTGCAGCGCCCACTGGCACAGGGTCGTCCGGCTGAGGTCCACCCCGATCCGCTCAAACTGCTTGCTCTGCCGGTAGAAGGGGATCGCGTCCGCAAACTTGGCCGTGATCACGTAGGCCAAAAGCCCTTCTGTGGCGTTCCCCTTCGGGATCAGGTGCGGCCGAGCCGGCGCGATCACCACCGTCGGCCCCTCGTCTTCCACCCCCTCGCACGCCCGGCACGCATATTTCGGCCGGATCTCCCGGATCACCTGAAGCCGCGCCGGCACGATGTCTAGCCGCTCCGAGGTCTCCTCCCCGATCCGCACCTTCTCGGCCCCGCACCCGCAGCGCTTCTCGTCTTCCGGTACGTCGCACACCACGTCCACCCGCGGCAGGTTCGCCGGCAACGGCTTCCGGCCCCGTTTGCGCCGCGTGTGGGAGGAAACCCGGATCTCCTTTTCTTCCCCCTCGCCTTCCTTTTCCCCGGCCGCCTCGACCGTGGCTTCCGCTTCGTTGAAGAGAAGCAGTTGCTTCCTCTCCGCCTCGCTCAGCCGCTCCGACTTCCGACCAAACAGGCGGTGCTTCAGAAACTGCACCTCCTCCTGCAACAACGTAACATCCGTCCGAAGCTTCTGGTTCTCTTCGGTCAGCGCACGGTTCTCTTCTTGGGCAGCCATCAACAGGCGCTGCAGGGCGGTTATATCATTCGGAAGGGCAGAATATATCGTTTCCATGCCCCACCCTATACCATAAAAACGTTCGCCCGCGTCCAGAAGTTTTTGGTTTTGCAGCCCCTGAATCAATACGTTAGTCGACAGAAGATACTGCAAGCCGTAGATGGGAACCTCTATGTTCAATCTCCAACCCGCTCAGTAACCACAGGAGCTGCCGCGGCTCAATCTCCAACACCTCCTCTTCGATCCTCGGCCACCGAAACCGTTCCGCCTCCAGCCGCTTCTGCCACAGGCAAAACCCGTTGTGGTCCCAGTAGAGCGCCTTCACGATCGTCCGCGCCCGGTTGCAAAACACAAACAGGTGCCCCGACACCGCCGAGCGCCCCATCTGCGTCTCGACCAGCGCCGCCAGCCCGTTGATCGACTTGCGCATGTCCGTGGGCCCCACCGCCAGGTACACCCGCGTCCCCGACGGCACCGCGATCATCCCAGCCGCTCCAGCGTGCGCACCACCCGCGCCAGGGTCGACTCCTCGAACCCCGACCCCACCCGCACCTCGTAGCGGCCATGGATCCACACGCTAACCCCGGAGGCCGGGGCAACGGCTCCACCTCCCAACCCCAGGGACCCCACCGTGCCCACCGAAACAAACCTCGCGCCCGCCGCCTCAACTGCCAACCGGTCCCGCCCGGCCCCGCTCCCCCGCGCCAACTGCCGCCTGCGCTGCCGCTTCACCCGGTACCTGCCCACAATGGCCATGCCAACCTCCTTTCCGACAGAGAAACGAGTTCCTCGAGTCGGTCCGGAGAATGCCAGGCCCAGGTCACCCCGAACAGAAGCGGTTCATAGGGCGCTTACTTTTCTCCCCGTGGTTCAAAAACCCACTGCTCTCCCCGTCCCTAACCGCTGCACCCGCTCTAAGGCCAGCCGGTACGCCCCGTTGTTGGCGGGGTACTGGGGCCAGTACGTTGGAGGCCCCTCGGCGGAGAGCCGCATCGTGTACTCGTCCCACATCGCCCCGTCGGGGAGGATGTCCCGGCAGATGTGCCGGATACGAGGGTCCTCATGTGTGCACACGCGGCAATGTAGACGCCCCGGGCCGCACATCGCTGCGAGACGGCGCATTGCCTGATCGCGCGCCCCGACCCGGGCCAGAAGGGGGCTCCGACGCTGTAGCGGCGCGCGAGGCAGATCCGTGCCGTCGGAGCCTACGACGATCCGGTCACACCACCGCCAGACGAGCCGGGGCTGGTCGTACAGAGCCCCGGCAACCAAGGCCACGTCGTGTACGGGGTGGCGGCGGAACACGTGCCGCGTGGTTCGGCAGTAGTCGTCGAGGTACGGCTCGCCCCAGGCCTCGAAAATCATGTCGCGGATGGCCGCCCTCACGTAAAGCCAGCCCCGAAAGAGATCGACCCCCAGTTCGGCAAGACGCAAGAGCACGGCTGCGTCGAGCACATCCCTGCCGTAGCCGCAGCGGGCCGTGTCCCAGAGTTCCCGGACCACGCGGGCGTACGCCAAGTGGCCGCGCACCGCCCGCAGGTCGCGAGGCAGGGGATACGGCCGGGCGGTCCAGTCCGGCGATTCCCCCAGGGGCAGCACCGACCTCGGCCCGCCCCGGGTCGGCCGGGAGCCCCGGCGATATCGCTCGAGGGGGTCCGCGTGCGTCGGGCAGACATATACGCCCGGAGCCTGGTGGTATACGCGGTAGTACGTGTAGCCGCGCTCCGCCAGGTCCCAGTGCGCGCACGCCGGGCAATATCGCATGCGATGGCCGAGCTCGCCGAACCCCATCTGCGTAATCCGGACCAAACTGAACACGGATTCCGATCCATGCCGAACACCCGTTCCGACGGATGATGAACGCCGATTCCGGTCCCATGCCGAACACTTTGGTCCCTTC